>NZ_BAAGVM010000012.1:0-231230 GCF_054780875.1 Marinactinospora endophytica | reverse complement strand
TCAGGGTCGTGGTGGTCCATGATCACGACCGAAACGGTAGATGAACAGGATCGAGCCGCTACGATCGGCTACGTCCATAGACGTGCATGCACGTACACGCTATGAATAGAGGCTCGGTCCTCCACAGACGGCCGCGTCGGGGTGAGCGTCCTGCTCGCCGGAAACCCCGGCGTTGGCCAGCCGCCCGTCTCAGGCGCGGGGCGGGCGGCCCACACGCTCCCGCGCGCCCTTCCCCAGAACGCGCGCGGGCCCCGGGAACCGTGAGGGGGTTTCCCGGGGAACCGGTCCGGGACGGTCGAGGGGCCGTCCCGGACCACCCCCCCTGTCCGTCACGACCCCCGGCCACGGGATCACACCCGCGCCGCCATCAGCTGAGAGATGGTGTTCTCACGCCAGCCCGCCGAAAGGAACCCCCGTGTACGTGACCAGGCCACCACAATGCCGAAACCTCATCGCTCCCGAGGACTTCGACTACCTCGTCGAGGCGCTGATGAAGGAACACGGCCACTCCCGTGAAATGTCAGTGCGAATCGCCGAGCAGACGCTCACCTTCCTGCGAGTCGCCGGGACCCACCCCGACCAGCTCTCCCCCAGCCCTCTCGTCGACCAGGGGTGGCACCTGTTCATTCTGAACACCCGGGCCTACAGCAAGTTCTGCAACCTCGTGGCCGGCCGCTACATCCACCACGTGCCACTCACCGGGCAGACCACAGCGGAAGAGCGCGCTGAGCGTCGTATCCGCACGACCACCGCGATCCGCGAGGCGGGGTACGACTGGGACTACCTCGTGTGGTCTCAGGGGATCGGGGGTGACTGCGCGAACTGCTGTAAGGGGGAGCACGAGGATCACCCGCCGAAATAGCGGCCTGGTCCTGTCGGGCTGGTCGTCCTGACAGCGCCGCCTCGGCCGTCGCCCCCGCGCCTGGACTACCGGGTGCGGGGGCGTTCTGCTGTCCCGGGGTACACCCGCGCCATGAACCTGCCCGAGGAGATGCCGGCCCAGATCTTGGAGTGGCTGCCGACATGTTCGCCCGTTGCTACGTGCCCGGCGACCCGGAAGAGACCATGCGACGTTGCGCGCGCGAGATCGCCATCATCGCCCGGCGAGGAGACGAACGGCGCGCCGGGCGGCCCCAGACATGATGAAGCCGCCCTGTCCTCCTGAAGGAGGACAGGGCGGCTTGCGACACGTCAGGAAGCGAGCGGGCGGGCCAGCAACCTCAGTTCGTCGTCGACCAGCTGAGACCAGCGCGCCATGGACAGATGCACCCCGTCCTCAGCGATGTCCTCAGCGCGCAGGCACAGTCGCCCCACAAGGCGGTTCAGTTTCTGCAACTCGTTCACGGTGAGGTAGTTCTTTGCGATCTTGCGGTGCGGACTCTTGGGGCTGGGCTCCTCCTTGCCCTTCTCCCGGCCGGGCCAATGGTAGAGCTTTCTCGCGGCCTTGAGCTGATTAGCGTCCATGCCGGTGAGGTGCCGGTACAGCTGGTTCTGCATGGCGCCGAAGAACTTACGGGTCTCGTGGCTGCTCGGTTCGTAGTCGGTGGCGTTCTCGGCCATCATGTCGCGGAAGGTGGCGTAGTCGATCATCTCCCGGGCGCGGGCCAGCGCGGTCTGGCGGATTTCGGCCTGGGAGAGTCTGTGGAGTTCGGCCTCACGGGCGCGCACGGCGAAGTAGACGCGGGCCTCAGCGACTGCCTGCTTGGTGTCGTCCCCGGCCATGGCGGTCAGGTAGGCGCCAAGTCGGCTCAGATGGAAGTCCGCGCTAGCGGGTCCGCGTGCTCCGGAAACTTTGCGCGTCTCCGCAAAGTTCTGTTCCGCTTGCTCAGAGCCTTCCACGAGGGCCAGGGCGTCCTTGGCCTTGATGATGACAGCAGCGAAGTCACGCCACTGTGAGTACTCCATGAGGGGCTGGAGTTCGCGGCCCGTCCAGTACTCGCGGCCGTACTTGTCCTCGTGGCGGATCTGGTCGAAAGGGGAACCCCCTCCAGATCCAGCCTTGCGCAGGCTGGTAGTCTTGCAGTCAGACACTTTGGTTGACCTCGGTTAACTGCTCTGGCCCCGGTGTTGGCGCACCGGGGCATTTTCTTGCCCGACATGAATCTCCCTTCACTTTACCTGAGTAACATGACGCGGCGTGTCCACTTGGACACGGAATGTCCCATCATGGGATCTATGGTGAGGTGTTGCGACGACCAGTAGAACGGAAGCGCACGGAGGGCGGGGCGTTGCTGTGAGCGAGAAGGCGCATTCTCCCGCTCACACAATACGGAGGGTGGCACGATTACCTCATGATGGCACTCAAAGAACTTTTCCCGCCCCTCGCTGACGCACAGCAGGAGGCAAAACTGGGTCTGGTCAAATGGGCGGCCATGGTCCGCCAGCGCGACCGTCGCGTCCTCCGCGCCCTCACCCTCGGTCTCCCCAAGGCCAAGATCCATGAGCTCACCGGTCTCTCCCTTGCTGTCATCGATAAAATCGAGGCTGATAATCCCCGCTATCAGTTCCCGGAAGAGCCACCTGTTGCCCGCAGTGACGCCGACGACATCGACCGCACTGGATGGTGGGTGAACGTGGCTATCTCCGAACAGAGCGGTGCCTTCGTCGAGGTGCGCTACCGCGACGAGAGGGCGTTCCTGGTCTGCAAGGCGTCCTGCGACGAGACCGTGGATGAAAGGGATATCGCCGAGGCGCAGGAGGCAGTCCTCGATCTCACGCGACGGCTCCTTGACGTGATTCCCGACATCATCCATGCCGACGAGCAGTACAAGGCGGCGCAGGAGAAGTACGACCAGTCACACCGCTCCGACAAGGACCTCAAGAGGATCAGGGACGCAAAGAAAAAGTACTCCGTCGCTCTCACCGAAGCCTACGAGCGCGTCCATGACCTGTTCAGTGAGTCAGGTGGCGAGGAGCCAAACGACATCGACCGGGCCGCGTTCGACCGCTGGGCGGGCGACGTGATGCGCTACGGCCCCGGCGGATGCCAGCACCGCCTGTAAACACCAAACCGCCCCGCCCACCGACAACGGTGTGCGGGGCGGTTTTCGCGTGTCCGGGGTCAGCCGCGGTGGCCTTCCAGGCGCCGCTGAACGTAGGCAGCGACGGCGGTGAGCGCGGCCGTTCCTGCGGCGGCGGCGAGGGCCGGCCAGGTGATCGACTGGCCGACGACGACCTGGTCCGTGATGACGCCGGCGACGGCGACGAGGACGACCGAGATGAGGCCCTGGGCGACGGTGCGCACCGCGCGGGAACGGGCGTCGGCGCGGGCCTCGGCCGAAGTGCCGGACACGGGGGTCGGTGAGCTGTGAGACATGAAGACCTCCATGAGGAAGCCCCGGCCAGGGCGGCCGGGGCGGGGCAGGATGTTCGGTCAGGTGATGGGGGCGGTCCAGGTCGCCCGCCAGGTGTCGGGGCCGACGATCCCGTCCACGGCGAGCCCCTTCTCGCGCTGGAACGCCGAACACACCGACCTCGACTTGGGTCCATACCAGCCATCGACGTCGATCCGCCAGCCGCGCTGCCGCATCCGGGCCTGCCAGGTGCGAGCCTCGCTGGACTTCACGGTGGGCGGGTGCTGGAGGTAGCGGCCCGGCCACGCCGGCGCGGACCCGTTGGCGGGCATGCCGTCGCGCACCCACGCGTACAAGTCGCCCCCCGGGCAGTCCGTGGACCCCACGTCGCGGTGCCCCCGGATCTTGAGGGTGCGTCCGGCCTTGCGGTTCGCCTCGTCGTACAGCGCCCGGATCGCCTCGCGGGCCGCGGGGGTGGCGTCGCCGTTGCCGCCGATGAAGCAGGCGCCGATACCGGAGGTGTTGTGGCCGGTGGCGTGCGCGCCCACCACGAGCCACCCGCGCCCCTCGTAGATCTTGCCGTCGGTGTCGACGAGGAAGTTGTAGCCCACGTCGGACCAGCCGTTGGAGTCCATGTGGAACGCCTGGATCTGCCGCGGCGTCTGCGAGGGCGGGCCGGCGGAGTAGTGGACGACGAACTCGGTACGCGCCGACCAGGAGACGGTCTGGCGGGATCTGGGAGCGCGCGCTCCCCATTCGGCGCGGGAGACGATGTTGACCATGCGGGTCCTCTCTCTGGGGTCATGGAGTGGGCGTTGGGGCAGGCCCTGGAGGCCCTGCGGGGCCTGGAGGGCCGGACGGCCCCGGGGGCCCTGGGGGACCGGCCGGGCCGGGAGGTCCCGGGGGGCCGGGCTCGCCCGCAGGCCCTGGGGGTCCTTGCTCTCCTTGCGGGCCGGCAGGGCCGGGTGGGCCTGAGGGGCCGACGATCCCGACGCCGGGCTCACCGGCGGGACCCGGAGAACCGTCGCGGCCGGGGAACCCGCGAGGCCCCGGAGGGCCTGGGGGGCCGGGCTCGCCCTGGAGCGGCGGCGGCGCGGGCGTGACCACCGGCGTCCCGCCGAGTTGTTCGACCTGGCGGGCAAGGGCCTCAGAGTCCTGGCGGAGCTGGGCGACCTGGGTGGCGTTGACCTGGATCAGTCCCCCGAGCACAAGGAACGCTGTCGTCAACGCGCAGGCGAACCCCAGCCCACGCCACGTTTCGAGACGGATCCGTAGCCGCGGCCAGCGGCGCCCGGTCACGACCCGCCTCCCAGGATCAGGCCGGCGTACTGGATGAGGAGGGCGGCAACGGGGATACCGACGGCGGTGAGCCACCAGCGGCGGTCGATGATTCGCTGCCGGTCGGCCGTGCGCAGGTCATCACGCACTGCGGCGAGGTCGGCCTCGACCTCCTTCTCCTGGGTGGCGAGGTCGGCTTTCAGCTCGACCAGCTCGCCGCGCAGCGCGCTGATCTCCAGCGTGTACACCTGCATGGGGACCATCTGGTTCATGCGGGACGCCAGCTCGTCCCGCAACTCCCGCTGGCCCTGCTCGATTCGGGCCAGGGCGCGGGCGACCTCCCCGATGGTCATCTCCTGATCCACCGGGCGTCTCCTACTCCTGGGGTTCGGGGCGCCTGGCGTCGATCTCGTCGTAGTCGGGCGCGGGGTCGGGCGGAGCGGGCGTGAGGGGCGGCGCGTCCCCGGCCCAGTTGGCCGGCGGGATGCCCGTCTCCGCGCCGTCGGCGCTCTGGTCGGGGTTGGTCATGATCTCTTCCTCACATCAGGGGCTCGACGACGATCGAGTTGTCGTAGCTCAGGTCGAATTTGATCTGGGAGTCGACGGCATCCCCCCAGGTGCCGCCGGCGCCGGACGCCCGCCACGCGGGGATCAGGGTGTACTCGGTGTATCCGCTGAGCTGCATGTAGACCGTCGAGGTCTGCTGCACGCCGTAGGTGTTGGCCGTGCCGACGAACTGGCGGGCGCGGACCATCGCCGAGCGGGCCAGCGCCGCGCCGACCGTAGTGGGACCCTCCAACCTGAACCCCACGGCCAGCGTTGCCCCACCCGTCGTGGCGTTGATTCCGCACATCGTGATGGTGATGCGCACCCGGCCAGAGGCCCCCGTCCGGAACGTTACCCGCGGGTACTGCGCGGCCGTGAAATCGGTCCACACGCCGTTGAGGCCAGACCCGGTCGGTTGGGCGACCAGCTCCACCCGTTGGTACTGGTGCGCCGGCGCGCGGACCGACAGCGTGGGGTCGATCTCGATCGACCCGGACGTCGCCGTCGACCCGACCGCGCGGTAGAGCAGGTGGTGATCGGCCCGGTAGGAGATCTGGGTGTCCGGCCGCGCCGTGGTGCCGCCCTCCATCTCGATCTGGGCGTAGCCCGCGCCGATCTGCGACGGTGACGCGATCCCCGTCGCAGGCCACACGTCGGTCCCCTGCCGGTGCAGGTAGCCGTGCAGGGTCCCCGCCGACCAGCCGTAGCCCGGCTCGTCCGGTGGGGAGGTGAGCATGGTCGCGCCGTCCGGCGAGGTCATGATCCACACGTTGGCTCCGGAGGCCGACGCCGCGACCAGCTCGTATTGGGTGAGGACCTGGTCGATGCGGATGTGGTCGGCGGCGCGGTCGCCCAGGAGCAAGCTGGACCCCACGATGTCGGAGCCGGTAATCGTCGACCCGGCCACGGTGGACGCGGTGACATCGCCGGAGAACACCGCGCTGCCGTCGGCGACGGCGAGGATCATCTCGCCGCTGGCGTTGTAGCCGCGCAGCCCGGTCTCATCGAGCTCGACCCGTGCCGCGTCCGGGCTGCCGGCGATGATCCGCGAGGCCAGGACGAGGACCGCCTGGAGCTTGTCGGCGGTGACCGCGCCGGCCTCGATCGCCCCGGCGGTCACCGACCCCGCGGCGAGATCCGGCCCGTCGACCCGCAACGGGGTGGCAGCGGCCTCGGCGGAGGCCGCGCCGGCGACGGCGCCGGTGGTGACGCCGACCAGCCGCACGAAGTGCTCGGTGTAGGGAAGCGGCACGACCGGCAGCATTCCCCCGGTGCCGGCCTGGGTGATGGTTCCGACCCGCGTCGCCGCCACCGGGGTGAACCCGGGGGTGGTCGACACGTGGACTTCGACGTGGGCGAGGTCAGACGGCACCGCGACGTCGCCGTCCATGGCGCCGTCCCACACCACGCGCAGCCCGCCGAGGCTCGGCTCCACGACCGGCGCGGTCGGCGCCGGCGGCGGATCCCCTCCCCCCACCACCAGTCCCACCCCACCGTCGGGTTGCCATCCGATCCGGCCGCGCTCGACGCCGGTGGTGTCGACCACCGCGATCGACTGTCCCTCCTCCAGCGAGGAGTAGGCCAGCTGCGGGCCGCGCTGCCCCCGGCGAAGCGCCGTGATCTCCTGCTCCTGCCGGGCGAGGGCGCGGCGGAGCTGGTCAATGACCGCGCGGGTCTCGGAGTCGAGTGGCATCATGCGCCTCCGTATCGGAACCGGTCGGATCTGGAGCAGCGGATGGTGATTTGGCCGGAGGCCGGCTCGATCTCGACCGCGGTGATCCGCACCCACAAGGTGGTGGGAGCCCAGCCTCGGCGGGTGTGGACGAGCACGTCGTCGCCGATGTCCCATGAGCCGATCGGCGCGTTCGGATGGTCCCGGGCCGTGAACGAGGTGATGTCGACGAGGGCGTTCGCCCGGCGCAGCTCGTCCGCCGCGACCGCGCGCAGGGCCGCCGCGTCGGCCAGGTCGGGCCGGTCCACGACGGTCGCCCGCCGCAGCCGACCATCCCGCTGGCTCACGGTCTGGCGGATCTGTTTGGAGCCTTCGCCCGCCCCGTAGGCGCGAACTTCGTTGGCGTAGTCGGCGCCGTCCCGCTCGACGGTGACCAGGTCCGTCACGTTCTCGCCCTCGACGAACACCAACTCGTCCTGGCGTCTGCCGATTCGGGGGTAGCCGAGCTGTATCTCCATCACCACGTCGTCCCGGGCCGGACTGGCCCAGGCGTAGTGCTCGCGGTAGTCGAACGGCACCTGCCGGGCGAGTTCCGCGATTTTCGCGCCAACCTCGATGTCGTCCCACCAGGGCAGCTGGTACTGCCAGTACACGGATTTGCCGCGCGCTGCGGTCGGCTTCTTGTCGACCTTCGGGTCCCACACCCGATCGATCGGAATCGGCGGATCCTGGATCGCCGCCGGGTCGTCACCGAGACTCCCATCGGAGTCGAGCCTGCGGGCGTTGTGCCACGCGCCGAGCCGGTACGGCGTCGACCCGGACGACACGGTGACACCCAGACCACCATCGGGCTGGGACTGCAGGTGATCCCACAGGGCACGGACCACAGTGAACGGGTCCACCCCCTGACCGCCGACGCCGTCCGTCTTGCCGCCCCATGTCAGCGTGGACGTCAGCGGCATGCCCGCAGCGTAGGCGGTGACCCCGTCGACCGTGAGGACCAGGCGTTGCCCGGTGATGCGGGCGGCCGTGACGATCCCGCCGCCGCGCAGCTGACCAGCCGCCTCGGCGAAGATCAACGTGCCCCACTCCTGGATGAGCGGCTGCCCGTCGTCGCCGAGCAGGTCCCGGTACACCGGGTCGAGGGTCGCGGTCATGCCGCCGGGACCGGACAGGGCATGCGTGATCCGCACCCCCGACAGGGGGAGTTCGTCGGACAGCCATGCGCCGCCGACCGCGCGCCGAGCGTAAAACCGCCACATCAGGCGTCCACGTCCAGCGTCGGGAGCTCCAAGAACTCCAGATCGACGTAGAAGTTCGACCAGGCGTCGGCGCGCAGCCGGCCGCGTACTCCCGCCGTTCCCGACACCTGCATCCGCAGGTTCGCGCGCTGGCCGCGCATCGCAGCGGGCACAGCGCGCTGGTCGGCGGCCATGAATCCTACCCGCGTCGCGTTGCTGCTCAGGTTGAAGTTGTAGATGGAGTTCTGCGTCTGGATATCCGTCGCCCCGCCCGCAGCGCCGTACCCGAGGGCGATCCGCGCCCGGCCCGCCGCGTCGGTGCTGCCGCTGCCGGAGGCGAGGTCAGCGGAGCCGAACAGGACATTGCCCCAGTGCCCGACCATCTGTACCTGGGTCGCCCACTCGGGGATGACGACGTCCGGCCACACCAAGTTGGGCCAGTTCTCCCAGTCGGGGTTCTGGACGTTGCCGCCCAGGTCGATCGGGTCGACTCCGCGTTGCACCCTCAGGACCCGCTGGCGTCGCGGGTCCATCATCTGCCGCAGGTCGGTGATCATGCTCTGGGTGATCGTCGCCGTCGATGCGGGGATGTCGATGCGGGCGAGCGGGATCGCGGACCCCGCCCCAGCGGGCACGGCCGTGGTGCCCGGGGGCACGCCCGGGATCACCCGCGTGTAGATCAGCGGATCCTGCGAGGGGTCGTGGTTCCACGGCGACCCGTTGATGGTCGGGTCCTCAATCCGGGCAACAACCAGATCTGACCGGCCGCCGGCGGAGTCCGTTGCCGCGATGTCGACGACGTCGTCGCCAACGTTGTGGCCGTAGTAGCTCCCCTGCCACGCCACTTCGCGGCCCACGATCGTGCATGCCCCCGCCGCCACACGGACCGCTGACCCCGGCACAGCGAGCGCCTGCACACGAAGATCCCCCGCCTCCACGATCCCTTCACCGCCGCGTGTCGCGGACTGCTGCTGCAGGCGCAGGACAGGCCCGGAGATGGTGCCGCCGTCCACGGCGTACACAGGCTGCCAGGTCATCAGCGTCTCCTAAGGGGTCGAGTAGGCGTCGCGCCAGCGGATCGTCGCTGAGGAGGCGCCGGTGGGGTCTTGGCCGCGAAACGCCACCTCGGTCCGGCCGGGCGGCAAGCGGAGGTCTTCGAGGAGGACGCCGCGTTTCGCGCCAGCCAGGGACGCGCCGTCAGAGCGGAGGATCGTGCGCGCCCACGGCCGGGTGTCGATCGTGACCGTCCGGTCGTGGGGGATCGTGGTCACGAGGCGGAGCGAGATGTCGGTTCCGACCCAGGTGATCTCGGGGTTCGTGATCGGCCCGGTGAACTCGATCATGGGCCAGGACACGGTGTCGCCCTCGTTCACCAGCAGGTCGGCGTTGGCGTTGCCGATCGGCTCCAGCCGCACCGGCAGCAGCGCGGGCAGCGTGAGACCACCGGACAGGTCCGGCAGCAGGGACAGGGTGACCGTCCGAAGGTCGCCGTACCAGGCGGAGTCGACCGTGTCGAACGTCGCCACATAGTCTGCGACGCCGTCCGGGCGGCCCCGCAGCGTCGCGGTCGACAGCCGCCGTGGCCGCCCGTACACCGTCATCACAGTCGGCGCGCCCGGCAACCGCACCCGCAGCGGCATGACCGCGCGGGGGGTCGCGCGTACCGCAGGAGCATCCCAGACACGGTGGAGAGCAGCCGCCGCATCCCGGGACGCGGCAGCCGTGGTGGTGTCGGTGAACACCTCCAGCGTTAGCGTGCGCCCGCCGTGGTAGTCGTAGCCGAACTCGCGGCCGTCCCCGCCCGCCCGGTCGACGTCGCCGAGACGCGCCTCGACGTCGCCCACGCTCCAGTCCTCGACCGCGAGCGGACGCCCGCGGCCGAGGATGAGGCCGCCGATCTCCCACTGGTCATCCGCGAGGTCAGGCTCCATAGAGTCCTCCCTTCCGGACGACGCGCAGCGTGTGGGTCAACTCGGACATGGCCTCGCGAACAGTCGCCTGCGAGTCATGCAGGTGGATCTCGTTCGTACCGATCAACGGCGCGGCTGCGCCGTCCCCGCCCCGCACCGCCGCCGTGCGACGCCCCTCCCGGACCATGCGCAGGCTCTCCTGGTGGGAGTAGACCCGCGCCGGGTCACGGAGTTGGATCAGCTCGGGCCCCTGCTCCCCGGCCACGAACATCTCGTTCGCCTCGGTGAGGCCGCCGGTGGCCAGGCCGCGCACCGGCCGGCGGATCGCCAGCGGGGAGGCGTACATGGACCGGTACGACACGTTCGCGCCGGTGTAGGGGGCGTGGATCAGCCGGCCACCCCCGGCGTACATCGCGACGTGCCCCAGGTGCGGGAACACAAGGTCGCCAGGGCGTTGCTGGCCGGTGGGGACGGCGATACCGGACCGGATCTGGTCGTAGGTGACCCGCGGGAGCTTCACCCAGGGCCACCAGGCGTACTGCATGAGCGACGAGCAGTCGAACCCGATGTAGGCGGCACCCCGGCCGAAGCCCCTCGACGGGCCGCCGGGGCCGCCGCCGCCCCACGAGTACGGCAGGCCGAGCTGGGAGGCAGCGCGCTGGACCGCGCCGATCCCGCCCTGCGACATGAGCCGCCGCAGCTGCGCGCCGACATCCGTCGCCACCCCGTCCACCGTGGAGGTGATGAGCCGCTGGATCTCCAGCCGCACGTCCTCCCGGTGGTCGTCGATCTGGTCCCACGCGGTGGGGCCGGTCCCGGTGGTGGTGACCGCGCCGCCCCGCGCGAACGCCGGGATCTGTCCGGTGCGGGCGGCGGCGCGGAGCCGGTACATGGCAGCCTGCCCACCGACCGCGTTCACCTCGGCTGCTGTCCACACGTGTTCGCCGTTGGACAGCATCGCGGGGATCGAGTCGGAGGTGCCCGTCCCCGGACCCAGCACCGGGCCACCGGAGGCGTACAGCCTGAGGTTGTTGCCGCCAGCCGAGAACTCCTCGCCGGACGAGGAGAGGGTCCACGTGCCGCGCGCGTTCACGCGGATCGCGGTGGAGATCTCATCGGGGATCCCCAGATAGTCATCCGCGAGTTCCCGCGCTTCCTTCGCGGTGAGGCCCATCTGCTTGGCCACTTCCACGAATTTCTTCCGCTGCGCCTCCTGGCGGCTGGTCAGCGTGTCCGCTCCGGCGCCGTTCTCCTGCATCGCGACCAAATGGCTGTTCGCTGCCGTCGCCATGCCCAGCAGCGCCTGCCGGTTCGCCTGGCCAGCGGCCGTGTTCAGATCGGTCGCGGCCCCGTTGGCCGTCACCGCCTCCGTCGCCGCCGTCACGGCCTGGTACCAGCCGAGCTCTGCCTGCGCCGCGCTGAGGTTCGTCGCGGTGAGGGCGTCGAGGGCGGTTTTCATGTCGGTCGCCGCGAGAGCGCCCGACGTGAGCGACCCGGTCAGCAGGTCCTGCTGCGCGCTCGTTCCACCCGTCGCCGCAGCCAAGTTGAGCTGCGCCTGCGTGGACGCATCCATATCGCCCGTCAGCTCGCCCATGAGCACCGACAGCGTCTCCGCCGTGTGCCCGGTCTGATCCAGGCTGGTCTGCGTGCCGAGCAGGGTCTCGGTGGTGATCGTGCCCTCACGGCGCAACCGGTCCAGCTCACGGTTCAGGTTCGCGGCCGCGTCCGCGTTGCCGAGGTAGGCGTCGGTGACCAGCTGGAGATCGATCCCGAGCTGGCGGGCGAGGTCGAGGGCGCCCTCCTGCTGGAGAGTCTGCGCCGCGACCTTCTGCACGTTGGCGTCGATCGCTCCGTTGGACGCCTGCAGCGCCCTCGTCAGCTCGTCCGTTCGGGCGGCCGCCTGCTGCTGACTCGCGATCCACATGCCCAGCGCGGTCACACCGGCCGTGATGGCCACCCCCCACGGGCCACCGAGCACACCGACCGCGTTGGACACCGCCCCCTGGAACCGGCCGGTGTTCGTCACGGCTTGGCCGGACACGGTCCCGTAGTCGCGGAGCTGATCCGTGGCCGCCGCGATCCGCTCCGGGAGCGCCCGCAACGGCTGAAGCAGCGTCGTGTTCACCGCGCCGAGTAGGGACAGCGCCATCCGTGCCGTGCCCGCCGCGACCGCGAGCTGCAACAGCCACGGCGCGTGGTCGGCGACCGCGCCGACCGTGTCGGCGAGCAGTGTCAGCCCGGACAGGTACACCGATCCGAGGGGGGCGAGCGCTACGCCGACGTCGATGAGGGCGCCGCCGATGGAGGTCAGCATGTCGACGACGAGCGGCCCGTCGGAGAGCACGAACCCGATGAAGCCGGTGAAGTTCTGGGTGTCGTTCGCCCACGTCGCGAACCGCGCGCTCAACTCCTCCAGCCCGGGCGCGAGGCGGCTCCACAGCGGCTCGGCGGCGACGATCAGCCCGGTCAGGCCGAGCGCGGTGTTGATGGCGGTGTCGCCGAGCGCAGCGATGCTCGGACCCGCCTGGCGGGCCAGGAACGACGTGAACGATCGCCACTCTGGTGAGGCGAACGCTGACTGCGCCGAGTCCATGAACTGATCGACACCGCCCGCAGCGGACTGCACGACCGGCGTGAACTGCCCGAACTGGCCGCCCAGGATCGCCAGGGCACGACTCGCTCGGGGCAGCACCGTCGGCTCCAACGACTGCTGCCACGCGCCGAATTCGGCGGCGAACCCCTCGTAGTCCGCCATCAGCCGCTGCGCCGCCGGCGACATCTCCGAAAGCGCGCGGTTGTACTTGCGGACCGCAGCCTCAGAGCCCTGGGCAGCCTGCTCCTGATAGGACAGGGCGTCCGCGATCCCCATCACTGAGGGGATCGCCACCGCCGCCAGCCCCGCGATACCGCTGCCCGCCGCAGCCACGCCGGCCGCTGCCGCGCTTGCGCCGCCGATCCCGACTCCGAGGCTGGCGGTGAGGGCAGGGCCGACTGCCAGAGCGGCCCGCTGCAGCAGGTCCAGCTCGCCGCGCAGCCCCGCGACCTGGGTGCGGGCGGTGGTCGCGGTCGGGGCGTCGACGGTGAGACGGATCCGACGCCCGTCGAGCCGGTCCACGGCCGCTTCGATGGTGGCGAGCTGGGTGAGAGCGCCGGCGGCGTCGACGTCGACACCGATGGACGCGGTCCACTGCTTCGCGAACGCCTCACTGGAGGCGGTGGCGGCGTGGCGGCCTGCGGCGCGGCCGAGTTGGGTGAGCTGCGACCGCAGCTGCGGCCCGAACTTCTTCAGGTCGGGGAGGACGTCGACGTGGACGGACCCAGCGGATGGCATCGACGCCCTCCTCTCAGTGTCAGTGCTGTGGTGCGAACCGGTCCAGGTACTCGCGGTGCCGCGGGTCCATGCGCGGCGGCCCCTGCGGGGACCCCTGCGGCTGCTCGTCCGCGCCCGGAACCGGATACGTCGTCGAGGGGGGCGGGTCACCTTCGAGGCGCAGGCCGACCCACAACACCCGCAACACGAACTGGAGTCTCGAATCGAGGAGGGCCAGCTGTGTGTTCAACTCGTCCCATGGCCGCGCCGGATCCTCGCCGGCCAGCGCGGCGCGGGTACGCGGCATCCGGCCCAGATCGTGGAGAACGAGCAACGCCATACGTCGCGTGGAGATGCGGCCCCGGTAGTAGTCGAGCAGGTCGACCCCCCGGTCGAGCAGGTCGAGCTCGACGGCGCGCGGGTGCTCCTCTAAGACTCGGAGGAGCTGGAGTCTTCCCCCCGGGACACCGCGCTCACGTCGATGTAGTGCTGCATGATCCGGCCGATGTCACGGGACGACGTATCCAAGAACGCATCCAGCTGCTGCTCGGGGTTGGTGAGAGCGTGGCGGGCCCAGGTGGGGACGTCACCGACGAGCATGGCGCGCTCGCACCGATAGGACCACTCCGCGATGGGGCGGAAGTCGAACACGGTGCCGTCGCGCATGGTGAAGGAGTACGCGGTTTCCAGCGCCTCGGTCTCCTGCGCGTTGCGGAAGGCGCGCAGCTCGGCGACGTCGACGCGCTCGGTGGCCTTCGTCTTCTTGGACATGGGGAATCCTCTCGTGCAGGGTGCAGGCGTACAGGAAGAAGGAAGCGGCCGGGGTGCCTCGCGCACCCCGCACCGCGGCCCATCAGGCCCCCGTCACGGTCACGTCCAGCTCACCGAACGTGCCCCGGTAGGCCGCGGTGATCGTCGCGGTGCCAGCCGTGACGCCGGTGACGGTGCCGGTCGCGTCGACCGTCGCGATGGCGGGGTCGGAGCTATCCCACGCCGCGTCGCCGCTGACCTCCGCCGGGTCGGTGTCGTTGTAGTACGACGCGGTCGCGGTGAGCTGCGTCGTCGACCCCACAGCCACAGTCGGGGTGCCGGACACCTCGACCTGCTCGACCGGCAGCCACATTCCGGAGCTGAGGTAGTACCGGTCGAACATCGAGCCGTCAGTCGTCTCATACGCGGTCCACGTGAACTGGTAGCCGATGACCTCCTCCGAGTTGTTCACGATCTCGCCGCGGGTGGTGATCTCCGCGCGCGGCACAACCGTGCGCAGATGGTTGGTCCCGTCGAAGCTGTCGATGGCGAGCATGTACAGCTTCTGGCCGGTCGGTCGGCGCACCGGCATGTGGATGATGCCGCCAGACAACTCACGGATCGAGGAGAAGTCGACGTTGTCGTAGAGCGCGCGGGTGTACGCGTTCGTCTCCCACGCGGTCATTCCGAAGGTCTTGGTGATGCTGGTGATGTCGGTGCGCGCCGGGCTCTTGTAGCCCCACGGTCTCTTCTGGGACCGTTCTTCCTCATACGCTTCGTTGACGCCCTGGTCCGAGATCAGGCCCAGGTCGCGCCACTCGGCGCCGAACGGGTCCAGACCGGTCGGCACGACGCTGCCGACGGGCGCGATGTAGCACTTGCCGCCGTCGACTGCGACGCGTAGGGCATCCGGGTTGTCAGCCACGATTCCTCCTCGCCCGGGTGGGCACGAAAAAGCCCCGGGCGACCGGGGCGAACAAGTAACTGGTCAGCTGAGGGGCCGTAGGAACAGCTCGCAGGTGAACCCCGCAACACGGCCGATGCCGGGGTCGGGGCGCACCTCCGGGCCGGTCATGCGCCGCACCGTCGACACCGTGATGTCCGCGATGGTGAGACCGCCCATGCTCCGTATGGCCGCGCCGGCCTGCGACGCCAGCTCGATCGCGGCCGGGCGGTCCCAGGCGCGGGCGGTGATATCCATCCGCGCCACGTCCAACGCGAATCGGTTGGCCATGGGCGGGGATGGGAGACGCTGCACCATCAGCACCGGCATCAACGCCTCCAGCTCGTCCGGTCCGGGGGGCTCCGAACAGACGTGGCCTGCCGTGACGGTGGCGCGGAGCCGGGTGATGGTGACCAGCTCGGCGTCGCCGAACACCACGACCATGCCTCTATCCGTTCTGCCGGGCGCCGGGGGCCAGCGATTCGAGGTAGGCGCGGGCCGCCGCGCGCCGGTCATCCGGGATCCGGTCCTGGAGTGAGTCCACGACCTCGACGCGTTCGGCGAGCAGCGTCAGCGTGACGCCCGGGTGGGCGTGGCTGCT
Source organism: Marinactinospora endophytica (assembly GCF_054780875.1). Classification (NCBI taxonomy): domain Bacteria; kingdom Bacillati; phylum Actinomycetota; class Actinomycetes; order Streptosporangiales; family Nocardiopsidaceae; genus Marinactinospora; species Marinactinospora endophytica. The sequence continues at coordinate 215,686 of NZ_BAAGVM010000012.1, read as the reverse complement.
GGTGACCTGGGTGACCCCGGTGGTGTCGATCGCGCATGGCAGTTCGACCCCGTCGACGAGGATCCGAAGCTTCTCTGCGGCGCGTTCGACGCGGATGAGCCCAGCCGGGTCACTCACCGGACTCGTCCTTCTGCTCGACGGTCCGGGCCGGGGTCCGCTCCCGGGTCCGAGACCGGGCCGCCGAGCCGACCTCCGAGGTCACAGCCCGGGTCGGCACCGGGTCGGGGACCGGCGACGGAACAACCCGCGCCGTCCCGTCACGCTCCCGCCGCGCGGCCTCCGCAGAAGACACGTACACCACATCGCCCGGCGACCGGCCGGCGTGTGGATAGGTCACTCGAATGTGCGGCATCGCCGCCTCCTCACGTGTGGGTGTTGCCGTATGCCTGGGAGAGAGCCCGCGCCATCGTGTGCTGGCCGGCCGTGCCCGGATGCCAAACCCGAGCAGCGACCGGGTGCGCCGCGCCGGGCCACCACAGAGCGCGGGCGGTACGCGGCCGGATCTCGTGCGGCCGCGTATCCCACTCCACGAACACCGCGTGCTCGACGTCCGCGATGACCCGGTAACCAGTCGGCGGCAGCGCTTCAACGTGGATGCTCCCGGCGTAGGCGCCGGTGTCGCGCGGCGCTATCGCGCGGGCTGCGGCGGCGACCTGGTGGGCGCGGCGCCGCAGGTCCCGGTCGACCTCCGGCAGACTGCCGAACCCGGCGATCGCCGTGCGGTTGATGTAGACGCGCACCGGTCACCCCCGGATCAGGGTCGCGGTCAGCACCTGGTGCGCTGCGGGTCCGATGGGGTCGGGCCGGCGGGTCGGGTCGCCCAGCACCTGGTACAACTGGCCATCGATTTCGACGCCATCGGTCGCGCGAACGTCCACGGTCTCGTCGAGGTAGACGGAGACGGTGGTCGTGGTGCGTTCCCGGCCGCCCCGGTCGTCCTCTCGGGAATCGGTTGGTTGTTGGCCGGAGGGCTGTACGCACGCCGGCCACGGACCCGACCTGCTGGACGTAGCCCAGTTCTTCGCGTCGGTCGACCTGTTGCCGTGCGCGTCCGGCACGATCTGCGGCCGGACCACGGTCACCTGGTGGGTCACGATCGGCAGCATCAGCACCACCCGGTGCGCACTGTCGGGTACAGGCCGGCCGCGCGGAGAACCTGCAAGGCGCGGGCAGCGACGGTACGGCCGTCGCCGCGTGGCCCCGCCCTTCCAGCCGACCCGCCCCCTCGCGTGTAGGAGACGTCACCGACCCGAACGGTGTCCCACTGGAGTCGGGCGCCGGTCGGGTCCGCCACCTCGATCAGCATCTCCGCCTGGAGCAGGGTCGCTTCTCGCAGTGCAGCAGCGACGGTGGGATCAGCCGGGGTCTGATCCGGGGTGGTCGCGTAGACCACCCCGAACAGCGCGGCGTCCACATCGAGGCTCGCGAATCGCAGCCAGTACTCGGCGCGCGGCGGCGGCTCGGCCAGGCCGAGCCGGGCGGCCAGTTCCTCCGGCGTCGCGTACACAGGTTGGGCCACGGCACGCGCTCCTCTCTCTAAGCGATGACGCCCCGCGACCGCAGGGCCGCGAACAGCCCGTTGACGTCGGCGACCAGGCCGGCGACATCGGTCGCGGCCGAGTCCGCCACCGCCTGCGCGGCCCCGGTCATCAGGCCCGGATGGCTGTGGTTGCCCGCCGCGGCCGTGGTGCCGGTGGTGCCCAGCGCCAGGCTGGACGTGCCCGCCCCGATGGCCGACCGGGCTGCGGCAGCATCAGCCGCAGTCATGACGGATCGGCCCACGGCGGTGGCGTCGGTGACCTGATCAACGGTGTGGGTGTGGTTGCCGACGGCGACCGTGGACGCCGTGGTGCCGGTGGGCAGCCGGGCGAACGCGATCGTGCCCGAGGTGATGTCTCCGGCTGCGTGGGTGTGGGCTGTGGGCGGGAACGTGGCCGGTTTCCCGGTCACATCCGCCCACGCCACGGTGATCTCGCCACCGTTCTCCAGGTCGTTCAGGAACGTCTGGAGGTCAGTGGTCTGCCCGTCAGGCAGGGTGACGACGATCGACGCGGCACGGAGAACGTTGCGCCACTCGTCAGGCATCGCCATCCCCACGGTCCGCGTCGGCTCGGGCGATCAGCTCCGCCTTCGTCATCTCCGCAGTCTCAGCGTCGGACAGGTCGGTGGTCGCCGCAACGTAGGCTGCCCAGACGTCCTTGCTGGCGTTCTTCGAGGGCCGGTCGGCGACGGCGGCGTCCACTGCGGTGTTGGGGACCTCGGGGCTGCCGGGGTCAGGATCCGAACCAGTCTGGACAGGGCTACCGGTGCCGTCGTGGTTCGTCTCCTGGCCGGCAGTGCCACGGGTGACGCGGTAGCCGCGCCGACGGAAGTACGCCAGCACCGAAGCGTCCTTCACGCTGTCGACGACAGCGGTTCCCTCGCGGAACTGCGTCCCGGCAACGTCACCGCTGAACCCCTCGGTGGGCGCCTGAACCGTGTACTCCATGATCAGCTCCCGGAGACCTTCACGTTGCGGAGCACGCCCGCGGCCTTCACGTTGCGGAGGACACCAGCGACCGGGCCCATTTCGATCTCGCCCTTCTTCACCGCGCCGGGCTGCTCCATGGGCGGCATGTAGGTGGAGACGAGGGGGACCCCGGCCATCGACGCGCCGTGCAGCGCGTCCAGGCCGAACGACACGGCGTACAGGTCGGTGACCCCCGTGACGGCGGCGCCGTCGATGGTGCGCGATCCGATCGGGACGATCGGTGCCGTGCCGGTGGCGTTGTCGCCGATGTCCACAAGCGCCCACGGGCCGTACCGCTCGACCTGGCGGCCGAGGTCGTCCCGGGTAGCGGTGTACATGCCGGCCCAGCGGGCGAGGGCCCTCACGCGGGTGATCGAGATGGTGTTGCCGATGATGGCCTTCACGCCGGGCGGGAGCGCGCCGGGCGCCCCCAGATCACCGCCGCCGGTGGTCGAGGGCACGATGCGGGACAGGAAGTCGTCGAGCATGTCCAGTCCGCTCATCGCGAGGGACTGGGTGTTGATGGTGCCAGCGGTCCAGTCGAGGTAGCCGGCGGTGACGCCCTCGTTGGCGGGGATCCACTCGGTGGACTGGCCCACCAGCGACTTGTCGAGGCCGTCGAACCCGTTGGCATCGAGGGCCACGTCGCCATTGATGAGCTCGTCCTGGAACTTCGTGCGCACGCTCGTGAGGAGCTGCTGCATCTGGAACGTGATCTCGTTGGTGGCCGGATTACCGAGGCGGGCCAGAACACGGTCCACCTCGAACGACCCGCCCAGCGGCTTGAGCTCCACCGTCTTGCGTTCACGGGTCGCGCGCGACGGGGTGTACTCGGCGTTGAACGGCCGGAAGGCGGCGCCGCGGGCGTCGAGGAGGCGGGTGTAGCCGTACACGAGGCTGGGGCCGCCGGTGCCGGGGGTGACGGTGTCGTCGAACACCATCTGGTCCAGCAGCCAGCTGTATCTCCGGAGGTTGTCGATGACGGCGTAGGACACGTCGTCCTGGGCGTTGACCTGCGCCTGAGCGAGAGTGACGGGCATGGTGGTCTCCCTGTGGGCCGTCAGCCGAGTGTGCGGGTGACGGCGTCGTAGAGGCTGGTGGGTCGGGTGCGCTTCTCACCAGTCCCGCCGGCGAAGTCTGCGCTGCTTGTCGTAGGCGCCTGGCCTGCGAGCTTGTACTTGGGGTTGGCCTCGACGGTGGTTTTCACCAGCTCGTCAAGAGCGTCAGCGAACCCCTCATCGGAGGGGTCGAGTTTGGCGAGGGCGGTGGTGAACGCCCGGGAGTCGAGGAGAGTGTCGACGTCCGCGTCGTGGGTTCGCGCGGCGCGTTCGGCAGCGCGTTCAACGCGGAGCTGCCGTAGTTCGGCCTCGCGTGCGGCAGTGGCCTCCTGCGCGGCGGTGAGCTGTCGGGCCAGCTCCTCAGGGTCCGGCGGCTCCTGCTCGTTGAGGCCGAGGGCGCGGGCGATCGCGTCGAGGGTGGCCTGCCGCTCGGTCTCGGCCTGCTCCCGCGCGGTTTCGGCCTCCTTGGCCTTGACGCGGTTCGCGGCAGCCTCATCGCGGAGCTGCTTCACGTAGTCCGCGGTGAACGTCTGCGGCTCGGGTGTGGCCGGGGGTTGGGTCTTCGGCATGTCCGTCGGCGTCGGCTCCGGTGTCGGCTGCTCGGGGGTGTCCATGACTGCGCCTCCTGGGCGGTGTCGGGCCCGGCACCCGGCCGGGCAAGAGAGGAAGGACCCGCACGGCGGGCCGGAGAAGGTGCTACGGGGTGGCGTTGCCGGAGATCAACCCCGCGAGCGCCACAGGATCGGGCTCGTGCGCGCGGATCGCGGCGACCTCGGCCTGGATCTGGGTGTCGTCCCAGTCCGGGTGAGCCATCCTGATCTTCATCTCGGTGGAGATCGCGCCGGCCTGGTCGAGCAGGGTGATCGTGCGCGCGGTGGCCTCCGGCGCGTCCTCCACGCCGTCGGGCCAGATCACGGTCGGGCGGAGGACCGGCACCCGGCTGCCGAACTGGACGGCGTCGAGGGCGAGGATGATCTCCCCGAGCTGAGCCAGACCAGGAGTCGCGTACCCGATCTTGCGTTGCCGGGTCGAGTACGACCGCCGCTCCCGGGCGCGAGCCTCGGTCGCGGTGAGCGCGATCTCCCCCGCCTCCCCGAAGGTCTGGGAGCTGTATCCGGCGGCGCGCACGATCTGACTCGTCAGCTCCGCGCAGGTACGCGCATGCTCCTCGACCCTGATGGCGAACTGGATCGGGGTGATCCCCGGCGCGCCGTCGGGGCCCTGCAGCATGTGCATGGCCTCGTAGACCTCGCGCTCCGGATCGAACCATGCCGAGCTGCCGCGGCCCTCCGACTGGAGGTACGAATCAGGGACGAGTAACCGGGCTTTGGCCAGGCGCAGGTCCCTCATCCACGACGACCAGGCTTCGTCGACCGCGTCCATCAGCGGCTCGACGCCGGCGTAGTCCGAGCGGCCGAGCGGTGTGCCGCGGATCAACCGATGCGGGCGCATGTTCGGGATGTACACGACGGCGAGCCCGGGGAGGCCGGTGGGGATCGCGCCATCCTCTCCGACCGCAGCGGCGAACACGGCCGTGGTGGGGTCGTCGGCGAGTGGCCGCTGCGAGCCGAGCCGGTCGGCTGTGCCCTGGTACAGGCCGTGGTAGATGACGCCGGGCTCGTGCCGCTCCAGGTGCCGCCACACGGTGCCGGCGTCGAGCCGCACGACCCGCCAGAACGTGACCGCGGCCAGGTGGCCGGCCTGCCATTCGGGTGCGGCGGTGTCCGGGATGATCGCGTCCACCAGCGGGTGCCCGGCAACCGCCCGGTTCCAGGAGGCGCGCAGGTAAACGCCGCCGTAGGCCGCCGCGAGTTCGCCGCCCTCCAGGAGGGTGGCGTGCAGGCCGATGTCGGTGACGAGCTGGTCGAGACGGGCCTGCGCGGCCGGGTCCTCGACGGTGAGCGTCGGCGGCTCCGAGAAAACGAGGTCCGCGCTGGTCTCAGCGATGTCGCTGGCGATGGGAATGTGGAGGCGGGCTGGTGCTTGTCCGGCTGGGTGGGGGCGTCCCCACCACATGCGTGCGGCGGCGCCAACGATGCCGCCGGCGTACTGGGAGGGGCGGACCCGTGGCCCTGTTCCGCTGTAGACGCGGGTGAGTTGTTCGGGGTCGCCGGAGTACCAGGCGCCCCATGTGTCGTAGAGGGCGCGGGGCCGGGCGGTGTCGGCGGGGGGCCAGGCAGGGTTGTCGGTGGGCAACGGCATGGGGCACCTCCTCTCGTGCTTAGGGGCTGGAGCGGTCCGGGACATGCCTCCAACGAGGGGTTCGTTATGTCCCCTTGGCCTCGTAGCCTGGTGGTTCCTACTGGAAGGAGCGGCTTTGTCCACTGCTGATGGAAGTCCGTACTGCCGGCTGTGTATGAAGGCAGGGCGGCCTTACGCGGCCTGGGGCATGGGGTCGACCAGGCCCGGACGCCACACCGCCTCCGTCGTGACCACCGCGTACCGACCACCATCCAACGAGTGATCCGCAGTCTTCAACGGCGCGTCCGCGCCCTTCTCCGTCGCTGCCGGATCCCACGCGTACCCCGGGACCTCAGTGATCCATCCCCGGCACCGGTCCGACACCAGCAACTGCCCGGCGGCCAACAGAGTCGACAGCATGCTGACCCCGTACATCACGTCGTTCACCGCAGGCACCGAGGTGATCCCGTCCCGGTGCAGCTGCAGCCTGAACGCAGCTGCGGCCGGGTCGACTGCCACGTACTCCGGGCGCATCGTCTGGGCTGGCAGGTGCCGTTCGCCCAGCCAGGAGATGAGCCGTGTTGAAAGTTCCGCGTCGGTCAGGCGCACAGCATCGCGCGCCGGATCATGACGGAACTCGTCCACCAGGTACAGACCGCGGTCGCATTGGCCCAACAAGAGAGCCGCAGTCGGGTTCGTCGTACCGTGGTCGACCCCCAGACACAGCAGCCGCCGCATCTGCGGCAGGGACTCCCACGCGACGACGTGCCGGTCGGGGTCCCACATGTCGTAGACCGCTCCTTCTGCCGCGACCCACTCGCCGAGGATGTACCGGCGGTAGAACAGCCCCGTGTAGGAGTTCTTCGTCCGTTCCACGTAGGAGGCGGGCAGGTGGGGGTTGTCCTCCAGTTTGAAGCTGACGCGGACGAGATCAATGCTGTCGGTGGTGGCGCGGTGCTCTCGGCCGTCGCGGTCGATCCATAGGCGGGCTCTGTCGAGCCAGTTCCGCTTCAACCAGTGCTGAGGGCCAGCCGGGTTAGAGGTCAGCCACATCTGGGCGCCGTCGATAGACAGCCGCGAGTACAGCATGTCGAAGAAGGCTTGGGGCAGAGTGGATGCCTCGTCGACGTACGCGCCGGCCAGGGTGAGCCCCTGGATCTTGGTGACGGCCGACTCGTCGTTCGCGCCGACCACGTAGATGGTGCGGCCGAGAAGGTGCAGGATTCCGGCGCCGGCGACATAGCGGCAGCGTCGGGTCCCGAGCATCTCGACCATGGGGTCGATGACGTTCTGTTTGATGGTGCGTTGGGTGCGGCCGACCATGAGGAGCGGACCCGCGGGGCCCTGGCGGACGTATCGGATCCAGGCGAGGGTGGAGGCGACGGTTTTGCCGGAGCGGACGGTGCCTTCGAAGGCGTTGATGGAGGCGGTGCTCGCGCGGACGGCTTGAAGGCCTTTCCCGGTGAGGGGGTGAGCGGTCAGGTGTCTCACCTCCCGGGGGGTTCGGATGGGCCTCCGGTCATGGCGTTGATCCAGGCGTCCACGGCGGGGAGGTCGCGGTCGTCGTTGTCGATGGCTTCGAGGCGGGTGTATTTGTCGATGGCGATGGCCGCGCTGGTCATGAGGTTGCGGATTTCGCCGGCGGGTGGGCGGGGTCGTTCGTGTTCGTGGTATCTGCCGTCGCGGTCGAAGGCGTAGACGCGGTAGGGCTGGTCGGTGGCGTCGATGAGTTCGGCGGCCCTGTCGAGGAGGCGTTCGCGGAGGGCGGCGCGGCGGACTTTTCCGTCGGCGGCGCGGGCGTGCGCGGCTTTCGCGGTGCGGGTCCGGTCGAACGCGCCTGGGACTTCGGCTTTCGCGATCGCGCTCACTGTGGAGAACGCGACCCCATGCTTATCCGCCAAGGAACGGCAGCTGTGTCCGCCGGCGCGGAGGTCCGCGATGATCGCGTCACGGACGCCGGGTGGGAGGTTGTCTCCTGCGGCCACAATCTCCTCACCTCCTGACAGACGCCTCGAACCGCGTCACACTGGTCACCGAACGCCGTCTCGGCGCCCCCACAGAACACGCGAGGTCCCCGAATGTCTCCTGCACGGATCCTGATCGTTGTCGGCGCCGCCCTGGCCGTGGGAGGTTGTCTCCTGCGGCCACAATCTCCTCACCTCCTGACAGACGCCTCGAACCGCGTCACACTGGTCACCGAACGCCGTCTCGGCGCCCCCACAGAACACGCGAGGTCCCCGAATGTCTCCTGCACGGATCCTGATCGTTGTCGGCGCCGCCCTGGCCGTCGGCGGGCTCGTCCTCGGCCTAGTGCCGCTCGACCACTCCGGCGCCTCGTGCGGGTCCGCGTTCCTCGGCACGTCGTCCATGCACGACGTCCTCGTCGGCAGCCAGGGATGCTCGGCGGCCCGGTCGGCTGTGTTGCCGTGGGCGTGGGCGTTGATCGCCGCGGGTCTGGTGGTGGGGTTGGGGCCGCAGTGGGCGGCCCGCATCCCGGTGAAGACGCCGTCAGCGTAGGGCATGAGAAAACCCGGGACCCTCATGGTCCCGGGTTGAAGTCGGTAACGGACACACGGGGTCCGTCTGCACCGAATGATTCCTTGCAGGTCAGCCATATGTCAAGTCGAGGCCGCGCCAGCCGCGTTACGGCGTTCCCGCGCCGCCCTGTGCGCGGCCGCGAGGCGTAGACTCTCCGCCGCTTCTGGCGCGTCCGCAGCGGGTAGTTCGTGCAGGTCGAAGAGGAGCCGGCCGGGGGCACCGTGTCGAGTCACCCGGCCCTGGGAGGCCCAGCGACGTAGGGTGCCGGGGGCGAGGCCGGTCCATACGGACGCGGCAGCGATGTCGACGAGGATAGGGGCCATGCCTCCCATGATCACCGATCCGTGATGGAGGCCAGCCGAAGGGCGGGGGTCGACTTTCATCCTATCAACTGCAGTATCACCTGGCCGAGCGTGCCCAATGCTGAAACGATCGTGAGAAGGAACATGGCCCACCACTGCTTATTCAGGGTTTGGTTCTGTTTGGTCAGCATCTGGTTTTGCTTCTCCAGGAGGGCGTTACGCTTCTTCGTTTCCTCCCGTATTTGGATCTGAGCCCTGGCAGCTTCCCGTCTTTCCTCTGCGGCCTGGGCTACACCCTCCATGTCTTCGTCGGAGATGAGAGACTCGGGTCGTTCGAGCGGATAAAAGGGAAAAAGAGGAGAGATTGGGGTGATAGGTGAATCGGATTTGTGATGATTATCCTGCGAGTCGTCGGATAACGGATTACCCGGCATCCAGCTTTTGGATGCATCTTTCAATATTTGGGAAGCGAAATCGGCCGCCTTGGGAAATTCCTTCGGAATTTCTTCGCCAGACCGGTTCTTGTAGTCGCTGATTCTGCGTCTTGGTTTTTCCGGAGAAGAGTCTTCCGCTTTAGACATTCCATCATCTCTCTATGAGGCTTCCCCGGCGATGTGGGACAGCCACGCTGATCGACTGTACGAGCTTCCACAGGATCCGTACCGGACCGGGCTGATCTCACCGACGCGCGCAGGCCCCTCAACGGTTCCCAGTCCGATACACCAGGTGCGGAGTTGCTCGGGGTCGAGGGCGAGTCGGCCGCCGCACTCGGCGCAACACCACCCGGTCAAGACTCGGGGGCGGGGCTCGTAGTCGAGCAGGACCCGCGCGTCGCGAACAACCTGGCGGACCAGACGGGCGACGCCGCGCACCACCGAGGGCTGAACCGGTTCGACGGCGGCGGCCAGCGGAACGAGCGCCCGCAACCGACCTGCGACGGTCCGCCCGGCGGGCGCGGGGCCGGGAGCGTAGTAGGAGAGGACCCGGTGGGCGTCGGTGGCCACCGTGGCGATCCGGTCGATGAGCGCGGCCGCGTCCAGACTCATCGGGGGCCGGGAGCCGGCCGGGGGCGCGCCGGAGGGACGGGGCCCGGCGGCGCGGCGCGGGGCGGGGTGCGCCGCGAGCTGAGCGAGAAGCGGGGCCTGCCGGCGAGTTTCGGTGCGCCGAACGACCCGCGGCGCGGGGGCGTCGTGGATGCGCAGTCCGTAGCGGATCTGCTCGTCGAACCCGTCGACGAGGGCTCCGATGAGGTCGGCGAGTTCGGTGGACGCAGCGGGGGCAGGTGCAGGCGTCTCGTGCATGGCTGGCCTCCGTTCCAGGTGTGGCATCGTGGACGGTGACCGGGGGAACTGGGGGCCCGTGCTGGGGGGTGCGGGCCCTCACTGCTGTCTACGGGCCGCCCTGGTGGGGATGATCCGGCAGCGGCAGTTGGGGTGGACGGGTGGGAGCCCACGGAACCCGTCCCACTGCCGGGCGGGGATGTGGGGGCCGCGCGGCGCCGCGAACACCGCGCCGACGCCGACGGTGCGGCCGTCCAGGGCCAGGCACGTGGCGCAGGCTCCGACCCGCAACGTGACCCAGCGAAGCCCCAGTCCTGCCGCGCGCGCGTACATCGCCGTGCCAGAACTGGCGGCTTGGTGGATCTTCGTGATCGCGAGCCGCACCAACCGGGCCCGGACCCGCTCCAGCTCGGCGCGACGGTCTTCCGCCGCGTCCACCCGCGCCGCCGCGTCCGCAAGAAGCACAGCCACATCGATGTCCACCGGCGTGGGCAGGGGGTGCTCGCGGAGCGGACGACGCCCCCGCCCCCCGGACGCCGCAAGCGCGATCCCCACAGCCAGCGCGGCAGTTGCGGGCGCGAGGATCGCCGCGGTGATCGCCGCAGCGGCGGCAGTGAGGGCGGCGCCGGTGATACCCGTGGCGGCGATCCTCGCCACGATCGCGGTGATGTCGTTCGCGGCTTGTTGTTCGAGTTCGTCGAGCCGCGCTGCCGGGGTCGGGGTGGGGGCGGGTGGTGCTGGTGTGGTCATGGCCGGGTCCTCGGGTCGGGTCGGTTCCCAGTATGGGGCGGTCGGATCCGAGGTCGGCCGCGTCGTGAGGACACTCATCTATCCTCCGCGACAGGTTCGTTACTGCGTGTACATGGAATGAGTAGGGCGGTCAACGAAAGGAATCCAGTGGGCATAAGCGATCAGATCGAGACGCTAACCAACTCAGCCCTTCAAGCAGAGAAGAACGGCGACATGGAGCGGGCGACCATGTTCGCCCTTCTCGCACATTCCCAGGCTCTGGAGCGATTCCGCACGGACTCCGCCAAGAAGCTCCTGAACTCCTTGAACTCCTTGGCGGGGAGCCTAGATGATTTGCCAGGAGTGATCAGGAGGCTGAACCGCTCCTAATCCTAAACAGGAGGCCCGGCCAGGTGCCTTACACCAGGCCGGGACCTATCTGATACTCGTCGACGTCAGGGTTGGCTACCAGGGACGGCCCTCTGCCACGCGACCGCGCTCCGGTCGGTGTAGTCGCGGCCTCCGGTGACGATGATCCTCACCGGTCACCTCCCGCGGCGTCCAGGATGGGGGACTTTATGGTCCCGTCGAGCTCGCGAAGGTGTGCGACGGCGCGGCGCCGCAGGTCCCGGTCGCGCCGCCGGATGTCGCGGCGGGGTTCGGTGGGGACGGTGTCGTCCTGGATGGGCCGGATCTGATGGGACATGGGCTACTCCTGTGCTGTACGGGCCTGTAGTGGCCCCTGAGGCGGTTCCACCGCCCCCAGGTACCCGACACGGGAATGTGGGCCCCGGGGGCGTAGCGCGCGTTTGAGCGCTCTGAACGTGCGTGCCTAGAACGGCGGGGCGCCACCGCCGGTGGCCCACGGGTCACTGGACGGCGCCCCCGACCGAGCCGGACGCTGACCGCCGAACCCGCCCTCGCCGGCCCCCTGACGCTGCGTCTTCGTCACCTTGGCGGTGGCGCTGCGCAGCGCAGGGCCGACCTCTTCAACCTCGACCTCGAAGACGGTGCGCTTCTCGCCTTCCTTCGTCTCATACGACCGCTGCTTGAGACGGCCTTGGACGATGACGCGCATACCACGCTGAAGGCTCTCGACCACGTTCTCGGCGTAGGCCCGCCACACCGAGCAGGTGAGGAACATGGACTCGCCGTCCTTCCACTCACCGCTCTGCCGGTCGAAGGTGCGCGGCGTCGAGGCCACACGGAAGTTCGCCACCGCGGCGCCGTTGGAAGTGAAGCGCAGCTCGGGGTCGTCGACGAGGTTGCCCACGAGCGTGATCTGGGTTTCGCCTGCCATCAGGACTCCTTCTTCGTTGCATGCCGCTTCTGAGCGGCTTGGTCTTCGGCGAGCCACCGGGTAGGGCCGGCCGGGTAGGGATCTGGGGGCGGAGGGACCGGACGCCGCCGTTCGGCCTCCAGCAGGTCCACATCGAGCGACAGGGACATCGCACTCCTCCTGGGTGTGAGATCCTGGGATGCGGACCAGCCCGGTAGCGACGGGCTGGTCCTTCGCCATGTGAGAGGTCACGCGACGCGACGTCGCTGCCGGCGCAACGCCTCGTCGTAGATCTCGACGAGCGCGGCACGCTCAGGCGAGTTGTTGGGGACGCCGTGCCACTGCTCGGGCGGGATGTAGCCGTGCCACTGCTCGGGCCGGGTGTAGAACAGCGGATGCTTAGTGAGCCGGTCGGCCAGGTCCGGATGGGCGAGGACCGCGGCGCGCCGCTCCTCGTTGGTGGTGGTGTCGATCTCGGCGCCGTAGCGGGCGGCCCGCACCACGAGTTCCCGCATCGCGTCCAGGTCGGACAACCTCTTGAAGTCCCTCACGCGGCCCTCCCGCGACGGTCCGGTCCGGCGAGAACGACGCGATCCGACATCTCCCGCAGCCGCGACGCGACCCGCTCGCCAAGCTGCGGCACCAACTCCTTCACCGGCACGTTGGAGGTGATCAGGGTCGGGCATTCACGCTCGTAGCGGTAGTTGATCAACCGATAGTTGACTTCCTCCACCCACTCGGAGGTCTTCGCGGCGCCCAGGTCGTCGATGACGAGCAGGTCGGCGCGGGCGAAGCGGCTGAACTCGGCTTCGGAGTCGATTCCATGGCGGGGGCGCAGCTGCGCGTAGATGTCGGCTGCGGCTGCGACCTCCCACCGGAACGACAGGCCGGATTCGACCAGACCGTTGATGACGCCGTAGGCCTGGTGGGTTTTGCCGGTGCCGGTGGGGCCGAGCAGGGTGAGGCTCTTTCCGGGGGCGATCGTGAACGCGACCCGCTTGCGGTGCTTGATGGCGCCGGCGACGAGGCTGCGCGCCCATTCGCGGACCGGCTCGTGGTCCGCGGTGGCGTTGCGGTAGCGGGTGGGGATGGTGACGGCCGCGCGGGCGCGAGCTTGCCGTCGGGCTTCTTCGAGGAAGTAGTCGTCGTAGCGGTCGGCGAGGTCCTCGATCTTGACGATGGGGGCCATGTCGGTCACCAGCCTTCGTAGGCGTCGGGGTCGGTCGGGTTCTGGAAGGGCCGGTACGCGCCGACGGCGGGGCGTTGGGCGCCGGCGTCGGCGCGGACCGTTTGGAGGGCGATCTGGAGGGTGCCGCCGGAGATGGGCCGACCCTCTCTGCCCAGGAGGTCAAGGGCGTGGGCGAGCTGGTCTCGGTCGACGCCGTTGGCGAGAGCGGTCTTGACGACCTGGCGGATGGCGATGAAGGACTGGGCGGTGCTGGTCTGGTGGAGGCTCCAGTAGCCCTCGGCGAGTCCTTGCGCCTGGGTGTCAACGGCGCTTGGGGGCTTCTTGGCCCCCCTCTTCGAGTTTTTCGAGGTCGCGCCCGAAGAAGACGTAGTCTTCTTCGGAATTTCTTCCTCAGCCAAATACTCACCTACACCTTCACCTACACCTGCACCTACACCGGACCCTTCCGGGAAGGGTTCGGGAAGGGTTCCGGGAAGGGTTTCCTGAGCCACTCCCTCTAAGGCGGTGACCTGCGGGTTTTCGGGGGCGACGCGAAAGGGGGGCGTCACCTGCCCGCCCGAGGGCGCCTTGGGGGGCGAAAAAGGCTGCTGAGGGGGTTCCAAGAACCCCTCCGGAAGGGTTTCGGGAAGGGTTTCCGTAACCCTTTCGATAAGGGTTCGGGTCTTGGTCGCGCGTTCGGGACCCAGCTCCTCCAACGGGAGCCGGAGGAGCTCTCGGCGGAGGACTGCCCGCAGCGTCGGCGACATCGTGTTCTGGACGTGCCCCAGCGCCGACTTGAGAACGTTCGGCTGCTTCCACAGGCCGTCATTGCGGATGAACGTGCGGATCAAAACCTCTTCGGTGTCTTCGTCCACGACCACGTACCAGTACGCGCTCAGGCGAGCTAGGGCCGTTCCGATCCGTTCGGAGGTCATGCCGTCGGCGAACCTCGCCCAGCGGCGATCCTGTAGCGGCAAGACGCCCGCGGCGGTGATGTTCGGCTGAGACAGCAGTGCGAAGTACAACCATTGAGCGTCGCTGTCGAGGTCCTTCTTGAAGTCGCTGTCCTGCCAGATCGCGGAGTGGATCTGGGCGTAACTCCGGGCCATGAGCCCCCCTGCTTCTTCTACTTGTCGTGGCTGATGGACTGGGGCGCGCCCCCCAAGTGCGCGGCCATGCGGGCGCTAGTCGTTGTCGGGAACGATCTCGACGAAATCGGTGACCGTGTAACGAGTGCGCGAGGTGCCGTTGATGATCTTCTCCAGGTGGGATTCGCAGACGTCGTGTCCGAGGCATGGCTGCTCGCCGCAGTCGGCCAAGAAGACCTTGAATTCGGCGTGGTGCGGGCATTGGGCTCCATGATCCCCCCACTCGGCGCACATACCGCCGAGAAAAGGCGCCTCCTCTTTCCGTTGCGCCGCTTTCACTTTGGAAACATGGCGAGCGGCGAAAAGAGGCAAGGTATAACTGTTCGCCCTATCGCCGAGGTGGGTCTCAGCGCAGGCCATCCACTCTTCGGCTTCTTCTCCGTCGAGAAGGGCAAGCAAGCTTTGGGCGAGCTCTAGCATGGCCTCGTCGGCTTTTTGAAGTTCCCTGAGGGCCCTCTCATAGAGGGTGTTCAGATGGTTCACGGCAAGCAGGGCGCAGTCGTGGAGCCAGTCCTCTTCGGACACTTCGCCGGGGACGCTAGAGTAGATCTCTCGCGTTTCCCGGATATGCTTCTCTGCTTCCTTTTTGTCGTACACCGTCATGACGATCGACCTGGAGAGCCTTTCGAGGTCTGTGGTCGCTACGAATTCGGTGTTCGACTTGTGGGCGACGTTGTAGAGCGGGTTCTCGACAGCAATGGCCCGGCGTTCTGCGGCGAGGACGCTGTCGCGGTCGGGGTACCAGTCGATGGAGATGCCGCGGACCTGGGGCCACCAGTCCTTGCTGTCGGAGTGCTGCTTCATCCGCCGGGGCGGGTCGTTGGTGATGCCGACGTAGAGCAGTTGGCCGTCGTCGGCGTAGAAGCGGTAGAGCGCGAGCTTCATCACGTGGGTCCTCTCTGGATGGGGAGGTGCGATGCGGTGCCCGCCCCGGGCGTTGCACCCGGGGCGCCGGCTGGGTCCGGACGGGCCGAGGTCTGGGCGCCGCAGGGGTGGTCAGAGGTCGACGTAGACGGTGGCGGTGCGCTCCTCTGTGCGGACCGGGCGTAGGACGGGGCCATAGGGGAACGGGGGAAGGAGGCTCTCCTCGTCGTCCTCTACTGCGGTGAGGACCCACAGGGAGTTGTCCTCGTCGCAGCGGACGATGATGCGGCGCTCCTCGAAGTGCCCTTTGTCGCGGGTCTCGATGGCGACGATCGTGTAGCCGCCGTACTCGTCGCCGACGACGCCGGTGTGGCTGAATTCGAGCAGGCCCTCGGCGGTGTCGAGGGCGACTTCGCGGGTCGCCATGGCGTGTCTCCTGTGTGGTTAGGCCGCTCGGGTGGCGGTGTCGACCCGGATCGGCATGATCAGGTGGCGGCGGTGGTCGTCGCCGGCCGGGCGGAGCAGGGCGGGCTGGCGTCCGTCGCGGAGGGTGATGCGCGTCTGGGGGGCGCCGACGTGGGTGAGCGCGTCGGCGAGGTAGCGGGGCGCGAACGCGATGGTGAGCGGCTCGCCCTCCCATTCGGCGTCGAGGACGTCCTCGCCGTCGGTCTCGCCGGCGACGGTGACGGCGATCCGGCCAGGGGTGACGTGGAGATGGACGGGCAGGCCCCGTTCGGCGACGGCGGCCACGCGCAGGACCGCCTGGCGTAGACGGCCGGTGTCAACGATGCAGTCAGCGCCGTCGAGGGCGGCGGCGAAGAGGCGGCCGATGGGCGGCGCGGCGCCGTCGATGAGCCGCGTGGCCATGGTGCGCCCGCCGGCGGACAGGCCGAGGATGGCGTCGTCGCGGTGGAGGGTGACCTGGTCGCCGCCGAGGGTTTTGACGGCGTGGGCGAGGGCGGCCGCGGGGACGAGCAGATCACCCTCAACGGCTTCGAGGATGGGCGCCCAGCCGATGGTGTGCTGGGCGGCCCGGTACCGGTCGGTGGCGGTCAGCGTGATGCCCCCGGCGGCGAGGGCCAGGCGGATGCCGGTCAGTGTCGGCAGGGTGATGACGGTCGCCGCGGCGGCTGCGGTGTGGGCGACGGCTGCGGCGAGGTCGCCGGCGGGGACGGTCCCGATCTGTTCGGGCAGCGCGGGCAGGGTCGGGTAGTCCTCGACCGGCAGGGTGGGCAGGGTGAACTTTACGGGGCCGCAGCGCAGGGCGACCCGCGCGCCGTCTCCGGTGAGGGTGAGGTCGCCGTCGTCGAGGCGGCTGATGGCCTCGGCGAGGGTCCGGCCGGGGAGGACGGTCACGCCGGGCTCGGCGACGTCGGCGGGGAGTACCGTCGTGCCCGAGGTCTCGTAGTCGAACACGGACGCGACGACCTCTCCGTCGCGGGCATCTATGCGGATGCCCGCCAGCACCGGCACGGCGGGCCGGGCGGGGAGGAGCCGGGCGAGCCGGCCGATCTCCGCGGCGAACAGGGGGGCGTCAACAGTGAGTTTCACGAGTTTTCCGTTCGTCTCGCGGCTGGGGGTGGCCCTGGCGTGTCAGGCGGCGAGGTCGATCTCGTCGCCAGTGACGGACTCGGCGATCGCCGCGATCAGGTCGCGGGCCGCATGGCGGGGGTCACCGGCGGTCTCCCGCGTCGGCCAGGGTGGTGCTCTCGGCGACGAGGGCCGCCACGTCGCGGCGGGCGGCCTCTTCGAGCGGGGTCGGGTCGATCCCGGCGGCCTCCAGCGCCTCGTAGGCGCGCTGGCGGATGATGGCGGGGTCTTCCCACGCCGTCTCCAGGCGCTGCGCGGCCTCGAGCGGGTCGCGCGGCCGGCTCGGATCCAGCGTGTCCAGCAGCCCGTACTCGGCCGCGATCTCCAGGCGGGCCGACAGCCAGTGAGGGCTGGAGGTCCCACCGGTGAGGGCGACGACATGGCGGGCGGCGGTCGCGTGGTAGGCGATGCGCGCGGCCGCGCGCCGGCGCAGATCCTCGGCAGCCTCGGCGTTCTCCTCGAGCAGGTCGGTCGGGTGCGCATACTCCCGGGCGGTGGGCCGGCTGGTCATCTGTGAGCCTCCTTGCTGTGGGTGGGGGGCCGCCCCCGCGGGGGCGGCCCGGGCGGGCAGGTCAAGCGGCGAGACCGATCTCCTCGCCAGTGATCGCCTCGACCAGCGCCGAGACCAGCACCTCGGCAGCCGGAGGTGTCACACCGTTGCCGAGCTGGCGAACCTGCTCGCGGCGCGTCCCCAGCACTCGGTAGTCGGCCGCGAACGCCATCGCGGCCTGAATCTCGGCGGGTGTGAGCATCCGGAACCGACAGTCCTCCACAGCGGGGGTGGCGACCGCACCGACCGGGTTACTGGTCGGTCGGGCATAGCCGTTGCCGGAGTAGGGGACGAGGAGCCCGTGGTGGTTGCCCGACGCACACACCGTCGCCAGTGGCTCGGAGACCGGGCGGTGCGTCGAACCGCCGCCGCGCAGCTCGACCAGGAACGGTGGAATCGCGAGCGCGGTCTCCAGCCGCGCGGTCTGCGTGCGCAGCGGCGCTCCGATCGGCCGAGCCTGCTTGCCGTCACGGCCTTCGACCGGAACCGCGAGCGCGCCCCCGTACTTGGCCAGACCGGCCTCGATACGAGCGAGCGTCTTCGCCGCGAGAGGCCGAGCCCGGTCACCGATCCGCTCACCCGTGTTCGTCCAGTCGATGACGGACGCCGCCGGCAGCGTGACAGGGTCGACCTCAACCCAGCAGCCGATCACTGGGCACCGGTAGACGTACTGGGCCCGGTAGCGGCCCCATGGAGTGTCTGGTTTCTTCCACGCCTGCACCGCGCGCACCGCTCCGTGCTCCGGGCAGGTGGCGTGCGGCCGGGTCCATTTCTCCAGGTTGGGGATTCGGCCGAGGCTGTTGTGCCAGTACACGACGTACAGACGGTCGCGGGACTGCGGTGCCCACGGTGTGGTGGCGGCATGGGCGAACATCGAGTTGAGGTAGATGACGCGGGTTGTGTATCCGAGGGACCGCAGGGCGAGGGTCCAGGCGTCCCACATCACCCACCGCCGGGCGTCCACGACGTTTTCGACCACGCCGCCGGTGACGGGCCGGCCGCGCATCGCCATAACCTCCAGGTAGCGCGGGACGTCCCACATGGTGGCCCTGCTGCGTTCGGCTGCGGCGTCGGGGAGCACCTCGCCGAAGAGGTCGGGGGTCGCGTCCTGACGGCGGCGCCCCTGGGCGATGGAGTGGTTCGTGCACTCTGGGGAGGCCCATAGCAGGTCGGTACGCGGGTACCGGCGGAAGTCCACCTGTGAGATGTCGGCGCAGTCGTGCTCGACGCCGGGGACGGCGTGCATGCCCTGGCTGGAGCCGCCAGCGCCGCAGAAGAAGTCGGAGACGGTGATCATTTGTCCTCGTCAGAGTGAGTAGGGGCGGCAGCGACCATCACGATGTGACCGCTCATGTGAACTCCGGTTGGGTGGCGGTGGGGGCGGGGCGGGCCGCCGACGCGGCGGCCCGCCGGGGGAACGTCACGCCGGCTCCTCAGCGGGGGTGTCGTCGACGATCTCCGCGTCCTCGATCACCCGCTCCGCCACGCGGGCCCGATCACGCTCCTCCAGGGCGTCGATGACCCGCTCGACCTCACCGGGCTCCATCTCCGCCCGACTACCGATCTCACGCCCCACCGTCTCGGAAACGAACGCCAACGCCTCCTCGGCCCCCATGCCCAGATGGCGCATCAACCGGCCCATGGCGCGCATCCGATCCGGGTCCACCCGAGGCCGCTCCTGCGCCGTCGTGGCTTCCGCTTCGGCTTCGGCGATCGTGGCGCCCGGCCGCACCTGCGCGGGGATGCTTTCCGCGATGTTCCCGGCGGCATCGACCTCGGCGCCCAGCTCCTCAGGCGTGTACTCCACACCGAGGATCGCCTCCTCGCACGCCTCCCGGGCCACCTCAGTGATCGCGCGCGCCTTGAGCATGGCCTCAGGGAAGGACTGCCACACCTTCTTCCCAGCGACCCCCGCCCTGCGGGCGCGCTCCAGCGACCACCGAGACTCGAAGGTGTAGTCGGGATCGTCGGCGCGAATGATCTGGGCGATGGCCACCAGCTCCGGCTCCCGGTCCACGCGCACCCGCAGCGTGTGGCCAGCACGGCGCACCAGCGCGGAGATCAGCCCCGACGACGCCGCCGGCTTGCCCTCGATGACGTGCACGCTGTTGATCGCGGTGATCGGCTCCAGGCCGAGGGCCCGCCCGTACTCGACGGCGAACAGGACGTTCTCGGGCCTGTTGCGGTAGGCCGATGGGAGCAGCCCGGAGGAGGCCAGCGTGCGGGCGTACTCCATGCGCTCGGGCAGGCTGTCAGTGCGGATAGCGATCTCGGTCATGCGGCGAACTCCTCAGCGATGAAGTCGGTGTGGGGTGGGCACTTGCGGTCGGCGACCACGAACGGGGTCCCGTTCTTGGCCTGCCGGGCAGCGATGCGCTGGCCCAGGAACACGGCCCGTTTGGCGGTGCCCATGCGGTCGGCCATCTCAGAGCGCACCCGAGTCCACTCGGCGTCGGCGGCCTTCTTGTTGTCCCGGGCCCGCGCGAACGCAGCGGCCTCGTCGAGGGACAGCTCGACCTCGCGGTCCTCGATCTCCGGGTGCAGGTCCCGGATGGTCTGGTAGGTCGAGTCGGTGGAGTCGATGTCGGGTACCTCGCCGAACAGCAGCGAGTCGAGGAACATCTCGGCGCGGGCGCGGAGGATCGCGGCGTCGGTCTCGTCGTAGTGCACGACGTACTCGCGGAACTCCAGCCTGGCGGTGAGCACCGCGACGTGCGCGACCTCCAACCCGAGCACGTCGAGGTACCACATGACCTGCGTCCGGTAGTACAGCGGGATCTCGTCGGTCCCTGGCTGGCCCCAGGCCGTGTCGTCCTGAGAGTCCGTCTTGACCTCCAGCACACCGACCGGCTTGCCGTCCTGGACGAGCAGCCCATCGGGGTTGGCGAGCTGGTAGTCCCGTTCGACGTGCGTGTACGTGCCGCCGACGGCGACCTCGAACTCCGGGTGGCGGTCAGCCCACCAGCGGCGGATACCGTCCTCCAGGTAGTGGCCCCGAGCCTGAGCGTCCGTGGTGGGGCCGTCGATGACGGCCCCGTTTTTCAGGTGCCACAGCCGGTACGGGGACACCCACGGGGACCGGCCCAGCACAGCGGCCATATCGGACCCGCCGAGACGGGAACGCCGAGCCTCGTGCCACTCCGGAGAACCAGACGGCCACGCCCCGAGCAGACGCCCCGTCGGCGTCACGACCCCACTCACGCCGCCACCGCCTTGGCCTTCGCCTTGACCTTGCGGGCCCAGTGCTCGATCCGCCGGCCAGCCGCGTCATAGCCCCGATCCGCAGGAGTCGTCCCACCTCGAACACTCCACCGATCGACTTCGGCGAGCGCGTCCGACAGGCACTGCTGGCGGACAGGACAGACGGCGCACCAGTTCAGCGCCTCCGCCTGATCGGCCGGATCCGTCGAGGTGAACAGGTCCATCTCCTCAGGCGTGACGTCACGGCACGCCGCGTCCTGGCGCCAGCCACGCATCAACGCCGCCCGAATCGGGATCATGGACTTCGTCATCGGGGGGTCCTCCCGTTCTTTCGGTGCTTCGCAGTCGAGGAATCGGTGTCAGGGAGAAGCCGCTGGGCCCGCAGGTCCCGCTCTATCCGATCCACCACCCGGTCAGGAGCGTGATCAGCGACGAGCACCGCCAGGTGGCGCACCAGCCGGCGCAGCTCCACCACACGGCTGTCAGCCCGCACTGAACGGGCGGCCCACCCGCCGGCCGCGGCCACCGCCGCGACCAGCAGGTAGGGCGTCACCGTCGCCACGGTGTCGAGCGCGGTCACCGCACACCGCCAGGCGTTCGAGCCGGGTCGTAGGCGTCCCGGACCGTCTCTGGCTCCTGGGCCGCGTGCCGGCCTGCGGCGGGCTGCCGCATCGCCTCGACGACCCGGCGCCGCCGAACCGCATCGGGGATCACGGGGGCTGTCACCGGCGCGGTCATCACCGCTTCGGCGCGGGACAGCAGGGACAAGAACTCCCGCTCGAACCCAGCCTGCGCGACGGCCGCGATGATCCGCCGGTCCACGGTCAACACCTCGACCCCGCGCTCCTCCAGCCACGAGGTCACGCGTTCCACCGCGCCGGTGTCGCGGCTCACGGCGTTCACCGGTCACCGCCGCAGCGGACCGCGATGTCGGCGTGCGCCTCAGCCAACCGGCTCATCTCGTCCGCGACCGCGGCGGCCATCTCGTGTTCGGCGTCGGGTTCGCCCTCGCTGATCGAGATGCGCAGGATCGGGTCGGCGGCGTCCCGGGTGGCCCACACGGCGACGCATGGCCGCCCGGTGGCGGGGTCGGTGTCGAGTTCAACGAACCCGTCCGCCGGGATCACCGCATCGAGGGTGAGGTGAGGCAGCCGCATGGACGCCTCCTGCTGGGTGTGGATAATGGTCATGGCCCGTTTCCTCTCTGTGGTTGGGGGCCGGTGGCCTTCGCCGGATGCGACCCGGCGAAGGCCGTTTTCGTGGATCAGAACTGGATGCGGCGAGCGGGGCGCGGCTGGATCGGCAGGGCCGATACCGCCGTCCGCGTGGCCCGTCCGGCTGGCCGGGGTCGCTGCGGGGGCGCCGCCGGGGTGGCGCCGACCTCGACGGCCGCACCGTCGAGCAGCGCCTCGATGTCGCTTTCGGTGAACACGATCTGCTTGTTCTTGCCGATGCGCCGGTGGCGGATCTGCCGACGCTGAGCGGCTTTCCGGAGGCCGCCGGGAGTGGCGGTCGGAAGCCATCGCGCCACCACTTCCTCGGGGGTGTAGGTGCGCAGCGTGTCCATGTCGCCTCCCTCAGAGGTCGATGGGGTCAGAGGCGGGAACCGCAGTTGCGGCAGCTCGTCCGCGACGGTTCGTTACTGGAGCCACATGTCCCGCAGGTCGTCATGTCGCCGCGCGACGGCCGGGGGGTCATTCGGTGGGCTCGCTGGTCAGGGTGTTGGTGGGGACACCGAGGACGTCGGCCATGCGCGCCAGCCGCTCTCGCGATGCATTCCGGGTTCCGCTCTCCATCTCGCTGACGAGAGAGAGGGAGCAGCCCAGTAGCTGCGCGAAGTCGGTCTTCGTGAGTCCCGCTGCTTCGCGTGCGCGAGTGACCGCGTGTGGGGAGTGGTTCAACTTCCTCATGTCGCAACCGTAGCGAGAAGCTTCGCGAACTACAACCCTTATTTGGGAAGATCTTGAGAAGCTTCTCGTTCGTCCATGCACTGAAAGACAGGTTTCTGTGGCATCCTGCGGGTTAGGTCATCCTCAACTGGACTTCGCGAAACTTCGCGAAGATGATGTGCGCATGGAAACGCAGACCGCCCGACCGCCCGAGGGTGAACTCATCGAGGAGGCGCGTGGCAGGACAGGCATGTCCCAGAACGCCGCTGCACGTGCAGCCGGCATCTCCGGTACTCGGTGGCGGCAGATCGTCAAGGGGTACGGCACCGCGAGCGGCGTCGTCGTCCAGGTCACCGGCCCGGCCGAAACCGTCGCACGCATGGCCCGCGTCGTCGGAGTGACGCCGGAGGAGCTAGAGGAGGCCGGCCGCGACGACGCGGCCGACCAGTTGAGGGAGATTGAGGCGACCGACCCCGACCCAACCCTGCACCGGCAGGCCGCTGAGGTGCCGCCTGACGGGGACCGGCTGAGCATGCAAGAGGATGTGACAGGGCGATCGCTGTGGACGCTCAAGCGCACACAGAATGGCCAGACCTGGACAATGACAATGACGTTTCCACCGTCCTGGTCGCACGAGCAAGTATCGAAACAGATGGCCGCGTTGATGGATCAGCACATGGAGGTAATCCAGCGGGGCTTCTGAAGCGTCGTATGGAGATGGTGAAAGGGCAGCCGCCTCTTGCGAGGTAGCCGCTGCCCTTTCTCATTTTTGCGGCGTTTACCCTGGTCAGGTTACGCGGAGTATGCATTCGTATGGGAATCCGGGCTAGCACGCATGTCCGAAACCATCTAATGTGACAGTCCGGCGAGCAGGGCAAACACCCATTTCGCGCCAATGGGTGTTTGGAGGGGTGCCGCATCACGGATGCGGCCGGGATCGCCCCATGGGCGAGAAAGGCCGAAAATGGAAGAACGCAACGATCCCCCCGCCCAGCAGACCCGTCGTCTGCTGGTGATCGTGACCGACCTCGGAGCGCCCGGCGAGACACTCGCAGTGCTGCGGTCACCCGATGAGCGGACCACCATGGTGCTGGTCCAGCGCGGAATCACAGCACACGACCTAGTGGCGACCGCGATGCTCCGCCTCCGCCTCTGGGAGATCACCGCCTGGAAAACCGCGGGCGGCTGCCCGGCCGACGTCGACCCCCTCGACTGGTGGGACCCGGACACGGTCGCCACCCCCGACATGGTGCCGCCACCAGTACGCCCCGCAAGCAGCGTCGCTGCCTGACCGCCCCCGCCCCCCGCCCCCTGCACCCGGGCCCCACGGCGCTCCGTCTCCGTCGGAGGCGCCGTTTCTCATCTGCGCCCCCAGCGCCCCCAGCGCTGGGCACACTGAGACAGCCCAACCCCCTACCGGAACGGAACAGAATGCAGCAGCCTCAAGCGGAGCGGCGCGGCGCTAAGTGGCGAGTGCGAGTGCGCGATGAAAACCGCAACTGGATCCCCCTCGGGTCCGGATTCGACACCGAGGAAGAGGCCCTCGCCCATGGCTGGGAGCAGGTCGCGAAAATGGGCCGCGGCCAGTGGATCGACCCCCGCAAGGGGGAAATCGCCCTCACGGAATGGGCGAACGCCTGGCTGCCCAGCCAGGAGCTCACCCTCGGCGCCCGGCAGCAGTACCGCTACCTCCTGAGCTCTTTCATCCTTCCCGCCTTCGGCCACCGCACGCTGAACAGCCTCACCTACGCCGACCATGAGATCAACGCATGGGAGAACAAGATCCGCGCGGCCTACGCGCCGAGCACCGCCCGCCAGGCTCGGGGACGGCTCGACAACATGCTGGAGGACGCCGTTGTCCAGCAGCTCATGACCCGCAACCCAGCACGACGGCGGGCCGGCCGGGGCAGCATCGAGCAACGACGCCTACAGGAACGGCCCCGTCACGCCGAGGGACGGTGGACGACCCCGCTCGGGGCGCTGCTGATCGCCGAGCGCGCCAGCATCCTCTCCGGGCGGGACGATGAGTTCATCATGATCATCACCGCGGCCTACACCGGGATTCGGTTCGGTGAGCTGCTCGGCATCCAACGTGACTCACTGCACATGAACCGGTTGCACGTGCGGTGGCAGCTCTACGAACTCTCCGATGGATCCACGATCCGGAAGCTGCCGAAGGACGGGAGCCGTCGTGTCGTTGATGTTCCCGCGCACGTGGCACGGCTGCTGCGTCGCCAGATGCGGACCCTGCCACCCATGCCCGAGGACGCCGCCACCTGCCCCTGCGTGAAACTCGAAGACCCCGACTACCGGCGTGAGTACGGCCACCCGGCCGGAATCCATATCTTCCGGGGCCCGGCCGCATCTGGTCCGCGCGCAGGCCAGGTCCGCTACGCCGACGCCGCAGCCTTGGCCGGGGTGTCCGTCGGCACCGTCGCCAACGTTCTCAACCGGCCGGACCGGGTGTCCGCTGCGACTCGGGTCCGTGTGCAGCGAGCGATCGAGGAGCTGGGCGGCGCGTTGGAAGGGTCCTCGGCGACCGTCGCGCCGCACTGGCGGCGGGAGAGCTTCCGGTCCTCGATTTTCCACCCTGCGGCGACCGGCCTACTCCCCGCGAAAGGCGGGAAGCCAGCACGCCCGGTGTCTCTCGCAGCTGACGGGTGGACGGGGCGTCCTCTGAGAGGAGGACGGAACGTGGCCGAACGCAGCCGGATGTCGTGGCGGCCAGTAGCCCAAGGGCTGACCCCGCACAGTCTGAGGCATTCGCACAAGACGTGGATGCTGGAAGACAAGATCGACCGCGTTCTTCAGGACGAACGGCTCGGCCACGTTGACCAGAGTGTGCAGGGCGCCTACTCCCATCCGACCCCGGCGATGCGCGACGAGCTGATGAGAGCACTCGGGGAGCGGTGGGAGGCCGCGCTCCGAGACCGAGCCCGGATGTGGCCTTGCTCACATGTGGGGGTTCTTGATGATCTGCTGGAGCCGTACCGGCATCTACACCGGCGATATGTCCGAATTCCCCTTCTCGGGAACCAGCTTGGTACCCAGTTGGTACCCAGTAGCATGAGAAAACCCCGCAACCTCGGTGAGGCTGCGGGGCTCTGACCTGCTATTTCGCTGTCGGGACGGCGGGATTTGAACCCACGACCCCTTGACCCCCAGTCAAGTGCGCTGCCAAACTGCGCTACGTCCCGTTGTCCTGCGGTTTCGTTTCCGTCCCCGCGAACAGGTTTAACTCTAGCGCATCCGCGAGGGTGGTCGTGACGCCTTCTTCGGCGTGGCCGGGGATCGCGGGCGCCACCGTGGTCGTGGCGGTGGTTTTCCGCTTCCTGGCCGGAGCGTGTCGGGGCGTCCGCCCTCCTGAGGGCGGAGGGGCTCCGGTACAACCCGGCCACGGTCCCGGGACCGGAAGGGCTCTTTCACGCCGGCCGCGGTTGAGGCCGCGCCGCCTCCCCAGGTTCCGGGGACGGCCCTGCTCAGGATGGTTCCCTCCGCCACTTCGGGTAGGTGCGGGAAGCGATGGAGGAGGGGAATCATGAACGATCACGCACACCTGGTGTCGGGGGCTCCGCCACGGGACGACGACGTGGTGGTGGGGGTGGACGGGTCCGCCGGATCGCAGGCGGCGACCGTGTGGGCGGCCGAGGCCGCGCACCGCCGCGGGGCGGGCCTGCGAGTCGTCCACGCGGCGAGCATGCCCCTGGTCACGATGCCGTTGGGGCATTCGGTGCGGATGCCACCGACCCCGGAGGTGGCCGAACGGGCCTCCGCGCTCCTCGGGGAGACGGTGGAGCGGGCCCGGCAGGTGGAGCCGGAGCTGCGGGTGGGCACCGAACTGTCCGCGCTGGACCCCTCTCACGCGCTCATCGCCGCCTCACGCCACGCCCAGCTGGTCGTCGTCGGCACGCGCGGGGCGTCGGGCGTGCGATCCCGGTTCACGGGCGCCGTGGGGATCCGTGTCAGCGCGCACGCGGAGTGCCCCGTCGCGGTGGTCCCGTCTCTGCCCCACACTCCCTTGGAGGTGCGGGAGCGGCGCCACGTCATCGTCGGCACCGACGGGTCGCCGGGCTCGGATGCGGCGCTGGAGTTCGCGTTCGAGGAGGCGATCCTCACCGAGAGTCCCCTGACGGTGGTGCACGCCTGGCGGATGCCCGCCATGTTCGACCCCGTGATGACCGGTGACGTGGCCGTCGACCTGCGTGACACCGTCGTCTCCCAGGCCGAACAGAGCGTGCGCACCCAGGTCGAGCAGATCCGGCCGCCCGACGCCGACGACCTCCCGGTCAGGATCACGATCGTGGAGGAGCAGCCGGCCCACGCCCTGCTCAGCGCCGCCGAGGAGGCGCGCCTCATCGTCGTGGGCTCCCGCGGCCGGGGCGGTTTCCGTGGCCTGCTCCTCGGCTCGGTGAGTCAGGCCCTGCTGCACCACGCCCACGTCCCCGTGGTGGTGACGCGGATCCCGCGCCATGCCGCCGACCGGGGGCCGGTGCCACCCTCCTGACGCGGCCGTCAGAGGCGCGGTGCCGGCCTTGTCACCGGAACGGCGGGGACAAGAGCCTGCGTGGCAGGGACCGGCCGGCGCGAAAGCGCGGTGGAGACGGCGCCGGCCCCTCGGGGCTGGACCGCTGTCCACCGCCCATCGCGAAGCGGTGGTGGAAGGAGACGCTGCGGCCATGCCGTCGGTGACGGTGGACGGCGACCTCGGGTGCTTCGTCCCGGTGACGGTCGGGAGTATGCGGTGCCTCCGCCCGCGGCCGACGGCGTGGCCGTTCCCTCGGTGAGACGGACACGGCGGGACCGCCTCGGGCTTCCCGGCCGGTGCGGACCAGGCCCTTGGCCTTCCTTCGGGCCGGCTCGCCCGCCGCGGCCCTCCGCGCCGGAGATATGCGGGGCGGTGCGTCGAAACCGCCCGCCCTGGTCGTCGGGGACGGGGATTTCCCCGCGTTCCCGGCACGCAGAGGGGCGGCCGGACCTCGGTGTCGTCCCGCAGGCCCTTGCACGTTCGATCGGCAGAGGCGGGGTCGGATCGTCCGAGCCGGTCGAGGCGCACCGGTTCCCCCGGTCCGCCTCATCGATCGCTTTGTGAGACCCCTCCTTCGGGACGGGGCGCCCACACGGGCGGCGTCCACGCCGACGGCCCGCTCGACCGGCCGCTACGGGCACTCCGGCGGCGTAGGGTCCTAGGCGGTGCAACGCCGGAACCGACGGGTTCGGACGAGACAGGAGTGGTGGCCATGGTGAGGAAGCTCGTGCGGGATCGCGTTCCAGAGGTCATCCGCGCCGATGGCGCGGAGCCGGTCATCACCGTCGCCGACGCCGAGGAGTACCGGCGCGAACTGCGCGCCAAGCTCGGCGAGGAGGTCCGGGAGTACCTGGAGGCGGGCGAGGAGACGGCGGTGGAGGAGCTGGCCGACGTCTTGGAGGTCGTGTACGCACTCGCCGCCCTGCACGGCGCGAGCCCGGAACGGGTGGAGGAGGTCCGCCGGGCCAAGGCCGACGAGCGGGGCGGTTTCGCCGACCGGCTCGTCTGGCACGGCAACCGCCAGCGGTAAGGACGTGGACTTTCACCTCGGGCGGTGCCGGGCCGAGCGCCGCTGAGGAGCCGTCGGGCTCGCGGGCGGAACGGCGGCCGGACGGCGCGTGCCCCGCGCCCTGAGGGCCGGCTGTCGAGGGGACCCATCGGCCGAGGGTGGGGCCGCCTTCTCCGACCTCGCCCGACACCGATCCGCCGTACGGACTCCTCCGCGTTCCGCGCACGCTCGACGACCGCGCCGGGCGTGAGCCCGGAGGAGGGGCCGGACGGGGGCGGCGCCTGCCCCCCTCCGGCCACCCGTCACGTCGGGACCGGCGCGCGAGAGGGAAGGCCGGGCCTGCGGTGGCCGGGCGCACCACTGAGCGCGTTCCCGGGTACACCGACCCGGGGTCTTCGCGTGGCCTCCACCGCCGTCCTGTCCGGAAGAACGACTCCGCCACGGCGAGCACCGGGCAGGGCGACGCGGGAGGTGGCGGGAACGGCCGGCTCTCAGCGACCGCCGGAGCCGACCGCGTCATCGGAGTCCCGCGGGAAGACAGCAGACCGTGGACGCACCCTCCAGCCGGCCTGGCCTCCCCTTGGAGTCCGTATCGCGCCCGTGGGAAGTGACGGCACGCCGAAGGAGACGGCCTGGGCGGCCACCGTCCTCGCCGTCCCACGCGGAGCTGTGGCTGCGCCGCGGTGGAAGGCGAGGGACCCAGGCCACGGTCATCCCGGCCGGCGGGGTCGGACGAGGGCCGCTCGCGATGTCGTGGCGGGAGCCGGGGAGCGGAGACCGCGCTCGAAGAACCGGGCCGGGCAACGACCGGAGCCGGCGCGAGGCCCCTGAGAGCGGCGGGACACCTCACGTCCTGTCGGGCCGGGAGGCCGAGGCCGATCTCAGGGAACCAGCCCCGGCCGATCGCCGCCTAAAGCCGGGGAGCGGGCCGGGCGCGCATCGCGCGGTCTCGGTGGGGAGGCGTCGCCCGCGCTCGTCCTCCGGCGCGTCGCGTCGCGGCTCCGGGACGGGCCGCCGGAGTCACGCGGAGCCGGGCGTGTCCGTCCGGGGACCGGGCGCGCGGAGGTGCCCGAGCGGACGGGGACGGCGGCTATCCGCGTGGGCGGTGGCGGCGGACGGCCCGGGCGTGGGCGTCGGTGAGCAGGTCCCGCACCCGCTCCCGGGTCGTGGGACCGGGATTGACGACGGCCACCCAGGACTGGGGGGCGTACACCGGGTGCGGGATGATCCGGTCGGTGACCGTGTAGTCGATCTCCGCGGCCTGGTCGGCGTGCGCGGCGGGCGGGTAGCCGACCAGCTCCTCGAAGGCGGTCCGCCCCACGGAGATGTTCAGTCGGAACACGCCGGGCCGGTTCAGCTCCGAGGCGGTGTCGAATCCGTCGTAGTCCTTCACGACGATCGTGGCGAACGGCATTCGCTGGGCGCCCATCCCCTCGCCCTCGGGGTCGTAGAGGAAGAACGTGTCCCCCCAGGCGATTTCGGGGGAGCCGTCGCCCTCGGCGGCGGTGAACGCGGTCACGCCCGGTAGTCCGGAGGTGAAAGCGATGATCTCTTCGGGGGCGAACACGGGCTCCTCGCCGGATCGGGCATCGGTGGTCGGGTCGTGGCGTGTGATCTCCATACCTTCGAGTTTCTCATTGAAGTCCTTATTGAACTTTGGGATCGTCTGTCTGCCGGATGACATGGGGGCGATGGAGGAAATCCTCAAATCGGTCTTGAAGCGGTCGGCGCCCTTCGGAGGCGGTCCGCCGCGGTACGCGGGAACGGCGCCGGTAGGCTCCGGGCCGGGTGAACGCTCGGGAGGGGAAGGCGCGTGGGCGACGGGGCGGGTGACGGTCGCGCTGTCCGCTGACGAGGCGCTGGTGCTGTCGGACGGGCTGGAACTCCTGCAGAGGACCGACCTGGGGAGCCTGGTCGACGATCCGGCGGTGTGGGCCCCGATCCATCGGATCGCCACGACGCTCGACACGGGGCTCCCCGACCCGTTCGCCCCCGACTACGCGCGGCGGCTGGAGGCGGCCCGCGGCCGCCTGTGACCGGAGCCTTGACGGGCGCCGACGTCTTCGGCGGCCGACACGTGCCTTCGGTAAGCGGGCCGGGCGCGCCCCCGAAGGCGGGGGCGCGCCCGGGGGCGGTCAGCTCGTCTCGCCGCTCGGAGGCAGGGCGATCAATGGGGGACGCCGCCCGAGTGTCCCCTGGTCGATGCGGCGCCACGCCGTGGCCCAGCGCTGGAACTCGGCCTCGTCGCCGCCGCAGGCGATGACGAAGGCGTTGAGCAGGGTGTAGCGGGGCAGCTCGTTGCCGCCGAGCATGGCGTGGAACGAGCTGGCCGAGCTGAGATGGCCGCAGTCATGGGCCATCTGCTGGAACGAGGGCTGGCCCGCCCAGCGCCGGTAGCGGCGCATCGCCTCGACGAACTCCGCCGGGGTACTGGCCTGCAACGGGTCGGGGCGCAAGTCGTATCCCTCAAGGTCGGCGACCACTCGGTGACGGTTCCTCTTGTCGGTGGAGGGGACGTCCACCTTGACCGCGATACGCAGCTCGGCGCGTTCCTGGTGGCGGCTGGTCTCCTCGGCCACCACCGGGACGACGGGGACCTCGCCCCACAGGGTGCCGTCGGCGGCGCGGCGGACCCGGCGTGGCTGGGCGTCGGCGGCGACCCGGTAGGTCGTGGGGCGCGCGACCGGGCGCAGCGAGCGGTTGGGGCCGGTGGGGTCGAGCAGGTCGGCGGCGCTCATCGTGCCTCCCGGGGCGCGACGCGCGCGGCGATCTCGCCGGCCAG
This sequence comes from Marinactinospora endophytica, assembly GCF_054780875.1. Taxonomy (NCBI): domain Bacteria; kingdom Bacillati; phylum Actinomycetota; class Actinomycetes; order Streptosporangiales; family Nocardiopsidaceae; genus Marinactinospora; species Marinactinospora endophytica. Next base: position 185,084 of record NZ_BAAGVM010000012.1, on the reverse strand, counting down.
GCCGAGCGCGGCCAGGCTGATCAGCAGCGCGGTGACGACGTCGTGGCCTCCGGCCTGGATCAGGCAGGCCAGCACCACCACCAGGAGGATCACGGTCACGCGTACGATCGGCGCGGCCGCAGTGAATTTCACGAGCATCGGCGCTCTTTTCTATGGAATTCCTCAACGAGGAGATTGCGTTTGGCCCAGACAATCCGGACGTGGGCCACGGAAAGAAAGCACGCCTGGGGCGGGAGACGGCGTGTTCGTAGCCTCACTCCGGAGGGCCGGTGCCCAGAAAGTACCGTATAAACAACGGCTTTGCTCGGAAAGAGTGCCTGATTCGTCACCCTGAGTCCAGGGTGCGTGACATACGAATTCTGCTCCGTCCGGTGGAGAGTGAGACCTCGGCGTCCCGTTCATGTTCTGTCCCGTCCGGTCGCGTTTAAAGATGTCCAGAAACGTCCAGATGGCTCCACGCGCGTCCGAGGTGGTTTATGCGTCGCCGGCACGGGGATGACGACGTTGGCTGTGAAATTGCTGAGAGGTGATTTACGGTCGGGTAGTATTTGGCGCATATGGCGTGAGCCATATGCGGTGCATGGAGCCGGTTGGCCCAGACAACGGGACGGCGACGAGCCGGGAGACCTCGGCGCCCTCCTACGGCCGGTCCTCGCATCCGGCCGTGCCCCCGCCGTTCGGGTGGGGACACGGCCTTCTTTCAGGTCTGCCCGCCCCCCGCACGGCCTTCCGCGGCCCTCGTGGACCGGTGTGCCGCCAGGTGATCGGCGGCCCGGCGAGGGCGGCCGAACGTTTCAGGTCGCCTGCCGGCAACGGCACCACGGGCCGTCCGCCGTGGGCGGGCCGACCTCGCCCCCTCAGCCGGAACGTCCCGGGTACCGGCATGACACGCGACCGTGGGGGCATGAGGGCCGCACCGTTCTGGACGCCGGCGCGGGCCACACCACCCGGTCGGGGTCGTCGGCCTCCGGCGCGCTCGTTGGGGGCTTCGCGGGCCGATGCCGGCGGTCGCGGCCCGCCAGGTGGGGCCGCCGGTGGACACCGTCCCGGCCACGCCCGGACCTGTCCCGGTTCGGTTCGGCGATGAGCGTCGTGCGTGTGGAAGGAGCCGTCCAGGGGTGCCTTCGGGGACGAGCAGGCACCAAGAGAGCGCGCATCGCGACGGTCACCGGCGACGAGGCGGCGGTTTCGTCCCCGGCCGGCCGGGCGGTGATTCTCGCCTGGGATGACGGTCCGGGTGGGGCCGGTGGCCGTGTGGTCGCTCATGCGGGACTCCTGATCGTCCTCGTAGGGGAGGGGCGCCTCGGTGTCCTGTGGGCCGGGTGAGAGGCGTGAAAACCAAGCTAGAGGCCGACGCGCCGCGCCGGCCGGACCGCGCGGGAACCTGTGGACGAACCCCGGCCCCGATTCCCCGGCGCGGGCGGACGGTTGCCGCGACGTCGCCCCGGGCCGCCGGGCGCCTGAAACGCGGCGCACCGGTCCGTGCCGCCGCGACCTCCTTTACCCGACCGTGTGCCCGGTGGGCCCGTCCACACGACGGGGCGCCACACAGGCGCCGTCGACCGGTCCCGGCGGTGACATCGGTGTCCCACCGGGCCGCCCGCCGTCATCGGGGCCGCGGAGAAGGAGCCGCGGACCAGGGAAGATCCACGGACACACCATCCCAGAACGGATCTGTCGCACATCTCCGATAGACATACGGCGTCGCAGATCGACGGACGGCACGCCCTTTCGCGTGCAGGTCCTCCTCATCCGTCGTTGGGAAGGTGATCCGTGGAATCCGAAGGCGTCGATGTCGGCGGGACGAGCGTGGTGGGCGTGGTCCCACCCGCCCGGCCCAGGAAACTGGCGAAGGTTCCCTTCGTCGAACTGGCCGACGGGAGACTGCAGGGGGTCGTGTCGAGCGGCTCCGACATCGCGCGGGTCTACGTCTCCTCGATCACGGCCGGTTCGCACGCGCTCAGTTGCGGCACCAACAACAACCGCCCCTGTGGAGGCCAGCAGGGCACCTTCCTGTGCAAGCACCTGAGGGCGCTGGTGGCCGAGGCCGTCACCCAGTTCGGCCTGCGCCGCGTGGCCGACTACCTGCGCGTCTCCGTCGACGGCGAGGCCGACGCCCTGGTCGCCGCGCTCACCCCCGGCGTCGAGCCGTCGCCGCCGGCCGGCGTGGTGTTCAGCCGCTTCCTGCGTTACCTCACCTACCTGGAGCTTCCGGGCACCACCGCTCCGCTGCCCGAGATGCACTGGTTCCCGGCGAGGGGGGTGTCCCGATGAGCGTCCCGCCCGCGGCCCTCGCCGAGCTGACCGCCACCGACCCCTCCGGGGTGGCCGAGGCCCTCGATCTGATCACCGGCGTCGACGGCGCCCTCGAACACGGCCTGGGGCGCCCCGACCCGGCGCACGCCCGGGCGCTCGCCGACCTGGCGGGGGCCATGTCCGCCACCCCGCTCGGCGCCGTGGTGGGCGAGGCGGTCGAGACGATCGCCTCCGGAAGCATCGCCGACACCCAGACCGCGGCCCTGGCCGGCGGGCGCGGCGCGCTGGTCGGCGCGGTCCACGACGCCCTGCTCGCCGCTCTCGACGGCGCCACGGGACGCGCCCGCGACGAGGCCCCCGCCCCGCAGGAGCCCGCCGCCGACGGCGCTGCCGACGAGCGGTTCGGCGGTGTCCGTTCCTGGCTCACCGAACTCGCCATCAACGGCTGGCGCGGAGTCGACGGCGAGCTGGCCTCGGGCGCCGACCAGGCGATCGAGACGCTGCTGGCCGACCCGGCCCTGCGCCGCCCCGCGGTGCTGCTGGACGGACTGGCCGCCGAACTGCGCGCCTGCGCTCCCACCGCGACGATGGAGGGGCTGCCCACCCGTCGCTGGGCCGACCTGTGGGCCCGCGCCCTCGTGCTGACCCAGCGGGGAGCGCTGCCGGGTCCCGGCGCGGCGGCCGAGCCGGTCACCGGCCGGCTGCTGCCCTTGGGCGTCGACGTCCACGAGCACGCCACCGCCGTCCAGGCCCAGGTCCACGCCGTCCTCGAACCCGCCGACGGGGGCCCCGCGCGGCTGGTGCGCACCGCGGTGTCCGCGGCCAAGGTCGACGTCATCGTCGGCCCGGCCGTGTGGGGGCTGCTGGCAGACCACCCCGTGCTGCTCGGCGCGCTGGCCGAGCAGTGCTCCCTGGAGGTCGCCGACATGCCTTTGACGGCCGGCGGCGACCTGCTGTGGGACGACGCCCTGGCCGGCAAGGGCGAGCCCGCCGACCCCTTCGTCACCGCGCGGGTCGCGCTGCCGGCCGCCGTCGCCCCGGCCGTGCCGCCGCTGGAGCGCCATCCGACGCGCATCGCCGAACCCGTCCTGCTGGAGGGGTACAAGAAGGCCGAGACCCCGCGGGGGCCCGCCTTCGACCTGGGCGACACCGTGCTGCCCGTGGCCACCGACCGGCTGCCCGCCTGCGGTCCGCTCACCGACAAGCTCGTCGCCTCCTCCTCGGCCTGTATCGGCCTGATGCGCTGGGACGCCGGAGGCTGGTCGGTACAGCCCTTGGCGGTGCAGGCGAAGGTCAAGCGGGTGCTCACCGGCGTGCACACCGGCGACTGGGCGCTGGGCCCCACCGACCCCAAGGTCGCCAAGGCCGAGGCCCGCTACGACGCGCTGGGCGTGCTGCGGGAACGGGCGGGACGGTTGTTGCGGCGGTGAGCGAAACAGTGGACGAGACCGTGACCAACCCCCACGAGAACCGGCGCCAGGTGCTGTACTGGCGGCTGCTGTCCCGGCTGTTCGGCGACGAGGAGCAGGCCGGGCTGGAGGCGGCGAGCGTCGCCGTCGTCGACGACATCGGGCTGCCCCCGGCCCTGCTGGACCCCTCGGTGTCGGTGGACAGCGTGGTACAGCGTTTCCCCGAGCTGGACGGCGCCTTCGACGGTCTGATGGCCGACGACGAGAACCCGGCGACGGACTCCGACGCCGCGCAGGTGGGCGCCGAGGAGGTGCGCCGCGCCGCGCTGGTGTCGAAGCTGCTGCTCAACGTGTTCGCGACCGGTTCGGCCGACGTCAGCGCCGCCCAGCTCGCCACCTGGCAGGCCGACGCCGGATGGCTGGAACGCGCCTGCGGCCACCAGCCGGGTGAATTGCGCTCGCGTCCCGGCGACACGGGTCTGGCCGGGGTGCTCGGCGACATCGAGGGCGACCTGGTGCGTCGGATGCGGCTGCGCGAGGTGCTGGCCGACCCGGCGCTGGCGGCGCGGCTGACGCCGAGCATGTCGCTCATCGAGCAGCTGCTGCACGACAAGGCCAACCTGTCGGGGGTCGCGCTGGCCAACGCCAAGGCGCTGATCCGCAGGTTCGTCGACGAGGTCGCCGAGGTGCTGCGCACCCGGGTGGAGAAGACCAGCGTGGGCCGCATCGACCGGTCGGTTCCGCCCAAGCGGGTGTTCCGCAACCTCGACGTGCAACGCACCATCTGGAAGAACCTCACCAACTACGACCCCGAGGAGCAGCGGCTCTACGTCGACCGGCTGTACTACCGGCACACCGCCCGGCGGGTCGAGCCGGCCCGGCTGATCGTGGTGGTGGACCAGTCGGGTTCCATGGTCGACTCGATGGTCAACTGCACCATCCTGGCGTCGATCTTCGCGGGCCTGCCAAAGGTCGACGTCCACCTGGTGGCCTACGACACCCGGGCGCTGGACCTCACCCCGTGGGTGCACGACCCGTTCGAGACGCTGTTGCGCACCAAGCTCGGCGGCGGCACCGACGGCACCGTCGCGCTGGAGGAGATCCGTCCCAAGATCACCGATCCGCGCAACACGGTCGTCGCCTGGATCTCCGACTTCTACGAGTGGCGTGAGGACGCGGTCTTCAGCGGCATGGAGTCCCTGCACCGCTCCGGCGTCCGCTTCATCCCCGTGGGCTCGGTGACCAGTGGCGGCCGGCAGAGCGTGAACCCGCGCTTCCGAGAACGCTTCAAGGACATGGGCACCCCCGTCCTGTCCGGGCACATCGACAAGCTCGTCTTCGAACTCAAGAACTTCCTCACCTAGGAGACCCCTCATGTCCGACGAAATGCTGCGCGCCACCGCCGAGGTCAAGTACGCCGACGAGCTGGAGTACCTGGAGTCGGTCGACGACGCCCCCAAGCCCTTCTCCTGGCGGCTCAGCCCCAAGATGGTGCGCCTGTTCATCCTGGGCTCCGAGCCCTCCGACGGGCTCGACCGCGAGATCCCGCAGAAATGGTTCGGCGACCGCACCTTCGTCGAACGCAGCATCGTGACCCTGGCCTCCGACCGCGGCCTGCTGCTCATCGGCGACCCCGGCACGGGCAAGAGCTGGCTGGCCGAGCTGCTGTCGGCGGCGATCTGCCGTGACTCCACCCTCGTGGTGCAGGGCACCGCCGGCACCACCGAGGACCACATCAAGTACTCGTGGAACGTCTCGATGGTGATCGCCAAGGGACAGACCCGCGAGTCCATGATCCCCTCGCCGATCATGACCGCGATGGAGAAGGGCGCCATCGGCCGCTTCGAGGAGCTCACCCGCTCCACCAGCGACGTGCAGGACGCCCTGATCTCGATCCTGTCGGAGAAGTACGTGTCGATCCCCGAGCTCGACGACGACAACATCGTCTACGCCAAGCCGGGTTTCTCGATCATCGCCACGGCCAACAGCCGCGACAAGGGCGTTAACGACCTGTCGGCGGCGCTGAAGCGGCGCTTCAACTTCGTGCGGATCCCGGTGGTCACCAGCAGGCGGAGCGAGGCCGAGATCGTCCGCTTCCGCACCACCGAGCTGCTGCGCCGCCACCGCATCGAGCTGGATGTGCCGCCCACGCTGCTCGACATCCTGTTGCAGAGCTTCGGCGACCTGCGCACGGCCGCGGCGTCGGCCAAGAGCGACGACGAGAAGCTGGAGTCGGCGCTGTCCACCGCGGAGCAGATCGGCGTGCTGGAGGACGCCATCCTGCACAGCCACTTCTTCGGCGACCGCACCCTGCGCGCGCAGACGCTGGCGGGCTCCCTGGTCGGTTCGCTGGCCCGCCGCAACCCCGAGGACCTGAGCATCCTGAACAAGTTCTGGCACGGCGTGGTCGAGCCGCGCAGCAAGTCCGACGGCGGCGAGTGGACGGACTTCCTCGAGGGCGGCAAGCAGGCGATCGAGAGCCTGTCATGAGCGGCGCGACCACCACGACCAGCCCCTTCCGCGCGCTGCGCGACCAGCTCGACGCCGCGGCCCAGGCGTTCGCCGACGCCCCCGACGCGGTGTCGGAGATCCTGTCGGGCATGGTCGACGACGTCGACCGGGCGCTGGCCGAGAGACTGGAGATCTTCCCGGTCTGCCACCACTCGCCGGCGTCGGCCCTGGCCATGGCCCGCCGGTTGCGCGAGAAGCGGCCCAAGGTCGTCTACCTGGAGCTGTGCGAGGACCTGCGCGACCTGCTGCCCGAACTGCGTAACTGCCGTCTCCCGGTGGCGTTGCAGGCGTTCGCCAGCGACCTCGACGGGTTCTCGCCGGGCGCCGGACCGCTCAGCGTGGTCGCCCCCATCACCGAGGCCTCCGCCGAGTATCAGGCCATCGCCTACGCCCTGGACACCCCGGGGGTCGAGCTGGTGCTGGTCGACCGGTCGGTGGACCACGTCTTCCAGTGGGACCCCGCCTACTCCGGTGACCCGGACGAGCGGCCCGCTGAGGGGGCGGGGGACGACGACGGCGACGGGGCGGCGATGCACGGTGGCGCGGTCGGCATCGAGATCGGTGACCTGAGGCCGCGCTTCGCCGAGCTGGAGGAGCACCTGCTGCACCACGGCAAGGTGCGGCACTGGTCGGAGTGGTGGGACCAGTACGTCGAGCAGCCGCTGGCCGGCGCCGACTACGACACCTACCGCCAGGTCATGGTGATGATCGGCAGCCTGTTCCGGCGCCTGTCCCCGGCCCGCGCCGAACGGATCGCCGTGGACGAGGACCGCGAGCGCTACATGTGGACGCGCATCCGCGAGCACCTCGCCGCCACCGGCACCGACCCGGCCGAGGGCATGTACGTGTGCGGCGCCTTCCACGCCGCCAGCCGGGTCGAGGAGTTCGGGGTCCAGCCGCGTTCCGAGGGCTTCGAGATCACCCCGCGCACCGCGACGACGTGGCTGTACGGGCTCATCCCCTCCAGCCACGCAGCCATCGAGGCGCAGTTCGGGCTCGCCGGCGGGTCGGTGTCGATCTCCGCGGCCACGTGGCGCAAGCACGTCTCGGCGGGTGGCGTCGCCCCCTTCCGGCTGAAGGGGCAGAAGGGGACGCCGGCCGGCAAGGCGGGGAGGAATTCCCGGGCCGCCGCGGCGACGGTCGGACCGGCCCCGGTCGCCGACCGGCTGTCGGGGTTCCTGGCCAGCCCGCCGACGATGGATCCGTTGGACGAGGCCGAGCTGCTCGGCTGGTGCGTCGACATCGTCCGCCTGGCCCGGCGCAACGGCTACCCGGCCAGCACCGCCGACGCCATCGCGGTGTATGAGACGTCGGTGCTGCTGGCGGGGATGCGCAACCGGGCCCGGCCCACGCCCTACGACTTCCAGGACGCGGCGGTCACCTGCATCGAGAAGGACACCGTGCCGGGACGCCGCGACGTGCGGCGCCTGTGCGAGATCCTGCTCGGCGGCGACCGGATCGGGGAGGTCGGCTACGACGCGCTCCCGCCGTTGGCCCGCGACGTCTACGACCGGCTGGAAGCGCTCGGCGTCGACCTGAAGAAGCGCAGGGTCCAGCGGGTGCTGATGGACCTGCGCGAGCAACCGGAACTGGAGCCGTGTTCGCGGCTGCTGTGGCGGCTGCGCCGGCTGCTGCCCCAGGGTGCGGTCCGGCCCATCACCGGAGCGCTCGGCCTGGGGGAGCGGTCGATCCAGGAGAGCTGGGATCTGTCGATCGGCCACCACCAGCGCGCGCTCATCGAACTGGGCTACGAGGGGGTCACCGTCGAGCAGGTCCTGGAGCAGCGGCTGCGCGCCGCGGCCTGGGACCCCAAGGCCGGCGCGGCGGCGGCGTTGGAGGCCGTCGAGGAGTCCATCCTGCTCCTGGACAACCGTCGGCTCACCGACGAGCTGGGCCGGCGCGCCGTCGAGCTGCTCGCCGCCGAACGGGCCGTGGACGACGCCCCCGAGGTGCTGCGCAGGTTCCGGCGGCTGCTGGGCCACTACCGGGCGACCGAGCCGCGGCTGCCGGCGTGGTGCGCCTCGTTCGTGACCACCGGATTCGCGCACTACTGCACGATGCTGCCGACCTCCTTCGCCACCGAGGAGACCGGGATCCGGCAGGTCGCGGCCATGCTCGGGTTCCTGCTCACCCTGGAGAACACGGCGCTGGCGCTGGGGTGTGAGCGTACCCAGCTCGAACTCGCGGTCAAGCAGTCGCATCCGGAGGAGCCCGCGAAGGTGGCGCTGCTGTGGGCGGCCCAGACCCGGCTGGGGGTGCTGTCCCGGGCGGAGTTGCGTGCGCGCTGCGCGGAGCTGCTGGGCAACCCGCTGGTCGTGCCGGCCTTCCCGCACTACCTGAGCGGTTTCGTGCAGGCGCTGTCGCCGGTGCCGGGGTTGGCGCCGTTCGTGGTGGAGGTGATGTCCGACGCCTTCGCGCGGCTGCCCGACCGGGTGCTGTTGCCGTGGCTGCCCATGCTGATCACCACGCTGCGCGAACACGCCCGGGAGATGGTGCCGGTGCTCCTGCGCGAGGCGGGGCGCACCTTCCCGGCCCGCCTGCCGGAGCTGGACGCGTGGACGCCCCCGTGGGCGCGCCCGGAAGGGGAGCCGGCGGTCGCGGCGTCCCCGGCCGTCGCTGTCCCCGCCGGTCCGCTCACCGACCTGCTCACCGCCCACCCCGCGAGCAGTGACGCGGTGGCCCGGCTGCTGGGGGTCGAGCCGGTGTGGCCCGCCGTGGAAGCGGACGTTTCGGCACCCGCCCATCCGGAGGCGGCCGCTCTGCTGGAGCGCCATCCGGCTCCCGCGGCGGCCTTGGCCGCGCTCTTGGCGGCCCCGCCCCTCGGGGCCTGACGGATCCGGCCGTCCCGGGACGCCCCGGGGCGGCCGGCCGCGTGTTCCGGGAGGCCGTGGGCTCCTCGGCCCCGGCGGACCGTAACGTTGAAAACGCGGCGCCGTTACCATTGCCGCATGTCGACCTCTCCCACGACGACCAGGCAGCGGATCCTGCGCGCCGCGTCGGAGCTGCTGGACCAAGGGGGGCGTGAGGCGGTCTCCACGCGGGCGGTGAGCGCCGCCGCGGGGGTCCAGGCGCCCACGCTCTACCGGCTGTTCGGGGACAAGAACGGCCTGCTCGACGCGGTGGTGGGCGCGGCCTTCGGGGAGTACCTCGCCGGGAAACGCGCCCTGGTCTCGACGGGGGACCCCGTCGAGGACCTGCGGCGCGGCTGGGACCTGCACGTCGCCTTCGGGCTTGACCGACCGCAGGTCTATGTGCTGATGTACGACCTGTTGTACGGCGGCGACCCCGCCGGCACGGCGGCCACCGCGGCCCGCGAGGCGGCCGCCCAGCTGCACCGGATAGTCGCCAGGATCGCCGACGCGGGCCGGCTGCGCATGAGCGTGCGGCGGGCGGCGCAGCTGGTCCACGGAACGAGCAGCGGACTGGTGCTCTCCCTCATCGCCACGCCGCCGGCGGAACGCGACATCGAGATTCTCACGGTGGCCAGGGAGAGCGTGCTGGCCACGATCACCACGCCCGGTGAGGGCGGGGTGGGGGAGCCGGGGGACGACGTGTCGGCACGGGCCGTCGCGCTGCGCGCCGCGTTGCAGCGACGGCCGGCGGGCGTCCTCACCGACGCCGAGCACGGACTGCTGGCCGAGTGGCTCGATCGGCTCGGTGACGCCCGGTCCTGAGGTCCGCCGGACCGATCCCCGGCGCTGCGTCCCGGCCGCCTTCCGGCGGAGGGGACGCGGCACCGGGGGAAACGCAGGAGAGGCCCGCCCCGGGGCCGCCGTCCGTGCCACCAGGGTGTGTTGTGGGGCGGCGAACGGTGGTCCGTGGCGCTTGCCGGGCAGACGCCCCCATCGCCACGGCCGGCCGCCCGGGAGCGGTGGGGCACCGGCCCGGGCGAGAGCGGTCCGGTCATCTCCACGGCGCGTGCCGGCACCGGCCGGGGATCCGTGTCCGAGACGGCCGTCTCAGGCGAGGCCCCCGTTGGCGTAGACGGTCTGACCGTTGACCCAGCGCCCGGGGCCGGCGAGGAAGGCGACCACCTCGGCGATGTCGGCGGGGGTGCCGAGCCGTTCGAGCGGGGTCATCCCGGCCATGCGGTCGATGGTCTCCTGGTCCTTGTCCTTGAGGAACAGCTCGGTGGCGGTGGGACCCGGCGCGACGGCGTTGACGGTGATGTCGCGGCCGCGCAGCTCCTTGGCCAGCACGGGACTGAGGGCGTCGACGGCGGCCTTGGTGGCGGAGTAGACGCTGTAGGTGGGGAGGGCCAGCCGGGGCACCGTGCTGGAGAGGTTGAGGATCGCGCCTCCCGAGCGGACGCGGCGGGCCGCCTGGCGGGCGACGACGAAGGTTCCGCGGATGTTCGTGCGGTGCACGAGGTCGAGGTCGTCGAGGTCGAACTCGGCCAGAGGGGCGAGGAGCATGACGCCGGCGGCGTTGACGACGACGTCCACACCGCCGAAGGTCCGCTCGGTGGTGTCGAAGGCCGCGGCCACCTCGGTTTCGTCGGCCACGTCGGCCCGCACGGAGACGGCCTGTCCGCCCGCCTTGGTGATGGCGCCGACCGTCGCGGCGGCCGCCTCGTCGTTTCCGCGGTAGACCACGGTGACGGCCATGCCGTCGGTGGCGAGCCGTTCGGCGATCGCCCGGCCGATACCGCGCGAGCCGCCGGTCACGATCGCCACCCGGGCGGTGCTGTCGCCGTTCATGGGATCGTCCCCTTCCCTTTCGGTGATAACGATCATGACGCTATCACCGCTACATTATCGGTGCAAGGAAAATATTGTTATCGCCGATAACCGCAGGTTTTCCGTATCGTCGAGGCGTGGCGTCCCGCGTGATCGCCCTCGTGCCTCGACGTCGCGTGGAGTGTCGGCCCAAGCCGGATGGGGCGGTCTCGTCGCCGGTGTCGCGGGCGCGGAGACGAACAGGGGAGGGGCGCGCAGGGGAGGAGGGGACGGCGCGTCGCCCGGCACCCCGTCTCTGTCCTGGTGGGCGCCCGTCCTGGCGGCCATCGCGGGCGCGAGGGTGATGTGGGCGGGCCCGGAGGGAGGGGAAGAGCGCGGCGGTTCACCTCATCCAGGCGAGAGGGGCGAATCCGGTGCCGGAGACGAGAGGCCCTGTCGGCTTCGGCCTCTCCCGTGTCCATGAGAATCGGCGCGCCCTATCCGTCTTGGGATCACTCCGTTTCCGCGACGAGTTTTGGCACCATACCTCACTCCTGTTTCGGGAAGCGGGGTCCCGTCGCCCTTCGATCATCCCTGTTTGTCCGATTGGTTTATCTCCCTAAAATCGTTGGTATGAAAACAGCGTCAAAGGTCCGACGTGTTATCTGATCTCCTCGTGTAACGGAACGGGCGCCATCCCCTGGCGGACGGTCGCTCCACGGGCCTGCCGGCGAGGACGGGACAACGTCCCGCCTGGCGGGATGCCGATATCCGGAACCCCCGAAGGTGGACGGGCGACCTCCGTCGGTTTTTGCGACGGACCCCGCCGGCCTGACAGGAACCGGGTGAATTATCGAGGGCGGGATCCCGTGTTCCTCGCCCCATGGCGGACGATTGTTCTTCCCATGTCACATCAGGGACTTCGGGACATGTGTTCTCGCGGTTTTCTCCTTCATGTCGTTTTCGCGTTTGAAACACCGATGCCCCATGCCTTTTTCTCCATGGCGTGAGAAGCGCGGCGCGCGCTTTCTCGGCTGCCGGTCCCCCACATGACTCCCGACGAATTCCTTCCGCTGCTCGGCGGTCCTCCCGTCCGTCCCTTCGGGGGTGGGGCGTTCTGTTCCGCGAGCACGACCGGCGCCCCGGCGGGAAGGCGCGTCTACCGGCCCCGCCCGTCGACGCCGGCGGCCCTGTCGCCTCCGGACCCCTGAGGAGGGCGGTGGCCGAGGCCCCTCGGGCTCGTTCGGACCGAGGTCTTCGGCGCGGCCTGACCGGCGTCGCCCCGAGGCCCCGCCTGGCACCGGTGCCGCTCTGGGCGGACCCCGATCCTCCGCCCTCGCAGGCCCCCACCGCGCGGCCTTCGACAGATCCGCGCCCTCGGCTCCGTCCGCTCTTCGCCCGAGCCGGCCCCGGCCCCATGGCCACCCGGCCCTCTTGGCGCGCCCTGGTTCGAGCGCTCCTCCCAGTCCGCCGTCTCAGAACCGTGCTCCCACCTCATTCGCTCACCCAGGAGGTTTCCGCATGGCACATTCCGTCCAGTTGGACGACCTCGACCTCGACTCCCCGGATATCCGGACGAGACTGCGCGCCGCGGGCCCGGTGGCCCGGATCGTCCTTCCCGGAGGACTCGCGGTCTGGGCCGTCACCAGCTACACCGAACTGCGTCAGGTCCTGGCCGACCCGGTCACGTTCGTCCGCGGATGGCGTAACTGGCGGGCCCTGGCGACGGGAGAGGCCGACCGCGCGCACCCGCTCGTCGGGATGCTCGCGGGCGTCGAGAGCATGGCCGCCTCCAACGGGACCGACCACCGTCGTGCCCGTTCGGTCCTCCAGGCGGCCTTCACCTCCGGCCGGATCGAACGGCTCCGTCCCCGCGTGCGGGAGATCATCGCCGACCTGTTGCGCCGTCTCGACCGGCCCGGCCGCATCGACCTCAAGGCCGAGTTCGCCTGGCCGCTGCCGGTCCAGATCATCTGCGAGCTCCTCGGCGTGGACAAGGGACGGGCACCGTTCATGGGCGACATCACCACCCGGGTCTTCTCCGGAGATCCCACGGTCGACGACGACGCCCGTGCCTTCCTCGGCGACCTGGCCGGCGGCAAGCGCGAGGCTCCCGGCGACGACTTGACCAGCGTGCTGGTGGCGGCGTGCGACCGTGACGGCCGGATCGCCGAGCACGAGCTCGTCGACAACCTCTACCTGCTCGTCGTGGCCGGCTTCGAGACGACGATGGGAGCCCTCACCAACGGGATACGCGCCCTCCTCACCCACCCCGACCAACTCGAACTGCTGCGCGGCGGCCGTGCCTCATGGAAGAGGGCCGTCGAGGAGATCCTGCGCTGGGACACCAGCGTCGCCCTGCTGCCGGCGGTCTTTCCCGCGCGCGATGTGGAGATCGGGGGTGTGGGAATCCCCGCGGGAGACCCCATCCTCCTCGCCTACTCCGCCGCCAACCGCGATCCCGCGGCCTGGGACGCCCCCGACCGGTTCGACGTCACCCGCGCCGGACGCGGGCACCTGGCCTTCGGCCACGGGGTCCACATGTGCCTGGGGGCGCCCCTGGCCCGGCTGGAACTCGGCGAGGCGCTTCCCGCGCTCTTCCACCGCTTCCCCGACCTGCGCCTGGAGGGAACCGATGAGGATCTGGGGCCCTCCTCCACCAGCCCGATCATGAACCATCCGCGCCGGTTGCCGGCCCGCACCCGTCCTCTATGAGACCGGCCCACGACCGCGCGTGTCCCGGTCCCGCGTCCAGGACACGCGCGAAGGTCCGCGCCCCGTGCCGGAGTCGTCGGCCGGCGACCGTGAACGGCCGCGCGGCCTCGCAGCGGCACCCGAGGCGGGGAGGAGGCGCAGGGGCCGGAGGGTTTCCGCGTGGAGCCGTCCGCCGAGCAGACTGTCGGTGCCGAGCGGGTCCGGGCGGGGCGGGGGCTCTCGCCGCTACGACGGGGCGTCCGTCCCCGATCCTCGGGGAGGCTCCCCGGATCCGGCGGCGAGGCCCGGCCCACGGGGCCGGGCCCGCGCGTGGGCCGCTTTGATAGGCTGCCCCCATGTCGAGTCCTGAGGCGTCCAGAGGCTAGCCACCGGTCACCCGGTGGCCCCTGTCGCCGCCTTCGACATTCGTCGCGCGCTGTCTCGCGCGCTCTTCGTCATTCTCGCGCACGCGCTGTTCTCCGGTGCTCCCTCCCGCTGTCCGGCGGTGGAGGGTGCGCCCGCGCGCGTGCGCCTCGCGGTGTGGGTCCGTGTGGCCGGTGGCTCGCAGCACCGGTTTCGACCAGTCATCTCATGGAGCCCACATGCGACGCAGACGAACACCCTCGATGCCACCCACCGTCTACCTGCTGGCCCTGGCGGTCTTCGCCCAGGGGACCTCGGAGTTCATGCTCGCCGGCCTCGTCGCCGACATATCCACCGACATGCGGGTCCCCTTGTCCGACGCAGGCTTGTTGACCTCGGCGTTCGCGGTCGGCATGGCCGTGGGGGCGCCGTTGATGGCCCTCATGAGCCGACGCTGGCCGCGCCGTTCGTCCCTGACCGTCTTCCTCGCGGTCTTCGCGCTGGTCCACGTCCTCGGCGCGGTGACCACCGATTTCGGGGTCCTCATGACCACCCGCGTCCTCGCCGCCCTGGCCAACGCCGGGTTCATGGCGGTGGGGCTGGCGACCGCGACCGCGTTGGTGCCGCCGAACGCGAAGGGGCGGGCGCTGGCCGTCCTGCTCGGCGGCACCACGATCGCGTGCGTCGCCGGAGTCCCCGCGGGCGCGCTCCTCGGTGAACTCCTCGGCTGGCGCTCGGCCTTCTGGGCGGTCGCGCTGGTCTCCCTGCCCGCGCTCGTCGCGGTCGTGACGTCGGTTCCCGCGGGGAAGACCGGGAACCCGGCCCCGGCAGGACGTCCCAGCGTCGCGACGGAACTGGGGACGCTGCGGCGTCCCCGGCTGCTGGTGACGCTCGTGCTGGGCGCGCTGGTCAACGGGGCGACCTTCTGCACGTTCACCTATCTCGCCCCGATCGTGACGGACGTGGCCGGCATCGGCTCCGCGTGGGTCGCGGCCCTGCTCGCCCTGTTCGGTGTGGGCTCCTTCCTGGGGGTTCGCACCGCTGGGCGCCTCTCCGACACCAGACCGTTGCCGCTGCTGGTCGGCGGGGGAGTCGCGCTGCTGCTCGGATGGGTCGTCTTCGCCCTGGCCGCGTCCATCCCCGCCGTGGTGGTGGCCCTCGCCTTGGTACAGGGAACGCTGTCGTTCGCGGTGGGCGGCACGCTGATCTCCCAGGTCCTCTACGCGGCCTCCGACGCGCCGACCCTGGGGGGAGGCTTCGCCACGGCGTCGCTCAACGTCGGCGCGGCGGCGGGGCCGTGGCTGGGGGGGTATCGCCATCGCCGCGGGATATGGCCTGCGTTCGCCGTTGTGGGTCAGTGCCCTGCTCGTCGCCGGTGCCCTCGTGGTCGGGGGAGCGGCGTGGGCGATGGTCCGGGGTCGCGCGGGAGGCGCGCGGCCGGCGGTGCGGGAGACACCGACCCCGTGATCTTCGCCCGTCCTCGTCATCTCGGGTGACCGGCCGTCCGGTGGTGTGGTGCCGTCGGATGGCCGGGGCCGGACCTCAGCGGCCCTCCCGCTCGAGCCGGCCGTAGTGGCGGGCCAGGGCGTGGTAGGCGGCCTTGGGACGCCATGTCTCGGCCTGATCGGGGTCGCGCGCGTCACTGGTGACCGCCACGATCCCGAAGCCGGCGAGGTCGGCGTCGTGGCGTGGGTCGTCGGGGAGGTGCCGCAGCATCGGCTCGCTGAAGACGAAGACGAACGCGCCGTCGACGCCGGCCCGCTCGAACGTGTGCAGGCAGTCGATCAGGTACTGGGCCTGTGCCTCCTCGTCCCGGACGAGATCGCCGCGGATCACGGGAGGGCAGCCACGGTCGTCCAGTACGTCGAACCCCGCGGCGCCGCGCAGGTCGGCGCCCCGATAGGCGCAGCAGCCGAACTCGGTGACCAGTACGGGCCTGCCATGCCCCGTGCGCTGGGCGATGTGGTCGCCGTAGACGTCGCGGTTGTGCTCCTCGCGGTAGGTGTCCAGGCCGATGACGTCGAGCGACGCCCAGTCGACCGTCTCCCAGTCACCCGCGCCGTAGGTCAGCGGGCCGGCGAACTCCTCCCGCGCGATCGCGGCCAGCCGGGACAGGAGCCGGTCGAGCCGTCTGGTGTAGAGGGGCCTGCTCCACAGCAGGTAGGGCAGGAGCCTGCTCCTGCCCGCGAACGAACCGCCCGGCAGGAGGCCCCGCGCCGATAGCGTCAACTCGCATCCGAGGTTCACCCCCGCCGAACGGCCACGCGGGTCGAGCCGGTGGGCGGCGCGGGCGGCCTCGCGCACGCCGGCTTCGAGGTGCCGGCGGGGGGAGTCGAACCTGCGGGGCTGCAACCAGGCGAACAGGCCCAGATCGAGCGCCATACGTCCGGCGTCGAACAGCCGTCGCGGATCGGAGGACATGATCGTCACGGCGTTGCAGTTCAGCTCGTGACGGATCGCGGTGAGGTCGCGTCGGACGTCCTCGGGCCTCCAGTGGGGGCGGGAACAGAAGTCGCGGGTGTAGGCGACCCCCGCGTCGTAGCCGATCCCACGCCACCTCACGCCGGGTCCCTGAGAGGAACGCCGTGCGCCCGGTCCGTGGCCCTGTCACCGCGCCGGAGGGTGGCACGTGGCCGGAGCGGAGAGGTACGGGCGTCCTTCCGCGCCTTCCAGCCTCGGGGACGTCGACGTCTGGTCATGGATCCTCCCGTGGTCCGGGCCGCGCCACGAGGCTACCGGTCCGCGTCGCCCACGGGCAGCGCCGGCCGGGACGGCCACAGGACGCCGGCTTCCGGGGAGGGGCGGAACGCGGTCGCGGGCCGTGTCAACGGGCGGGAGGGGGCGTCGTCCTTGCGGTGCGCAGGGACGACGCCTGCTCGCGCAGCATGCGCACCCGGATGTCGCGGGCGGTGCGCATGTGGTCGCGGGCGATCGTCGCGGCGGCCTCGGCGTCACGGTCGGCGATGGCCCGGAGCAGGCGGGCGTGCTCGGCCAGCGCGGCCTCCCAGCGTCCCGGGGTCGACAGGGTGGACCGGGGCGTGCTCACCAGGTGGACGGGCAGCCGCCGCAACAGGTCGATGTGCACGGGGTTGTGCGTGGCCCGCCAGACCGCCTCGTGGAATTCCAGATTGGTTGCGGCACGGGTGCCGTCGTCCGGATCCTCCAGCGCCTGGTCGCGGGCGAGCAACCCCTCAAGGTGGGCGAGGTCGGCCACGCTGCGCGCGCCGGCCGCCTGCCGGGCGGCCTCGGCCTCCAGCAGGATGCGCGCCTCATAGATCTGCACGACCTCCTCGGGCCCCGGCGCGCGCACCTGGAGGCCGCGAACCCCCGCCTCCAGAAGCCGGTCGTGCTGGAGGCGGCGCAGCGCCTCGCGCACGGGAGTACGCGAGACGCCGAAGCGCTCGGCGACGGCG
Organism: Marinactinospora endophytica; assembly: GCF_054780875.1. Classification (NCBI taxonomy): domain Bacteria; kingdom Bacillati; phylum Actinomycetota; class Actinomycetes; order Streptosporangiales; family Nocardiopsidaceae; genus Marinactinospora; species Marinactinospora endophytica. The sequence continues at coordinate 167,780 of NZ_BAAGVM010000012.1, read as the reverse complement.
ACCTCGCGCAGGGGCGTCCCCAAGGGAATGGCGCCCGCCAGGATGTCCGCCCGCAGCTGCTCGTAGATGTCCATCACACTCATGTGTCGCGCCGTCGTCCTCGCCTGGTCCGCTGTCGTCCCCGGCCGGTTGGGCGAGCGCTCCCGCCCGACGACCGGACGCCGTGCCGGAGGCCGGCCCGGTGCCGTCCGGGGAGCCGCCGCTGAAAAGCCCTCCCAGCATCTCACCGCCGACGAACGGTCCGGGAAGGGGTGCCCCCTGCGGCCGATCCCGGCCGTGCGGGCCGGCCGGTAGCCGCCGGAGGGGGCCGGGGCGGCACGGTGGGAAGTGGTGGCCGGTCCTTCGCCCTTGGGCGGGGTGAGCGGGGTGAGGCGGCCGTCCTCGACCGGGGGCGAGGAGAGACGTCGCGATCGGCCCCGGTGTCGAGACCACGGACCGTGGCGACGAGGGGGCCGACCGGAACTCCCGTGAGGCGGTCCGGTCCGCCAGGCCGCCGGCGGTGATGTCGCCGGAGCCCTCGCTCCCGTCCTCTCGGCGCGGCGCCGGACGCCTGGAGGACACCGGCGGTGGCGGTCATCGACGCCGTCGCCGCGCCCTCTCCGCCCGACCTGATCGTGGCCGAGGCGACGGCCACGCTGCCGGACCGCGCCTCGATGGCCGACCCGCGCGGGGCCACCCGGCGGACTCGCGCCCCCATGTCCGGCCGTCCCGGTAGGGACCTGGACGCCGCTTTCCGCTGTTTCCACGGTGGCCGGATCCTCGCGGCGCTGCCCTGAGACATCCGATCCGGCCGGAAACGCGGCCGCTCCGGCGTGGGCGAGCCGGCCGGCGGGGCGGGTGGCCGTTCTGTCGGCACGGCCACCCGCCCGCGCACGCCGGGGAGCGGGGGTCACACGGCGGGAACCGCTCCGGTCGCGGCGACGACACGGTCGGCGGTGGCCGACATGCCTCGCGCGTTGGGGTGCACCGGCGCCACCCCGTTCGTCGCGAAGACCCCCTCCACCCAGCGGTTGCGGGAGAGGTCGCACATGCCGTGCCCGCGCTCGTAGACGTCCACGTAGGTGGCGCCGGCCCGCTCGGCCTCCTCGGCGATCATCGCGTTCAGCGCGGTCTGCACCCCGCTGAGGTAGGGCGTGTCGCCGTAGGCGATGGGGACCGCGGGCCAGCACGCCCAGTCGGAGAACAGGTGCAGGTAGCCGACCACGTACACCTCGGCGTTGGGGCTGCGCTCGCCGATCTCGGCGTAGACCTCGGCGAGCCGCGGACGCAGCTCCTCGACGCGCTGGTGCAGTTCGTCTCCGTAGTGGTCCTCGCACGGGTTGTTCTGCGGATCGCTCAGGCTGAGGGCGGCGCAGGTGGTGAGGACCTCGATGAAGCCGAAGTCGTTTCCGCCGATGCCGACGGTGACCAGGTCGGTCTCAGGCGTCAGCGCGTCGAACTGCGCGGTCGTCCCCGAGTGCTGCGGGGTCCGCAGGTCGTCGATGACCGCGCCGCCGCAGCTCATGTCGGTGAACGAGGCCACGCCCAGGTCCTCGGCGACCAGGTGCGGGTAGTTGACGGCCGAGCGTTGACAGGCGGCGTCGGCGACGGGCTGGATTCCCGGCCCGGAGGTGAAGGAGTCGCCGAGCGCGACGTAGTCGACGTCCTGGGCGGCCCGCGCCGGGGAGACCCCCAGCAGGGTGGTCGTGAGCGCGGCGGCACCGAGTACGGCCACGGCGCGGGCGAGCAGGCGCGGGGCCGGGCCACGGCGGGAGGCGGCGGGGGATGTTGCGTCGAGGGACATGCGCATCTCCTCTGTGGGCGCCCGATCGGGGGAACGGGGGAGGGCGCCTGGGGGAGATACTGACGGTGCTCCACCCGGCGCGGTAAGTAACCTGCCGGTAACTTTTCCGTGGGCGGCTCCGGTCCCGCGCCCCGGATCCGGTCCACCGTGCCGCGTGGACCCGCGGCCGTCCGTCGGAGAGGTGGTCTCCCTCCCCGGCATGCTCCGTCTCTCCGCTGAGGCCGGGGGTGTTCCCCGCCCTGGCCGGCCAGGCGCGCGGCCCTCTCGCGGCCGGGGGCCTGGCCGGGGTCCGGTCGTGAGAGGAGGCGTCGCCGGGCCGCCGCGTCTGCCCGCTCTCTTCCCGCGCGACGCTTACGGCCGCGGAAGGCGGGTCCTGTTCCCCGGTCGTTCCCGGAAGGTCGGGCAATCCGCGGCCGAAGCGGCGGGCGACGGAAAGCGCGAATTCGACACGCGCTGTTTCCGGAGCCATTTCAGCGGGATAACGGGGAGTTCAACGAAATGCCCTGGCGGGTCTGATCGAAGAAAATCGGTCTTGAAACGACCGCGTCGGGTCATTAGTCTGCTCGACCGTACCGGAAAATCGGCGACCGTCCTCGCGTGGAGGTCGAAGAGGCGGAACGGGTCACCCCCTCCCTTCTCGCCGCGCGCCATGAATGCCAGACCCCGCCACCCCGTGTGACGAGGGCGGGGCCGCCCCGTCCGCAGGAGCGGGGGTGGCGGTGCGACCGCCAACGTCACGAATCGAAGGGTTCCCCCATGCCCGATTCCGAGCGCGGAAACGCGCACGTGTCGATTTCCGGAAAAGGCCGAGGTGGAAAGGGGGGAGGGCGTCGCGGCCGTTTCCTTTTCGCGCGTTCTCTCGTCGTCGCCGCCCTGCTCGTCCTGGTTCCGGCGTCTCCCGCTTTCGCCGCACCACCCCCGGCACTTCCCGCCAACGCGCCCGAGGCCGACCGGAAGTGGCAACCGGCCTTCGATTACGACACCGACGGCTGTTACCCGACCCCGGCCATCGGTCCCGACGGGACCCTCAATGGGGGTCTCAACACCTCGGGGGCCCTCAACGGGAACTGCCACGACCAGTCCGATCTCGACAACACCAACTCCTACTCGCGTTCCAGGTGCGACGACAGCGGCTGGTGCGCCTACATGTACGCCCTCTACTTCGAGAAGGACCAGACCCTGCCCGGCTGCTGTGGCCACCGGCACGACCTCGAGCACGTCGTGGTGTGGGTGAGGGACGGACAGGCCCACTACGTCTCGGCGTCGGCCCACGGCGACTACCACACCAGACCCGCCTCCCAGGTCCGCTGGGAGGGGACCCACGCCAAGATCGTCTACCACAAGGACGGGGCGAGCACCCACGCCTTCCGGTTCGCCGCGGCCCACGACGACCCGCCGGAGAACCACTACGGGCAGTGGCAGTACCCGGACCTCGTCGGCTGGGAGGGATATCCCCCCGGCATCCGGGACCGGTTCACCTCCGCCGACTTCGGCAGCGCCACGCTCGACCTCAAGGACGGTGTGTTCGAATCGGCCCTGGAACGGGCCCGGCCCGCGGGCATCGATTTCGACCCCCGCCAGTGAGCCGGATCCGCCCTGCCCCGATGGGAGCGGGGTGGAGGCGTGGACGAGGCGGGGCCGCCGCGGCGTGGGGACGGAGTATGGTGGTGGGGCGCGCGTCGCCCCCGTCGCGTCAGGTCCCCACCGGGGCCACCGTGGCACACCGTTTCGCCGCGTGAAACGGCCGGGACCGTTGCCTCCCGGGTCACCGACGCGTGGTCCGGGAGGCAGCGGCTGTCTCGGTGGGCACGCGCGAGGCGGTGGTCCGGGGACCGGGCGATCCGGGACGCGAGGCGCCCGAGGAAGCGGAGGGGGCGTGACCGCCGGACTCAACAGCGGTGGGGCGAGGCCGGCTCGGACTCCCCATGCCACCAGTGGCGGTCGTCGTCGACCAAGGGCAGGGGGTCGCCCACCGAGGTGGCGGCCGTGCCCTCGTGGAGGGGCTGCGCGGCCTCCCGGAAGGGGGCCAGCAACTCCTCGACGGTGTGCACCTCGCCGTTGGCGACCACCATGCGCACCGCGGCCGCGGCCGTGATGTCGCTGAGGGGATCCCCCTCGACCAGCGCGATGTCGGCGAGCCGGCCCTTCTTGACGGCCCCCAGGTGATCGCCGAGTCCCAGCCAGCGCGCGGCGGTGCCGGTCGTCACCATCAGCGCCTCGCGCGGGGTGAACCCGTGGTGGACCAGCGCGCGCATGTTCTGGTGCAGGCTGATCGCCACGTTGTCCAGCGGGGCGTCTGTACCGCCGAGGATGATCCCCCCGCCGCGGTGGATCTCCAGCAGCATGGCCACCTGGCCCTTGAGGGCTTCGCGGTTCAACCGGGCGGCCGGCGTGTCCTCCCGGGCGGCCTCGACCTTGTCCCGCAGGGCGTGGTACTCCCAGTCGGGATAGAGCACGCGGGTCCGCTCGTCGTCGGCCAGGGAGGCATCCTCGGCGTACAACGCCTGGGAGGTGAACAGTGTCGGCGTGATCGGCATCCTCGACTTCGCGAACAGCCGCGTCGCGTCCGCGTAGGAGCGTCCCAGCCGGCTGACGGTGTGGGAGTAGCCCAGCCGGTTGGTGGCCCCGGTGTGCTCCATGCCGTCCATGCCCAGGTGCACCGCCGGGTAGAGATAGTGCGAGGTGAGCGGCAGGTCGTCGGCGTGGGCCCGGGCGATCGCGTTCCTTTGCAGCGACACCGGTAACCGGACGTAGGTCTTGACCAGGTCGTAGTCCAGGGCGATGGCGCGCCCCAGCTCCAGCTCCAGCTGCTCCTCGTCGTGGGTGGGGCGCATGAAGTTGTAGTAGACGCGGGTGCCGTCGATGGCCTCGCCGGTGCCGAGAAGGCGGGGGCCGAGGACCTTGCCCGCGTCCAACGCCTCGCGGGTCTCCAGCATGCGATAGGCCGGATCGCCGGGCGAGCGGACGGTCGTGACACCGTAGGCCAGCCACAGCGGTCCCTGCCGCGAGCCCCACTGGCGGCCCCGCAAGTGCCAGTGCACGTGTGCGTCGACGAGGCCGGGCATCGCGGTCAGGTGCGTGGCGTCGATGACCCGGGTGTCGCCTTCCCCGGTGTGGTCGCCGCGCGCCTCGACAGCCGTGATGCGGTCGTCCTCGATCACGATGTCGACGTCGCGGCGCAGCCGCGTCGCCGTGCCGTCCCACAGGGCGCCGACCTGGAGGATGGTCCGCCCCTTGGGGCGGCGCCGCCTCCAGGTGAGCGGCAGGTCCACCGTCGTGGGGCGTCCGCCGGCCGCCGGGACCTGGCGCAGGCGGCCGTTGTTGAGGTAGAGCAGCCGCGCGGAGTCGCCGCTCCAGCTCGGCGCGTCCGCGGCCTCGGTGGTCACCTGCCGCGGTTCGCCGTCGAAGGAGCCGTCGCCGTTCACCGCCACGGTCCACAGCACGCTCTCCATGACGAAGGCCATGCGGGAGCCGTCGGGGGACCACACGGGTCCGTCGTCGCCGCGGGTCGACAGCGATCGGTGGGGAGCGGGCTCGATGTAGCGGGTCGCCCCGGAGCGCAGGTCGACGGTGAGGATCTGGCTCGTCCCCTCGCGGAACCGGCGCGATCGCGGCCGCACCGCCGCGAGGGCCAGCACGCCGCCGTCGGGGGACCACGTGGGACGGCCGGGCTGGAAGAGGGCGGGAAGCACCTGCCGGGCCGAGCCGTCCTCGAGCCGTAACACCCACGTGGCGCCGTTGTGGTCCTGGTAGGCGATGTGCCGTCCGTCGGGGGACCAACGCGGGGTGATCTGCGCGCCGTCGAGGTGGGTCAGCCGTTCGTCGGTGCCGGTGTCGAGGTGGTGGCGCCACAGCGCGGGGGCTCCCGCGCGGTCGCTGGAGTACACCAGCGATTTCCCGTCGGGATGCCAGTCGGGGTCGGCGGCGAACGACCCGTCGTCGACGAACGCGCGGGGGCGCTCGCCGATGGGCATCACCCACAGCGCCCCCAGGGCACCGAAGGCGACCCGCGCGCCGTCAGGGGAGAGCACCGGTCCGGCGATCCCCCGCACCGCGTGGCGGGCGGTGTCGTCGGGGGAGCGGCGCGGGCCCCGGGAGGCGGGCCTGCGGTAGGGGACGCGGGCCCGTACGGCGACGTCGGAAACACGCCCGGTACGGGTCTCACGGATGCGCACGTGCCCGTCGGCGGTGTAGAGGAGCCGTCCCGCGCCGAGCCAGGACAGGGCGCCGGGGAAGACGTCCTCCGTGCCGCTGACGGCCTGCCCGCCGACCACCAGTTGTGCGGTGTCGCCGTGGGCGCGCACGTAGGCGAGGGTCGTCCCGTCCTCGGCCAGGACGGGGGAGAAGACGGTGGTGTCCTCCTGGGCGGCGACCAGTTCCCGGGTCGTCGCGTCGAGGTGGGTGACCTGGATCCGGGCGCCGTCCACGGTGTGCACGATCCCGCCGCCGTCAGGGGTCCAACTGGGGCTCGCCGCGTCGGACCCGTCCGAGGTGAGCCGGGTGAGCCGCCCCGAGGCCAGGTCGTGCAGCCAGACGGCGTAGCCGTCACCGCGGTCGCTGACCAGGGCGACGGTGCGGCCGTCGGGGGAGAAGCGCGGTTCGCGGTGGTCATGGGGGCCGCTGGTGAGCCTGCGGGGCCGTCCGTCGGGCAGGTCGAGCAGGTACAGGTGGTAGTTGCCTTCGCGATAGGCCTGGAAGACCAGGCTTCGCGAGTCGGGGGAGAAGTGGGGGCGGGTGGCGTCGTGGAGATCGCCGGTCAACCGGCGGGCGGTGCCTCCCGTGGCGGGGGCCAGCCAGATCGACGTGTACAGGTCGAAGGCGATCCAGGCGCCATCAGGGGAGGCGGTCGCCGAGATGTTGGTCCCCTCGGTGACGGTCAACTGGGGGCCCTCCGCCGCTTCGGCGGGGCGTGCCGTCACGGCCGGGCCGGAGGAGGCCAGGGCCCAGGCGGTGCCGCCGGCCAGCGCGGCCTTGCCGGACGTCGTCAGGAGTTCACGACGGTCCAGTGAGGCCGGGGAATCGAGCTCCCCGGCCGTGGGCGAGGTGGAGTCGGGGGATGGGGCTGGGGAGGACGGACGGCGCATGTGGGCTCCACGGGATCGCCGGGGCTGTCGTTACCGAAGAACCATCACCCAAGAACAGTCCGTAATCAAGGGTCGCGCAGGTCCGATAGGCGGCCGGATGCCGCCATGGCCGTCCGGGCGCTCCCGCCACCGTTGGGGACACCACGAGCCGGGGGAGTGGCCCTGATCCGAGCCGGGGGCGGGCCGTCCTAGGAGTACTGCCGCACGATCCCTTCGGCCAGGAGCCGGATCCTCTCGCGGGCTTCGGGAGGCCCGGTCACGGTGAGGCTGTCACCGAACTGGAGGAGAGAGTGCAGGCCCTCGAGCCCCTGGACCGCGACCGTGACCCTCACCCGGTCCGCGGCCGTGGCGGGGTGGACGGTCAACCGGCTGCCGAGGATGCGCCTGGCACGGTCGAGCTGACGCTGATCGAGCTCGGCCTGCACCCGCAACCCCGCCGCGCCCTCCCAGCCGGCGGTCAGCTCCGCCGCGGCGTCGGCCAGGCCCACCCCCGGGCGTGGCCGCCGAGGGACGCGCAGCGGCTGCCACTCGATGAGCCGTTCCAGCGCGTACAGGCGCGGGCGTCCCGAGTGGTCCGCCACCAGGTACCACCTTCCCGCCTTGGCCAGCAGGCCGTAGGGGTCGACGACGCGCCAGGTCCCCTCGCTCTGCGTCGACCGGCGGTAGCGAATCCGCAGGCGTACCGCGCGGCGCAGGTCGCCCAGCAAGGCCGCCGGCGGCGTTCCCTCCGGCGGCCGGGAGAACCAGGGGCTGTTGTCGGTGACGACGACCGCGCTCAGGGGCAGCGTGGCGGTGTCCGACGCCACGGCGCCCGACCGTACCTTCCGCAGCGCGCGGCGGCCGTCGGCCGTGGCTCCGAGCTGCTCGTGCTGCCGGTCGTCGAGACCACGCAGCACGAGATGGTCGCGTTCGTCGGGGGTGAGCCGCGAGGTGTCGAGCGCGCCTCCCGGCAGCAGGGTCACCCCTCCCCGGCGTCCTCGGCGGATCAGCAAGGGGAAACCCGCCTCCTGGAGCCATCGCAGGTCGCGAAGGACCGTGCGCACGGACACCCCGACCTGGGCGGCCAGGTCGGAGGTTGTCGAGCTCTCCCGGGTCTGGAGGGCCAGCAGTAGTGAGAAGAAGCGGTCCGGGGTCACGTCTCCAAAGATCTCAGAGAAACATGACGGGATCGGTCGGGTATGACCGGCAGGGTCCTCACGTCCGGCACAACGACCACGTGAAGGAGACCGTGATGCCGACCTCGGCCGTGTTCATCGTCTACGTCAACGACGCCCCCGCGGCGGCGCGCTTCTACGCCGACCTCCTGGAGAGGGGACCCGACTTCGAGACCCCCCGCTACGTCTCCTTCGATCTCGGTGACGGCGCGGCCCTCTCCCTGTGGAGCGGACAGGCCGGTGACCTGTTCCCGGCCACGCCGCGCACCAGCGAGTTCTGCCTGACCCTGTCGGAGGGACCCGCGGCCATCGACGCGCTGTTTCGGCGGTGGGCCGCCATGGGGGTCCGTGTGGTCAGTGAGCCGCGCGACGAGACGTTCGGGCGTACCTTCGTCGTCGCGGACCCCGACGGCAATCTCATCCGCGTGGCCCCCGCCGACTGACCGGTGAAGGCCGTGGCGCCGCGCCGAGACGGTGCGGGCCGCCACCGGCGGGTCCGGCGAGGGCCGGGCCCGCCCCGCCGTCGCCGGGGGCGACGTCCGTGACGCCCGGCCCCCGGTCCTAGGGGGTCGCCCCCTTCTCTCTGCCCTCCAACCCCTCCAGGAAGAGGGCGAGACCGTCGAGGTGATGGCGCAGGGAGAAGTCGAAGAGCGCGTCCAGGTCGGTGACCGCGTCGGGACACCGCTGGAGGGCCGCCTGCCGGGGACGGCTCTGCTCAGGCGCCCTCGGCGGGGAGGATGCGGCGGAGCCCGCGGTGGCCGCCGCGCGGCTGCCACTCCCTCGGGTAGCCGATGGAGACCTCGTGGAAGGGGACGCCGTCCTCCACCGTCGTCCGGGGGATGTGGAGGTGCCCGTAGACGACGGCCTTCGCGCGGAAGCGCACGTGCCAGTCGGCGCTGTGCTCGGTGCCGCACCACTGCGCGAACTCGGGGTAGCGCAGGATGCGCGTCGGTTCGCGGGTGAGCGGCCAGTGGTTGACCAGGACGGTGGGCAGGTCGGGGTCTACTTGAGCGAGACGGTCCCGGGTCGTCTCCACACGGGCCCTGCACCAGGCCGCTCGACTCGGATACGGATCGGGGTGCAGCATCATCTCGTCGGTGCAGACCACCCCGGTCTCATAGGCCCGGGCCAGGCTCTCCTCGGGCGTCGTGGTCCCCGGCGCGAGGAAGCTGTAGTCGTACAGCAGGAAGAGCGGGGCCACGACCACCGGTCCCCCCGCGCCCGCCCAGACGGGGAACGGGTCTTCGGGGGTGGTGATCCCGAGGCCGCGGCACAGCCTCACCAGGTGGTTATAACGCTGGACGCCGCGCAGTTGGAGCGGGTCGTCGCGCGGGGTCCACAACTCGTGATTGCCGGGGACCCAGATGACCCGGGCGAAACGCTCGGCGAGTGTCGCGAGCGCCCACTCGATGTCGGTGCTGAGCTCGCCCACGTCGCCGGCGACGATCAGCCAGTCCTTCGGGGTCCAGGGGAGGAGTTCCTCCAGGACCTTGCGGTTCTCCCGGTAGAAGACGTGGAGGTCGCTGACCGCCAGGAGGTTCCCGGAGGCGCTGGAGGGAAGGCTCATGGCCCCAACGATACTCAGGTATCTCCAAAGCGGAGATATTCGCATTTTCCGGACGAAATTAATCGGCGGATAGATCCTTTCCCAGGCGGTGGGAACGGAGGGGCAGGCCGGGGACGTTCCTCGCCAGGGGCGAGGCCGCCCGGACCCGGAAAGGCCGGCGGAGGCGGGGGACCCCGCCGGGAGCTGCGAGGCGGGACCGGGACGGCGCGGCGGACCGGATCCGGTGGACGGCCCCTCCCGGCTGGTGACACCGTGGGCGCGGCTCGGCGGGGACAGGGACAGGTGGGGCCGTGCCACCGCGGACACGCCTCCACCCTTTCCCGCCCTGGCCGGGCGCCGCCTCCCGCCCGCCCCGTCCGGGGGACCGGCCCCTGTGCCGGGCCGTCAGTTCCTGACGACCCGTGTCCCGCAGGCGCGGTCGTGCAGCCCCCGGTGCGTCGGCTCGTCGCGGAGCAGCGCGATGCCGTTGACGAGGTGGCCCAGCCCGCAGGGAAGGCCGAGCAGACCGAGGAGGACGGCGCGCAGCGCCGCGGCCCCCTTTCCGGGCGGTCGCCCCGTCGCGGCCACGACCCTGATCCCGCAGGCGAGTTTGCCCAGCGTCCGGCCGTGGCGGGCGGTGGGGAGCCAGTGGTAGAGGAAGACGGCGGCCAGGCCGGTGAGTCCGGCACCGCCCAGGAAGAGGTTGAGCGTGACCTGGTTGTCGGGGATCACGCCCAGTCCCAGGGTCAGCCCCAGTCCGGTCAGCATCACCGCGAAGTAGGCGAGGAACAGCAGGCCGGAACAGACGAGGGTGTCGATCAGCCACGCCGCCAGCCGCGCCCCGGGTGTGGCGGGGACGGGGCCGGTCGGCCACGGGCCTGAGGGGAAGGGCGGGTGGGCGGGAGAGGCCGGCGGGACGCCCGTGGACGGGGGGAGCCACGGGGAGGCCGGCCATTGCCGTCGGGGGTCGGGGGGAAGGGACACGGGGAATCCTCGCTCTCGTTCGGGGATGGACCGTATCCTCCACCATGGCCGTGACGCGGCGGCCCGACGGTGTTCTCGGCCCTCCGCCACGGGATCCCGAGGTGCGGGGTCGTCCCTAGAGGGCGCCCGGGCGAGCGGGACGGCGGCGGGCCTCGGGCTCCACCCTCGGGAAGACCGGCGAGGCCCTCCCATGGGCGGGGCCTCCTCAGCGGCGCGGCCCCGCTGGCTCGGGCGCGCGCACCCTGCGGGAGGCCGGACGCGCTGAGGCGGCCCCGGCGAAGCGCCGCCGGGGCCGCCCGGCGGCGGACCCGCCTTACTCGGCCGGGATGGGCTCCGCCTCGGTGGCGTCGTCGCCGTCGGCCAGGGCGGCCAGGCGCGGCGTCAACTCCTGTAGCGCGTAGGGCAGGCTCAGCACGGACCCGAACGACAGCGCGCCGTTGATCCGGCTCATCTCCGGCATCGTCAGGTAGCGGCCCTCGCGGGCGACGTCGAGGCGCTGGAACACCGCCTGGTTGGTGACGCTGTTCTCCTCGTCGCCGTACACGCCCACCAGCAGGACGTCGGCCTCGAGCACCTCCAGCTGCTCCAGGCTGACCTGCTTGGGCTCGCGGTTCTCGTCGGTGAACAGCGCGGCGGCCTCCTCGGGCAGCTTGAACCCGAGCTGGGTGAGGAAGCCCGGGGCCGGCCCCTCGGCGTAGGCCCAGGCCTCGCCGCCGATGGAGGTGGCCAGCAGGGCGGTGGACTCGGCGAACTCGGGGTGCTCGGCGCGCACGTCCTCGAACTGCTGCTCGATGTCTTGGACAAGGGCCTCGGCGTCGTCGACGCGGTCCAGGGCGACGCCGATGGTGCGGGCGATCTCCTGCCAGGTCGCGCCGTAGTCGGCCTTGTCGGCCGGCTGGGCGACGGTGGGCGCGATCCCGCTCAGGGTCGAGTACTCGTCCTCGGTGAGACCCGAGTTGATGCCGACGATGAGGTCGGGGGCCAAGGAGCCGATCTGCTCGAAGTTCAGCGACTCCACGGGCAGCACCTCGGGGAGCTCGGCGTCGCCGAGGGCGTCGGCGGCCCAGGGCCACAGCGCGCCGTCGTGACCGCCGAACCACTCGCGCACGCCCACGGGGGCGACACCGAGGGCGAGCAGGTAGTCCTGTTCGGTCAGCCCGACGGTGACCACGCGCGAGGGGACGCCGGAGATCTCGGTCGTCCCGTACTTGTGCTCGATGCTGCGGGTGGAGCCGCCCTCCCCGCTTCCGCCTCCGTCCTCGGGGGCGCACCCGACCATGCCGAGGACCGTGATGCCGCCCAGCCCGAAGAGCGCGCTGCGCCGGGAGATCGGGGGGAGGACCGGACCGGTCGTGCCGAGGGGCCGGCGCCGTGCACGGAGGGGGCGCGCGGTCGGTGTCGTTCTGCTCAACGTCGTGCTCTCCTGATGTCTTCGGTGGGGGCCCGCCGGTCGGTCCGCGTAGGGGGCCGGAATGGGGATTTCGGGGAGGTCGGGTCCGTGGGGAGGAGCCGACCGGTGCGGGCCCGGGAGGGCGTGGTGGCCGTGCAGGTGAACCGGCAGGCCACGTCCACCCCTGTGGACCGATGGTTAGGTTAGCCTAGGCTGACTCGACATGTCATGGGAGGGGCGGGGACGTCGGTCCGTCGGCGCGGGGGTGTAGAAGCCGATGTGCGGGGGAGCGGAGTCGTGTGCGGCGTCCGGTAACCGGGCGGACACCGGGCGTCGCACCCCTGGGGTCCTAGGCCGGGCGGGCGTGGAGGGGTTTTCCGCCGGCCCGTGTCGCCGGAGCCGTTCGGGGCAGCGGAATCGTCGACAGGCCCGGGCGCCACACGAACGGACGCCCCGGGCGGTAGGCCGACGACAGAGGAGGTCCATCGTGGCCACGCAGCACACCCCGGCCGACGACATCGTCTTCGACCTGGTCAGCGTCCAGTACCACGCGCTCCAGGGAGCGGAGAACAACGACCGGTTCCGCCGCGACGCCGAAGGGCACGCCGACGTCCAGGAGTTCTTCGAGGAGGTCGCCAAGCAGGACGCCTGGCGCGCGCAGCGCTGCCACGAACTCCTGGGCGAGCTGACCCGTGGACAGGGACTCGGTTCGAGCTGACGGAACCGCTCCGGCCCGTCCGGACGGGAAGCGGGCCCCGGCCGGCCCCGGGTTCTCGTGGTCGTTGCAGCACCCCACGTGAAGGGGTGGGATGGGCGACTTCGAGGTCCGGGACCGCCGGGAGCCCCACGGCCCGAGGAGGCCGGCCCGCGAGCGGGAGGCATACTTGCGCCTCCTGGACCAGGAAGTCTCCTACGCCGAGGCGTGCCGCATCGGCGGCATCACCACCTGGACCGGCAAGCGGTGGCGCAATGGCCGCAACGCCTCGGGCCGTAACAAGGCGGCACCACCGGCCAACGCGGTGGTGCCGCCTCGTTGATGGCGAGGCTGGCGGTTCCTTTTCCGCTTCGCTCCTATGGCTGGCGGGGAACCGTCGGCACGATCCCTGCCCACCGGCGGAAGAGGGGCGGGTGCCCCCGGCGGTTCCACGGGGTCAGGTGGCGGGCGCGGGAGAGAGCACGGAGTCGTAGACCGACAGGACACGCGGGGCCAGTCGGTCCCAGCGGTACCCCGCCGCGCGGCGGCGAGCGGCCCGCCCCATGCGGATCCGCGCGGGGGCGTCGTCGAGCAGGCGGGCCAGGGCGTCGGCCAGGGCGCGCTCGGCGTCCACCGGCACCAACAGACCGGTGACCCCGTTCTCGACGACCTCCGGCAGACCGCCGGTGTCGGTCGCCACCACCGGCACGCCGACGCGCATCGCCTCGACCGCGGCCGTGCCCAGCTCCTCGTAGCGCGAGGGGAGTGCGAGCAGGGCGGCGCCGGAGAGGAGGGCCGGCACCCGCGCGTGCGGCACGAAACCGAGGAAGCGCACCCGGGAGGAGAGCCCCAGCCGAGCGGAGAGGGAACGCAGCTCCGCGCGGGCGGGGCCGTCGCCGGCCACGACGAGACGGGTGTCGCGGTCACCGAGCAGGGAGAAGGCGCGTATCAGCGTGTGCACGCCCTTCTCGTGGTGGAGGCGGCCCAGGTACAGGACGTAGGAGCCGGACGGCTCCTCCAGCCCGTCGGGGCAGCCGGCCGCGTCGGCGAACTCGTCCTCGGCCACCCCCGACGGGATGACGTGGATTCTGGCGGGATCGGTGCCGTGGACGCGGGTCAGGCGCGCGCCGCGTTCGGTGAGGACGATGACGGCGGCGGCCTTGCTCGCCGCCGCGGCCTCGGCCCGGCCGCCCAGGACCTTGAGGAGGGCCGAACGGGGGCCGTGGACGCTCACGGTGTGCCGGACGCTGCAGTGCACGGTCATGACGAGGGGGAGCCGCCGCGCGCGGGCCGTCAGCAGGGCGAGCGGGGCCGCGGCGATGTCCTCTCCCAGATGGACGTGGACCAGATCGGCGTTCTCCGCTAGTCGGGGCAGGAGGGCGGCGGCCGGAAGCGCGTACCCCTGTCGCGCCCACGGCAGGGGCAGCCCCAGGCGTATCACCCGGCCGTGCCGGCCGAAGCGCTGACGCGCGGGTGTGCCGGGAGGGCGGGTCGTGACGATCGTCTGGACGACTCCGTGCCTGTCGAGTTCCTCGCTGAGCCGGGCGGCGTGGTTCTGCATGCCCCCGACGGGGTCGAACGCGCGTCCCCGTCCCGACAGCGCCTCCGGTGGTGTCTCAAAGACCGAGCACAGGCGTAGTACCCGCATGTTCCCCCGTTCGGTGTCCCCGTGGCCATCGCTACCCGGCACACCGATGCGCACACTGCTGGATCCGGGCGACGCCAGGTCGCACACTCCGTGCCTATTTGACTGATTTTGCTGCCATGTCCACCGTTTCGTGATCTCGCATACCTACCGGTCGGTTTCAGGATCTGTGAGTATGACGCACAACACAGGAGGCCCGTTCGGAGGAGGACACGCCCATGGTGAACCTGGCGACCGTTCTGGAGGACAGCGCCCGCCAGTACCCGGATCGCACCGCGCTCGTCTTCGGCGACCAACGCCTCCCCTACTCCCTGGTGGACGCCATCGCGGCCCAGGTGGCCAACCTGCTCGTCGCGCGCGGGATCGGACCGGGGGACAAGGTCGCCCTCGCCTGCCCCAACCTCCCCTACTTCCCCTTCGTCTACTACGGGATCCTCAAGGCCGGGGCGGTGGTGGTGCCCCTCAACGTGCTGCTCCAGCCGGCGGAGATCGCCTACCACCTGGACGACTCCGACGCCAAGGCCTTCTTCTGCTTCGAGGGCACCCCCGAGCTTCCCCTCGGTCAGCGCGGGTTCGAGGGCTTCGCGCAGGCCACGAAGGCCGAACACTTCTTCGTGCTGCCGGCCACGGCGCTGGCCACGACCTCCTCCGTCGACGGGGCCGAGACCCTGTGGGCGGCGCTCCAGGGCATGGAGACCGGCTTCGACACCGTTCGGACCTCGGCCGAGGACACCGCGGTCATCCTCTACACCAGCGGGACCACCGGCCGGCCCAAAGGGGCCGAGCTGAGCCACCTGAACATGCTGATGAACGCCATGGTCTCCGACGGGATGATCCCGAGAGAGGAGGGCGGTGACGTCGCCCTGGCGGTCCTGCCGCTGTTCCACTCCTTCGGGCAGAGCTCGGTCATGAACGTGAGCATGCTTCGGGCCGGCACCCTGGTGCTGATGCCGAGGTTCGAGCCGGTCGGCGCGCTGGAGCTGATGCGCCGGGAGAAGGTGACCACCTTCGCGGGCGTGCCGACCATGTACTGGGCCATGCTCTCCGCGGTCCACGCCGGCGACGCCGAAGTGCCCCAGACGCTGAGATCGGCGGTCTCCGGTGGTTCCGCGCTGCCGGTCGAGGTCCTCAAGGACTTCAACCGGACCTTCGGCGTGCAGGTCCTGGAGGGCTACGGACTGTCGGAGACCTCGCCGACGGCGAGCTTCAACCAGATGCACCGGCCGACCAAGCCCGGCACGATCGGCTTCCCCATCTGGGGGGTGGAGATGCGGCTGGTCGACGCGGAGTGGAACACGATCGAGGGCGAGGGGCCGGGCGAGATCGCGATCCGCGGCCACAACGTGATGAAGGGCTACTACAACCGTCCGGAGGCCACGGCCCAGGTGATGAGGGACGGCTGGCTCCGTACCGGTGACATCGCCACACGGGACGAGGACGGCTACTACACCATCGTCGACCGGGCCAAGGACATGATCATCCGCGGCGGGTTCAACGTCTACCCCCGCGAGATCGAGGAGGTCCTGTTGACGCACGAGGAGGTCTCGCTCGCGGCGGTGGTGGGCGTCCCCCACGACTCCCACGGCGAGGAGATCAAGGCCTACGTGATCCGCACGCCCGGTGCCTCCCTCACCGAGGAGGAGCTGATCGCCTGGAGCAAGGAGCGGATGGCCGCCTACAAGTACCCGCGCATCGTGGAGTTCCGCGACGAGCTTCCGATGAACGCCACGGGCAAGATCCTCAAGCGCGAACTGCGCTGATCCGGCATTTCGCCCCCCATCGCCGGCGCCGCGGGGCGCCGGATCCCCCGCCCGGACGCTACGCGCGGTCACCGGCCTCCTGAACGGGGACCGGTGGCCAGGCATCCGGGGCGAGGACCCCCAGCACATAGGCGCGGGCCACCAGCGCCGTCCGCGTGCGCACGTTCCACAACCGCGACAACCGGCGCAGGTGGTAGTTGACCCCGTCGACGGTCATGCCGACGTCCTCGGCGATCCGCGCGGTCGTCTCGCCCCGGGCCGCCCCGGCCAGGATCCGCGCCTCGATCCGGGACACCCCGCCGGCCCTGTCGTCCACGCCGGTGTCGGCCGAGGCGGAGACCGCGCGCAGGGTCAGCAGCAGGACGGGCCGGGCCCCCGGGACCTGACTGACGACGTCCACGGTCAGTTCGCCGTGACGTCCGCTGCCGTTGGCCACGCGCCAGCCCACGTCGATCGAGAAGCGCGCCCTGTGCCGCAGCCGGAGCGCGTCCAGCAGGGGACGCATCCGCGCGCTGTCGCGGGGCCGGAACAGATCCAGGGCGTTGCGCCCGCTCAGCCGTCCTGGAAGGGTCCCCCATTCCGCGGCCATCGCCAGGTTCGCCAGCAGGACCACGCCATCGGCGGAGCACACCGCGACGGGCACCGGCAGGGTGTCGAACAGCAACGCCGCGCGGTTGCGCCACAGTAGGGCCTCACCGTCCGTCGTGGAGACGTCGATCGCGTCCCAGGGCGGGAAGGCACCGGCCCCGGCGTCCTCGTCGCGCATGTCCTCCGCCCCCTCCGACGGTCTCGTGGTGGCGGGTGATCTCTCCCGCAACGCTACATGTTCGTGTAGCGGCCCTGGGGGCGGGCGCTGTTCGCGTGGGGAGAGAGTAGGTGGGGTGGACGGCCGCGCCACCGCCGTGCGCGGTGGCCGTCCACCACCCCGCAGTCGACACGACCGGAAGACAGGTGATCGCCGTGCTCGCCGGACGGCTCAACGTCAAGACCCGCACGTTCTCCCTGGAGGAGGTTCCCGTGCCCCGACCCGGGCCGGGACAGGTCCGCATCAAGGTCAAGGCCGCGGGCGTGTGCCTGTCGGACGTGCACCTCATCGACGGCACCCTGACGCCCCGGCTGCTGCCGGGCGACACGGTCACCCTCGGCCACGAGGTCTCCGGCGTGGTCGACGAGCTCGGGCCGGAGGTGACCGGCTGGGAACCGGGCCACAGGGTCCTCCTACAGGCGGGGGAGGAGCGCCGGGGAGCGGTCTGGACCCGTGGTGTGGACTATGACGGCGGATGGGCCGAGTACGCCCTGGCCACCGCGTCGACCCTGGTGCCCATCCCCGACGATCTGCCCTTCGAGCAGGCCGCGATCATCCCCGACGCGGTCTCCACGCCCTGGGCCGCGGTGACCGCGACCGGTGACGTCCGGGCGGCCCAGCCGGTCGGCGTGTGGGGCGTGGGCGGGCTGGGGGCGCACGCCGTGCAGCTGCTCCGCCTGGTCGGCGCGGCCCCGATCGTCGCGATCGATCCGCTGCCCGAGGCGCGGGAGCGCGCCCTCCAGTTCGGAGCCGACGTCGCCCTGGATCCCGCCGACCCGTCACTGTCCCAGCGGGTGCGTGCCGAGACCGGCGGGGCCGGACTGGCCGTCGCCTTCGACTTCGCCGGGGTGGCCGCGGTGCGCGAGCAGGCGGTGGCCTGTCTCGGGCCCGGGGGTCGGCTCGTCCTCGTGGGCCTGACCGACAGGCCGCTGGAGATCCGCAACGGGACCACCTTCAGCTACTTCCAGCAGCAGATCCGGGGGCACTACGGCTCCTCCGAGGAGCACCTGACCCAGTTGGTGGAGCTGACCCGCCGGCACCGGTTGGAGTTCTCCCGGTCGGTCAGCGAGGTCCTGCCGCTGGCGGAGGCGGACCGGGCGGTGGAGCGGCTGCTGCGCAAGGAGGGCAACCCCATCCGGCTGGTCCTCACGCCCTGATCCGTGTCCGGGGCCGGGCAAGACCGCACCCGTCCCCGGCAAAGTTCCGGTGGTCAAGTGCGTCCCGCGGGTCAACGCGCGGCCTGTCGGCGGTCTCTTCTGCGTATGCTCCGCCCTCCTGGAGGTTTCCCCGGGGGAGGGGGGACGGGTATGCGTTCGACAGGCGCGCGGGGCCGGCGTAACGGCCTCGCGGCCGGGGAGGGACGCGACGGCCCTTCGGAGGGCGACCGGCCGGGACGGCACGGCCGGCATCGCCCCTTCCCCGGTGTCCGGCACCCGCAAGGTCCCGGACGGTGCCGGATGACCGTGGCAGGAACGGGGGACGGCGATGACGTGGGACGACCTCAACGGCCGGGGCGCCTTCACGGCGCTGATGCTGTTCGCGGTGGGGGTGGCCAACTTCCTCCAGGGCCTGACGGCCCTGTTCT
Organism: Marinactinospora endophytica; assembly: GCF_054780875.1. Taxonomy (NCBI): domain Bacteria; kingdom Bacillati; phylum Actinomycetota; class Actinomycetes; order Streptosporangiales; family Nocardiopsidaceae; genus Marinactinospora; species Marinactinospora endophytica. The sequence goes on along the minus strand of NZ_BAAGVM010000012.1, from coordinate 149,350 downwards.
CGGCCGACTACTACGCCGTCCCCGCAGAAGGGCTCGCCTTCGCCGGGTACGTCTTCTGGGGCATCGTCTTGACCCTGTGGGGTCCCTTGCTCGTCGTGGGGGCCTACGCGCTGTTGAAGGGGCTGGACTGGGCGCGCGGGTACTGCGCGGTGGTGGCGGTGTTGAACATCGTCGCGCAGTTCGCCTTCCTGGCCGCGTTCCCGTTGTGGTCGGTGGTGGTGATCGCCCTCGACGTGCTCGTCGTCTACGGGGTGACGACCGGATGGCCCTGGCGCGGTGACGCGCCGGCCGGTGCCGAGACGGCGCGGGGCGAGGAGACGGCGCAGTCGGGCGGGGCGACGGCCGGTGGACGCCGCGCTCCCCGGCACGCGGGGCGCGGGGCCCCCGCGCCACGGGCGGGGGACCGCGAGCGGCAGGAAACGCAAGGAGGCCGGGAAGGATGAGCGGCCCGGCAGGATGAGACGGTCCCGTCCCCCGGACCGGTTCCCCTGGGTGGGCGCGGGCGCCCGCGCCCTCGGTGTTCCCCCTGGTCCCGCCGCTGGAGGGAGACGAGGGTCACGCCGTGGTGAGGGGGCCGTGGGACGGGACGCGGTTTGGAGGGGAAATCTCCGGGGATCGCTGGGGTGGGTCCGACAGGGTGGCCTTGAACCTGCGTTCGTCAGATGAGAAAGGGGACATCGTGTCGATTCCCGGAGCCGTCTCCACCCGACCCGTGGTGGATGACCACCGTGAGATCTCCGTTCTCGAACAGCGGAGAGCCGAGACCGACGAGCTGCTGGCGGCCTTCGCGGCCCTCCCGCACGACCACCCTGACCGGGAGGACCTCCAGCGCCGCATCGTGGAGCACTACAGCTCCTTCGTCATGCAGCAGGCCCGCCGGTACCGCAACCGTGGGGAACCGCTGGAGGACATCGTCCAGGCGGGCATGCTGGGCCTGGTCAAAGCCATCCAGGGGTTCGACCCCTCCGTCGGGCGTCCCTTCCTGGCCTATGCCACGCCGATGGTGCTCGGCGAGATCAAGCGGCACTTCCGCGACCGCACCTGGGCGGTGCACGTGCCGCGCAGACTCCAGGAGAAGCGCTCCGAACTCAACCGGTTCACCGCCGACTTCGCCCAGCGCACCGGCCGCGCTCCGACCACCGCCGAGATCGGCAAGGCGCTGGAACTCGATGAGGAGGAGGCCGGCGAGGTCATCATCGCGGCATCGGCCTACAGCGCGATGTCGCTGGACGTTCCGGTCGGCGAGAACGAGGAGCCGGTGACCCTCGCCGACGTCCAGGGCGAGATCGACCTGAACCTGGAGAACGTCGTCGACCGCGAGGCGCTCGCCGCCGCGCTGGAGAGCCTGCCCGCCCGAGAGCTCAAGATCCTCCTGCTGCGCTTCTTCGGAAACAAGACCCAAAGCGAGATCGCCGGGCTGATGGGCATCTCCCAGATGCACGTCTCCCGGCTGTTGTCCAAGGCCCTTGCCCGGCTACGCGCCGAGATGAGCCGTTAGGGTGGCCTTCTGACACGCGCGAGGGAGAATCGTCCGGCGGCGGGACGGCCGGCCCGCGAGGCCGGTGGCCCGGTCGGGGGTGGGGCGCAATGCCTCGCGCGTGCGGGCGATGATGACGGTTGGTGAAAGGGGTCCTGTGGACGGCGAGACCGGCGAGACCTGCGAGACCGCTTGGGAGGACCTGGACGACGACGAGTTGCTGGACCGCGCGGCCCGGCTGATCCAGCGGGAGCCGCTCCATCCGGGGGTGGTGGGGCTGGTCGAGGCGATCAGACGCGTGGGGATGGAACGCGGGGGCGACACCGGGCGCTCCTGAGACCGTCGCGGTCCGCGGCTCACGCCGGAGGCTGCCATTCCAACAGGTCCTGGATCCCGTCGTCGATGAGCTGGTCTTGGGTGTAGACGACGGCGTCGAGTGTCACGCGGTGGCGCCGGTCGATCTCCAGTGCGCCGTCGTGGCGGCGCGCGACCACGGCGTCGGGGCCGGCCCACAGCAGGGCCAGCCGAAGTTCGGGAGGAATGGTCGAGGTGGGCATGAAGGGACCTTCCGTGAGCTTTCGGGTGCGGTCCCAGGGTTACACGCGCAGCCCCCAGACGTGGTCAAGGACAGGTCTAGAAGAGTTCCGGACTGCTTTGGAAACGGTCCGTCCGGGGTAGCGGAACCTCCGGCCGGGTGAGGCCCGTCACGATAGCGGCGAAGCGGGAATGCCGTGCCCACGAGCCGGGTTTGCCCCGGAGGCAAAGGATCGTGGATCAACGAGGTGGATTTCTCATGACGACCGTCCCCGACATCACCCTGAACAACGGCGTGCGCATTCCGCAGCTGGGTTTCGGGGTCTGGCAGGTGGACGACGCCGAGGTGGTGGAGCCCGTCCGGGTCGCCCTGGAGACCGGCTACCGCAGCATCGACACCGCCGCGGCCTACGGAAACGAGCGCGGGGTCGGCGAGGCGATCCGCGCCTCCGGGCTGGAGCGGAGCGAGGTCTTCGTCACCTCGAAGCTGTGGAACAGCGACCAGGGCTACGACACGACGATGCGGGCCTTCGACGCCACGATGGAGCGGTTGGGCCTCGACGTCTTGGACCTCTACCTCATCCACTGGCCGCTGCCCGAGCGCGGCACCTACGTCGAGACCTGGAAGGCCCTGGAACGGCTCTACGTCGACGGGCGCGTCCGGGCGATCGGGGTCTCCAACTTCACCGTCGACAACCTGCGCCGGATCATGGACGAGGGCGGCATCGTCCCGGCGGTCAACCAGATCGAGCTGCACCCCAACCTCGTGCAGACCGAGCTGCGCGACTTCCACGCCCGCAACGGCATCGCGACCGAGGCGTGGAGCCCCCTGGGCCAGGGACACCTCCTCGACGACCCGGTGATCGGTCGTATCGCCGAGGCGCACGGACACACCCCCGCCCAGGTGATCCTGCGCTGGCACCTCCAGCTCGGCAACATCGCCATCCCCAAGTCCGTCACACCCGAGCGCATCCGCGCCAACTTCAACGTCTTCGGCTTCGAGCTGAGCGAGGCCGAGATGGGGGAGATCTCGGCCTTGGACGCGGGACGCCGTTTCGGTCCCGACCCCGTGACGTTCAACGGGGTCTGATCCCGGCGAAGGGGGCGGGGCCGTGGCACATGCCACGGCCCCGCCCCCTTCGTGTCCGTCAGGCGAGTTCGCGGCGCTTCAGGGCGCCGGCGAGCGTCGCCTCAGGCCCCTTGCGGGCGAGCCGGACCAGGTAGACGACGGCCGCCGCGAAGATGCTGACGGGGACCGCCATGATCACGGTCAGGGCGATGAGTTCTGCGATTCCGAGTGCTCCCATAGCGGCCATCGTAGGCAATGCCGGGGCCGGCCGGCAGCGGGGTGGGCGGTCGCGGCCTCCGCGGGGCGCTCGGTCACAGGTAGCCCAGGCGCGAGAGCTCGGTGTGGGCGGTCGAACGGATCTCCTCCCGCTGCTGCGGGCTCAGCCGCGTCCGCCACGAGCCGATCCCCGCGGACCCCGTCCGAACCAGCTCCACCGCCGAGACCCGGGCCGAGGCGAACTCCGACAGCCGTTCCGCGGCCTCGACCTCCCCGCCCGGCAGATCCTCATAACGCAGTGTCAACAGCCGCTCCCGGCCCAGTTCGCCGCGTAGCCGCGCCGCCATCCGGACCGCCCCGCGCCAGCGCAACGCGCTCTTGGCGGCCAGGGACAGCTTCGGGTACTCGTCGCGCTCTTCCTCGGTCTCGATACCGAAGAAGGGGTTGGGCAGCTCGTCGTCCAGGTTGGCCATGCCGGGCCGAAACCACGCCAGCGAACGCTCGTCGGCCAGCATGTCGGCGACCACGTCCCTGCCGTCCCGGATGATCTGGACGAAGAGCGCGTCGTCGAAGGCGTCGCGTAGGGCGGCGGCGCTGTAGAGCAGGTCGGGGCTGGCGTCGCCGAAACGGTTCGCCTTTCCCGCGTGGCGGCACGGCCGTGCGGCGTCACGCGCCGCGACGTTCTCGTCGGGGCAGCGAGGACAGGTGAAGGGGGTGAGCTGCCATGCCTCGGCGAAGGCGTCCCGCACCAGCGTCGCGGCGCCCGAACGCCGTTCCTCCGCGATGGAGGGCCGCCGCGCGAAGGCGTAGACGGCGTGCAACACACTGGGCTGGCCCGAGGTGAGGTGGAAGCCGGGAACCCGGCCGAGCGCGCGGGCGACCAGGTCGACCCCCGAATGCGGGGCGCCCAGCACGAAGACGGGGCGGCGGACCTTCGTGCCGTTGACCACGAGGATGTATGGCGGCTGTTTCATGAGTAGGTCGATTTTGGCACTGTTCGTGGGGCTTTGCAGTAGCGGCATCGTCGGTCGCGCGGGCACTGACAGAATGGGCGGACATCGCACGCCCACACGGATGCGGGGAAACATGACTTCCACCTCGGGTATCGCCGACGTCGCCGCCTGGCTCGCCGACAGCGACCGCGTGACGGTGCTCACTGGCGCCGGGATCTCCACGGAGTCCGGCATCCCCGACTTCCGCGGACCGCAAGGAGTGTGGACCACCGACCCGGGGGCGGCGGCGCTGTTCGACATCGACGTCTACCGTTCCGACGCCGACGTGCGCCGCAGGGTCTGGCAGATGCGGCGCGCCAGCCCGATCTGGGAGGCCGAGCCCAACGCCGCGCACCGCGCGCTGGCCGACCTCAACCGGGCCGGCCGGCTGCACGCGCTCGTCACCCAGAACATCGACGGTCTCCACCAGCAGGCCGGAACCGACCCCGACCACGTCATCGAGGTCCACGGCACCATCCACCGGGTCGTGTGCCTGGCCTGTGGACTGCGCACTCCCACCCCCGAGGTCCTGGAGCGGTTGGAGGAGGAGTCCGACCCGAAGTGCCGACGCTGCGGCGGCATCCAGAAGGCCGACACGATCTCTTTCGGACAGCGGTTGCGGGAGGACGTGCTCCAGGCAGCCATCGACGCCGCGCAGGAGTGCGACCTGTTCCTCGCCGTCGGCACGTCGCTGTCGGTACATCCGGTCGCCGGCCTGTGCGACCTCGCGGTAGAAGGGGGAGCCGGGCTGGTGATCGTCAACGCCCAGCCCACCCCCTACGACGAGGTGGCCGACGCGCTGCTGCGCGACCCCATCGGACGGGTGCTGCCCGAACTGGCGCGCCGGATCCTCGGCGACGCGGGCTGAGACGGCGGGCGGTGGAGCGGGCCGCTCACCACCGTCCCGCCAGCACCGCGCGGACCGCCTCGACGTGGTCGTTGTGTTCCTGGGCGAGGCGGCGCACCGACGCGCGCGCCCCCTTGGCCACGCCGATGGGGCGGACATGGCGGGCCAGAAGCGGGACCAGCCGCGCGCCGAGCCGGTGGGCGTGACCGCGCAACTGGCGCAAGACGAACACCTGGAAACGCAGTCGCTCGTCGGAGTCGAGACCGTCGGCCAGTTCGAACGCCCGCTCATAGGCGGCGACCAGCACGTCGTCACCACCGTCCACGGGACCGAACGCCAGCGTCATCAGGACGTGCGCGTCCGAGGGCGCGTCGTCACGTCGCGCGGTCACGTCCCCGCCGAAGACGCGCACCAACGGTTCCAGGGCGTGCACGAGGCGCTGGGTGCCGGAGTCGGCGAGCAGAGCGCACTCGCGGGCCACGAACTCCAGGTCGGTCTGCGCGCTCGGGGGCGTGCCGGCGCACCCCGCGGCGCAGACGGCGCCGGGGCCTACGGTCAGCCCGTCATGGCCCTCCCGCACCTCCAGCGCATACACCAGGCTCACCCACTGTTCCGGGGGAAGCTGGGACTTCCACAGGTGGGCGTGGCGGCGCCAGCGCCGCACGGCGTCGGCGCCGAACAGGTCGCGCAGGGGGACCGCCCCGCCGTGGACGGCGACCAGGGCCAGCATCAGGTTGGCGGTGTAGGCGGCCTCACGCGCGGCCACACTGGCGGGAACCGGTGCGTAGCCCCCATAGGGGTGGTCGTGGTGGGCCACGCCGGGGCCGCGTAACAGTTCGGCCAGGACGATGCGCAGCTCGTCGCGGATCCCCGGAGCCAGGAGCGACAGCCGTTCGGTGAGGAACCTCGGTATCTCGCCCGACACCGACAGCGGAGTGAAGGACAGCAACGCGCGCAGGAACATGTCGTCGGGTGGCGATGGCCGGATCGCGCGCAGGTCGCGGACCCGGGCCTCGGCCAGGTCGGCCAACTCCTCGGCGACGAGACGGGCCACCAGGTACTCGCCGAGCGCCGGGTGGGTGAACGACAGCCGTCCCACGGGGCCGTCGGCGGGGACGGCGCAGCCCATCCGGGCCGGATCCAGGGGCGGGGCACAGTGCGGCGGCCAGTGCAGCAGCCGGGAGCGGTCCTCGGCGATCACCTCGGCCGGCGCGTGCCAGCCCCCGCGGTTGAACATGGAGAACGCCATCAGCGACGTGGTGAGCAGGGCGCGCTCGATCCGGCCGGTGCGCACGGGCGGGTCGGTGTCGGCTTCGGGAGGGCGGCCGGTCACACGGGGGTCGGCGCGGTCGGCGCTCTCGGCGAGCCGGCGAAGCCAGCGCTCGTAGAGCACGGTCTCGCGCAGGGGTGCCGACAGCCGGCGCAGCGCGTTGCCGACACCGTCGTAGAGGGCGAGCAGCAGCAGGAGCATCGGCCTGCGCGCCAACCCCAGGTGGGGGGTGAGGGCCTCGATGTCCAAGGGGGCCACCCCGTTATGGCTGAAGTAGCCGGCGTTGACCCGGTTCCAGGTGTCCAGCCACGCGGCGATCTGATCGTCGGTGAAGTCCTCCAGACGCACCGCGACGCTGCCGGCAGGGAAACGCACCCGGACCGCCGTCAGGTCGCGGCAGGTCACCACGATCACCACGGGGGCGTCACCACCGGCCCGCTCCCGCTGGAAGCGTGACAGCCGTTCCAGCAGCTCCGAACGCGACACGGTGGCGCGGCTGGTCAACTCCTCCAGACCATCCAGGACGAGCACGGGCAACGCGCCGTCCCCGCGCGCGGACTCCTCCAGGACCGGGTCGACGACACCGCGCAGCCGCCCGGTGATCTCGGCGGTGCCGTCCCCGGGGGCGAGCTCGTGCGCCGCGACCCGCACCACCGCGAAGTCGGCCTCGGGAAGGCGGGCCGCCAGCACGTGGGTCAACGCGGTCTTTCCGCAACCCGAGGGGCCGAGGACGACCAGCGGCGCGCTCAACGCCCGGGGAGAGGTCAGGTGGCCCAGAAGGAACTCCGCCAGGTCGTCGCGTACCCGCGAGGCCGTCTCCCACCACTCGGGGTCGTGGGGCCGCGCGGCCGGCCCGATCTCGGCGGCGCGGAAGCGGGGATCGACGTAGGCGATGCCGAGCGGCGGAAGGTGGACCGCCGTCGCCCCGGGGGCGAGCGCCGCGACGGGGGCGACGAGGCGCTCACGGTGGTCCCGGGCCGCCTTCGCTCGCTCGGGCGACGGGGTGCCGCCCGTGCTGATCGACTGCAGACGGTTGCGCAACCGGACGAGCCCGCTCGCGGCCTCCGGCAGGGCGGCGTGCCGCTGCCGTTCGATGTGGAGGTTCGCCCACGCCCCGAACTCCGGGAAACCCGCCGCGAGCTTGTCGCGCAGCTCCTCGTAACGCAGCAGGCAGCGGTCGGCCAGGCCGGAACCGAGCCGGTCGGCGATCGCGCTGCGGTAGGCCTCGCCCAGCTCCTCCCACATCGGCATCCGCCGCACCACGGCGGGGAGCTGTTTGCAGCGCCGCGCGTAGAAGCGGCGCACCCGGGCGCGGGCGTCACCGGGGGGACGTTGCGGACGGGGCAGCGGCGGCGCCGACCCCACCAACAGCATCACGAACTCGCCGAGGTGACGGGGGCTGGAGGCGTCGACGGTCGCGGCGTCCAGGCCGGTCCCCGGGCCGTTGAGCTCGAACGGCAGCTCGGTGTCGTCCAGGGCCTCGAAGAACGCGGTCACCACGATCGCGGTGTGCGCCGCGGCGATGCGCCGCGTGCGCTCCAACCGGCCGAGCCGGTGCGCCTCGCGCTCCAGACGGTTCACCGCCCGGTGCGCGAAGCGCACGAGGTCGGTACGGGCGGCGAGAAGGTCGGTCTCCTCACCGCGGGCGAGACGGTCGATGAGGTGGATCACCCGCTCCTCGTCGGCCCCGAGGAAACGGATCGCGTCGGAATAACGGACGGGCTCGCGCATGGCACCACCGAGGGGTCACCGGGATCCGGAGATGAACGCCGTGACCATCCTGACGCCTGCACCCCCGTCCCGTCAGGGGGTTGCCGGTGGTTTTCCACGCGAGGCGGAGCGGGGACGGGAAGGACAGCGGGCCGGTGCCGCCGTCCTCCCGCAAGGAAGCGGTTTCTCAGCCGGCGCTGCCGCCGGATCCTCCCGGGTAAAGGGCCGCCCGGCCGGGAGCGACGGGTCGTCCAGGCACGTCGTCCGAGGGCGGGGCGTCCAGCGGCTCCATCGCGTCGGTGATCACCCGGCCCAGCACCGTGTCGGCGGTCTCGCCGTGGCGCAGGAAGGGGCGCAGGGCGTCCATCGCGGAACGGACGTCGGCGGTGGTGATCCCCCGGGCCGACCGGACGTCGTGCAGGAAGCTCTCCACGACCCGCACCAGGGCGGCGCGTTCGGGGACCGCGTCGGAGGTCAGCGCGAGGTCCTCCGCGGCCTGGCGCAGCACGATCAGCTCCACCCGCCCCAGCGTCGGGCTCGACAACAGCCGCGTGTAGCGCTCCAGCCGGCCGGGCGCGTCGGCCCGGGGCCGTCCCAGGCGCAGCTCCAGTACGTCGTAGGTCTCCGCCCACGCCAGGTCGGGGTCGATGGGGTCCACGAACCAGGTCCCCAGGTCCTCACCGGCGTGGAACAGGTAGGGCAGCAGCATCAGCACCATCCGGCTCGCGGTGCCGTTGGCGCGCAGGGCCATGGAGCGCAGCAGTTTGGAGGTGACCCCGTCATAGGGGACGACGATGGAGTAGGGGTCGGCGACCGCGAGGGGGCCGGTGACGTCGGCGCGCAGCTCGAACCCGATGCACTCGCCGACGTTGACCGGTTCGGGGCGGCCGCGCTGCACCATGCTGCGCGGCCGATCTCCCAGGTATCCGAGATGGCGGACCCTGATCGCGTCGATCGTGCCGTGCCACTCGGCGGCGGTCATCCCGCGCCACAGCCCGCTCATCCCCCGCCAGGACTGCCAGGGGTCCCGCGAGTCGGGGAAGAGCTCGGCGATGTCGATCTCCCCCTCCTCGACCAGGGTCAGCAGGACGACCAGGTTCGTGCTGTGCAGCGCCTGACGCTGGGTGATGGGGATCCGGCGGGGGGCGTAGTCGGAGAAGGAGCGGTGGGGCGAAGGGAAGGGGGCCTCCCGGAACAGGTCGACCAGCAGGGCGCGGCACTCCCCGCGTTCCTCCGGCAGACGGGTGAACCAGTCCTGCAACAGGTCGTCGGCGAACTCCAGCACCGCCGAGCGTCCCGGCAGCGCGGCAAACGACGTGATCGCGTAGAGGAGCCCGTCGTTGAGGGGTTCGGCGTAGCGCCGTCGCCGCGCGTGCCGGCGTTCCTCGACCAGTTCCCGCAGGGCCTCCACCACCATCCGGGCGACCAGGAACTCGCCGAACGTGGCGTGCAGGAACTCATAGACGCTGCGCGCTCCGCCGTCCTGGAGGGCCCGCGCCTCGTGCACGAAGAAGAAACGGCCGAGTACCTGGTCGGCGTCGTCGATCCGGCCGTGCAGCCCCGGATCGCCGGTGTGCGTGCCGGAGTCGGGGAACAGCACGGCGAGATCGGCGCCCAGCTCCTCGGCCGTCACCGTCTGGCCGCGGCGGGCGAACATGGCCATCGCCACCACCTCCAGGCGCCGTAGCTCGTCGTCGATCGCGCGCCGCAACCCGGGGGCGTCCAGGTGGGGGCGGTGTTTGCGCACCTCCCGCTCGGCAAAAGAGCTGAGCAGTTGCTGGTAGAGGCCGGCCCGGGACAGGCCGGCCGTGGCGTTGCGCAGGGCGTTGCCGTCGGCGTCGTAGATCATCAGCATCATCAGCAGCAACGGCTGCTCGGCGAGCTCGCGGTGGGCCAGCACGATGTCGAGGGTGAGCGGCCGTAGCCCGCGCGAGAGGAGCTCGTCGGCGTTGAGCCCGCTCCACACGTCGAGCATCCGGGAGATCCGCCCCTCGTCAAAGGGCTCCAGCAGGATCACCGGCGTCGACTCGGGAAAGCGGACGCGGTCGGCCACCACGGTGCGGCTGGTGACGATCACGGCGATCGGCCGGCCCAGGGCGGACTGGTCCCGTTGGAACTCCTGCACACGTTCCAGGTAGTCCGAGCGGTTCACCCCGGTGGCCTGGAGCAGTTCGTCGAAGCCGTCGAGGATGACGACGGGCAGCGCGTCGCCGGCGGAGTCGGCGAGGTCCCGCCAGGCGACGTCGGTGTGGAGCACCGCCGCCATGCCCTCTTCGATCTGGCGTCGGATGGGGGCGTCGGCCTGGACCGCGCGCAGCTCGACCCGTATCGGTAGGAACGCGCCCAGGGGCAGGCGGGCCGCGAGCATCTCGGTCAGCTTGGACTTGCCCGCACCGGGGTGGCCCAGGACGACCAGGGGGCCGTCCGTCGCGTCGGGCTGGGTCAGCAGCGACACCAGCAGCGGTTGCAGGTCCTCGTGGACCTCGGCGCCCTCCCACCAGGAGAGCGAGGAGGGCCGGCTCTCGCCCGAGGTGAACCCGAGCCGGCCGCGCGGGGCCAGGTAGGCCTCCTCCATCGTGGGCAGGCGCAGGCCGGCGGGAACGTCGTGGGAGCTGAGCAGGGGACGACGCAGCACGCGCCGGTAGATCTCGGTGAGCTCGGCGCGGTGCCGTTCGGCGGAGTTCCCCGAAGGGAGACGGCCCACCATCTCCTCCAGGCCGGCCAGCCCCACGGCGAGCCGGTCGATGTCGGCCCGCGTGGTCGCGTGCTCGGTCGCGGCCACCCACACGCCGAACTCCGCGACGTCGGCGGCCAAGGCGTGGTAGGACTCCCAATAGCGCCGCTCGGCCAGGGCGGGGACCTGGGTCCGGATCAGCTCGCCCACGGTGCGGCGCTCGCCGTCGCCCAGCCGCTCCCACGCCGCCAGACCGTGCAGGAAGCGCAGGAGGAGTTCGGCGCGCGACGTGTAGATCCGGGCGATGCGCTCGGTGCGCAACCCGATGGGGGGACGCACACTCCACGAGGTCAGCGTCGAGGAGAACAGGCCGTGCTGCTCCTCCGGGGTGATCTCCAGGTCGGCCAGGGACAGGGGGCAGCCGGGGGAGGCCAGCACCTCGCCGACCGCCTCGAAGAAGGCGGTGACGACGATGACCTGGTGGGCCGCTGCGATGCGCTCGCTGCGGTCGTGGCGCGACGTGCCGTCGATCCTCCCGCGCAGGCGGACCAGCGCGTCACGGCCGTGCTCGAGCACCATTTCGCGCACCCCCAGCAGGTCCGGGACGCCGAGCAGGCCCAGTCCCCCCTCGATCAGCCGTCCGGCGAAGTCCAGGGCCGCGGGGTCGTCCGCGCCGAGGATCTGTAGTGCGTCGGTGTAGCTCAGCTTCTTCGCCATGCGGGGGGTGGCCTCTCCGAAAAACCGGTACCGGCTGGGCGTGCCTATTGTGTACAAACCGTGACGGTTAGCGGAACCCGCCCCCGGGCACGTGCCCGTGCGGCCACTACCACCGTCCCCGTCGATCAGGAGGCCCCATGCCGTCCCCCATCCGCAACATCACCATCGACTGCGCCGATCCGCACGCGCTCGCGGAGTTCTGGGCGCGGGTGATCGGCGTACCGGTCGACCCGCGGAGCGGCCCCGGGGCGGACGAGGCCTACATCGACACCCCCGACGGGCAGCCGGGGCTGCTCTTCCTCCGGGTTCCCGAGGGGAAAGTGGTCAAGAACCGGGTCCACCTCGACCTGGGGCCCTCGGAGGCGACCCGGGACGAGGAGGTGGAGCGGCTGGTCGGGATCGGGGCCACGTTCCTCTCGGACTTCCGTACGCCCGACGGCAAGGGGTTCGTGGTCCTCGCCGACCCCGAGGGCAACGAGTTCTGTGTCGAGCGCAGCGACGCCGAACTGGCCGCCGCGGGGGACAGCGCCGACTGAGCCGCACCCGGAGCGGGACGATGCCGCACCCGCGCGCGGCATCGTCCCGCCCCAGAGGGGAGAGGTCAGGGCAGCCGCCAGTCGACCGGTTCGGCGCCCTGCTCCTCCAACAGGGCGTTGGCCCGGCTGAAGGGGCGCGAGCCGAAGAAGCCGTTGTGCGCCGACATCGGACTGGGGTGGGTGGACTCCACGCACGGCACGCCCGGCATCAGCGGGCGCAGGTTGCGCGCGTCGCGGCCCCACAGGATCGCCACCATCGGCTTGCCGCGCTCGGCGAGCGCGCGGATGGCCTGTTCGGTGACCTCCTCCCAGCCCTTGCCGCGGTGCGAGCCGGGCTTGCGCGGGAGTACCGTGAGAACGCGGTTGAGCAGCAGCACACCGCGCTCGGTCCACGGCGTGAGATCGCCGTTGGAGGGCATGGGCAGCCCCAGGTCCTCGGTGTACTCCTTGTAGATGTTGCGCAGGCTGCCCGGCAGCTTGACGTCCGGCGCCACGGAGAAGCTCAGACCCACCGCGTGCCCGGGAGTGGGGTAGGGGTCCTGTCCCACGAGGAGCACCCGGACGTCGTCGAAGGGCTGCTGGAAGGCGCGCAGCACGTCCTTCCCGGCCGGCAGGTAGGTGCGGCCCGCGGCGACCTCGGCCCGCAGGAAGTCCCCCATCTGCGAGATCCGGCCGGCGACGGGCTCCATGGCCTTGGCCCAGCCGGGCTCCATGATTTCGTTCAACGGTCGTCCTGACATGGCGTTGACACTATCGGCGGACGGCGACAAGCATGACCGTATTCGCCACGAAACGCCCACCAGCGGGGCGGTGTGCGTCAGTGGGCGCGCTCCCACCAGTGCGCCAACCGGTCCCGTGCCCGAGCGGTGCGCGCGTCCTCGGAGCCGTACAGCCGCACCTGGTCGGCGAGCAGGTCGTGGTACTGGCGGGCGGCCCCGGCGGGGTCGCCCGCGTGCCCGGTGTGGGCCGCGCGGTGGTGGCGCGCGGCCAACGTGTTCGGGTCGTCGGGTCCCAGGGCCCGGCTCAGGTCACCGACCAGCTCCCCCAGCAGGACCGCCGCGCGTCGGTGGTGTCCCGCCCCGCCGACGTCGAAGGCCAGGTGCAGGCGGGTGAGCAGGACCCGCTCGGAGCCCTCCCCGTATGCCGCGGTCAGGTCGGGCAGCAGGGCCGCGCGCAGGCGCGCGGCCTCGGCGTGCCGTCCACAGCGGCTCATGTTGACGGCGAGGTGGTGGCGTACCGTCAACGTCTCGGGGTGGCGGGGGCCATAAAGCCGCTCCACATCGGGCAGGAGGCCGCCGAACAGTTCGACCGCCCGTTCCGGCGCGCCGGCCCTGTCCCACCGGAGGGCCTGTCCGCGCCGCGCGCGAAGGGTCTCGGGAAGGTCCTCGCCCGGCACGTCGACCGGCTCGGCCAGGGCGTCGGCCGCGGCACCGCCCGAGGCGGCCCGTTCCCCGATGTCCACCGGGCCCTGTTCGAGGGCACGGTGCCCCAGCGGGCCGGGTGGCGGTGCGGCCGGGACGGTGGCGGCCGGGGGTGGCGTGGCGACGGTGGCGCGCCTGGCCGTCCCGGTCCCGGCCAGCAGGGCGGCCAAGCGGGCGCCCACCTGCGCGGCGTCGCGGGGGCGGCGCCACGGGTCCTTCGCCAACAACTCCAGCACCAGGTCCGACAGTTCCATGGGAAGGTCCGGCCGGAGCCGGTGAGGCGGGCGAGGCGCCTCGTGGATGTGCATGCGAAGGACCGCGAGGACGTCCTCGGCGTGGAAGGGGGGTTCCCCGGTCAGCATCCGGTACAGGATCGTCCCGAAGGAGTACAGGTCGCCCGCGACGCCGACCGGCAGCCCCTGAGCCTGCTCCGGGGACATGTACAGGGGAGTGCCGAACACGTCGCCGGTCCGGGCGGGGCGCCGACCGTGCGCCGCGGCGCCGTGGAGGCCGGCGATGCCGAAGTCGAGGATCTTGACGGTCCCCTCGCCGTCGGGATCGCCGCCCGAGGCCGTGACCATGAGGTTGCCCGGTTTGACGTCCCGGTGCACGACTCCCAGCGTGTGCGCCGCGGCCAGTCCGGCGCACACCTGGGCTCCCCAGCGCACCGCCAGGGGCACCGGGAGCCTGCGCCGCTCCCGCAACACGCCGCTGAGCGGAAGGCCGCGCACCAGTTCCATCACGGCATAGACCGACTCCTCGTGGACGCCGTAGTCGTAGAGGATGACGATGTTGGGGTGCCCGGCGAGTCGGGCGGTCACGCGCGCCTCACGGTGGAAGCGGGCCACCGTCAGGTCGTCGTCGACCAGTTCCGGCCGCAACAGCTTGACCGCCACCGCGCGGCCGAGCCGCTCGTCGCGGCCCCGCCACACCTCGCCCATCCCACCGCCGCCGAGTCTCTCCGTCAGCCGGTAGCGTCCGGCCAGCACGTCGCGCACCGCCTCACCCTTCCCGCGGGAGATCCCCCGCGGCAGCGTAGCCGTTCGCCCTCCTCGCGTCTCCGTTGTTTTCCGGGGGAGCCCACCGGGGCGCGGGAGGCGCGGGGACGCCCCAGGAGGGCGGACCGTTGCGCGGGGGCCGCGCGACGGTCCGGCCTCGGTCGGCACGGCGGCACCCATGCTCCTCGACGGTCGCAGGGGGCGGCGGGGATCCGGGCGACCGGGCGAGGCGCCGCCGCGGCCGGGCGGCGTCGCGGCTCACTCCCCCTCGTCCTCCGGCGCGACCCCGACACCCACGCGCAGCACCCCCTCGGTCTCGGACAGTTCCACGGCCAGCTCGTTGGCGTCGCCCCTGCCACGGACACGCAGGACGAGATCGATCGCCGGCCCTCCGGGCCAACCGTCGTCGCCGCGGCGGTTGGTGTCGACCTGCTGAATGGTGAAGCCCCGCCGGGTGGCCAGGGAGAGGATCGAGCGCAGCACACCCCGGCCGTCCTCGTAGCCGATCCGCAGCGTCGAGGTCTTGGGGACGGAGCGGGTCAGCAACCGGAGCAGCACCGGATATCCGTAGGTGACGACGAAGTGGGCGAGGGTCACGAACGTCGCGATCACCCACAGCCCCGCGCCGCACGCCGTTCCCACCGCCGCCGACACCCACACCGCGGCGGCGGTGGTCAGACCGCGCACCATGTCGCGGCGGACGAAGATCAGCCCCCCACCGATGAAACCGATGCCCGAGACGATCTGGGCGGCCACCCGTGAGGGGTCCAACATGATGGTGGTGCCGTTCAGGATGTCACCGAAGCCGTACTTGCTCACCAGCATGAACAGCGCTGCGCCGAGTCCGACCAGGGTGTGCGTGCGCAGTCCGGCGCTCTTCTGGCGCAGTTCGCGTTCCAACCCGATCAGCGAGCACAGGATCAGCGCGGCCGACAGAGCGACCAACTGGGGCCATCCCTGCCCGGTGAAATCCAGGAGGTTGGTCTGTACCGCGGCTACCGTCAACCCTTCACCCCATCCCGCCCTGGCGCCGGACGCGGGATCACGTCGGCGCGGCCGTCTTTCTGCTCAACGGGTCCGCGATGTCCTCCAGGGAACGCCGTGCGGCTTCAACTCCAAGGAAAAGTTCGACCAATCCCCCCAAGATCATCAGGCCCGCGCCCAGGTAGTACCCGAATGTGACCTGTCCGATGTCGCCGCTTGCGACAAGGGCACCGAACAGTCCAGGCCCCAAAATGCCGCCGAGGGCGGTTCCAATCGCGTAGAAGAGGGCGATGGCCTGAGGGCGGGTCTCCATCGGGAAGATCTCGCTGACGGTCAGGTAGGCCGAGCTCGCCCCCGCTGAGGCGACGAAGAACACCGCGCACCAGCACAGCGTCAGGGTGGTGGCGGTGAGGACCTCGGCCTGGAACAGCGCTCCGGTGCCGATCAGCAGCAGACCGGAGCCGATGTAGGTGGCGGCGATCATCGGCCGCCGTCCCAGCGTGTCGAACAGGGGGCCGAGGAGGACCGGACCGAGGAAGTTACCCAGGGCCAGGGGCACGATGAACAGGGGGGCCACGGCGGAGGGGACGTCGAAGAACGTGGTCAGCACCAGGGCCTGGGTGAAGAACACCGCGTTGTACAGGAACGCCTGTCCCGCGAACAACGCCAGGCCGAGCAGGGTGCGGCGCGGATAGGTGCGCACCAGCGTGGTGCCCACCTCGCGGAACGTCGTGGTGGTGCGCTGCTCCAGCGTCAGCGTGCTCGCGGGTTCGGGAAGCCAGTCGCGGTGGGTCTCGCGTTCGACCTCCGCCTCGATCCGACGGACCACGCGCTCGGCCTCCTCCTCACGGCCGTGGATGACCAGCCAGCGTGGACTCTCGGGGACGATCCGCCGCACGACGATGATGATCAGGCCGAGCAGGCCGCCGATCGCGAACGTCAGCCGCCAGCCGATGTCCTCGGGGAGCAGATCCGGATCGAGCAGGGGGAAGGCCATCGCGGCACCGGCCGCGGCCCCCAACCAGTAGGAGCCGTTGACGATCAACGCGATCCGGCCGCGCAACCGGGCGGGCACCATTTCGTCGATCGCGGAGTTGATGGCGGCGTACTCGCCGCCGATCCCGAATCCGGTGAAGAACCGGCAGACGTAGAACCACAGGGCGTTGCCGGACAGCGCCGTGAGCACGGTGGCGGTGAGGTAGACGCCGAGCGTGGCGAGGAAGATGCGCCGGCGCCCGTAGCGTTCGGTCAGATGGCCGAAGAAGAGCGCTCCCAGGCAGGCGCCCACGATGTAGATCGACGCCGCCAGGCCGACCTGGGCCTCGCTGATGCCCAGGCCGCTGCCGGGCTCGGTGATGCGCGACCCGACCGCGCCCACGATCGTGACCTCAAGGCCGTCGAGGATCCACACGCTGCCCAGGCCGACGAGAACGAGCCAGTGCCATCGGGCCCAGGGGAGCCGGTCCATCCGGGCCGGGATGTCG
The DNA here is from genome assembly GCF_054780875.1 of Marinactinospora endophytica. Taxonomy (NCBI): domain Bacteria; kingdom Bacillati; phylum Actinomycetota; class Actinomycetes; order Streptosporangiales; family Nocardiopsidaceae; genus Marinactinospora; species Marinactinospora endophytica. Next base: position 132,421 of record NZ_BAAGVM010000012.1, on the reverse strand, counting down.
GTCGTGACGTTCATGCCCGTCACCCTGTCCCGATAGGTCTTCCCGTAACAGCGGGGAAGGGCGCTATCACTGTGGGGTGGGGAAGAAGTCACCCTCAGACGGGAACCTGGACGTCCATGTTGCGCACAAGCGCGCGTTCTCGCCGCGAGCGGATCGCGGCGAGAACGCGCGGGACGGGATCAGGGCTCGGCGCGGCGGTGGCCGTCCTGGTGGGACAGGTTCAACGCCGTCGTCACCAGGGGCACGTGGCTGAACGCCTGCGGGAAGTTCCCCACCTGCCGGCCCAGGCGCGGGTCGTACTCCTCGGCGAGGAGCCCGACGTCGTTGCGCAGGGCCAGCAGCCGGCCGAACAGCTCCCGGGCCTCCTTCTCGCGGCCGATCGACAGCAGCGCGTTGGCCATCCAGAAGCTGCACGCCAGGAAGGCGCCCTCGTCACCGGGCAGCTGGTCGGCGACGCCCTCGCGGTCGGTCCGGTAGCGCAGGACGAAACCGTCGACCATCAGGTCGTCGCGGATCGCCTCGATCGTGCCGATGACGCGCGGATCGTCGTAGGGCAGGAAACCCACCTCGGGGATGAGCAGCAGCGCGGCGTCCAGCTCCTCGCTGCCGTAGTACTGGGTGAAGGTGTTGCGCTGGGAGTCGTAGCCGTACTCGCACACCTCGGCGTGGATGGTGTCGCGCAGCGCCCGCCAGCGCTCGACCGGCCCCTCCTTGCCGAACTCCTCGATCATGCGCACCGCGCGGTCGGCGGCCACCCAGGCCATCACCTTGGAGTGCACGAAGTGCTGGCGCGGGCCACGCACCTCCCACAGGCCCTCATCGGGTTCGTCCCAGCACCACTCCAGGTAGTTGACGAGCGAGCGCTGTAGACCCCACACGTGCTCGCCCCCTTGCAGCCCCGAGCGTCGGGCCAGGTGCAACACGTCCATCACCTCGCCGTAGACGTCGAGCTGGTACTGGCCGACGGCGGCGTTGCCGATGCGCACCGGGCGGGAGTTCTCGTAACCCGGCAGCCATTCGGCCTCCCACTCGGCGAGCCGGCGCTCGCCGCGCACCCCGTACATGATCTGCATGTGCTGGGGCTCGCCGGCCACCGCGCGCACCAGCCATTCGCGCCAGGCCTGTGCCTCGTCGGTGTAGCCGCTGCGGATCAGCGCCTCCAACGTGATCGTGGCGTCGCGCAGCCAGCAGTAGCGGTAGTCCCAGTTGCGCACCCCGCCGATGTCCTCGGGCAGCGAGGTGGTGGGAGCGGCGACGATGCCGCCGGTGGGCTGGTAGGTGAGGGCCTTGAGGGTGATCAGGGAGCGGATGACCGCGTCGCGGTAGTCGCCCTCGTAGGTGCACTTCTCGACCCACTCGTGCCAGAAGCGTTCGGTCCGGGAGAGCGCCTTCTCGGCGTCGAGGTGGTCGGACTCCTCGACGTGGGAGGGGTGCCAGGTCATGACGAAGGGGATGCGCTGCCCCGCGCTGACGACGAAGGTCGCGTCGTGGGTGAAGTTGTGACCCTCCAGGGGGACGGGGGAGCTGATCCACACCGAATCGGGTCCGGCGACGGCCACCACCTCGGTGCCGTTGCGGTGGATCCAGGGGACCACGTTGCCGTAGTCGAAGCGCAGCCGTAGCGAGGTGCTCATCCGCACCGTTCCACGCACGCCCTCGACGATGCGCACGATGTGGGGCGCGCCGCCGCGCGGCGGCATGAAGTCGATGATCCGGACGGTGCCCTCGGGGGTGTCCCACTCCGTCTCCAGGATCAGGGTCTCGGGGCGGTAGCGGCGCCGAGTGGCCCGTGGCTCGGCCGTCGCGGGCCGGATCCACCAGTTCCCATTCTGCTCGTCCCCGAGCACCGCTGCGAAGCAGGCGGGGGAATCGAAATGGGGGAGACACAACCAGTCGATAGAGCCGTCGCGGCCTACCAGAGCAGCGGTCTGCATGTCGCCGATCAGTGCGTAGTCCTCGATCCAGCCAGGCACGCGGATCACCCCCCGAAAACTCCAGATTCAGACAAAGATCACGTTCTTGCGGACGTACCGTATCCAACTCTGCGGGGTAGGAGATCCCGTTCTCCCGCGCTCGCCGGGCCGGTGTCGGTGGCGCAGGTCCGACCGTCCCGTCGCCCTGCCACGGGCCGCCGTTCACCCGGGCGCCGGATGGACGACGCTGGGGCCCACGCTACCGGGAAAAGATGTGCATCCGGAGCTTTTCGCGATCAATTGTGAATCAATGGACAGAGGGCTTGGGAGTGCGCCCGCCCGCGACCGGCCGGGCTCAGTCCTCGGCGGGGCGCGCGGCCGGTTCCGCGATGCCGAACAACGGCAGGAACACCTGGGCGAGCGGACCGATGGTCAGCGCGAAGAGCAGGGTGCCCACGCCCACGGTACCGCCGAGGAGGAACCCGACGATCACCACGGCCACCTCGATGCCGGTGCGGGCCCGGCGCACCGACAGCCCCCGTGCGGCCAGTCCGGTCATGAGCCCGTCGCGCGGGCCGGGGCCCAGGCCGGCCCCGATGTAGCAGCCGGTGGCCACGGCGGTGGTCAGGATGCCGAGCGCCAGGAGCAGGCAGCGCCAGCCCAGGGAGTCGGGCTGGGGGAGCCAGGCCAGGGAGAGGTCCACCGACACCCCGACGATGACGACGTTGCTGAGCGTGCCCAGGCCGGGGCGTTGGCGCAGGGGGATCCACAGCAGGATCAGCAGCGCGCCGACGGTGATGCTCCAGGTGCCGATGGACAGTCCGGTCTGGCGGGACAGGCCCTGGTGGAGGACGTCCCACGGCATGGCGCCCAGGTGTGAGCTCACCTGGAGCGCGCCCCCCAACCCGTACAGGTACAGGCCGACGTACAGCTGGAGAAGTCGGCGCATCCGTGGGCGCGGCAGCATCGGGGTAATGAGTACACGGCGCCTAAAACGGGATATAGCGGACAGGGTGTGGCGAGTGGAAGGAGGGAAGGGGGTGAAACGGACCATGTGCGTAATATTGACGTGTTTAATCCGCCTGTTGTAGGGCCAATCCCGGAAAGTGGCACCATGGTGGTCGGCGAACGGCGAATCAACGGTCATCTCCTGGCCCGGCTCATCGGAGCCATTCCGCGGACCCGCCCCTACTACCTGGCGGTGGCCCGCGCGATCAGCGGGCTCGTCCTGGACGGGCGCGTTCCCACCCACACCCGCCTGCCCGCCGAACGCGACCTCGCGACCGCGCTGGGGGTCAGCCGCAACACCGTGACGGCGGCCTACGCCTGGTTGCGGGAGAACGGCTACCTGGACAGCCGCCAGGGGGCCGGGAGCTGGACGGTCCTCCCCGGTGTCGGGGCCGGGGGGCTGGCCCCGTTCGTCCCCGACACCGAGCACATCGACCTCGGGGTCGCCGCGCCCCCGGCCATCGACGGTCTTCGGACCGCCGCGCGGTTGGCCGGGGAACAGCTCGCCGCCCATGTGGGCGGCCAGGGGTACGCCCCGCTGGGACTCCCCGAGCTGCGCCACGCCGTCGCCCGCCGTTACGTCGAGCGCGGTCTGCCCACCACGCCCGAACAGATCTTCGTCACCAACGGCGCCCAGCAGGCCGTCGCGCTGCTGATGGAGCTGCTGGTGGGGCCGGGGGACGGCGTCGTGGTGGAATCGCCGACCTACCCCCACCCCCTGGACACCGCGCGCCATCTGGGAGCGCGGCTGCGCCCCGTCGGCGTCTCGCCGCGGGGTTGGGAGATGGAGTACCTCCTCGACGCCCTGCGCCAGTGGCGCCCGGCCCTGGCCTACCTCATCCCCGACTTCCACAACCCGACCGGGGCGCTCATGGACGACGGGCAACGGGCCGAACTCGTGGCCGGGGCGCGCCGCGCGGGGACCGCGCTGATCATCGACGAGTCCGTCGCGGAGCTGGCGATCGACTCGGGTGAGCAGCCCGCCCCCGTGGCGGTCCACGACACCGATGGCCGCGTGCACACCGTGGGGTCGGCCGCGAAACTGCTGTGGGGTGGTCTGCGGATCGGCTGGATCCGCACGACGCCGCCCATGGCGGCGCGGCTGATGGCGCTGCGGCAACGCTTCGACCTGGCCAGTCCCGTCCTCGAACAGTTGACGGTCACCCATCTGCTCTCCGACGTCATGCGCATCCGGGCCGAGCGCAGCCGTCAGCTCCGGCGCAACCGGGACGCGCTCGCCGCCGCCCTGCGCGAGCGGCTGCCGGACTGGGAGTTCGTCCTTCCCGAAGGGGGACTGGTCCTGTGGGCCCGGCTGCCCCACCCGGTGGCGAGCACGCTGGGGGAGAACGCCCACCGCCACGGGGTCCACCCCGCGCCGGGACCGGTCTTCGGCGCCGAGGGCACCCTGGAGCACTACGTCCGGTTGGCCTACACCCAGCCACCCGAGATCCTGGTGGACGCGGTCCGCCGGCTCGCCGGCGCCTACGCCGACACGGTGGCCCGTCCGGCTCCGACCCCGCGTGAGCTGTACGTGTAGCTCCGAGGCGCCGGCATTGTCCCGATGGCTGGATATGCCCTGGTTGACGAATGCGTGACCATCTCTTGAAAGTGGCCATGCTCCGTGGTGCGATGTGCGCATATGTCGTGATCTGGATCACATGTGCTGAGCGGAGTGAGGCCATGGGAACGACCGACGTGCTGCGCGCGCGTGCCGAGGTAGAGGCCGAGATCAAGGACAAGACGCTGATCGACTGGTTCCGCGACGCCGCCGACGACAGCGGAGAGGCCCCCGCCCTCTCCGACCGGGTGGGCGACACCTGGCGGACCCTCACCTGGCGGCAGTACCGAAGCGCGGTCCTGAAGACCGCGGCCGCCTACGTCGAGATCGGCGTCGCCCCCGGCGACGTCGTCGCACTGATGCTGCCCAACCGCGCCGAGCACCTGCTCGCCGACCTTGGAGCGGTGCACGCGGGCGCGGTCCCGCTGACGGTCTACGCCACCCTCGCCCCCGAGCAGATCGCCTACATCGCCGCCGACTGCTCCGCCAAGGTCGCCGTGCTCGACGGGACGGACCAGCTCGCCTGCTGGGAGCCGATCCTGGACCGGCTGCCCCACCTGCACACCCTCGTCCTGCGCGACCCCGACGCGGTGCCCCCCGAAGGCCGGATCGCCGGCCGGCGCGTCCTCGGCTGGGCCCGCTTCCAGGAGATGGGACGGCGGCGCCACGACACCGGTGACCCCGAGGTCGCCCGGCGCATGGAGGCGGTGACCCCCGGGGACGACGCGACGCTCCTCTACACCTCCGGCACCACCGGCGAACCCAAGGGGGTCCACGAGACCCACCACCAGGTCCTCTACCAGGTCACCGTCGCCCAACGGGCCACCAACCTCCCCCGGCACGGGGTCACGCTGTCCTACCTGCCCCTGGCGCACATCGCCGAGCGCGTCCTGAGCGTCTACATGCCGATCAAGGTCCGCGGTCACGTCCACTTCTGTCCCGACCACGACCAGCTCGGCGCCTACCTCGGCCTGGTGCGGCCCGACGGGCTGTTCGGTGTTCCGCGGGTGTGGGAGAAGCTCCAGGCGAGGCTGTCCACCGCGCTCGCCGCCGCACCGGCGCACCGGCGCGCCGCGATCGAGGACGCGGCCGAGGTCGCCCGCGCCCACGTCATGGCCGGACAGTACGGACACGAGCCCGCCCCCGCGCTGGCCGAACGCTACGCCCGGGTCGACGCGCAGGTACTCCGCCCGATCCGCGGGCTCATCGGCCTGGACCGCGCGACCTACTACGCCAGCGCCGCCGCGCCGATGCCCGAGGAGGTGCTGCGCTTCTTCGCCGGACTGGGCATCACCATCCGCGACATCTACGGCATGACCGAGAACTGCGGCGCGGTCTCCGCCAACCGCGCCGACGCCTACAGGTTCGGCAGCGTCGGCCGTCCGCTGGACGGCATCGAGGTGCGCGTCGCCGAGGACGGCGAGATCCAGGTGCGCGGTCCGGTCAACACCGCCGGTTACCACGGCCTGCCGCGGGCCAGCGCCGCCCTGTTCGACGCCGACGGCTGGCTGCACACCGGCGACATCGGGCGTATCGACGCCGACGGGTTCCTCTACGTCGTGGACCGCAAGAAGGAGCTGATCATCACGGCGGGAGGGGAGAACATCGCGCCGGCCGCGATCGAGAACCTCCTCAAGGAGCACCGGCTCATCGGCCAGGCGCTCGCCTACGGAGACCGCCGCCCCTACCCGGTCGCGCTGCTCACCCTCGACCCCGATGTCGCGCCGGCCTGGGCGCGCGAGGCCGGCGTGGACACCACCGACCTCGCCGAGCTCGCCCGCCACCCGGCGGTGCTGGCCGAGGTGGGAGAGGCGGTCGCCCGGGCCAACCGCAGGCTGGCCCGCGTGCAGCAGGTCAAGAGATGGCGGCTGCTGCCGGTGGAGTGGACCGCGCAGAGCGAGGAGCTGACCCCCTCGCTCAAGCTCAAACGCCGCGTCGTCCAGGCCAGGTACGCCCGCGAGATCGAGGAGCTGTACCGCTCCTGAACGGGCCGCACCCTCCCGCGCGGCGTGCCGCGGTCACCTCGCGCCTCACCCCGTGAAACGCCCGGCGAAGCGGGCGACCTCCTCCAGCACCTCCGCGCGGTTCGTCTCGTTGAACACCTCGTGTTGCGCCCCGGGGAACAACCGGGCGGTGAAGTCGGGGCCCGCGAAGTCCGTGATGCCCACCAGCGTGTCCGCCACCGGCACCAGCCGGTCCTGCGAGCCGTGCAGCCAGAGCAGCGGCAGGTGGGTGCGACCGCTTTCGGTGATCCGCCCAAGCTCCGTGGTGATCGCCGCGAGCGTGGGACGTTTGAACGGGCCGTGCCAGACCAGCTCGTCGGCGACGTAGGCGGCGCCGACCGAGGGATCGCGCGACAGCGTCGCCGGATCGATCGGGGTCTCGGGGATCGGGGTGGCGGCCAAAAGCTCCTCCGCCACCGTCCAGCGCCCCAGCACCGGCCCCGACAGCACGAGACCGCTGACCCCGTCAGGGTGGCGCTGGGTGTAGCGGGCCGCGATCAACCCGCCCAGGGAGTGACCGACCAGCACCAGGGGCAGCGACCGGTAGGCCGTGCGGGCCTGGGTGACGACGCGGTGCACGTCGTCGACGACCTCGGCGAAGTCCTCGATCAGCACCCGTTCCCCCGAGGAACGGCCGTGCCCGCGATGGTCCAGGCCGTAGACGGCCGCGCCACGCTCGCAAAGGAACCGGGCGACCTGCTCGTAACGCCCGATGTGCTCACCGTAGCCGTGCACCAGCACGGCCAGCCAGGTGGGCTCGGCGGAGGTGGCCGCCCACGCCTTGGCGAACAGCCGTTCCGATCCGCCGGGACCGCCCGGCAGCCCCCACTCCCGTGTGCCGACCACGTGCCCGTCCTCTCCTCCATGCTCGGGTGCGCCACCGGAAGGCTAGTCCTCGGGCAGGGCCGTGCGAAACACCGAATCCGGCGCCGAGGGGCGGCGCCTTCCCGTGTCTTTCGACGAGGCCGGGGCGATGCGACGGGGCAGGGGAGGCACAACGGAAGAGAACGGGGGCGTTCCGCCCGTTCCCTGCTTGGAAACACGGTGGTGCTCTCTTCTAGGGTGGGGAAGTGGCGGGAGGCGACCGAGGACTCCGCGCCCCGCACCCCATCCGCCGCCGTCATGGGAGGTGACGCCAGTGTTGGCCGATTCCTATGGAAGGACAGCCACCGATCTGAGGGTCTCCCTCACGGATCGGTGCAACCTGCGCTGCTCCTACTGCATGCCCCCCGAGGGCCTGGACTGGCTGCCCAAACCCGAACTGCTCACCGACGACGAGCTCAACCGGCTGATCCGCATCGGTGTGACGATGCTGGGGATCGAGGAGGTGCGCTTCACCGGCGGCGAACCGCTGCTGCGGCGTGGCCTGCCCGGGATCGTCGCCGCCACCACGGCACTGGAACCCCGGCCCACCACGGCCCTGACCACCAACGGGATCGGGCTGGCCCGCCTGGCTCCGGCCCTGGCCGAGGCGGGACTGCGGCGGGTCAACGTCTCCCTCGACACGCTCGACCCCGACGTGTTCGAACGGCTCGCCCGCCGCCGGCGTCTGGACGACGTACTCGAGGGCATGGCCGGGGCCGCCGCGGCCGGCCTCGTCCCGGTCAAGGTCAACGCGGTCCTCATGCGCGGTGTCAACGACCACGAGGCGACGCGGTTGCTGCGCTACTGCCTCGACCACGGCTACGAGCTGCGCTTCATCGAACAGATGCCGCTGGACGCCCAGCACGGCTGGCGGCGCGACAACATGATCACCGCCGAGGAGATCCTCGACCGCCTCAGCGCGGAGTTCCACCTGGAGCCCGCCGGCGACGCCGAGCGCGGCAGCGCGCCCGCCGAGGTGTTCTGGGTCGACGGTGGACCGCAACGGGTCGGCGTCATCGGTTCGGTGACCCGCCCCTTCTGCGGTGCCTGCGACCGCGTCCGGCTGACCGCCGACGGACAGATCCGCAACTGCCTGTTCGCCCGTGAGGAGTCGGACCTGCGCGCGCTGTTGCGCGGCGGGGCGGACGACGAGGAGATCGCCCAGCGGTGGCGGGCCGCGGTCGCCGGCAAGCTTCCGGGGCACGGCATCAACGACCCCAGTTTCCTGCAACCCTCCCGCCCGATGTCGGCCATCGGGGGGTGAGCCGGAGCCGGTCCGGCCGGATCCGCCCGGGCATCCGCGGCGAGAAATGATTTGCCCTCCTGTGGTGGCTTCTGACTTGATGGTTGGGACACGGTGAACATGACCCACCGTGCCGTTCCGCCCGATTGACGAGGAGGAGGCCCATGCCGCACACCGAAGCCCCCGGGGTCCGGGTCCCCATCCGGATGTGGGCCGACCCGGCGACGGTCGAACAGGCGGCCATGGACCAGCTGCGCAACGTCACCATGCTGCCGTGGGTCCACGGCCTGGCCGTCATGCCCGATGTCCACTACGGCAAGGGCGCGACGGTCGGCTCGGTCATCGCCATGCGCGACGCCGTCTCCCCCTCGGCGGTCGGAGTGGACATCGGCTGCGGCATGACCGCGGTCAAGACCTCGCTGCGGGCCGAGGACCTGCCCGACGACCTCGGCCGGCTGCGCTCCAGCCTGGAGAAGGCGATCCCCGTCGGCTTCCACATGCACGACACCCCCGTCGATCCACGCCGCGTGCACGGGCTCGCGACCTCCGACTGGGGCCGTTTCTGGGAGGGGTTCGAGACGCTGGCGCCCGCCGTGCGCGGCCGGCGCGAACGCGCCGCCAAGCAGATCGGGACGCTGGGCGGCGGCAACCACTTCCTGGAGATCTGCCTCGACGACGACGCGACGGTCTGGGCGGTGCTGCACTCCGGCTCCCGCAACATCGGCAAGGAGCTCGCCGAGTACCACATCGAACAGGCGCGCCGGCTCCCGCACAACCAGGACCTTCCCGACCGCGACCTGGCCGTGTTCATCGCCGGCACGCCGCAGATGCAGGCCTACCGGCGCGACCTGTTCTGGGCCCAGGACTACGCCCGCCGCAACCGCGACGTCATGATGGGGTTGACCTGTGACGTGCTGCGCCGGTCCTTCCCCCGGGTGCGGTTCGACGAGTGGATCTCCTGTCACCACAACTACGTGGCCGAGGAGACCTACGAGGGCGTGGACGTGCTGGTCACCCGCAAGGGGGCCATCCGGGCCGGCAGGGGCGAGCTCGGCATCATCCCCGGGTCGATGGCCACCGGCACCTACATCGTCCGTGGCCTGGGCAACCCGTTGTCGTTCAACTCCGCCTCCCACGGAGCCGGACGGCGGATGAGCCGCAACAAGGCGAAGAAGACCTTCACCCAGGCCGACCTGATCGAGCAGACCAAGGGGGTGGAGTGCCGTAAGGACGTCGGTGTCCTCGACGAGATCCCCGCCGCCTACAAGGACATCAACGAGGTCATCTCGGCCCAAAGCGACCTGGTCGAGGTCGTCGCCCACCTGCGCCAGATCATCTGCGTCAAAGGGTGACCCACGCGCGGCGCCAATGGTGAGGCCCGCGGGCGACAGGCCCCGAAGCCCGGCTTCGGGGCCTGTGCGCGTTCTCGGGGAGATCAGGGGGCCGTGTGCTCGGTGGTGGGGAGCGGGACGGAAATGGCCGTATGCGCTTTCGGATGCCTCCCGGAAATGCCGGCCGGGGGCCTCTGGGAGAAGGTCGGTGTTTCACCGATTTCGCTCAGGGCAGCGTCCAACATGAACCTCCGATGGCCGGTTCGAGATCCGGCCCCGACCCCACGGGAGGCAGGAAATGGACACGGGCCTGATCATCGGCCTCGTCATCATCGCGGTCATCGTGGTGATCGCTGTGGCCGCCGCGCTCGTGATTCTGCCCGGGCGTCGAAGCAGGCACCTCAAGCAGAAATTCGGCCCGGAATACGACCGGGAACTGCGCCGCCACCCCGACCGTCGCAGCGCCGAACGGGAACTCGCCCGCCGTGAGAAACGGCACGCGAAATTGCACATCCGGCCGCTTTCCGCGGAATCGCGTACGCAATACGCGGAAGGGTGGGCGCGAATTCAGGAGCGGTTCGTCGACGAACCCGTCGAAGCGGTTCGCGAGGCCGACCGGCTGGTGACACGTCTCATGGCCGACCGCGGCTACCCCACCGACGGTTACGAGCAGCAGGTCGCCGACCTGTCCGTGGAGCACGCCCGCACGATCGGGCACTACCGGGACGGTCGCGAGATCGGCGAGCGTGGCGCGCGCGGCGAGGCCACGACCGAGGACCTGCGCAACGCCATGGTCCACTACCGGACCCTCTTCGCCGAACTGCTGGAGACCGATCCACGCGGCGCCGACGGACAGAGCGAGCACGGACCGGCCGAGCACGGCGCGGCTCACCGACCGTCGACGGACTCCCCGCGCAGTGACGCCGCACGCTGACCACGAGGACCACGGACCCGAAGGAGGAGCATCCGTGCATTCCGAACGCGACACCCGAACCGCCCCCGACGACGTCGAGGCCAGCCGCCGTGAGGCGCGCTGGAACTTCCGCCGCTCGGAGAAGCGGCGCAGCGCCCACGAGGCGTCCGCCGGCGACCAAAGGGCCGACGACACCATGGTCGGCTTCGTCGACACCCACCCCGACGACCACGACACCGCATCCACCGGGGAACACGCCGACACCACCACGCGGTTGTCCCGCGACCCGGCCGTGGCGGCCTCCACCGACAGCGGCCGGGTTCCGGCGCCGCGGACCGCCGCCGCGCGCGGCGGCGCCGGATCGAGCCCGGCGGCGACCGGTGGGGAGGACTACCGCACACGCTGGCGTGAGCTCCAGGGCGACTTCGTCGACGACCCGCAGCGCGCCGTGCGCGAGGCGGACCGGCTCGTCGGCCACGCCGTGGAGGAGCTGACGGCCGCACTCAACGAACACCGGCGCGCCCTCGAACGCCGGTGGAGCGGCGACGGCGCCACCGCCGACACCGAGGAGCTGCGCCAGGCCCTGCGCGGCTACAGGGGGCTGCTGGAGCGGCTGGTGGCCGCCAACGGCCCGACCTCCGGCCTCTGACGGGGAGGGGCGGGGCCCGGACCGGACGGTCCGGGCCCCGCTCCATGTCCGGCTTCTCATGGTGGCAACACCCCGGCGCGCGGGGATCCCAGGCGAGACGCCCGACGCCGGGCCGGGCCGTTCCCGGCCGGCGGCCGGCTTTTCGAGGTGCGGCATCCCCGGAAAGCCGCCGTGCCGTCCGGTGTCCCGTCACGACCGCGTCAACATCGCGGCCCGGCGCGTCAAGCCCGCGTCAAAACCCCTCCCGGCGGGCGAACGCCTCCACCTAGCGTGATCCACGGCCCGCACCGGGCCGCACGGCACCCGCGCGCGAGAGAGGCGACGCAATGATGGACACCGACATACCGAGACCGGGACGGGCCGCCGTCCTGTTCGTCCCCGTCCACGAGGGGAAGGGGGCCGTCGCGCTGCGGTCGGCCCGCCTGGGATCGGGGGAACGGGTCGTGCCGGCCTTCACCACGGCCCCGCGCCTACGCGCGGCCATGGGGGCCGGCCAGCGCTGGATCCGCCTGGCGGAGCCGGCGGTGCGCGCGCTGACCGCCCCGCTGGGGATCTCACGCCTGTGGATCGATCCGCTGGTCGTGGCATCGGGACCGGCCCCCGCCGGTCGGGAACGTGACAGGGCCGGCGCGCGCCACGGCGTGCGAGCCCAGGGCTGAGGCGGGACATGGACAGCACACAGACCCCCGTTCCCTGTGGCGCTCCGTGGCCGCACCGCGCGGTGTGGGCCACGGCCGGAGAACTCGTGATCGACGGTGTCGCGATGGCGGCCCTCGCCCGGCGCTACGGCACCCCCGTCTACGTCATGGCCGAACGCGACGTCCGGGATCGCTGCCGGGCCTACCGGTCGGCCCTGCCCGGCGCCGAGATCGCCTACGCGGGCAAGGCGTTCCTGTGCCGGGAGATGGTCAGGTGGATCGAGGAGGAGGGGCTCTGGCTGGACCTCGCCTCCTCGGGGGAGCTCGCGGTCGCCCGCACCGCCGGGTTCCCGCCCGAGCGGGTCCTGGTGCACGGGAACGCCAAGACCCCGCGTGACCTCGCCGCGGCGCTGGACCTCGGCGTGGGCCGCATCGTGGTGGACTCCATCGGCGAGATCAACCGGATCGCGGCCGGCGCCTCACGCGCTCGCCCACAGCGGGTCATGCTGCGGGTGACCCCCGGTGTGACGACCCGGACCCATCCCGCCGTGGCCACCGGGGGCGAGGACCAGAAGTTCGGCCTGTCGATCTCCTCGGGCGCCGCGCTGGAGGCGGTCCGGCGGGTCCTGGACCATCCCGAACTCGTGCTGACCGGGCTGCACTGCCACATCGGGTCACAGCTCGGCGAGGTCCGGCCCTATCTCATCGCGCTGCGCCGCCTCGTCGCCCTCCTCGCCGAGATCCGGGACCGGCACGGGCGGGTCCTCGACGAGCTGAACCTCGGCGGAGGGCATGGCGTCGCCACCCGTCCCGGTGGCGCGGCGTTGGACGTCACCCGGCTGGGGCCGCGCCTCACCGCCACGCTGCGCGCCGCCTGCGCGGCCTGCGATCTGCCGGTTCCCCGCCTGTTCGTGGAGCCGGGCCGGGCGATCGCCGCCGCCGCGGGGGTCACCCTGTACCGGGTGGTGGCGATCAAAGCGCGCCCGGGCGGAGGGGCCTATGTCGCGGTGGACGGCGGGATGAGCGACAACCCCCGTCCCGCGCTGTACGGCGCCCACCACGAGGTGGCGCTGGTGGGGCGGCGCAGCGAGGCCCCGCTGCGCACCATGACGATCGCGGGACGCCACTGCGAGGCGGGCGATCTGCTGGCGGCCGACGTCGCGCTGCCCGCCGACGTGCGCCCGGGTGACCTGCTGGCCTTCGCGGGGACCGGCGCCTACAACCACGCGATGGCGTCCAACTACAACCTCGTCGCGCGCCCGCCGGTCGTGGCGGTCCGCGCGGGGACCGCGCGCCTGATCGTCCGCGCGGAGACGGAGGCCGACCTGCTGGCCCGCGACATGGCGCCGGCCGGCGTCGCAGTCCGTCAGGGCCGGACCGTTGAACCCGTGGGGCATCCTGGGAAGGGGTGACGTCGACGGGACGCGCCCGGTGCGGATCCAGGGGGCCTGATGGCACGGACGCGATCCTTCGACGCGGTCATCCTGGCCGGCGGCGCCGCGCGCCGGCTGGGGGGTGTGGACAAGCCGGGGCTCGACGTCGGCGGGACCACACTGGTGGAGCGCGTCGCGGCGGCGGCGCGCGGTGCGCGGCGGCTGGTGATCGTGGGGCCCGAACGCTCCCGTCCGGCCGCCCGCTACGTCCGGGAGGACCCGCCCGGGGGCGGCCCGGTCCCGGCGCTGCGGGCCGGGATCGCCCAGGTGGATGCCCCGTGGTGCGCCGTGCTCGCCGCCGACATGCCTTTCTTCACCGCCGCCGATCTCGAGCGCCTGCTCGCGGCGGCCGAGGGGGCGAACGGGGCGGTCGCGGTGGACGCCGAGGGGCATCCGCAGTGGCTGGCGGGGATCTGGTCGACCCATGCGCTTCGTCGGGCCCTGGCCGACTACGCGGGGCGGTCGCTGCGCGGTCTCCTCGCCCCGTTGGAACCGGTGCGGGTCTCCCCGGCCGACCTGGCGGACAGCGGGATCGCGGTTTTCGACTGCGACACCCCCGAGGCGCTCGCCCGGGCCCGCGCCACGGTGAGGCCGCCTCGGCCGGATGAGGCCACCGGCTGAGCCGCCCTCTCAGTCCTCCAGGTCCTCGAAGGGGACCGTCTCGCGGAGGAAGCCGCGGACGTCCAGGAACGAGGTGAGGTAGGCCCGGTGCTCGTCGCAGGCGAGCCAGGTCTTGCGGCGCTCGGGGGTGTGCAGGCGGGGGTTGTTCCACCGCAGCGCCCACCGGGCGGGGAGGGCGCATCCCCGGCGGGAGCAGCGCGCCTCGTGCGGGCCTGTGGGCCGCGCCTGTTCGTCGTCCTCGTTGCGCATTCTTTACCCCCGGGCTCGAAAAGCGTGATCTCGACCGGGAAAAGGTCAAGGGGGAATCCCGGGCGACAAAAAGCGACGCCGGGTGGCTACGGGGGCAAACCACCCGACGTCGCATGCGGTGTTTCGACGGGGGCTCGAAACACCGACCGTGCGCTTCGACGGGGGACCGAAGCGCTGATTCCCAATGTACACCGCCCATCCCCCCTGTACGTCAAGAGTCTGTTACGACGTGATCTCGGGAGAGTCCCGTACTTTCCTTGCCCTTTGGCCCTAAAACACCACCAAGGGCACCGGAGTACCACTGGTCACACCCGGGAGATCGGTCACGGGCGGGTTGCTTTGAGTTCACGGAATCGTCAAGTCCCCCCGTTGTCCCGGCCGGCGGATCGGGATTGGCCGGCGAAGGGTGGGGAAGCGGCTTCGCCACATCGATTCTGGGGGATGAACCATGTCCGAGCACACCTATCGCGTCACCGAAATCGTGGGAACCTCGCCAGAGGGCGTCGAGAAGGCGATCCGCAACGGAATCGCCCGGGCCTCCTCGACGCTGCGCGGCCTGGACTGGTTCGAGGTCACCGAGCTGCGCGGCCACATCGAGAACGGCGAGATCGCGCACTTCCAGGTGGGATTGAAGATCGGCTTCCGCCTGGAGGGGTGAAAGGGGTCGGTCGCGCCGCGGGACCCGCGCTGTCGCGCGGCGCGACCCTCACCGGCGACGCACCCGCACAGACGGCGCCGGCCCCGGCTCCGGGGGCTTCCCGGGGCATGGAGACAGCTTAAACCAAGTTAGCCAGTAGGAAAAGAGGGAAATTGGTCCGGGATCGACCCCGCCCCGCGTACGCCGACACGGGGCGGGGTCACGCCGTCACGAGGCCTGGCTCACCGTCGACATGTTGAAGTCCGGCACGCGCACCGGAGGCATCATGCTGCGGGGGAAGAAATCACCGACCTCCCGGGACAGGGCCGCGACGCTCGCTCCCGCCTCCGAGATCCGGCCGAGCAGGCCGACCGGCGACTCGTTGAAGCGGAAGTTGTTCACCGCGCCCACGACCTCGCCGTCCTCGACCAGGTAGACACCGTCACGGGTCAGCCCCGTCAGCAGCATCGTCTGGGGGTCCACCGTGCGGATGTACCACAGACAGGTCAAGAGCAGGCCGCGGGTGGTGCCCGCGACCAGGTCGTCCAGCGTCGCGGTGGCACCGGGCAGCTCCAGGACGAGGTTGTCCACCGGCGGGGTGAGCGGCAACCCCGTCAGCTCGGCGGAGTGGCGGGTCTGCCCCAGCGCGGCCAGCTCCCCCTTGCGCACCCACTCCACCGGCCCCCGGGGCAGGCCGTTGTCGAACGCGCTGAGCCACCGTCCCGGGGCGCCGGAGAGCACGAACGGCGCGCACTCCAGCCCCGGCTGGGCCGGGTCGCTGCGCAACGTCAGCGGAAGCCCGGCCAGGCGTTCGCCCACCCGGGTGCCGCCCCCGGGCGCGGAGAAGGCGGTACGCCCCTCGAAGGCGTCACGCGCCCCGATGTCGAAGTACAGGTTGATCATCAGGTCGGCGACGGCCTCGGGAGGCAGCACCGTCTCATAACGCCCGGCGGGCAGGTCCACCCGACGCCGTCCCCAGGCCAGCCGTCGGTCCAGCTCGGCCGCCAGCGCCTCGACGTCGATGTCGGCGAAGTCCCGGGTGGCCCGGCCCACCCAGGCGGAGTGCGCCGCGCCCGAGGCCGACTCGCCGGACTTCGCGTTGATATCGACGGTGCCGCTCGGCTGGTCGTGCCGCAACCGCACACCGCTGGAGGTGCCCAGGTAGGTCGAGCTCATGGTGTGCTCGGCATAGCCGTACAGGAGGTTCCCCCGGCCCCTGGCCCTCTCGAAGGCCGCCCCGAGCCGGGGGGCGAAGCGTTCGAAGACCGCGATCCCGGTCTCGGCCGGAGGGGAGTCCCAATCGGTGGCCGGAGCCTGTTCCGGTGTGATCAGGGGACGCGCCTCCTCGGCGGGCGGCGCGTCACGGCTCGCCGCCTCGGCCGCGCGCACCAGGTCCTCCAGCAGGTCATCGCGCAGCCCGCTGCGCCGCACCACACCCGCCGACACGCCGGCCCGTCCACCGGTCAACGAGACCACCGTGACGGTGCGTCCCCGGGTGAGGCCGTTGGTGGTGAGGGAGTTGCCCGCCCAACGTAGGTTGGCCGTGCTGTCCTCGCTCACGATCACCATGCAGTCGTCTGATCGGGACAGCCCGAGCGCCCGTTCGACGATCTCCTGCGGGGAAGCGGACTGGTTCACGCCATACCTTTCACTCACGTCGCTCACGCCCCGGCCTCCTGCACGGTGTTGAGCACCCGTACACCCTCGAACAGCGCGCTCGGACAGCCGTGGCTGACCGGTGCCACCTGTCCCGGCTGGCCCTTGCCGCAGTTGAACGCGCCGCCCAGCACGTAGGTCTGCGGACCGCCCAGGGCCCGCATCGAGTTCCAGAACTCCGTCGTGGTGGCCTGGTAGGCGACGTCGCGCACCTGCCCGGCGATCCTCCCGCCCTCGATGAGGTAGAAACGCTGACCGGTGAACTGGAAGTTGTAGCGCTGCATGTCGATGGACCAGCTCCGGTCGCCGACGATGTAGATGCCGCGCTCCACCCCCGAGATCAGCTCCTCGGTGGAGGGGCCGTCCGGCGCGGGGGCCAGCGACACGTTGGCCATGCGCTGGATCGGCATGGTCGCGGGCGAGTCGGCGAAGGCGCAGCCGTTGGAGCGCTCAAGGCCCTGGAGCCGGGAGATGCGGCGGTCGCGCTGGTAGCCGACGAGGACGCCGTCGCGGATCAGGTCGAAGGAGGAGGTCTGCACGCCCTCGTCGTCGTAGCCGATGCTGGCCAGCCCGTGTTCCACCGTGCGGTCGCCGGTCACGTTCATGATCGGCGAACCGTAGCGCAGCGTTCCCAGGCCGTCCACCGTGGCGAAGGAGGTCCCCGCGTAGGCGGCCTCATAGCCCAGGGCGCGGTCGAGCTCGGTGGCGTGCCCGATCGACTCGTGGATGGTCAGCCACAGGTTGGAGGGGTCGATGACCAGGTCGTAGTGGCCGGGGGTGACGCTGGGGGCGGCGAGCTTGGCGGCGAGCAGGTCCGGCAGGTCGGCGAGTTCCGCCTCCAGGAGCGGGACGTACTCATACCCCCGCCCCGCCGGCGGCAGCAGCGTGCGCATACCGTCGAAGCGCCCCTCGGAGGTGGCCAGGGCCTCGATCTGGGGGGCGAGCCGGACGCGCTGCTGGGTGGTCACGGTGCCGGCGGTGTCGGCGTAGAACTTCTGTTCCTTGACCTGCCTGAGCGAGGCGTCCACGTGGTCGACTCTTGAATCGGCCAGCAGGCGGTGGCTCCACTCGGCCAGCAGGGCGATCTTGTCGTGGACGGGGACCTCGAAGGGGTCGCTCTGGTAGGACGACACCCAGGTGACGTCGCGATGGGCCGGCTCGGCGGCCAGCTCGATCGGCTCGGTGTTGATCGAGGAGGCCACCTGCGCCACCTCCACCGCGCGGGAGGCCACCGCCGCGGCGGCGTCCGGGGTCAGGGTGGTTCCCGCGGCGAAGCCCCAGGTGCCCTTGTGGATGACCCGCACCGCGAATCCCAGGGTCTCGGAGTCCGCGGCCGTCTCCACCTCTCCGTCGGTCAGGGCGAGGTTTTGACCGCGGATGCGTTCGAGTCGGAAGTCGGCGTGGTCTACGCCGAGGTCACGGGCGCGTTGCAGGGCCGCGTCGGCGAGCCCGCGCAACGGCAGGTCGAGGAAGTCAGGGTCGATATCACGCACGTGTCGCAACGTAGTGCCTGGACGGCCGCCGGACCAGGTCGACGTCCCCCGACTTCGCCGTTTCGGCCCCGCTGCCGCCGGGACGGGGAGGGGAAGAGCGCAGGTGGGACGGGAAATAGGGGATCAGATATGTCGCCTGGGAGGCTTTCTGCGTTTACCGCCGTGGGTGTGGTATCGGCCATGAGATAACGCCCTGTCCGGGCGTCTGCCGGCTGTTAACGTTGTCCCATCACGCGGTTCTCACGCCTCGCCATCGGCGCGGCGGCCGGGTGAGGAAACACCCCCATTTCATCCCCTCGGGGATGGAACAGGTCATTGCGTCAAAGCGCCGTTCGGTGCCTGTCCTCCGCCATTCGTGCGACCGCCTCCTCGGCGGGTCGAACCGTGGCGGGACGCGCCCGCACGGGGAAGTCCCTTGATCGGGTGATCCGATGATGGGACGTATTGAGGTCTCGTGTCGCCCGCACGCCGTCCGCGTCCCGAGACCACCACTTCCCGTTCCACCGCCTTTCGCAGCGTCAGCAGGAGCCACCGTGTCCGTGAGGATCGTTCCCCTCGCATTGGGCAACTTCGCCGTCAACACCGGCGCCTACCTCGTCTCGGGCCTGCTTCCCGATATCGCCGAGGCGACCGGCACCACGGTTCCCTCGGCCGGCCTGCTCGTCACCGTCTACGCCCTGGCCTACGCCATCGGGGCGCCCCTGTGGGCCGGCCTGCTGGGTCCCCTGGACCGGCGCCGAGTGCTGTGGGCCGCGCTGGGCGTGTGCGCCGTCGGAAACCTCCTGACCGCGCTGGCGCCGGGGCTGCTCTGGCTGGCCGGGGCCCGCGTCGTGGTGGCGATCGGCGCGAGCGTGTTCACCCCCACGGCCCTCGTCCTGGCGGCCGACCTGGCCCGACCCGAGCGGCGAGGCGCTCTCGTCGCCCTGGTCGTCACGGGCTCGGCCCTCGCCCCCGTCCTCGGGGTCCCGGCCGGAGTCCTCCTCTCCCAGCACCTCGGCGCCCAGGCCGTGTTCGCGGTCGTCGCCGTGCTGGTCCTGGCCGCGGCGGCGGGGATCGGCGCGCTGCCTCAGACACCGCGGCCGCCGCGAACCTCGCTGCGCTCCGGACTGGCGCCGCTGGGAGAGGGCGCGCTGACCAAGGTGCTGGGGGTGTCCGCTCTCGCCGCCCTCGCCGACTCCACCGCCTACACCTTCGTCGTACCGTTGCTGAGCGGTTTCGGAGGGGCGACCGGGCAGGCGGTGGGCCTGTTCCTGGTCTGCTACGGCCTGGCCGGCGCGGCCGGTACCTCGATCGCCGGCTGGGCCAGCGACCGGTTCGGCCCGGCGGTGGCGATGGGGGCCTCCCTGACGGCGCTGGCCCTGGGGCTCCTCGCCCTCCCCCTCACCGACGGCGCGCCCCTCCCGGTCCTGCTCTGCGTCGTGCTGTGGGGGCTGGGGGCCTGGGGGGTCGCGCCCGCGGCGCAGGCGCGGCTCCTCCAGGTGACACCCGTGGCCGTCGGCGCCGCGTCGGCGCTCAACGTCTCGGCGATCTGGCTGGGGATGGGACTGGGCGGGACGCTCGGCGGGGAGACGGTGGAAGAGCTCGGGACCTCCGGTCTGGGACCGGTCGGCGGGGCCGTGGCCCTGGGCGCGCTCACCCTGGCGCTCCTGGCCGCGCGACCGCGCCGGGCCGGTCTCCCGGCGGCGCTGGCCGCGCCCGAGACGGCCGGCCCGTGAGCCCGGGCGTCCGGCTCACCCCGAGGCCGGAGCGCCCCGCTGGACGTCGACGTGCACGTGGTCGAGGTGCCGCAGGATCTCGTTGGTGGGGTCGGGGGAGTCGTAGTCGCGCCAGCCCGCCACGGAGAACCGGGTGCTCCAGATCCGGTCGTCGAAGATGATCACGGCGAGGTCGAGCTCCTCGGCGTGGGCCACCAGCCAGTGCGCGAGCAACCAGCCGGCCCGCCGGTTCTCCTCGTCGACCGGGCGGTAGAAGATGTCGATGGCCCGTCCGTCGTAGTGGGCGGAGTCCGCGCCGTGGCCACTGTCGACCCCGCCCGGCTGGAACCCGCCGAGGCTCTGCTCGCCGAACACCTCGGCCATGGCCGTGCGGACCCGTTCGGCGCGGGGGGTCAGGCCCGTGTCCGTCATCTCCTCCACGGGCAGGTCCGCATCGGCCTGGGCGCGGCAGGTCAGGCTGGGACCGGCGTCATCGGGCGGGCCCGAACGCAGCCGTTCCAGCACCAGCGGATCGATTCTGTCGGTGGCCGGGGCCTCGGCGCCGCGCGCCTCCAAGGCGACCGCCGTCGTCGCCCGACGCGCCTCCTCGACCGTCAGCCCAACGGTTCCCGTGGAGGTCTCCACCGAGCACGCCGGCCCCCACGGAAGGGCGGTGGGGGCCAGGCGGTCGCTCACCCACCGTCCGCCCAACACCGCCACCAGCGCCACGACCCCGACCACGCACAGCGTGGCCACCAATCCCCGTATCCACCGCATACCGTGACTTTAGGGTGGGCGCGGGAGCGGTCGCGCCCCACGGCCGTGATCACAGCGCGCCCCACAGCACGAACAGGCCACCCCCTATGAGGGAGAACGCCCAGATCCGGTCCATGGTCACCCACGACAGGCGCAGCGCGTTCACCCCGAAGAAGTCGTAGACGACAAGGGCGACGACACCGGTCGCCACGAGCATCGCCACCGTGTGCACGCCGGTCGCCGCAAGTCCGAGCAGGGTCGCGTCGGCCAGCTCCCATCCGCCCTCGGGCACCGCCACCGCCTCTTCGGAGGCGACCGGGACAGGTTGGGGACGGCCATGCCCGTGCCCGTGTCCGTGCCCCCCGCCCCCCGTGGCCCCCTCGGCGATGTCGCCGGCCAGCACCGGCAGGAGCATCAGCCCGGCGCCGTGCAACGACGACATCAGGAAGGACCACCCGGCGAGCTGCCACGACGACGGACGCACGTCACGCCAGTGAAAGTGGGACCGGGAGAGGAGCACGCCCAGCCCCGCGACGGTGACGACCGCCCCTCCGGCCACGGCGAACCAGTGCGACGCGACGAGGGAGCCGGTCACCGTCACCGCCACGGCGACCACCGCGACCGACGCGGCGTGTCCGCCGACGATGGCCGGCAACGACCACAGCAGCGCGGCCCGGCTACATTCCTGTAACCCCCGAGAGACCGCGACCAGCCAGCCCATGCCCGGATTGATCCCATGGAAGATCCCCATACCCACGAGGAGCAGCACCTGGCCGGTGGTCATGGCCTCTCCGATCGGCGGGCGAGGACGGGCCATCCGGATCGTCACACGCCTTCGTCCGGCGTTCAACGGGGGTGGCGCGAATCGGTCAGAGCCCGTCAGCATCGACTCCCAAGGGCATTCGTCACAATCGGCGTGGGGAATAGGTCCTTTTCCGGCCTGGCTGTGCGTGGTGGCCCATTGGACGACACGAGGCGAGAGGCGGAACACGTGAAGGCTTCGACGAGGGCGGGGAACAACGGCGGCAGGGACACCGTGTCGCGTCCCGACGGCACGCGACCGCGCGACCTCCCGGCGGTGAGCCCCCAGACGTTCCGGCAGACCCTGGGGTCGCACGCGGCGGGGGTGGTGGTCGTGACCGCCCATCCCGGCGACGTGCCGGTCGGCGTCACCGCGACCTCGTTCACCAGTGTCAGCCTGGACCCGCCCCTGGTCTCCTTCTACATCGACGCGCGTTCGGGGTCGTGGCCGGGCATCCGCGACTCCGCGACGTTTGCGATCAACATCCTGGACGAGGGACAGCGCGACCTCGCCGCGCGTTTCGCCACCAGAGGGATCGACAGGTTCGCCGCGCCGACCACGTGGTATCCGGCTCCCGGGGGCGCCCCACTGCTCGACGGGACCGTCGGGCACGTCCTGTGCCGCCGGCACGACCTGCTCGCCGTGGGCGACCACTGGCTCGTGGTGGGGAGGGTGATCGACGCGGCGGTACGCGAGGAGGGACGCCCGCTGCTCTACCACCGCAGTCGCTACGGGCGCTTCGACGCCTGAGGCGGGCCGGATCGGCTCCGACCCGCCAGGTCACGACCTCAGATGACGCCCTGGGCCAGCATGGCCTCGGCCACCCGTTCGAAGCCGGCGATGTTGGCGCCGACGACGTAGTCACCGGGCCGCCCGTAGCGTTCGGCGGTCTGCACGCATGCGTCGTGGATGTCGCGCATGACCTCGGCCAGACGGGTCTCGGTCCGGG
The DNA here is from genome assembly GCF_054780875.1 of Marinactinospora endophytica. Classification (NCBI taxonomy): domain Bacteria; kingdom Bacillati; phylum Actinomycetota; class Actinomycetes; order Streptosporangiales; family Nocardiopsidaceae; genus Marinactinospora; species Marinactinospora endophytica. The sequence continues at coordinate 110,011 of NZ_BAAGVM010000012.1, read as the reverse complement.
AGAAGGACCAGGACTCGCGCGCCGCGTTCTGCTGCATCTCCAGGGCGCTGGTCGCCACGCCGCCGGCGTTGGCGGCCTTGCCCGGGCCGAAGGCGACCCCGGCCTCCTGGAGGACACGCACCCCTTCCGGGGTGGTGGGCATGTTCGCGCCCTCGGCGACCGCGATCACGCCGTTGCGCACCAGGGTCGCGGCGTCCTCCCCGGTCAGCTCGTTCTGGGTGGCGCAGGGCAGGGCCACGTCACAGGGGACGTCCCAGACGCCTCCGGTCGTGACGTACCGGGCGTCGCCGCCACGCCGTTCGGCGTAGTCTGCGACGCGCCCCCGCTCGATCTCCTTGATCTGCTTGAGCAGATCGAGATCGATGCCCTTCTCGTCGACGACGTAACCACCGGAGTCGGAGCAGGTGACCACGGTCGCGCCCAGCTGCTGGGCCTTTTCGATCGCGTACAGCGCGACGTTTCCCGAACCGGAGACCGCGACACGCAGCCCCTCCAGGGAGCGTCCGCGCGCCCGCAGCATCTCGGCGGTGAACAGCACGACCCCGTAACCGGTCGCCTCGGTGCGTACCTGCGAGCCGCCCCAGGCCGTCCCCTTGCCGGTGAGGACGCCCGCCTCGTAGCGGTTGGTGATGCGCCGGTACTGGCCGAACAGGTAACCGATCTCGCGGCCGCCCACGCCGATGTCCCCCGCGGGGACGTCGGTGTGCTCGCCCAGGTGACGGTACAGCTCGGTCATGAACGACTGGCAGAAGCGCATGACCTCGGCGTCGGAACGCCCCTTGGGGTCGAAGTCGCTGCCGCCCTTGCCGCCCCCGATGGACAGACCGGTGAGCGCGTTCTTGAAGATCTGCTCGAAACCGAGGAACTTCACGATGCCGAGGTTCACCGTCGGGTGGAAGCGCAGGCCGCCCTTGTAGGGGCCGAGGGCACTGTTGAACTCCACCCGGAAGCCGCGGTTGACGTGGATGTCGCCGGCGTCGTCGGTCCAGGGGACACGGAAGATGATCTGGCGCTCCGGTTCGCAGATCCGTTCGATGAGCCGGGCCTCGACGAACTCGGGGCGCTGCCTGAGGACGGGGGCGAGGGTCTCCAGCACCTCGCCCACGGCCTGGTGGAACTCCCGTTCACCGGGGTTGCGTTCCAGGATCTGGGCGTGCAACGCCTCGATGCGCTCGTCTCCCTGGAATGTTGACATAGGTATGCCTCCGCGTCGCTGGGCGTTCCTCGCGCGACGCGCGTTCACGGCGCGTCGGCGGAAGACGCCGGATGATCGTCCCTGAGGTGCCCGGCGCCGTTGCCGACCCTGACGGGATCGTCCCGGAGCCGATCATAGGAGGCGGTCAGCGGGCGGTGGACATCGCCTTCCGCAAGACGGAAGAGAGGGATCAGGGGCAGATGCTGTCCAAGGAGGTGGCCTCGTCGCCGACCTGACGACCCGGAGTGGTGGGGGAGGGGTCGGCCTGACCGGTGTAACGCTGCCATTCGGTGCCCTGCGCGGACGGGGAGGGCTGAACCCCCGGGGAGGGGGACGGCTCGACCGCGTTGGCGCGGTCCTCCTCGGCGTCGCCGGAGGTCTGGGCCTCCTCCTGCTCGCGTACCGCGCCGTCGACCAGGCCGCGGATCTCCTCCCAGTCGGGGTAGGCCGTGTCGACCTGCGGCGGGGAGAGCTGCAGCGTCTCCATGGCCCCCTCGGTGACGGTCTCGGCGAGGTCGAGGAAGTGGGGCACCTTCGACTGCGGGATGTCGGTACGCAACGTCCGCTTGGTCGCCCCGGCCAGTTCCTGGAAACTCGCCAGGATCGTCGTGGGGTCGGCCTGCTCGGCGACGTATTTGACCAGGCACCCCTGGCGGCCCATGCGGGTGTAGTCGTCGCTGTTGACCCGGCTGCGGCCGTACCACAGCGCCTCGTAGCCGTCGAGGTGCTGGTGGCCGGGTTCCAGTACGTCGCCCTCCAGTCCGTAGGGGATGGGCTCGTCGATGTAGACGTCGACGCCGCCGATGGCGTCGATGAGGTCCTGGAAGCCGCGCATGTCCACCAGCGCGTAGTAGTCCATGTCCAGGCCGATGGCGTAACCGATGGTGCGCTTGAGGGTGTCGGCCGCGGGGTCCGGGGCGGAGGGGTTGACGGCGAGCGCGGCGGGATCGTCGGCGACGGTCTGGTAGACCTCGTTGAGCAGGTTGTCGAAGCCGTCGGGAGCGGGGTAGAGCTCGGCGAGCGCGCTGCCCTCGGGGAAGGGGACGTTCTCCAGGTTGCGGGGCAGGCCGATCAGCACCATGTCGCCGTGTTCGACGTCGATGCTGGCGACCATCATCGAGTCGGTGCGCATGCCGTAGCGGTTGTCGCCCGAGTCGCCTCCCAGGAGCAGGACGTTGATCCGGTCGCGACCGGCCCACGGGTCGTTCTCGTCGTGCGGTTCGTCCGGGTGCTCGGCGCCGAACACCGAGCTCAGCGTGTCGTAGGCGGTGTAGGAGGTCCGCATGATCGCGGCGGCGGGGAGGGCGACCACGGCGCACAGGGCGACCACCACGATTCCCGCGAGCATCCGCCCGCCGACTCCACGCCGGGAGGGACGGGTGATGACGTAGGAGTGGACGATGACGGTCATCCACAGCACCGCGATGGCGAACGCGATCGCCGCGGCGGTGAACAGCCACCGACCCTGGACCGCGATGCGGGCGCTGCGGGCGAGATCGCCGCTGAGGAGCAGGACGCCCACGACGGCCGCGCCGACGAGCAGAAGGTAGCCGCTGAGGATCACCGCACCCGCTACGCGATGTCCGTTACGGAGGTGGGCGATGCCCGGAACCAGGGTGGAACCCGCGGTCCACAACAAGGCCCGTCCCATCCCTCGGGGACGATCCTGGATCTCCTCGTCCCGTTGTTCGGCCATGGGGTTCCCTTCTGCTGCCCATCCCGAGGCGGAGCCCGGCACAGCCGGTGCGATATCAACGCTTAGCGGCCCGTCGCCGTTCCCTGGCGTGGGCGCGCCGTTGATCCGTATACCAGTGTGGCGCTTTGCCGGGGTTGTTCGAACACCTGGGGCATCGTACGACCGACTCGCCCTCTGTCTGATATGTCCCTTTGAGTGAGATGATGTCTTGTTCTCGGGCCTTCGCGAACCAAAGTCAGGCTTGTTTCTTTCGTGATCAGTAGTTAACCGCCGCCGCAACTGCCATGATCTGGCCGCAGGAGGGGGCGGCGTCCAGGGGGAGACGGGCGCCGTCATGGGAATGAAAGGCATTCATCGTGCTCGATGCGGTCGATGCCGCGCTCGTCAGGGCGCTGCAGGGGGACGGAAGAGCGACCTACCAGGCACTGGCGGATGGGGTGGGGCTTTCGCGCACAGCGGTGCGCGCTCGGATCCGCCATCTGATCGGTGCCGGAGCGATCCGGATCGTGGGGGTCCTCCACGCCGGGGTCATGGGGAGGGAAATTTTTGGACACATTTCATTGCGTGTTTCCGGTCCGGTTCGGCCGGTGATGGAGGGGCTGGCCCGCAGGGAGGCCGTGACGTTCGCGGCCCTGACCGCGGGGCGCTTCCCCGCCGTCGCCCACGTGCGGGTCGGCGATGACGCCGAGCTGGCCGCCGAGCTCGCCGCGGTGCGCGCGCTGCCGGGGGTCACCACGGCCGAGGTCTTCCGCGGCGGCCTGATCGTCAAGGACGCCTACTCCAGCGTGCGCGAGCTGCGCGATGTGACGATCGACCCCCTGGACTGGCGGCTCATCCGCCACCTGCAACACGACGGCCGGGCCTCCTACGCGGAGCTCGCCCGTCTGGTCGGACTGTCGCAGGCGGCGGCGCGCTCGCGGGTGGTCCGCCTCATCGAGGCCGGCGTGGTGCACGTGACCGCGCTGATCGAACCCTCGGCCCTGGGCGCCGACGAGCACTTCGGATTCGGCCTGTGCTGCCGTGGGGACGTCGACGCGCTCGCCGCACGGCTGGCCACCCTGCCAGGGGTCTCCTTCGCGGCCACCGGATTTGGACGTTACGACCTCGTCGGCACCGCCACCGCGGGGGACCGTCCCGCGTTGGTCGAGACCCTGGAGGCGATCCGCTCCATCCCCGAGGTGACCCAGACCGAGACGTGGGAGCATCTGGCGGTGGTCAAGGAACGCCACCGGGGAGACGGGGAGGGGAGGACCGATGGGTGAGGACGGATCCGCCGCGACGGCGGCACCGAAGCCCACGGGGACGCTGCGACTGGGACGCAGGACCTTTCCGCCGGGGGCCCACGCGGTGATGGCGGTGGTCAACCGGACGCCGGACTCCTTCTACGACCGAGGGGCGACGTTCGCCTTCGACGCGGCGCTGAAGGCCGTGGACGCGGCGGTGGAACAGGGCGCCGACATCATCGACGTGGGCGGGGTCAAGGCGGGGTACGGCGATCCGGTGCCACCGGAGGAGGAGATCCGGCGCACCGTCCCCTTCGTGACCGAGCTGCGTCGCCGCCACCCCGACGTCGTCATCTCGGTGGACACATGGCGGGCCGAGGTCGGCGAGCAGTGCGCGCGGGCCGGCGCCGACCTGATCAACGACACCTGGGCCGGCGCCGACCCCGATCTCGCCCGGGTGGCCGCCGAATTCGGCACCGGCCTGGTGTGCAGTCACAGCGGGGGCCTCGCGCCGCGTACCGACCCGCACCGCGTCGCCTACGCCGACGTGGTCGCCGACGTCGTCGCCACGGTCACCGGCCTGGCCGAACGCGCGGTGACGCTCGGCGTCCACCCGGACCGGATCCTCATCGACCCCACCCACGACTTCGGCAAGAACACCTACCACTCCCTCGAACTGACCCGAAGACTGGGCGAACTGGTCGCGACCGGCTGGCCGGTGCTGGTGGCGGTCTCCAACAAGGACTTCATCGGCGAGACCCTCGACGCGCCGGTCTCCGACCGCCTGTCCGGCACGCTCGCGGTGCTCGCGGTCTCGGCCTGGCAGGGCGCGCGGGTCTTCCGGGTGCACGACGCGGCGGCGGCGCGCGCGGCGCTGGACACCGTGGCGCGGCTGGGGCCGACGATGGCCGATCGCCCGCCCGCGCTGGAAGGCGCGGCCCGGGCCGACGGGGGAAGGTAGTCCCCGGCCGGGACGGGCGGGGACCCGGGGACGGCCCACGCCCGTTCCCGGGTCCCCGAAAATGTCACAGGGACGTGCCACAGTGTCGTGGAAGCCGATTCTGGGAGCCGTCATGCCGTTCCTTCTGCTCATCGGGACCCGCAAGGGGTTGTTCACCGCGACGAGCCACGACCGCCGTGTCTGGGAGGTGAGCGGCCCGCGATCGGTCGGCGCCGCAGCCCAAGGCGGCAGCGAGGCCGTCTACGCGATCGGTGTCGACCCGCACGACCACCGGATCCTGGTCGGGGCCGACAGCCCGCACTTCGGGCCGAGCGTGTGGTTCAGCGACGACCTCGGGGTCACCTGGCGGGAGCCGGGACGCGCGCCCATCTCCTTTCCCTCCGACTCCGGCGGCTCCCTCACCCGGGTGTGGCAGTTCGCCTTCGGCGACGAGCCGGGCACCGTCTACGCGGGGGTGGAGCCCACCGCCCTGTTCCGCTCCCACGACGGGGGCGAGTCCTTCGAACTGGTACGGGCGTTGTGGGACCATCCCCACCGGCCCGGATGGCTGCCCGGCGCCGGTGGGGCCGCGGTCCACACCGTGCTGCCCGGACGGGTGGACGCCGGGCGCGCGGAGCGGGGGCTCATCACCGTCGCCATGTCCACCGGCGGGGTCTACCAGTCCCGTGACGACGGTGTCACCTGGACGCCCGCGAGCCGTGGCATCCGCGCGGGCTTCCTCCCCCAGGAGTACCCCGAGCACGGGCAGTGCGTGCACAAGGTGACGGTCGCCGCCGACGGCGTGTTCTACGCCCAAAACCACCACGGGGTCTACCGCAGCGCCGACCCCGCCTCGGGCTGGACCTCCATCACCGCGGGGCTGCCCTCCGACTTCGGCTTCGCCATGGTCGCCCACCCGCACCGTCCCGGGACGGTGCTGAACTTCCCGGTGATCAGCGAGGCGTGCCACCTGCCGCCGGACCACCGCCTGCGTCCCTACCGCACCGACGACGGTGGCGACCTGTGGCGACCGGCCGCCGACGGACTGCCCACCGAGTCCTACTACGGCATCGTGCTGCGCGACGCCGCCTGTACCGACGGCGCGGAGACACCGGGGTTCTACTTCGGCACCCGTAGCGGTGACGTCTACGCCCGCGTCGGCGACGACACGCCCTGGCGGCCGGTCACGGCCCACCTTCCCGACGTGCTGTGCGTCCGCGCGGCCCACGTTCCCGACCGGGGGTAGACGCGCGGACAGCGGCGCGCCGCCGTTCCCGCGCGGGCGCCATGGGCCGCGCGCGGCCGTTGCCGGTCCCGCGCTCCACCGAAGAGGGCGGGGCGCCGTGCGGTCTTCCCGGCCGCTACGCCGGGGTATCGCGCGCGGGGGCCGGTCCCGGCGGCGGGGACGAGGCCGTCCTCAGCCGTCCTTGCCCAGGGACGCGGTCCTCTCGCGCCGGTACAGACGCGCGACCACGTCCTCGATCTCCGGTTCACGCAACATCAGGTCGGCGATCCGGTGCGTGGCGCTCACCGCCGCGATCACCTCGGCCGGGTTCGCGCTCAGCTCCAGCCACTGGCGTGGTCCCTCGACCCGGGTGGCGGTGGCCCCGGCCACCTCGATCGGGGGTGCCGGCGCGGTCAGGTCCACGATGAGGGTGCGCGGGGAGGGGGCGGTGGCGCGCAGGGCGGACAGGTCCCCGTCGAAGGCCAGCCGGCCGTGGTCGATCACCATCACGCGGCGGCACAGCCGCTCCACGTCCCCGAGGTCGTGCGTGGTGAGCAGGATCGTGGTCCCCTGCTCGGAGTTGAGGCGTAGCAGGAACTCCCGGATCGTGGACTTGCTGACGACGTCCAGCCCGATCGTCGGCTCGTCCAGCACCAGGAGCCGCGGGGCGTGCAGCAGTGCCGCGGTCAGGTCCCCGCGCATACGCTGCCCGAGACTGAGCTGGCGTACCGGGGTGGCGAGGAAGGGGCCCAGCTCCAGCAGCTCGGTCAGCTCGGCCAGCCGTCGCGCGTGGTCGGCGGCCGGCACCCGGTACAGGTGCCGGGTCAGCGCGAGACTGTCGCGCAGGGGCAGGTCCCACCACAGGGTCGTGCGCTGACCGAAGACCACGCCGATCCGGCCGGCGAGCCGGGTGCGTTGTCGCGACGGCTCCAACCCGGTCACCCGAAGGCGGCCCCGGCTCGGACGCAGGATGCCGGTCAGCATCTTCATCGTCGTGGACTTCCCGGCACCGTTGGGACCGAGGTAGCCGACGATCTCTCCGGAGGCGACCGAGAAGGTCACGTCGCGCACCGCTGTGACGGTGCGCCGGACGCGGCGCAGCGGCCGGCCGGAGGAGACGGTGAACTCCCGGCCGAGGTCCTGCGCCTCGATGATCGGGGACATGGCGGTGTTCTCCTTCGCGGTGGTCAGCTTCCGGTGGAGCGGTAGTGGCGCAGTCCGCTTCGCCACAGGAGCGCGGCGACCAGGGCCAGCGCCACGGCGACGCAGGGGGAGGCGTGGCGCAGCCCTTCGGGCAGCCCGAGCGGATCGGGCCGGTCCAGCAGGTAGAGGGCGGGCTGCCAACTGACGAACGCGAGGGGCACGATGTAGGTGGCCGTGCGCACGATGTCGGCGCCGTAGATGGCGAGCGGGTACTGCGTCATGGCCTGCCCGCCGTAGGTCACCGAGTTGGCGAGTTCGCGGGCGTCGGCGACGACGAACTGGATGCACGCCCCGATCGTCCACACCGAGGCGCAGATGACGAAACCGGAGCACAGGAGCACCGGGACCAACAGCACGCGCTCGGCGGTCCAGTCGATGTCGGCTTCCCCCAGGGCCCACACCAGCGCGGCCAGGTTCGGTACCAGCTTGCCGAGCCGGCGGGGCGAGAAACCGTCCGCCGCCAACTGCGCCAACGGTGAGACCGGCCGCACCAGCATCGTGTCGAACGAACCGAGGCGGATGTGCTCCCCGAGGCGCTCCACCGCTCCCATGAACAGGTCCGCCAGGCTGAAGGCGACGCCCGACAGGCCGTAGATCAGCAGCGTCTCGTGGAGGCCGAAACCGGCCAACTGGCCGGCATGGGAGAACACGAAGAACAGCGCCGCGAGTTCACTGAGCGAGATGAGCGCCTGCGCCAGGGACAGGGTCAGCAGCGATGCCGGGTACTGCGCCATGGCGCGGGTCCAGACCCAGACCAGGCGCGGGTAGACGAGCAGGGCGGAAAAGCCCCGCAGGGAACGGGACGGCGCCGTGTGGATCTCAGCCACCCTGGACCACCACCCTGCGGGTGGCGCGGGCGGTCAACGCCGCGCACAGCCACAACAGCGCCGCCGCCCAGGCCGCCTGGAGGGCCAGCCCGCCTAGCGGGCCGCCGAGCACCCCCTCCTTGCCGAGGAAGACGTCGGCGGGGACCTGGACCATCGACGCCCACGGCAGCAGGCGCAGCGACGATCCCAGGAGGTCGGGAAAGAACGCCAGCGGGAGGAGGAGACCGGAGCAGAAGCTGCCGAGCAGCGCGGCGGCGGTGTTCACGCCGCGGGTGTCCAGCAGCCAGAATCCGGCCAGGGCGTACAGGTAGCGCAGGGCGAAGCCGACCAGCATGGCCAGCGCCACCGAGACGGCCGCCATCCCCCAGTGGGCCGGCCCCTGTGGCAGGCGCAGCGTGAAGACCAGGGCGCCGACGGCGAAGGTGGGCAGACTGCGAAAGAGCAGGGAGAACGCCGAGCGTCCGAGGTCGTGTGCCAGCCACCACGGAGCGAGGTGGGCGGGACGCAACAGGTCGACGGCGACCTCGCCGCTGCGGACGCGCTCGCCGAGCCCCAGGGGAGGGCCGAACGCCGCGACGGGCGCCAGGAGCGCCTGGGCGAGGAAGACCTGGGTCACCGCGTCGGTGGCGTCATAGCCGTTGACCTCTGGACGCGCGGCGAACACCGCCAGCAGGATCGTGGCGTTGATCAGACCGAACACGCTGTTGGTGACCAGGCCGGCGAACGTCGCCGCGCGATAGGTCGAATAGCGGCGCAGCCCGCAGGCGAACACCGCGAGATGGAGTCGCACCGTGCCGTGGCTCCTTTACCGGATGTGACAGTGAAAGAGGCACGGCCCTGCGCGGTGCAGGTCCGGGACGCCGGAGAGGAGAAGCTACCACGGTCACCGGTCTGCCGTGGCTGGAACGCCGAAAACGTGCCGCGCGCCCGAAGGGGGAATGGAAGGGGGAAGGCGGGAATTTCCGGTTACCGCCAGACGCGGGTGGCTTCATGGCGGCAGACTTTGCGCGGAAGGGCGCCCGGCAGCGATAAGGGGGACCCGCCGCAGGGGCGCGGTCCGCGCCGTGCGACCTGTTTCGGTGGAGGACGCATGAGTCAGACCGCGAAGCACCCGGCCCCCTCACCACGTGAGCGGGGCCAGGCCGCGGGCCGGCGCCCGAGGCTGTCCTCACGGGGGATGGCGACCCGGCGCCGGCTGCTCACCGCGGCCCGGCAGGAGATCCTCTCGGGGGACGGAACGCTGGAGGTGGCCGATGTCGCCGGACGTTCCCAGGTCTCGGCCGGACTGCTCTACCGCTACTTCGGCAGTAAGGACGGCCTCATCAGCGCGGTCGTCGACGAGTTCTACGACGCCTACGACGCGGCGGTGTTCACGACGCGGATAGGGGCGGGCGGCTGGCTGGCATCGGAGTACGAGCGGATCCGCAGGGAGATCGACTTCCTCTGCGACGACCCGCTGGGCCGTGTCATCGTGGGGCGCAGGTTGCGCGAGCCCGCGGCGGCGCAGACCGACGCCGAGCGGTTGGCCCGCCAGGTCGGTATCGCGGCGCGCGGCATCGAACGGGGACAGCGCAGCGGCGAGCTCGACGCCTCGGTCGATCCCAGGTACGCGGCGGCGGCGATCCTGGGAGCCTTCCGCGAGCTCATGGCGGAGGCGCTCAGCGGAGAGGGAGAGCCTTCACGCGAGGAGCTGCTGGACGTCATGTGGCGTACCGGGACGAGCCTGCTGCTGCCGGTGAAGGGGTGAGGCGGGAGGAGTCGGGGTCACTCCTTGGCCTGGGTGAGCAGGTCGTCGATGTAACAGGCCGCCTCGCGTAGCGCCCGGTCGGGGTCCCCGTCCCGGATGGCCCTGCTCAGGTTCGCGTGGTTCATCCCTTCCTCCTGGTCGGGTTCGCCGTAGGCGGTGTGGGCGATGCTGTCGTAGACGACCTGGGCGATGTCGTCGTAGAGCTCGATGAGCAGGGAATTGTGGGTGGCCTTGACAACTGCGCGGTGGAAGCTGAAGTCCGCCTCGACGAAGGCCGCCATGTCGCGTTGGGCCCAGGCGGTGTCGCGTTGGGCCAGGGCGGCCTCGATCTCGGCGATGTCGTCCTCGGTGTGGCGCAGGGCGGCCAGCCGCGCGGCCTCCAGCTCCAGGGCGCGACGCACCTCGAGGTTCTCCAGGAGCCGGGAGCGTTCCAGTCGGCGTCGCAGCGCTCCGCCCAACTCGCTTGAGGCGCGGACGAAGGTGCCGGCGCCCTGGCGGATCTCCAGGAGGCCGGCGTGCGCGAGGGCGCGCACGGCTTCGCGGACGGTGTTGCGCCCCACCTCAAGCTGTTCGGACAGCTCGGTCTCGGTGGGGATGCGATCGCCGACGGTCCACTCGCCGGAGTCGATCTGGGTACGCAGTTGGCTGATGACCTGGTCGACGAGGCCGGTTCGACGGGTTGAGGCGAGAGGCATACGCCTACCTCCTACGGGTGGGGGCCACTCCCGTGGGCCGTGCGATGCGGAGTTGGTTAAAGCCGGAGCTTAGACCAACCAGCCGACGACATGACCCCGCATGCCCAATGCGTTACCCTAATACACTACATCCTGTCATCCTATGATTGTGGGCGGAAGTGACGAGCGTGTCAGCGCCGATCGCGGGCGGATCGGAAAGAACCGGGGCGACGGCCGGCCGTAGGCCGCGACATGTCACGTGGCTGCTGGTCGCGGGCGTGGGCCTGGCGGCGATCAACCTGCGCACCGCGATCACCAGCGTCGGACCGGTGCTCGACGAGATCAGCGCGGATCTCGCCATGACACCGACGGTGGCCGGCGTGCTCACGACCCTGCCGGTGCTGTGCTTCGCCCTGTTCGGCGCGCTGACCCCCGCGCTGATCCGCCGGCTGGGGGAGCACCAGGTGCTTCTCGGGGCGCTGCTGGCCCTGGCCGTCGGGTTGGGCGTGCGGGCGCTCGCCGACGACCAGTGGCTCTTCCTGGCCTTCAGCGTGCTGGCGCTGTCGGGTGGGGCGGCCGGCAACGTGCTGATCCCGACGCTGGTCAAACAGCACTTCCCCCACCGGGTCGGCGCGATGACCACCCTCTACACCACCGCGCTGGCCCTGGGCAGCACGATGGCCGCGGCCGGTACCGTTCCCATGACCGAGGCCACCGGGGGCAACTGGCATGTGGCGGTCGGTTCCTACGCGTTGTTCGGACTGGTCGCCGCGCTCCCCTGGGCGCTGCTGCTGCGGCACGGCCCCACCTCCGCCGAGCGGGGTGAGACGCTCGGGCTGACACGGGTGCTGCGTACCGCGATGGGCTGGCAGAGCGTCGTCTTCTTCGGAACCCAGTCCATGGTCGCCTACATCATGTTCGGCTGGTTCGCCTTGATGCTGCGCGACCACGGGATGAGCGCTGCGGGGGCGGGGCTGGCCCTGTCCTATCTGACGGCGCTGTCCGTTCCGGTCTCGCTGGTGCTGCCCGGCCTGATGGCGCGGACCCGCGACCACCGCTGGTTCGTGGTCCTGTTCTTCCTGAGCTACCTGGCCGGCTTCACCGGGCTGCTGGTGGCCCCGGTCTCGGGGGTGTGGGCCTGGACGACGCTCATCGGCATCGGCATGAGCACCTTCCCGCTGGCCCTCACCTTCTTCGCCGTGCGCACCCGGACCGCTCCCGGCACGGCCGCGATGTCGGCCTCCAGCCAGAGCATCGGCTACCTCATGGCCGGGGTCGGCCCCTTCCTCTTCGGGCTGTTGCACGAACTGACGGGGGCCTGGCACGCGCCGATGGCCATGCTGATCGTCGTCGCGGCGGTCAACCTGGGCGTGGGCCTGTTCCTGGGCCGGCCCGGTCATCTGGAGGACGTGCTGCCCGCCCCGAAGGCCCCCTGAGCCGTTCGGGGCCGGGTCAGCCGCCCGGCAGCCACGACACGTTGCCGATGAGATACACCGAACCGATGAACGCGACGATGTCGATGAGCGAGTGGGCCACCACCAACGGCATCACCCGGCCCCAGCGGCGGAACACCCAACAGAACACCAGTCCCATCACCAGGTTGCCCAGGAACATCCCCAGTCCCTGGTAGAGGTGGTAGAAGGCGCGGAGCACCGATCCGGCCAGCGCGGCGCGCAGGGGCGACCAGCCCAGCTGGCCCAGCCGCAACATCAGGTAGCCGACCACGATCACCTCCTCCAGCACGCCGTTCTTCACGGCCTGGAGAACGAGGACGGGCGTCTGCCACCAGTGCCCGTTGAGCGCGCTCGGCTCGACCGTGACCGTCAGGCCGAGCCGCCATGACACCAGGTAGACGGCGAGCCCGCCCAGCCCGATCAGCGCGGCCAGGCCGGCGCCGGCCGCCAGGTCGAAACCGGGCCGGCGCAGGTCGAAGCCGATCGTCCGGGCCGATTCGCGGGTGCGGTGCAACAGGTAGACGACCAGCGCCACCGGGGCCATCGAGAACGCCAGCGAGTAGAGCTGCCGGGACAGATCGAGCCACGGCCGGTCGGCCGCGGCCTGGGATCCCACCAGGCTGGCCGTCTGCTGGGACAGCGCCGCGGGCGCGGTGAGCGAGCCGACGAAGGAGATCGTGGCGGAGACCGCCGCCGCGCCGAGCGACAACGCGAGCACGCACGCGATCTCCCCGGCCAGCAGGCGCGGGCTGAGCGGAGCGGTGCCGGGCAACGGGACGGACGGGGCCGCAGAGCCCCTGGCCTCGTCGGGAGCAGGGATGCCGGCCGCGTCCACCGGCCCGGATTTCTGTTCGGCCATGCAGGCGATTGTTCCATCCCCGGGCCGCCGAACGGCCGAGGCCGGCGCGCGCCGGGGCGACGGCGCGCGCCGGCCCCGGGTCAATCGTCGCCTTGGCCGTCGTCCTGGTCGTTGTCCTGACCGTCGTCCTGGCCCTGGTCGCCGTCCTGGTCGCCGTCCTGGCCCTGGCCGTCGTCTTGACCGTCCTCCTGGACGATCTCGTCGTTGTCGTCGTCGGTGTCGTTGCAGGCGGTCAGCGGTCCGAAGGTGAGCAGTGCGATCAGGCCGGCCCCGGCGAGGCGGCGGAGAAGGGGGGAACCGTCATGGAGCGACACGGTGCTACTCCCGTGGTCGGTGTCAAGGTGGTGCTCCGGCACCCGTGGGCGGCCGGGCACCCCCTCCCTACCCCGAAAGTCCCCGACACACCAAAGAGGCCGCCGGCCCCACGGGTGACACGGTGACCGCGGAGCCGGCGGCGCAGGGGCGACGTCCCGCCGCGCCCCAGCCACGAAAGCGGGGCGGGCCGTCGCCCGGGGATGAGGAACCAGGGTCAGTGAGCCGCTGAGAACTGGTCCTCTTCGGTGGATCCGGTGAGCGCGGTGGTGGAGGCGTCCGGCGTGATCGCGGTGCTGATCTGGTCGAAGTAACCGGTGCCGACCTCGCGCTGGTGACGGGTCGCGGTGTAGCCGTCGGTCTCGGCGGCGAACTCCGCCTCCTGGAGCCGGACGTAGGCGCTCATGCCCGTCTGCGCGTAACCCTTGGCGAGCTCGAACATCGAGTAGTTCAGGGAGTGGAATCCGGCCAGCGTGATGAACTGGAACTTGTATCCCATGTGGCCCAGTTCGCGCTGGAACTTCGCGATGGTGGCGTCGTCGAGGTGGCGCTTCCAGTTGAACGAGGGCGAGCAGTTGTAGGCGAGCATCTGGTCGGGGTACTCGGCCTTGATCCGCTCGGCGAACTGGCGGGCGACCTCCAGGTCCGGAGTCGAGGTCTCCATCCACAGCAGGTCGGAGTAGGGCGCATAGGCCAGGCCGCGGGCCACGCAGGCGTCCAGGCCGTTGCGGACCCGGTAGAAGCCCTCACCGGTGCGCTCGCCGGTGACGAAGGGCTGGTCGCGCTCGTCGATGTCACTGGTGATCAGGGTCGCGGCCTGGGCGTCGGTGCGCGCGATGACGAGCGTGGGGACTCCGGCGACGTCGGCGGCCAGCCGGGCGGCGTTGAGGGTCTTGATGTGCTGGCCGGTGGGGATGAGGACCTTGCCCCCCAGGTGGCCGCACTTCTTCTCGGAGGCGAGCTGGTCCTCCCAGTGCACGCCCGCGGCGCCGGCCGCGATCATGGCCTTCATCAACTCGTAGGCGTTGAGGACGCCGCCGAAGCCGGCCTCGGCGTCGGCGACGATCGGCGCCAGCCAGTGCGGCGCGTCCTCGTCCCCCTCCGACCAGGTGATCTGGTCGGCTCGCAGCAGCGCGTTGTTGATGCGGCGCACGACCTGGGGAACGGAGTTGGCCGGGTACAGGCTCTGGTCGGGGTAGGTCTGGCCGGCCTGGTTGGCGTCGGCGGCGACCTGCCAGCCGGACAGGTAGATCGCCTTGAGGCCGGCGCGGACCTGCTGGACGGCCTGGTTCCCGGTGAGGGCGCCGAGGGAGTTGACGTAGTCCTCGCTGTGCAGCAGCTGCCACAGCCGTTCCGCTCCGAGGCGGGCCAGCGTGTGCTCCTCGGTGACCGAGCCGCGCAGCCGGATCACGTCCTCGGCGGAATAGGTGCGCTCGATGCCCGCCCAACGGGGGTCGGTCTCCCACGCGCGCTGAAGTGCCGCGCTGGCCTCCTGCTGACGGCCGGTGATGCTCATGTGTGATCCCGCCTTCGTTCGTCCCCTGGAAGATGCTCCGGCTGGAGAGCCCCCACCGGCCCGAGGTCGGGTGGGCTCGGTGGTTTGTTCCCCGCCGGTAACTATGATTGTTCGCAAAGATCCAGAGTTTTTCGAGAAGAATTCCGGCGAAGATGTGCGTTTCTTTCTCTAAGATGAAGCCATGGCGTACTTTGGGACCGAAGAAATAACGACTTTGCCCGGGGATCTCGACCTCGTGACCTTCGGGCAGCGGCTGCGTCACCTGCGCCGTACCCGCGGAATGACCCTGGCCGACCTGGGCGAACGCGTCGGGCGGGCCCCCTCCCAGCTCTCCCTGTTGGAGAACGGCAAGCGCGAACCCAAGCTCTCCCTGCTCACCGCGTTGGCCAAGTCCCTCGGCGTCTCGGTGGAGGACCTGCTCTCCCGGCAGCCGCCCAGCCGGCGCGCCCAGCTGGAGATCGCCGTGGAGGAGGCGCAGCGCGACCCCGTCTACCGGTCCCTGGCCCTGCCGCACCTCAAGATCGGCAAGCGGGTCCCCAACGACGTCCTCGAACACATCGTCGGGCTCTACGAGGAGCTCAAGCGGCGTAGCGCCAAACCCACCGCCACCCCTGAGGAGGCACGCCGCGCCAACGCCGACCTGCGCCGGCAGATGCGCGAGCGGGGGAACTACTTCGAGGCGATCGAGAAGGCCGCGCAGGAGACCCTGGACGCGATCGGATACCGCGGCGGCGCCCTGTCGCAGGGACAGATCCTGGCGATCGTCACCCACCACGGGTTCACCCTGCGCTACGTCCAGGACCTGCCGCGCTCGGTCCGTTCGGTCACCGACACCCGTAACCGCCGGCTCTACCTCAAGCGCGAGTCCCTGGGCATGCACAGCCCGCGCACGATCCTGCTGCAGACCCTCGGCCACTTCGTCCTGGGCCACGCCCAGCCCCGCGACTTCGCGGACTTCCTGCGCCAGCGGGTCGAGGCCAACTACTTCGCCGCCGCGGTCCTCATCCCGGAGTCCACGGCCGTGCCCTACCTCCAGGAGGCCAAGGCCGCGCGGGACCTGTCGGTCGAGGATCTGCGCGACGTCTACTCGGTCTCCTACGAGATGGCCGCCCACCGCTTCACCAACCTGGCGACCCGCCACCTCGACCTGGTCTGCCACTTCATCCGCAACGACGAGACCGGCATCATCTACAAGGCCTACGAGAACGACGGGCTGATCTTCCCCACCGACGACACCGGGGCGATCGAGGGGCAGCGGATGTGCCGCTACTGGTCGGGGCGTCAGGTCTTCGCCTCCCCGGACCGCTACTCGATCTACCACCAGTACACCGACAAGCCCAACGGGACCCACTGGTGCGTCGCCCACGTCGATCCCAGCCGCGAGCGCAACTTCGCCATCACCCTGGGGGTGCCCTACAAGGAGTCGCGCTGGTTCCGGGGGCGCGAGACCACGCACCGCACGAAGTCGGAGTGCCCCACCGGCGAGTGCTGCGTGCGTCCGCCGGCGGATCTGGCCGCCCGATGGGAGGGCAACGTCTGGCCGTCGGCGCGCGCCCACTCCCACGTGCTCGCCGCGCTTCCTCCCGGCACCTTCCCCGGGGTCGACGAGACCGACGTGTACACCTTCCTGGAGCGGCACGCCGTCGAGTGAACGCGGCCTCTGTCCGGGGCGGCGGGCGGTCCGTCGCCCCGGTGGGGCGGGGGTGCTGTGTTACCGTTGGTAACACATAGGTGGCCGCTCCGGCCGCCCTGTTTCGATGACCGCCACCCCACGCCCTCCCAAGGGCGTCAATCATCGAAGGACGTGCCCCCATGACGGACAGTGCCGAGACCGGCCCCGGATTCAGCCTCGACCTGGGCGAGGACCTGCGTGAGATCCGGGACTGGACCCACGCCTTCGCCCGCGACGTCATCCGCCCGGCGGCCGCCGAGTGGGACGAACGCGAGGAGACCCCCTGGCCGATCCTCCAGGAGGCCGCCAAGATCGGCCTGTACTCCCTGGACATGTGGGCCCAACAGTGGCTGGAGCCCAGCGGCGTGGGGGTTCCGGTGATCATCGAGGAGCTCTACTGGGGCGACCCCGGCATCGGGCTGGCCCTCACCGGCACACTGCTCGCCGCGGTCTCGGTCGCCAGCAACGGCACCCAGGAGCAGCTGTTCGAGTGGGTGCCGCAGATGTTCGGCACCCCCGACGACGTCAAGCTCGGCGCCTTCTGCTCCTCCGAGCCCGACGCCGGCAGCGACGTCGCGGCGATCCGCACCCGCGCCGTCTACGACGAGGCGACCGACGAGTGGGTCCTCAACGGCACCAAGACCTGGGCCACCAACGGCGGCATCGCCGACGTCCACGTCGTGGTGGCCAGCGTCGACCCCGAGCTCGGCTCGCGCGGTCAGGCCAGCTTCGTGATCCCGCCCGGCACGCCGGGGCTGTCCCAGGGGCAGAAGTTCAGCAAGCACGGCATCCGCGCCTCTCACACCGCCGAGGTCGTCCTCGACGGCGTCCGCGTCCCCGGCCGCTGCCTCCTCGGCGGCAAGGAGCGCCTTGACGAGCGTCTCGCCCGGGCCCGTGAGGGGCGGCGCTCGGGGGGCCAGGCGGCCATGCGGACCTTCGAGAAGTCACGGCCCAGCGTCGGCGCGATGGCGGTGGGGTGCGCCCGGGCCGCCTTCGAGTACGCCCGCGACTACGCCGGGCAACGGCACCAGTTCGGCCGGCCGATCGGTGAGAACCAGGCGGTCGCGTTCACCCTCGCCGACATGGCCACCCGCATCGACGCCGCCCGCCTGCTGGTGTGGCGTGCCGCCTGGATGGCCCGCAACGACAAGGAGTTCGCCCAGGCCGAAGGGTCGATGAGCAAGCTCTTCGCCAGTGAGACCGCCACCTGGGTCACCCAGCAGGCCGTCCGGCTCCTCGGCGGCAACGGCTACACCCGTGAGTACCCGGTGGAGCGCTGGCACCGCGACGCGACCATCTTCACCATCTTCGAGGGGGCCTCGGAGATCCAGCGGCTCATCATCGGCCGCGCGGTGACCGGCCTGCCGGTGCGTTGACGCCCGTGTCGGCGGCGTTGTCCCGGTAGACGTGTTCCGGGACCCGAACGGGGGCGAGCAGGTGGGGACGGCCGGTTCCCACAGGCTCGCCCCCGTGGTCCTGTACGGGTGTCGCCGCTGCGGCGGCAGCGACGGAACCACGGATCATCCGAGGGGCCGGGAACGTGGTGCGCGGGGCGGCGGTGCCACGGCGGTAGGACACCTGGTGCCGGAGGTGACGAGAGCCGGGCGGGGAGCGACGGCGGATTCGCGTGAGGGGAGCGCCACCGAAGCCCGACGAACCGCGCGACGCTTGGACCCTCTCGGGCCTGTGCCGTGAGGGGTGACGCGCGCTAGGCCCGTCTCTCCTTCACCGGTCGGCCGCCGTGGGCGTGGACTCGTGGTGGCACCGTTCCCCTTGCCCCGCGCCACGCCCGCCCCATGCCTGCTTCAAGGGCGTTTGCCCTGGCCGAAGCGATCCGCCGTGGGCCTCCCGTTCCCTCCAAGGATGCGTTGTCCGCGCATGGGCCGGCGGAGCCGTCGGGTAGCGGGCTCGGTGGCCCACGTGGGAGTGCGTCTCCTACCGGCGCCGCTTCGTCGTGGGCCGTGGCGGCCGGATCCGGCGGCCGTCACGCACGCCGATCCTCTGGGGGAGAGTATGAACCAGTACGGGCAGGACCGGGCCGGCGCCGCCGTCACGAGGGAGCGGGCCGTGCGGGCCGTGGTGCCGCAGCAGTACACGCCGGGCGCTCCGGGGGGAGGCATCCTCGATCCGGAGAGCGTCACCAAGGCGATCATCCTGTACGGGGTCAAGAAGGTCCCCTTCGCCGGCAACGAGATAGGGCTGATCGCGGGTCTCCTTCTCGACGAGCTCTTCCCCCAGAGACAGCCGAAGACCGACGTCTGGGAGGACATCAAGGGACGTGTCGAGGCCCTCCTCAAGGAGAAACTCAACCAGGGGATCTGGAACAGGTGCAAAGCCGATCTCCGCGGGGTCTTCAACACGTTCAACGACTACGAGAACGCGGCCAAGAAGATCACGTTCTTCTCCTCCGACAAGGAGAAGGCCGAGGTCCGGACCCGCTGGGGGCACGCGCACAGCGCCGTCATCTCCGCCTACCCCCGGTTCCAGGAGGACGAGGCGGAGGCGCTGCTGCTCCCGATGTTCGTCCAGGTGGCCGACCTGTACATCTCCCTGCTGCGTGACATGGCCATCCACGGGAGGTTCCTGGGCTGGGACGAGACCGTGGTCAACGAGCGTAAGGAGAGACTCGCGGAGATACTGACCTACAGCAATGCCTACAACAAGGACAGGTTCCCCTCCTACGTCCACCAGATCTACTACTCGGAGTACGCCAAACGGGCCAAGGAGGCGGTCGACGACAAGGGCCATGCCGACCACGACAAGCAGTGGCAGGTCGTCGAGTACGACCGCGAGACCGAGACCAACTGTGTCCAGGTCGCCCTGGAACTGTGGCCGTACATGAACCTCAAGAAGTACCCCAACGGGGCGAACGCCGCTTTTTGGCGCCAGGTCTTCATCGGGCCCTACGGAACCCCCGCCGATATCAACAAGCTGCCTCCCAAGAAGAGGAGCCCGCACTTCCTCAGCGAGGTGGCGATCTGGAGCCACGACCGGGTCGACGCCCTCCAGTGCAAGAACGGGGAGACCTGGGGCCCGAAGAACGGAACCGGCGGTGGCACCCGTCGCACCATCGTTCTCAACAGCGGCGAGGACATCCACGCCTGGAAGGTCCGTTGGGACCCCTTCCGGCCGAGGGGGCTGCCTCCGAACTGGAAGGAGTACGGCGTTTTCCAGCTCGGCCTGTCCAAGAAACAGAGCGACCACGACTTCGTGATGCACGGCACGGACAACCGTTACACCCGGGAGGCGGTTCATGAGGTGATCCCGGGCTACCGGGTGACCTCGCTGACCGTCACCGGCGCCAACCCCGCGGGGAAGGCCGCGGCGTGCCTGTACGTCGGGATGATCGCCCACAAGCTCAAGGACATCAAGAGGAACTCGACGTACACGATCGTCGGCGACCACGACCGCCGCAGGCTGGACCTGGCCTCCTACAGCGCCCGCGACGGCGTTCCGGCGATACTGGCCGATCCCGACCTCACCTCCAGCCAGCAGTGGCGTCTGGTCAGTGTGGGTGACATCGGTCCCGGCGTGTTCGCCGAAGGGGAGCGGTTCCGGATCGTCAACGCCTGCACCGGCGCGTGCCTGAGCCGCGACGCCGAGGGCCGGGTCTTCCAGTCCGGTGACAGCTCCTCCGCCGAGACGCTGTGGGAGCTGGAGCAGCACGGCCCGGCCACATGGCGGCTGCGCGCCTGCGACGGCGGTGTCCTGTCCGTCACCGGGCGGCGCCTGGAGGTGTCCGCGTCCGATGACGACGGCGAGGCGTGGTGGCTGTGGGAGGTCCCGCGGCGCGCCGCCTCCGCGTCGAGGGGCACCGGTGCGGAGACGTCGCTGGAGTGGGAGAGCACCGGGCACGACGGCGAGGGGTTCACCGCGCGCCTGACCCTGACCGCCCCGCGCGGAACCGCCACCGCAGACGCCTGGGAGCTGTCGTTCCACCTGCCACCCGAGGTCGACCGGGTGGAGCTCGCCGAAGCCGACGGCGTGCTCCTGGACACGGAGGCCGACGACAAGGGGGTGCGCGTCAGGCTCGCACCCAGCAGTGCGACACCCGCCCGCCTGGATCCGGGGGCCGAGGTGACGTGCACGCTCACCGGCCGTACCCGACCCGGAGCGCCCGAGCGGATCCGACCGATCGGGGTCCTGCTCGACGGCACCCGGGTGATCGACTGAGCGGACCACGACGGGAACGCGATTCCAGAGCTGTTTCGCCTCGGGGGAGAGCACGGCCCCGACCGGCGGGGAGGTCCCACCGAAGACTCGGCGAACGGTGGTGAGCGGGGCGGAAGAGCGAGGAGCGGGTCCCGCGCCCTCAGGCGCGGGACCCGCCCGTGTCCGGGGCGGCGCCGGTCGTCCCGGGCGGTGTCGGCGTGGAGCGACGATCCAGAACCGGCCCCGTACCCGTCGGCGGCGAGGCGGGAAGGTCCGGTGGGGTGCCGGAGGCGATGGGATCGTCCCTCAATTCCGGCCCGTCCCGCCGCGCGCGGCGAAGCGATGGCGTCTCCTCCAGCGAAGGCCGGGGAGCCGCCCCGGTGTCGGTGCGGCCGGGCCGGTCCCGCCGGAGTCAGAGCGAGGCCGTGAGGAGCGCGCAGGGCGGTATCCGGTGTTCGGCCGTCCAGGTGTGACCGGCGATCAGGTCCGGGTCGGCCACGCCGTGGGCGTCGTCCGGGGTGGGCAGCTCGCGTTGGATCTCGCCGAAGCCGGCCTCGGCCAGCAGCTCCTCATAGACCTCCAGGGGCCAGAAGGTGTCGACGATGTCCAGCCAGGAACCGTCGGTCTGGCGGAGCCGGACGGGCAGGGGGTCCCCGGGGGAGTAGCGCTCGCCCTTCCTGCCGATCATGAAGGTCGAGAACGGGGTCCCGATGCACGCGGGATTGGGGTTGAGGACGGCGAAGCGGCCCTCGGGACGGAGCAGGCGGTGGACCTCTCGGAAGAGCCGCAGGATCCGGGCCTTCTCGGGAACGCACACCAGGACGAAGTTGCACATGGCGCGGTCCACCGACGCGTCGGCCAGGCCGGGGATCTGGTCGTCGGTCACGAGGTGGTGCTCCACCAGGGGGCCGGTCCTCCTCCGGGCGAGAGACAGCATGGCGGGTGAGACGTCGGCCGCCACCACGTGGACACCGAAACGGCGCGCCACGTGGTCGGCGACGACGCCGGGGCCGCAGCCGAGGTCCAGCAGGCGTCCTCCCCGGAGCCGTTCCAGTCCCAGGGCCCGGAAGACGAAGGGGTATCCCAGTACCCACTCCACCGAGGGGGTGAGTCTTTCGTATCCGCCGGCCACCTGTTCGCCCGACCAGTCCGTCACCGGGGGCAGGGGGTCGGGTCTACCCGTCTTCTCCACGCCGATTCCTCCTTGCTCCGGCGGGAACCGCCGGGTCTCGTCGCGGTGGGATCCGGGCGGCCGTCGTGCCCCCGGCCCGCCCATGCCCGGCCCCGTTCCGCCAACCGGCGCGACGCCAGGCGCTCAGGGTAGTGGCATCATTGCATAGGGTGGTGGTGTTGTGGGGCGGGATTCCGAAGCGGCCGTGCCCTTCCTCCCGGCTTCTGGCGGCCGGGGGGCGCGTCCTAGCCTGTCCGCATGAGTGATTCGGGCATTCCCGCCAGAGAGCGGGAACTCACCGTGGCCGGCCGCTTCAACGGTCCGCCGGCTTCGGCCAACGGCGGTTACGTGGCCGGGCTGCTGGCCGAGCCGGAGATGGAGGAGACCGTCGAGGTGACGTTGCGCCTCCCGCCGCCGTTGGACACCCCCATGCGGGTGGTGGTCGGGGAAGGGGGCGTCCGGTCGCTGGTGCGCGGCGCCGAGACGGTGGCCGAGGCGGTGCGGGTCACCACACCGCTCGAACCGGCCGGTGGCGTTGTGCCGGTCGTGGCCCGCGAGGCGCGGGGAAGGTTCCGGGGCGCCCTCGCCCACCCCTTTCCGACCTGCTTCGCCTGTGGAACGGAGCGCGCGCCAGGGGATGGGTTGCGGGTGCACGCAGGTCCGGTGAGCGACGCCCCGGACGAGCGGGTCGTCGCCTGCGACTGGACACCGGACGCCTCACTCGCGCCCGGGGGCGCGGGGCCGGTTCCGATGGAGATGGTCTGGGCCGCGTTGGACTGCCCGGGAGGGTGGTCCAGCGACATCACCGGCCGTCCCATGGTCCTGGGGCGCATGACCGCGTGGGTGCGGCGACGTCCCATCATCGGGCGGCCATATGTGGTCACGGGCCGGCTGCTGGGCGAGGAGGGGCGCAAAGTGCTCACCGCCAGCGCGATCCACGACGAGGAGGGGCGGGAGGTGGCGCGCGCCAACGCGATCTGGATCCGGCTGCGGGAGGAGACCGTGGTGTGACCCGGGAGGCGCGGGGTAGTGAGGGGCGGCAGCCGCCGTTCCCGACCTTGTGCATCAAAAGCCGCATGTCAGGACATTCAGGGCTTCCTGTGAATACTTTGAGAATCTGATAACAGCGTGATATCACTTGGAGTAGTTCAGCCGTCGCCGACTGGATGAGGACAGCGCCATGACCGCCACCTCCCCCGTGCCTTCTACTGCCGCCCAGGCGGCGCACAGGACGGGGCGCGGCCCCGAGGCTCCGGCCCGGGTGGCGACTCCGGCAGCCACCGCCTGGCTCGACATCACTCGTGTCCTGGCGATGCTGGCCGTCATCGTCGTCCACGCTTTCGCGCCGATCGTCACCACCCGCTACACCGACTACGGCACCGCCACCTGGTGGGCCGCCAACGCGGCCGACTCCCTGGTCCGCTGGTGCGTCCCCGTCTTCATCATGATCAGCGGGGCCCTGCTGCTGAAACCGCGCGAGGAGGGGCTCCGTTCGTTCTACCGCCGCAGGTTCTCGCGCATCGGCATTCCGCTGGTGGTGTGGACGGGGATCTATCTGGTCCTGGAGCACACCCGCTGGGGCGGCATCACGCTGTCCGAGGCCATCGGCACGGTCCTGTCGGGCGACCCGGCCCTCCACCTGTACTTCCTGTTCGTGCTGGCCGGTCTCTACGTCCTCACGCCGTTCCTGCGCATCATCACCCGCTACGCCACCACGCGGATGCTGTGGTGGTTCGCGATCATGATGTCGGCGCTGGGCATGGTCGACCAGGCCGTCACGGTCTTCGACGGCGCCGGCGGACCCAACGCGGTCACGCGCTTTCTGCCCTATGTGGGCTACTACGTCATGGGCTACCTGCTGCGCGAAACCGATCTCACCCGTCGCCAGACGTGGGGGGTGCTGGGCGCGTTCGCGGGCTCGATCCTCGTCACCGGGCTGGGCGCGGGGCTCATCGGCCACGCCACGGGCGGCTGGACCGCCGAGGCCGACTACCTCTACACCTACCTCTCGCCCAGCGTCATGGTCATGTCGGTCACGGCGTTCCTGCTCCTGCGGGCCTTCGGGCGGAACTGCTCCTCGTTCACGGCGTCCCACCGCGACACCGAGCCGGCCCGGCGCCGTCTCAAGACGTTGTCGGATCTCAGCTTCGGGGTCTTCCTGGTGCACGTCGTGGTCCTCTACGAGCTGCGCGGCCTCACCGGTGTTCCCGACCACCCCATCGCCATGCTGGCCATGGCCTCCTTCCACATCCTCGCCGTCCTTACCGTCAGCCTGGCCGTCACCGCCCTGTTCAAGCGGATCCCGGTGCTGCGCGCTACCGTGTGACGGTGTGGCCTTCGACCCCGCACCGAGCACCAGCACCCCGCCCGCCGCGGGCCGCGTCTCGCGTGGGCGCAGCCCCGAACGCCGCCGAGCGATCCTGGACGCCGCCGACCGGGTCATCCAGCGTGATGGCCCCGGCGCTTCGATGGCGGCGATCGCGGCCGAGGCGGGCATCGGCAAACCCGTCCTCTATCGCCATTTCGGCGACAAGAGCGGGTTGTACCGGGCCCTGGCCCGGCGCCACGTCGATCCGCTGATGGAGCGGGTCCGTTCCGAGCTGCGCGAGCCGACCTGCCTGCGGGCGCGTACCCGTTCGACGGTGGCCGCCTACCTCGGCATGATCGGGGCGAACCTCAACCTGTACCGCTTCCTGATGCACCGCGCCACCGCCGAGGACCCGCCCACCCGCGGTGACCTCGGCATGATGGTGCGCAGGCTCGGCGAGGAGATCGCCGGGATGCTCGTGGCCGAGGGGTACATCCCCGATCCGGTGCGTGCCCAGATCGTGGCCCACGCCGTGGTCGGGATGGTGCAGGCGGCGGGGGAGTGGTGGCTGGAGCACCCCGACATGCCCGCCGGGACCGTGGTCGATGACCTGACCACGGCGGTCGTCGGAGCGATCTCCGGCTGAGAGGACTTGACCTGGAGCGCACTCCAGGTAGCAGGCTCCTCCCATGAGCGAGTACTACACGCCCAAGGAGGTCTCGGCCCGGTTCGGGTTGAGCCTCGACACCTTGCGCTACTACGAACGCGAGGGATTGCTCGGCCTGGTGGAGCGCGCCCCTGGTGGGCAGCGGCGTTACCGGGCTCATGACGTGGAGCTTTTGGAGCTCGTGCGCTGCCTGCGCGACACCGACATGCCGATCGCCCGCCTGAGGGAGTTCGCCGAACTGGTCCGCGAGGGCGACGCGACCATTCCCCGCCGCCTGGACGTCCTGGAGACCCACGAGGGGCGGCTGGCCGAGCGTATCGCCGAGCTCCAGCGCCGCCAGGCCGCGATCCGGCACAAGATCGACTACTACCGTTCCGTTCTCGCCGCGTCCGCTGCCACGGAAGGACGGGTTCTCTGATGCGCCGTCACACGCTGGGAACGGGGCCGGCCGCGCGCGGGGTCGGCGAGATCTGTCTGGGAGCGCTCCCGTTCGGCACCCTGGTGGGGGAGGAGACCTCCTTCGCCATTCTGGACCGCTTCGTCGAAGCGGGCGGCAGGTTCATCGACACCTCGAACAACTACGCCTTCTGGGTGCCGGGCTTCGCGGGGGGCGAGAGCGAGCGGGTCCTCGGCCGCTGGCGGGCCTCCCGCGGGGTCGGCGACGAGGTCGTCATCGCCACCAAGCTGGGAGCGCAGCCGCGCACGCCCGGCCGAGGGCTGGAGGACGCCGAAGGGCTGTCCGCCTCCGCGATCCACGCGGCGGTGGAGGACAGTCGGGAACGTCTGGGGATGGACCGCCTCGACCTGCTCTACACCCACATCGAGGATCGTTCCGTCCCGATGGAGGAGACCCTCGACGCGCTCGGCGCACTTCGCCGGGCCGGCGCCATCGGCCTCGTCGGCGCCAGCAACCACGCGACCTGGCGGCTGGAGCGGGCCCGTTCCCTGGCGGCGGTGGGCGACCGGCCCCGGTACGAGGTGCTGCAGTACCGCTACAGCTACCTCCAGCCCCGCTTCGACATCGCGCTGCCCGAGAGCGGCCACGTGCACGCGAGCCCCGAGCTCCTCGACTTCGTCCAGGAGGAGAACACGGCGGGACGCGCCACCGGGCTGGTCGTCTACAGCACCCTGCTGTCGGGCGGCTACACCCGTTCCGACCGACCGCTGTCCGCGCCCTATGACCATCCGGGGACCCCGCGCCGTCTGGAGGCGCTGCGCGAGGTCGCGGCCAAGGTCGGGGCGACCCCCAACCAGGTGGTGCTCGCCTGGCTGCTGGGACGCGCCCCCGCGATGATCCCCCTGGTGGGCGCGAGTTCCGTGGAGCAGCTGGAGGAGACCCTTCAGGCGACCCGGCTGGTGCTCGACGAGGAGGACCGGGCCCGCCTGGACGCGGCCGGCTGAACCGCCGTCCCCGGAAGAGGTGGGACGGCCGGCGGTGCGGGCGCGGTCCGGCGCCCGCACCGGTCGACTGTCGTCGCGTTGTGCGATGATCTGGTGACGTCGCGTGGCGACTGGGAGGGGTGGGGCCGCATGGACGTGATCGGTGCCGGTTTCGGACGAACCGGGACCCTGTCCCTGAAGTACGCGTTGGAGCGGCTCGGGTTCGGCCCCTGCTACCACATGGCCGAGATCGTCGAACGGCCCGAACGGGCCGAGGCCTGGCTGGCCGCGGCCCGGGGGCGGGCCGACTGGGGCCGCCTGCTCGCCGGCTACCGCTCCATCGTGGATTGGCCCGGCTGCTACTTCTGGCGTGAACTTCTCGATCGCCACCCCAACGCCAAGGTCGTGCTGAGCGTGCGCGACCCGCGCCGTTGGTACGAGAGCGCCGCGCAGACCATCTTCGACACGCCGCCCGCGAAGGAGGTCGTCCCCCGTTACCGTCCCCTGCTCGAACTCGCGGAGGAGATCGTCCACCAACGCACGTTCGGGAACCGCGTGGACGACCCGGAGGCGGCGATCCGGGTCTATGAGGAGCACAACGCCGCCGTCCGCGCGGCCGTCCCGCCGGAGCGGCTGTTGGTGTTCGAGGTGGGGCAGGGGTGGGAGAGACTGTGCGGGTTCCTCGGGGTGGAGGTTCCCGACGAACCCTTCCCCCAGACCAACGACCGCGCCTCCTTCCACCGGATGTTCGCGGCGCGGTGGCAGGAGAGGGGCTGATCCGGGTGCCGGCGTGCCCGGGCCGCCCTCACGAGCGGCCCGAGCCCGCCGGCTCATCCCCTGACGCGGCGCAGCCGGCCCAGCATGGACGGGAGCTCGCCGTGGTGGACGACGGTGAGCCGGCGGGTGGCCCGGGTCACCGCCACGTACAGATCGTGTCCCCCCTTGGGGGAGTCGGCGACGATCCCGTCGGGGTCCACCACGATCACCGCGTCGAACTCCAGCCCCTTGGCCTCGGTGGTCGTCAGCGTGGTCGCGGGGGAGTCCAGCGCCTCGGGGGTCGCCCCCGACGGCAGGTCGGGCAGGGCCGCGCGCACCTCGGCCACCCGGGAACGCGCGGTGATGACGGCCACGCGCCCCTCGCCGATCGCGGCCCGCTCGGCCTCCACCAGACGCGGCAGCCCCTCGGGCAACTCCGCCGTCGCCATCCGCACCGCGCGCGGTGGCGTCCCGCCGTCGCGCACGGACTCCGGCGGTTGCTGTCCGGGCGCCACCTCCGCCAGGACGTCGGCGGCCACCTCCATGATCTCGGCGGGCGTACGGTAGTTGACCAGCAGCCGGGTCTCGCGCCAGCGCCCGCCGACGTAGGGGTCGAGCATCTCGGCCCAGGAGCGCGCCCCGGCCGGGTCACTGGTCTGGGCGACGTCGCCCACGATCGTCAGGGAGCGGGTGGGCACGCGACGCATCACCATCCGCCAGGCCATCGCCGACAGCTCCTGGGCCTCGTCCACGATGACGTGGCCATAGGCCCAGCGCCGGTCGGCCCAGGCCCGCTCGGCGGTGGTGAGCCGCGCTCCGGGGTCGCGATGGCGTTCGGCGAGGGCGCGCGCGTCGAGGAAGCCCTGTTCGGACAGGCCGGTCAGTTCCAAGACGCCCTGGGCGTAGCGCTCCTCGGCGCGGCGCTCCTCGGCCGCGACCCGTTCCAGCGCCCGCGCCGCGCTGTCGTCCTCACCGAGCAGCTCGGCGGCTTCGTCGAGGAGGGGAACGTCGGAGACGGTCCACCGGGTTGTGGCCGGCCGCAGCAGCGTCCGCGCCTCATCGGGCCCCAGTCCGGCTCGGCGCGCCACCCGCTGTAGCGCCGCGGGGTCGGCGAACAACTCCGTCAGCAGCCGTTGCGGTGTGAGGTAGGGCCACAGCCGGTCGATCGCCGCGCGGACCGTGGGCTCGGCCCACAGGGAGGCCCGGGCGTAGCGCACGTCCTCGTCGTCGAGCGGGGGGCGACCCAGACGGCGGGCCTGGTCGAGCGCGAGGTCCTTGAGCACGTCGTTGACGTAGAGCTTGCGCGCGATGTTGTGCGGCTTGCGCAGGCCACGGGCGCGGTCGCGGGCCCGCCGGCAGACATCCTGGCCGACGCGCAGTTCCATGTCGTCGACCTCCACGCGCAGCCCGTCGCCGTCACGGGGGGTCCGCTGCCGGTCCCGCACCGCCTCGGCCACCAGGCGCGCCATGCGCGGGTCGCCCTTGAGCAGCGCGGCGGAAGGTTCCTCGGTCTCGGTGGCCCGTACGCCGGGGAAGAGCTCGCCGACCGTGGCCGGCACCGCGTCGGTCTCGCCCAGTGAGGGCAGGACCTGGCCGATGTAGCGCAGGAACGTCGGGTTGGGGCCGATGATGAGGACGCCCCGGCGGGCCAGCGTGTCGCGGTGGGTGTAGAGCAGGTAGGCGGCGCGGTGCAGCGCGGCGACGGTCTTACCGGTTCCGGGCCCGCCCTGGACGACCAGGACGCCGGCCAGACCGGAGCGGATCACCTGGTCCTGTTCGGCCTGGATGGTGGCGACGATGTCGCTCATCCGGCCGGTGCGTCCACGCCGGAGCGCGGCCAGGAGGGCGGCCTCGCCGACGAGGGTCCGCCGGTCCTCCTCGGTCAATCCGTCGAGGTCGAACACCTCGTCCTCCACGCCGACGACCGTGCGATCCCGGGTGTGCAGATGGCGCCGGCGCACCAGACTTCCGGGGGTCTGGGGGGTGGCGGTGTAGAAGAGGCGGGCGGCCGGAGCGCGCCAGTCGATCAGCAACGGTTCGTGCTCCTCGTCGCGCAGCCCGATCCGGCCGATGTGGAAGCTCTCGCCGTCACGGTGGTCGATGCGGCCGAAGCACAGTCCTCGTTCGACCGAGGAGAAACGGGCCACCAGGCGGGCCTGCTCCTCCGCGGTGACCTCCCGTTCGATGAGGGCCTGTCGGGTGCCTCCGCCGCCGCGCCCATGGGCTTCCCGCAGTGCGGTCTCGGCACGTTCCCTGACAGCGTCCAACCGGGTGTAGAGCCGGGTGAGGTGGGCCTGCTCCTGGCGGAGCGCAGCCCTGCGGGCCTCTTCCCGCGAGGAGGTGGATTGACAGGGATCCATTTATCTAGTATCCTTGTCTATTAGAGCTGTGTATATTTTCCGCTAGAAGGACATACTCTAGCAGGGTCCCACCGGGTAGCGCGGTCTTGCCCGCCTCCTGGTCCTCAAATGAGGGAAAACGCTGTCGGGGTGTTCTCCTCGCGCTAGAATTCCCTTCGTGCGAACCGATCAGGCTCTCCAACGGTGGTGGCGCCGCTCCTAGGCGGCGTATCTGTTCGTGTTCCGTTCGATCAGCGGCCGCTCGCGCAGGCGGCCGTTCTGTCTTCCCTCGGCTCCCGGCGCGGGTGTGGCGCATGACACCCAGCGCGAAAAGGACCGGTCCCGTGGACGACAGCAGCACCTCCTACCACACCGCCGGCGGCATCGCCGTGCGCCGTACCGTCCGTCCCTGTGCACCCGAGGCACTCAGCGAACTCGTCCGCTCGGTCGAGCATCGCCGTGGCGGCGTGCTGTCCTCGGGAATGGAGTATCCCGGCCGCTACAGCCGCTGGCACCTCGGCTACGTCGACCCCTGCCTCGAACTGGCGGCGCGGGGACGCGCCGTCACCGTCACCGCGCTCAACGAGCGCGGCCGGGTCCTCCTGCCCGTCGTGGCCGAGGCGTTGCGCGCCCACGGCGAGACCGTCGAGCAGTCCCCCGACACGTTCGGGATCGTCATCCCCGAGCCGGACGTGGAGGTGTTCCTGCCCGAGGAGCAGCGCAGCCGCCGCCCCGGCGTCTTCTCCGCGCTGCGTGAGATCGTCGCGCTCTTCGCCGCGGAGGACGATCCCCACCTCGGACTGTACGGCGCCTTCGGATACGACCTGGCCTTCCAGTTCGAACCCATCGAACAGCTCCTGCACCGCGATGCCGCCGACCGCGACCTCGTCCTGCAACTCCCCGACGAGATCATCGTCCGTGACCGCAAGCGCGAGACCTGCCTGCGCTTCTCCTACGACTTCACCGTTCCCGCCGGACCGGGGCGGGACGAGGCGTCGACCGACACGCTGCCGCGCGCCACCGAGCCCACCCCCGAAGTCGTCACGGCCCAGACCCCACCACAGCCCGAGCCCGGCTCCTACGCGCGTGTCGTCGCCGAGGCCAAGAAGCGCTTCGTCCGGGGGGACCTGTTCGAGGTCGTACCGAGCCACCGCACCTACGGCTCCTGCTCCTCGCCGGCACGGTTCTACGAGCGCCTGCGCGAGCGCAACCCCGCCCCCTACGAGTTCTTCTTCAACCTCGGCGAGGGGGAGTACCTGGTCGGGGCCTCCCCGGAGATGTTCGTCCGGGTCAGCGGCCGGCCCGGCCGGGGACAGCGCGTCGAGACCTGCCCGATCTCCGGCACCATCCGCCGCGGCGACGACGCGCTGGGCGACGCCGCCAACATCCTCGAACTGCTCGGCTCCGCCAAGGAGGAGTCGGAGCTGACGATGTGCACCGACGTCGACCGCAACGACAAGTCCCGGGTGTGCGAACCCGGCAGCGTCCGGGTCATCGGCCGCCGCCAGATCGAGCTGTACAGCCGGCTCATCCACACGGTCGACCACATCGAGGGCACGCTCCGTCCGGAGTTCGACGCGCTCGACGCCTTCGTCACCCACATGTGGGCGGTCACCGTCACCGGTGCTCCCAAGACCTGGGCCATGCGCTTCATCGAGGCCCACGAGTCCACGCCGCGTCGCTGGTACGGCGGCGCGGTCGGGGTCGTCAACTTCGACGGCTCCATGAACACCGGGCTCACGCTGCGCACCGCCCACATCCGCGACGGTGTCGCGGCCGTCCGGGTCGGCGCGACCCTGCTGTACGACTCCGACCCCGAAGCCGAGGAGCGCGAGACCTTCCTCAAGGCCCGCGCGCTGCTGGAGACGCTGGCGGAGGAGGGCGAGGACGCCTCTCCCGCGACCGAGGCGTCCGCGCCGCCGAAGGCGGGAGAGGGGATGAGGGTGCTGCTCGTCGACCACGAGGACTCCTTCGTCAACACCCTCGCCGACTACGTTCGACGCCACGGGGCGCAGGTGACCACCCTGCGCCACGGCTTCGACCCGCTCCTGCTGGACCGGTTGGCCCCCGACCTGGTCGTCCTTTCGCCCGGGCCGGGCCTGCCGGCCGACTTCGCGATGAGCGCCCTGCTCGACGAGCTGTACGCGCGCGACCTGCCCACCTTCGGCGTGTGTCTCGGGCTCCAGGGGATGGTCGAGCACGCCGGCGGGGAGCTGCTCACCCTCGCCGAGCCCGTCCACGGCAAGCCCAGTCGGATCCGGGTGACCGGCGGACGGTTGCTGGAGGGGGTGGCCGATCCCGACATGACCTTCACCGCGGGCCGCTACCACTCCACCTACACCACCCCCGACCGGGTCAAGACGTTCGAGGTGACCGCGGTGGTCGATGACGGTGCCGAGCCCGTGGTCATGGCGATCGAGGCTCCTGAGTCCCGTCGCTGGGCCGTGCAGTTCCACCCCGAGTCGATCCTCACCGCGAAGGTCGGGGAGCGGATCGTGGAGAACGTGCTGCGGATGGCCCGCCGTCCCTGACACGTGCCCGTCGTGCCCGCGGACCACGGCCCGCGGGCACGACGGGCCGGGGCACCCGCCGGAATCCGTGAACAACGGACCGGTGGCTCATAGGCTCCGGGCATGGACGCGAATCTAGGCAGAGTCGTCATCACCGGAGTGGCCGGCAGGGTGGGCCCCACCGTCCGGGAGGGACTGCGTGGCGAGGTCGGTGATCTGGTGCTGGTGGACCGCCGCCGGCTGACCGCGGGCGAGGGCGAGACCGTCATCGAGGGGGACGTCACCGATCCCGACGTGGCGCGGAAGGCCTTCGAAGGGGCTGACGCGGTGGTCCACCTGGCGGGCTGCTCCGACGAGGCCCCCTTCCGGGAACTGGTCGACGCCAACATCACCGGTACCTTCACCGTCTTGGAGGCGGCGCGCCGCAGCGGGGTGCGCCGGGTCGTCCTGGCCGGCAGCAACCGGGTGACCGGCGCCTACCCCATCCACCACCACGTCTTCCCCGACGAGCCGCTCCGGCCCGACGGCCTCTACGCCGTCAGCAAGGCGGCCGTCGAGGCGCTGGGGCAGATGTATGCGGACAAGTTCGGCCTGGAGGTCGTGGTTTTGCGGCTCGGCTCGTTCGAGGCCGAGCCGACCGAGACACGTCACCTGGCGACGTGGCTGAGCCCGCGTGATTGCGTCGGGTTCGTCCGCGCCGCGCTCACGGCCTCGGGTGTCGGTTACAGCGCGGTCTACGCGGTCTCGGCCAACGCGCGCAGGTTCTGGGATCTCACGGCGGGGGAGAGGGAGCTGGGCTACCGGCCGGTCGACGACGCGGCCCGCTTCGCCTCACGCTTCCCTGACGACGATCCGTTCTGGCAGGGGGGACCCCAGAGCGGCGAGGCGGCCACGGCGGAGTTCACGCTGCCCTACCTGGCGGAGTGAGGACCACGGCCGGCGTCCATGTGGGTGAGACGTGGAGGAGCGGGTAGGAGGGCAGGTCTGTACAGGGAATACGGCTTTCCGGGAACGGGGTCGCATCCTCATTCGTTGGATTTTTTTCTCCCGTTTTGACCTGCATTGTTGTTGCTCATGGCGCACCGCAGCGTTTTCCCCCGACCTCCGGGGGCAGGCGAAGGTCATGAGTATTCTGCTGCTGATCCTGGGAATCATCCTCATCATCGCCGGCGTCTTCGCCCTGTTGCGCCGCCAGATCCTGTGGGGCGTCGTCTTGATCGTCATCGGCCTCATCGTCAGCCCCAGTGGTACGTTCCTCGGCTTGTAGCCCGAGTGCGTCCACCCTCAGCCGCCAGCCCACTGCGATCTCCCTCACGTTCCGGGCGATGCTAGGTTCGAACGCGGCGGAGGGCCCGTTCCTCGTCGAGGACGCGCCCACCAGCCGCGATGACGGACCGATGAGCCCTCGGCGCCCGGCCGGGCCCGGGGCGTGGGGGAGAAGAACACACGGTGAAGAGCGTCGAGCCCGAGGTACATCTGATCGCGCGCCCGCAGCTGGACTACGGCGAGGTCGCCCGCTACCTCGCCGACGTCGGCGGGCAGAGCTGGCTGGAGCGGTTGGACAGGGGAGAGCTCGACAACGAGCTCAATGATCCCCAGAACCTCGCCGAGTTCGCCGGCCGGCTGTGCTACCGCTCCTGGGAGCCGGGGCTCAACCCCAACGTGACCCGGGTGCGCACCGACCAGGACGCCTACCTCACCAATATCCTGTCCAGCCTGCACGGTTCCGTCCTGGAGCACGTCAGCTTCAGCTTCGTCCTGCACAACGTCAGCCGGGTGCTCACCCACGAGCTCATCCGGCACCGTCCCGGCGTCGCCGTCTCCCAGGAGTCGCTGCGCTTCGTCCGCCTCACCGATCTGCCCTTCTGGTTCCCCGAGTGGGCCCAGGAGGATCCCGAGCTGATGAAGCGGGCCACCGAGATGCTGGAGAAGATGGAGGAGTTCCAGCTGTGGATGGCCGACCACTTCGGGCTGGACGAGGAGGGCGTCCCCTTCGCGGTGAAGAAGCACCGCACCTCCTTCATGCGCCGCTTCGCCCCGGAGGGGGTGGCCACCGGCCTGGTCTGGACGGCCAACGTCCGGACCCTGCGTCACACGCTGGAGGCCCGCACCGCTCCCGGCGCCGAGGAGGAGATCCGGCTGCTGTTCGGCAAGATCGGCGAGGTGCTGAAGAAGGAGGCCCCCGCGCTGTTCGGAGACTACGAGGTCACCGACGGCGCCTGGATCCCCAAGTGGCGCAAGGTCTGATTCGCCAGCGGCGCCCGGCCCGTGCCGGGTCCGCGAAGTCTTGAACAGCCGTTTCCGCTATGGGAAACGGGGCGTCCATGGGAGCCCGTCACCGCGCTCCCATGGACGCCGGATGGGGCGCGCCCCTCAGTCGGCGAGTTCGGGTTTGCCGAACAACGGCGCGTACCCCGACGGCAGCTGACTGAGGATCTGGTTGAGCTGGCCGCCGGTGACGGCCTCGGCGAGCGTGGTCAGCACGGCGCTGGCGTCCCATTCGGCGGTACGGGGCCGGGCCCCGGTCGCCTGGGCGACCCGGTGGCAGAACTCCTCCACGCCGAAGGACTCACCCCGCCCGTCGGCCTCCCGTAGCGCCTCGTCCAGGGTCTCGGGCACCTGCGCGGCCACGTCCTCGACCTCGTCGGGACGCAGCCGGGTCGCCAGCACGCCCAGCACCGCCCTGGTGACCCGTTCGGCCTCCCCGGCGTCGGAGTACTCCCCCAGCTCGCGTACCCGGGCCAGGAACTCGTGCTGCTGCATCACCGGCCTCCTTAACAGATCGGGATCTGTGCCGAAGACGACACACTGCCCCGGAGAGGCCCGGTCCAATCCCGGAGAGCCGTGAAAACGTGTCCTGCCCGTCGCGGCGTCCCCGCCCCGGGAGGCGTGCCGGGCGGCCGCTTGGGGCCGGGGTCAACAGCAGCGTGTCCCCGGGTCGGTGTCGCCTTTGTCGATGTGACGGCGCCAGAACTCGCGTTCGCCCATGGGAGGGACGCCCGGATGGACGCGCCGGTGGTGCTCCAGGTAGATCTCGTAGGCCCGCTCCCCGGCGATCCCCCGGGCGATCTGCCAGGCTTCACGCAGGCCCCGCAGCACTGCCGCGCGCAGGCGGGCCGGGCCGCTCCCCTCGGGAACGGCCCGGCCGGAACCGGTGGGCACGCCTAGTCCTTCCCAACGGTTCCGGATCCGTCGGCGCCCACGCCCGTGGCCTGGAGCTGCCGGGCGTGCTCGCGCTCCTCCTTGGTCGGGATGAGGCCCGAGGGCGCCCACAACCGGGAGCGGACGTAGGGTTCCTCGGTGGTGGGCAGCTGCCCGTTGGCCCGCAGCGCCTTGACCCACACTCGGCAGGCGTCCACCAGGATCACCACCACCAGCAGCGCGAACAGCGCGGCCAGCACACCGTCGACGGTGGTGTTGGTGATGACCTGGCGCATCTCCTCCACGCTTCCGGCCGCTCCCAGGCTCGTCTGGCCGTCCTCCAGCGCGGCGACGTACTGGGCGCGTTGGGCGAAGAAGCCGATCGCGGGATCGTCGGAGAAGACCTTCTGCCAGCTCGCGGTCAGGGTGACGGCCACGTCCCAGGCCAGCGGGATCAGGGTGATCCAGACGTATTTGGTCCGTCCCGACTTGATCAACAGGGTCGTGCAGACCGCGAGCGCGACCGCCCCCAACAGCTGGTTGGCGATGCCGAAGAGCGGGAACAACTGGTTGATGCCGCCCAGGGGGTCGTTGACACCGGCCCACAGGAAGTATCCCCAGCCGCCCACGATCAGCGCGCTGGTCAGCCACAGTCCCGGCTTCCAGCTCACGTCACGCATCGGCTTGTAGACGTTGCCGATGGTGTCTTGGAGCATGAAGCGCCCCACGCGGGTACCGGCGTCGACGGTGGTGAGGATGAACAGGGCTTCGAACATGACGGCGAAGTGGTACCAGAAGGCCATCATCGCCTGGCCGCCGAACACGGTGGAGAAGATCTGCGCGGCGCCCAGGGCGAAGGTGGGCGCGCCGCCGGTGCGGGCGATCACGCTCTCCTCCTCGATCTGCTGGGCGACCGTCTGAAGGGTCTCGGGGGTCACCGTGAACCCCAGTTGGGTGACCGCGGCCGAGGCGCTCTGCACGGTGTCACCGAGCGCGCCGGCCGGCATGTTCATGGCGAAGTAGACGCCGGGGTCGATGATGCACGCCGCGATGAGCGCCATGATCGCGACGAACGACTCGGTCAGCATGCTGCCGTAGCCGACCATCCGGACCTGGGACTCCTTCTCGATGAGCTTGGGAGTGGTTCCGGAGGCGACCAGGGCGTGGAAGCCCGAGAGCGCGCCACAGGCGATCGTGATGAACACGAACGGGAACAGCGAACCGGAGAAGACGGGCCCCTGGCCGTTGAACGCGAAATCGGTGAACGCCGGCAGGCGCAGGGACGGCATCGCGACGAGGATGGAGACGGCGAGGAGGACGACGACGCCGACCTTCATGAACGTCGACAGGTAGTCACGCGGGGCGAGCAGCATCCAGACGGGCAGTACCGAGGCCACGAAGCCGTAGATGATCAGCCCGAAGGTCAGCTCGTTGTGGGTGAAGTGGAAGACCTCGGACAGCACGGCGTGCTCGGCGACCCAGCCGCCGCCGGCGATCGCCGCGAGCAGCAGGACGACGCCGATCGCGGAGGTCTCCATGACCCGTCCTGGGCGTAGATAGCGCAGGTAGAAACCCATGAACAGCGCGATGGGGATCGTCATGATCAGGGAGAACGCGCCCCACGGCGAGTCGGCGAGCGCGTTGACCACGACCATCGCCAGCACCGCCAGCAAGATGACCATGATCGCGAGCACGGCGATGAGCGCCGCGACGCCGCCCACCGGACCGATCTCCTCGCGGGCCATCTGTCCCAGGCTCTTGCCGTTGCGGCGCATGGAGAAGAACAGCACGACCATGTCCTGGACGGCCCCGGCGAAGATGGCGCCGATGATGATCCAGATCGTGCCCGGCAGGTATCCCATCTGCGCGGCGAGCACCGGGCCGACGAGGGGACCGGCGCCGGCGATGGCCGCGAAGTGGTGACCGTAGAGCACCCGGCGGTCGGTGGGGTGGAAGTCGGCGCCGTTGTTGATCCGCTCCGCGGGGGTGGCCCGGGTGTCGTCCACCCGCAGCACCTTGTAGGAGACGAAGCGGGAGTAGAAGCGGTAGCCGATGGCGTAGGAGGCCAGGGCGGCGAAGATGAGCCAGGCCGCGGAGATCTCCTCGCCACGCGCCAGCGCGATGACGCTCCACGCGCCTGCCCCCACGACCGCCACCGCGACCCACACGAGGATGCGGAGCGGCGTCCATTTGGGGGTGGTGGGTGGTCTGATGCCGACCGTGCTCTCGGACACGGGCGCTCCCTTCCGTCCTGGCGTCCGCGGGCATGCTGCGCCGCAGCCGCTTCTTGCCGATTGTGGCCGTCCGGTATCCGTTGAGGTGGCGGCCGTCAAGCGGCTGATTTAATCACGGCTCACCATCAGAAACAGAGACCACTTACATACCGATTTGATGATCGATCAGTTTGAAAGTGGCAGAAGTGGTTTTTTCCCTTATTGTTCCTTTTAGGGGTATTAGCGAATAGGGGTGGCCGGATGGCGTCACCTCGGCCGCCCACCGGACGGCCTCCAGGAGACGCCCGACGTGGCGTTACCGCCTGAGATCTCCCCTCAGGACTTCTGTGGACCACGGGAACCTCGTCGACGCCCTGGCCGCCCGATCACCCGCGGCGGCAAGCCGTATGGCCTCCGGTCGTCCCCACCGCGGCGGGTCGGGACCGCGTCGGCTCGACCGGCATGAGTCGTGTCTTTTCTTTCAGGGTGGCCGAAACGGCCGATGACGTCGGGCAGAGGGCCGTGCAGGGCCCCGCCGGTGGGGACCTGCTCGGACGCCGACGGGTTTGACGAGGCGGCGGAGTCTCATCCCTCTCCGCGACCGCCACGACGCGCACGGGTGTGCCACGGTCATCGCGGACAGGCCGGCGGGCTGGCTCGGTTCGGTGCGCTCTTCGGCCCCGTGCAGGGGACGGGGCCGGTCCCGAGAACCTCGCCATCGGTCACAGCCGCCCCGATCGGGGCCGGGACTGCGCCGTCGGGGACACGGATCAGGGCGTGGCCCGACTCGGCGTCCAGCGTCATCGAGCCCGTGGGCGGGCCGAGGGAGCCGATCCCCCGGACGGGTGGGGGAGGCCGGGGCGCCGCTCATTCGGCCTCCGGGGCCGTGCGCGCCAGCGGCCGTGGCAGGTCGCCGCTGCGCGGAGCGCCGGCGATCGGATAGGGGCATCGGTCCCGGGGCCGGCGTGTCACCTGGAGGGCAGGCGGTGGCCCGGCGGATACGGGTGCGGGCGATCCGGGCGGGCCCCTGGCGGGGACGCTCCAGGACGACCACCTCGGTGCGCCACCAGGTGATGCCCAGACCTGTCGCGACTCGGTGCCCCGGGCAGGGGCGGCGAAACGGCCCGGCGTCGCGATCAGCGCGTCTGTGCCCGCGAACCGGCGGTGGCCGTGGCCGAGCCGGCAGAGGGAGCGCTGAGCGCACGCGGGTCCTCAAGGTCGCGCACGATCCGGATCGGCGCGACGAACAGTCGCTCGCGCTGGAGATCCGTCGCGGGCGGCGACATCGCTCCTTCGTGAGGAGTTCGAACGTCTCCGCCGCCAGGCGCGGGCTCGTCCGCGTGGAGCCGATGCGTCCCCTCCGGATCGCGCAGGTGGCGCCGGCACCGCGTCCGCGCGGTGGTGGCGGCTCCGATGCGGGTTCGCCACCGGCGTCCGGTCGGGTTGTCCTGGGGCGAACATTCCCTTGTCCCGAGGGACGACAACCGATTCCGAATAATTGCTGCTTCGTTTACCTGAAGGACGGTTGTCGCGGTTGTGGATGTCCGGGGAGAGGGGGCGCGGAGGGCCGTGTGCCCGGAGGTGGGAACGATGGCGGAACGGGTGTTTTGACCTTCCGTTGTTAACGTATTTATCGGTTCAATTACGACAACCCGCTCGTAAGGCTTGGTGCGCCATTATGAGCGCAGCCGACCCCGCGGTGGCCGGCACCGTCTCCTGAGGAGGACGCACCATGCCCCGCCCGCTCATCGGAATCACCGGTCACCTGGAAGCCGCGCGCTGGGGGGACTGGGTCCGTGAGGCAGCGGTCGTCGCCGCCCCCTGGCTGCGGGCGGTGGGCAGGGCGGGAGGGCTGCCGGTGGCGATCCCGCCCACCCCGCCGAGCGGGGTGGGCGACCTGGTGGAGCGATTCGACGGTTTCATTCTCACGGAGGGCGCGCACGTCGATCCGGCCGAGTACGGCGAACCCCCGCACCCCCGCACCCAGGATCCCGACTCCCGGCGGGATCGGTTCGAGCTCGCTTTGGCCCGCGCCCTGATCCGGGCGCGGCGTCCCTTCCTGGCGGTGGCCCGGGGAGCCCAGGTCCTCAATGTGGCCGCGGGGGGAAGCCTGCTGCAGTACCTGCCGGAGACGCTGGGGCACCATGAGCACGCTCCCACGACCGGCCGTCCGGCCTCCACCGACATATCGGTCAGTGTCACCAGCAGACTGGGACGGGTCCTGGGCGATCGCGCGACCGTGCTGGAGTCGCACACCCAGGGTTTCAACCGGATCGCTCCGGGGCTGTCGCCGGTCGCCTGGGCCGCGGATGGCACGGTCGAGGCGGTGGAGGTCGTGGGCCACCCCTTCGGAATCGGCGTGCTGTGGCATCCGCACGAGGGGAAGGACCCTCGTCTCTTCCAGGCGTTGACCGCGGAGGCGGCCGGACCGGCCTGACCCGCTAGGCCCGGATACGGGGCGCGCACGCGGAAACTTCTCCACCGCCGGATCGTTGGATCGGGTGGGTACCCCGATGCGGCCTGGAGTGGCCAGGTGCCTGGGGACGCGGCCGGTGAGAGGTGCATCTCCTGGGATGTTGCGGGCAGGGGAACGGGTGGCTGTTCGCGTATCTTGGGCTTTTGTCTGTTATGTACTGATTTGCCGCTGAGAAGGTGCGCGTCTGCCACGGCGCGCTCTTGGGCTGCAATGGGTAGGCTCGACAACGGGTACAGGGAGGTGGGGTGGCGATCCAAACGAACGCGACGGGCCCCGTGGGAGACCGCGTCTGGACGATCCCGAACTTGCTCAGCATCGTTCGGCTGCTGGGGGTTCCCCTCTTCCTGTGGCTGGTGCTCGTGCCCCAGGCCGACTGGTGGGCGCTCGGTGTGCTCGCGTTCGCGGGGATCTCCGATTGGCTCGACGGGAAGATCGCGCGCGCCTGGAACCAGACCAGCCGTCTCGGCGCGGTCCTGGATCCCATGGCCGACCGTCTCTACATCTTCGCGGCGCTGCTCGGTCTGGTCATGCGCGACATCGTTCCGTGGTGGCTCATGGCGATCCTCGTCGTGCGCGACGTCCTCATCGTGGTCGCGCTTCCCGTCCTGCGCTACTACGGGTACGGAACGCTCCCGGTCAACTTCGCGGGCAAGGCGGCGACCCTGTGCCTGCTGTATTCGTTTCCGTTGCTGTTCGTGGCTGGATATGACGGAATTGTCGGCGAAGTCGCACAAATTGTGGGTTGGGCGTTCGCGATCTGGGGAACGGCTATCTATTGGTGGGCCGGACTGCTCTACGCGGTCCAAGGTCTGCGCCTGATCGGGCAGAGCCGACGGGCCGACCGCGCGGTCCAGGCGGGTGAAGGGCCCGCGACGCGCCAGGCGGCCACACGGCAGGATCCCGATACCACCGAGGACGGCCGTCCCTCAGGACGGCTCTCCCGCCGGCGCGCCGGTGAGTCCGGACCACCGTCCAGCGACAGGAAGGGAGCGACGTCCCCACCATGAGAACGCGCCCAAGGGCGTTTCGCCGAAACATGAGCGGGCTTCGGGGGTGGCGGCGATGAAGGCCGTCGTGATGGCCGGGGGCGAGGGCACGCGCCTTCGCCCGATGACCGCCAACCAGCCCAAGCCCCTACTGCCGGTCGTGAACCGGCCGATCATGGAACACGTGCTGCGGCTGCTCAAGCGGCACGGATTCGACGACACGGTCGTGACCGTCCAGTTCCTCGCCACGCTGATCCGCAACTACTTCGGCGACGGCGAAGAACTCGGCATGAACCTCCACTACGTCGCCGAAGAGGTTCCACTCGGTACCGCGGGAAGCGTCAAGAACGCCGAAGAGCACCTGCGCGGAGAGCCGTTCATCGTGATCTCCGGTGACGCGCTCACCGACATCGACCTCAGCGACATGGTCCGCTTCCACCGCGAGAACGGCGCCATGGTGACGATCGGGCTCAAGAGGGTGGCCAACCCGCTGGAGTTCGGCATCATCATCGTCGACGAACAGGGGAGGGTCCAGCGCTTCCTGGAGAAGCCCACGTGGGGGCAGGTGTTCTCCGACACCGTCAACACCGGTATCTACATCATGGAGCCCGAGGTCCTCGACCACGTGGCGGCCGGCGAGGTCGTCGACTGGTCCGGTGACGTCTTCCCCAAGCTCCTCAAGGACGGCGCGCCGCTCTACGGTTACATCGCCGACGGCTACTGGGAGGACGTGGGAACCCACGAGAGCTACGTTCGCGCGCAGGCCGACGTGCTCTCCGGCAAGGTCGACGTCGAGATCGACGGCTTCGAGATGTCCCCGGGGATCTGGGTGGCCGAGGGAGCCGAGGTCGATCCCGACGCGGTCCTGAAGGGGCCGCTCTACATCGGCGACTACGCCAAGGTCGAAGCGGGCGCGGAACTGCGCGAGTTCACCGTCCTCGGCAGTAACGTCGTCGTCCGCTCCGAGGCATTCCTGCACCGGGCGGTCATCCACGACAACGTCTACGTCGGGGCCAGCACCAACCTGCGCGGCTGTGTCATCGGCAAGAACACCGACGTCATGGCCAGTGCCCGGATCGAGGAGGGCACGGTCGTCGGTGAGGAATGCGTCATCGAGTCCGAGGCCTACCTCGCCAACGACATCAAGGTCTACCCGTTCAAGACGATCGAGGCCGGAGCGGTCGTCAACACCAACGTCATCTGGGAGTCGCGCGGCCAGCGGTCGCTGTTCGGTCCCCGGGGCGTGTCCGGTCTGATCAACGTCGAGATCACACCGGAGCTCGCGGTCCGGTTGGCCAGCGCCTATGCCACCACCCTGAAGAAGGGGACGGTGGTCACCACCTCGCGCGACGTCTCCCGCGCGGCGCGTACGCTCAAGCGCGCGGTCATCAGCGCGCTGACCGCGGGCGCCATCAACGTGCAGGACCTGGAGGCGGTACCGCTCCCGGTGGCGCGCTTCCACACCAGTCAGACCGGTCTGGGGGGCGGTATTTCGCTGCGCACCACGCCCGGCGACCCCCAGTCGGTCGACATCATCTTCCTCGATGAACGGGGAGCCGACCTGTCGCCGGCCGCCCAGCGCAAACTGGAGCGGGTGTTCACCCGGCAGGAGTACCGCCGGGCCTTCCCCGGGGAGATCGCCGAGCTGTCCTTCCCGTCGCGCGACATCGAGAACTACGCGCACGAACTGCTGCGTCGCATCGACACCTCCGGTGTCGCCGAGGCGGGGCTGAAGGTCGTCGTCGACTGCGCCGGAGGCACCGGATCGCTCGTCCTGCCCTCGCTGCTGGGCCGGATCGGCGTGGAGGTGCTCACCGTCAACAACCGGCTCGACGAGGCGTCGCCGACCGACACGCTGGCCAAGCAGATGCGCGACCTGCAACGGCTGGGGGAGCTCGTCGGCTCCTCTGGGGCGGATTTCGGGGTGCGCTTCGATCCCGTCGCCGAGCGGCTGTCGATCGTGGACGGCAACGGGGAACTGGTCGACAACGAGCGGGCGCTGCTGGTGGTCTTGGACCTGGTGGCCGCGGAGCGCCGTGGCGGCCGGGTCGCGCTGCCGGTGACCACCACCCGGGTCGCCGAGCAGGTCGCCCGGTTCCATGGTGTCGAGGTCCAGTGGACGCCGACCGCGACCGATGAGCTCACCAAGGCGGCGATGGCCGACGACATCATCTTCGCCGCTGACGGCCGTGGCGGGTTCGTCCTTCCGGAGTTCTCCCGTACCAGCGACGGGATCGCGGCCTTCGTCCGCCTGCTGGGTCTGGTGGCGCGGACCAAGCTGTCCCTCAGCCAGATCGACGAGCGGATTCCGCGGGCCCACCTGATGCGGCGCTCGGTCCCCACCCCGTGGGCGGTCAAGGGCAGCGTCATGCGCGAGGTCGTCGAGGCCGCCGGAGAGCGCGAGATCGACACCACCGACGGCGTCCGGGTGATCGAGGCGGACGGGAGCTGGGCCCTGGTCCTGCCCGACACCGCCGAAGCCGTCACCCACCTGTGGGCCGAGGGGCCCGACAACGACGCCGCCCAGCGGCTGCTGGAGGAGTGGGCGGCCGTGGTCGAGCGGGCCGAAGGCTGAGTCGTCGCCGACGGCACGGGCGTGTGGGGGGCCTTGGCGCCTCCCACACGGCCGGATCGCCGGCCCGTGGGGCTGTGGCCGGGGCACAGAGCGCACGGTGGCACCGCCACGTCCCCGAGGGCTTCAAGGCGCCGCGAGCGCGAGGAGTGCAGAGCGGCTCTGGCCGAGGCGTGGGCGTGACGCAGATATGGTTTAGAGTCGAGTGTTCCCGGCGGAACCGCGCCGCCCGTATCCACCGGGATGTGCGAACGGTCGGGGCGGAGGACGGGAAGCGAGCCGACCATGGGGGAATGAGACCGTAGGAGGAAGCGAGCGGCGGGGCGACGCCGTGCCGTCCCCGCTTCCGGCAGCAGGGCCGGTTCACACCGGGCACCCTGGCAGCAAGAAGATGACCAGCCGAATCAAGCACCGCCCCGTGCGGTAGGAGGCCGAGCCGACCTATGTCGAGCGTTTACTGCACGCAGTGCGGTCACGCCGTTGCGGATGATGCCCGTTTCTGCTCCAACTGTGGTGTCCCCCTCCGCAGGCCAGGACAGGACGCGCCGCAGCCCCGGGAATACCGCGACTCCGTCGGCGAGA
Source organism: Marinactinospora endophytica (assembly GCF_054780875.1). Classification (NCBI taxonomy): domain Bacteria; kingdom Bacillati; phylum Actinomycetota; class Actinomycetes; order Streptosporangiales; family Nocardiopsidaceae; genus Marinactinospora; species Marinactinospora endophytica. Next base: position 66,215 of record NZ_BAAGVM010000012.1, on the reverse strand, counting down.
CCACGTCCACGATCTCGATCTCCAAGATCCAGGCCATGGACGCCGAGGCCGACGCGCGTGACGAGCCCGTCGCCGATTCCGCCGCCGTCGAGGCGTTGCCCCCCGGCACCGCGCTGCTGGTGGTCAAGCGTGGCCCCAACGCCGGCAGCCGCTTCCTGCTGGACAGCGACCTCACCACGGCGGGACGTCACCCCAACAGTGACATCTTCCTGGATGACGTGACCGTCTCGCGTCGCCACGTGGAGTTCTTCCGGCGCGGCTCCTCTTTCGGGGTGCGCGACGTCGGGAGCCTCAACGGTACCTACGTCAACCGTGAACGGATCGACGAGGCCGAGCTCAACGCCGGTGACGAGGTCCAGATCGGGAAGTTCCGCCTGGTTCTGCTGACCGGCCAGCGGCGCGGCTGACCGAGGGCCGGCCGTGGACACGGCCGGCCGTACGGATGTTTGCGCCACCGCCGAGCCGGAGAGCTTTCTAACGAAGACCACCACCGATGGCGCGACGTGGAACATATCCGGAATATCCGGTTTTGAGGTACGGGAGCGATGCGGTTCCCGCAGATCACCGCACGTTTCCCGCCTCGACGCGCTCGGGCCTTGGCGGTGTACCGTGAAAGACGGAGCAGAGCACAGCTTGGCGAGTGCCCCTCCGGCACGACAAGTCGTGGGACGGAGCCGCAGTGAAGCACATGGAGGTTGTCGGCGTCCGGGTCGAGATGCCCTCGAACCAACCGATTGTCCTGCTGAAGGAGTCGGACGGGGAGCGTTACCTCCCCATCTGGATCGGCGCGGTCGAGGCGACCGCGATCGCCTTGGCGCAGCAGGGGGTCATGCCGGCCCGGCCGCTCACGCATGATCTCTTCCGTGACGTACTCGACGCCCTGGACGCCACGCTCACCACGGTGAACATCACCGCGCTGCGCGATGGCATCTTCTACGCCGAGCTGGTGTTCTCCAACGGGGTCGAGGTGAGCGCGCGCCCCTCGGACTCCATCGCGCTGGCTCTGCGCACGGGTGCGCCCATCTACGCGCGAGATGACGTGATCGACGAGGCGGGGGTGCCCATCCCCGACGAACAGGAGGACGAGGTCGAGAAGTTCAGGGAGTTCCTCGACAACATCACACCCGAGGACTTCGGCCGAACGACCTGAGACGGTCCCGGTCCCGCCGTCGACGGCCGCCCTCGGGCCGGGCCGTCGGGTGGAACAAAGGGAGCCGCGACGCGCCGACCGGCTTCGTTGACGCTCTGCATCCCCCCGGCTTACCGTCTTGTCGAAACAACCTGCGGCGTAACCCTTATCTCCCCCTGTCGAACCGCCGCAGGTCGAGGAGCCGGAGGTTCGGCGTGGCGGTTACGAGCGGTAAGCAGCAAGCCTCCGACCACAGGCGATCAGCGTTACGGCGAGCTGGAGAGCAGGGCCTGCTGTGTGAAGAGGACGTGGTGGCGCTGCCGATGGACGTCGGATACCGTGGCCCCGCGGCGTGTACCGCCGCGGGGATCACGTTCCGTCAGCTCGACTACTGGGCGAGGACCCGGCTCGTCGAGCCCAGCATCGAGCCCGCGCCCGGAGCGGGCGGCCAGCGCCTGTACAGTTTCCGCGACGTCTTGATCCTGAAGGTGGTCAAGCGTCTGCTGGACACGGGGATCTCCCTGCAACAGATCCGGACCGCGGTCCATCACCTGCGCCGTCGCCCCACGGCCGATCTCGCTCAGATCACCCTGATGAGCGACGGGGTCAGCGTTTATGAGTGCACCTCGCCCGATGAGGTCGTCGACCTCCTCCAGGGCGGGCAGGGCGTGTTCGGCATCGCGTTGGGGCGTGTCTGGCGCGAGCTGGAGGGGTCGTTGAGCGAGGTGCCGGGCGAGCGGCTCGCCGAACCCCTGCAGGCCGACCCCCATCCCGCCGACGAGCTGGCGCGCCGGAGACGGCGCCGCACCGGTTGAGCCCTCCGGGCGTCGCCCGGTTCGCCGTCTGGCTTCCCGTTCTCCCGATGTCTCTGCTACGGCCGAGGTGGTCCGGATCGGCCACTGGGCGCCCTGCTAGGCTCCCCGGCGCGGGATCCCGCTTAAGGGATCCCGCGCCGTTGTTCGTATCGGGTGGATTTCGCTCCGACAAGGTGGAACAGGGCCGTTTCCAGCCCTGTTTTATGGCGAAGAGCCCGATAAGGGATAATCCGCTTGAACGACCGCCGTTGATACCACACGGGAGAGACCCCTCCACGGGGCGCCGACGGGGCAACACTCCCCAGTAACCTCTCAGGCAAAAGGACCGTGTGGAGAGGCACTCTGGAGCACAGCGGGCGACACAGCCCGCGGCGCGGCCAACGTGGGTGACAGAGGGGGAGACCAGGAGCACGCCGCCCGCCGGCCCAGCGACCAGGAGGTCTCCATGTCCGTCCAGCCCACGCCCGCCCATCTCCCGGCCGGCGAGCCGGCACTGGACTTCGCCGACCGGCACATCGGCCCCGGCCCGTCGGAACGCGACACCATGCTGAAGACCGTGGGGTTCTCCTCCACGGCCGAGCTGATGGCCGCGGCCCTTCCCCAGGACATCCTCAGCGCCCCCGGCCGACCCGCCCCTCTGTCGCTGCCCGAGGCGGCGAGCGAGGGGACCGCGCTCGCCGAACTGCGCGCGCTGGCCCGACGCAACCAGGTGCTCACCTCGATGATCGGCCAGGGGTACTACGACACCGTGACCCCGCCGGTGATCCTGCGCAACATCATGGAGAATCCGGCCTGGTACACCGCCTACACCCCCTACCAGCCGGAGATCTCCCAGGGACGTCTGGAGGCCCTGCTCAACTTCCAGACCATGGTCGCCGACCTGACCGGACTGCCGGTCTCGGGCGCCTCCCTGCTCGACGAGGCCACCGCCGCGGCCGAGGCCATGACCCTGGCCCGCCGGGCCACCAAGGCCAAGAGCTCCACCTTCGTCGTCGACTCCGACATCTTCCCGCAGACCCTCGCCGTGCTGCGCACGCGGGCCGAGCCGCTGGGGATCGACGTCGTCGTGGCCGACCTTGACAAGGGGCTTCCCGCGGGCGACGCCTTCGGCGTGCTCGTGCAGTACCCCGCGGCGAGCGGGGCCGTACGCGATCCGCGCGCCCTCATCGAGGCCGCCCACGAGCGCGGCGCCCTCGCCGTGGTCGCCGCCGACATCCTCGCGCTCACCGTGCTGCGCTCCCCGGGAGAGTTCGGCGCCGACATCGTGGTCGGCTCCACCCAGCGTTTCGGCGTCCCCATGGGCTTCGGCGGGCCGCACGCCGGTTACATGTCGGTGCGGGAGGGCCTCCAGCGCCAGCTTCCCGGACGCCTGGTGGGGGTCTCGGTCGACGCATCGGGCCGGCCCGCCTACCGCCTGGCCCTACAGACCCGCGAACAGCACATCCGCCGGGAGAAGGCGACCAGCAACATCTGCACCGCCCAGGTGCTGCTCGCCGTGATGGCGGGCATGTACGCCGTCCACCACGGCCCCCAGGGACTGCGCGCGATCGCCGAACGGGTGCACGGCCACGCGACCCGGCTCGCCGCTGGGCTGCGCGCGCAGGGCGCCGAGGTGCTTCACGCGGAGTTCTTCGACACGCTGCGGGTCCGGGTCCCCGGTCGGGCCGGGGCGGTCGTCGACGCCGCCCGCGAGCGGGGAATCAACCTGCTGCGCGCCGACGACGACACGGTCGGGCTCTCCTGCGACGAGGTGACCACCTCCGAGCACGTCGACCTGGTGCTGGAGGCCTTCGCGAGCACGGCCGCCGAGCCGGTCGCCGAGGTGGCGCAACCCCCGGCCGCCGCGGACGCGCTGCCGGCGGCCCTGCGGCGCGACGTCGACTACCTCACCCACCCCGTGTTCACCACCCACCGCAGCGAGACCTCGCTGCTGCGCTACATGCGCCGTCTCTCCGACAAGGACCTCGCGCTGGACCGCACGATGATCCCGCTGGGCTCGTGCACCATGAAGCTCAACGCGACCGCGGAGATGGAGCCCATCACCTGGCCGGAGTTCGCCGGACTCCACCCGTTCGCGCCGCTGGACCAGGCCGCCGGGACCCTTGAGCTCATCCGCGACCTCGAGAGATGGCTCGCCGAGGTCACCGGCTACGACGCCGTGTCCCTGCAGCCCAACGCGGGCTCCCAAGGAGAGCTCGCCGGATTGCTGGCCATCCGCGCCTACCATCGCGACCGCGGGGAGGAGGGGCGCGACCTGTGCCTCATCCCCGCCTCGGCGCACGGCACCAACGCCGCCAGCGCGGTCATGGCCGGTATGCGGGTACGGGTGGTGGCCTGCGACGAGGACGGCAACGTCGACCTGGAGGACCTGCGGGCCAAGATCGACGCCGACCGCGACCGGCTGGCCGCGATCATGGTGACCTACCCGTCCACCCACGGTGTCTACGAGGACACCATCACCGAGGTCTGCCGCCTGGTGCACGAGGCCGGTGGGCAGGTGTACGTGGACGGGGCCAACTTCAACGCCCTGCTCGGCTGGGCCAAGCCCGGCGAGTTCGGCGCCGACGTCAGCCACCTCAACCTGCACAAGACCTTCTGCATCCCGCACGGGGGCGGCGGCCCCGGGGTCGGCCCGGTCGCCGTACGGGCCCACCTGGCCGCGTTCCTGCCCAACCACCCGGCGCAGCCGGAGGCCGGCCCCTACACGGGGGTCGGCCCGGTCTCGGCCGCGCCGTTCGGTTCGGCGGGGATCCTCCCGATCTCGTGGGCCTACATCCGGATGATGGGGGAGCGGGGCCTGCGCGCGGCCACGGAGGCCGCGGTGCTCGGCGCGAACTACATCGCCAAGCGGTTGGCGGCCCACTACCCGGTGCTCTACACCGGCGCCGGCGGGCTGGTCGCCCACGAGTGCATCATCGACGTGCGGGCCCTGAGCAAGCGGACCGGTATCAGCAACGAGGACATCGCCAAACGGCTCATCGACTACGGGTTCCACGCGCCGACGATGTCCTTCCCGGTGGCCGGGACGCTCATGGTCGAGCCGACCGAGAGCGAGAACCTGGAGGAGCTGGACCGTTTCATCGACGCGATGATCGCCATCCGCGGCGAGATCGAACGGGTCGCCGAGGGCGGCTACGACGCCACCGACAACCCGCTCAAGAACGCGCCGCACACGGCCGAGGCGGTCAGCGCCGACGAGTGGACGCACGCCTACCCGCGTAGCGAGGCCGCCTACCCCGTGCCGGCCCTGCGGCTGAACAAGTACTGGTCCCCGGTCGGCCGCATCGACCAGGCCTACGGCGACCGCAACCTGGTCTGCTCCTGCCCGGCCCCCGAGGCGTTCGAGGACTGATCCGCTCCCCACTCGGCCGCCTTCCGGGCGGATCTCCGGAAGACGGCCGGGTGGGCTCGACGAGGGCGCCGTCCCGGGGCCGAGGCGACGGTGGGCAGGGCGGGAAACGCGGGGGCCGCGCAACGGTCCCCGGGACGCGCCGCCGGTCCCGTCCCGGATCCGGGACGCGCCGCGCTGCCCCAGGGGGACCGGGCCGTGGCACCCGCTAGTCTCCGAGTGCAACCACCCCCGCGTGAAAGTGGCCGCAGATGACCGCGACCCCCGGTGTGCCCGCCTCCAGCGCCATGACCGACGATCACGACCCCGCGCTCCTGTGCGAACAGGCCCGCGACCTCGCCCGCCAGGGACGGCTTTCACCGGCCGCCCGCCTCTACGAACAGGTCGTGGCCCAAGGGGACGGGCCCCACCGCGCGCGGGCCGCGTTCGGCTTGGCCGTGATCCACCGCGACCTGGGCGAGGTGGAACGCGCCCGCGACCTCTGCCGGACCGCCATGGCCACCGGCGATCCCGAGTTCGCCCCGCGGGCCGCCTGCCATCTCGCGCTGTCCTACGAGGAGGAGGGCGCCCACCGGGAGGCGGGCGAGGCGTGGCGGCAGGCGTTGGAGTACGACGCGGGACGCTACGCCCCGGTCGCCCACCACGGGCTGGCCCGGCTGGCCGAGGCGCGCGGTGACGAGGCGACCGCGCGCGAGCACTGGGGGCTCGCCCTGCGCGGCGGCGCGGCCCCGGCGGTGGTCGAGGCGGCCTTGGACTACGCCGGACGGCTGCTGTCCCGCGGCGAGGTCGAACAGGCCGAGCAGGTGGTGCTGCGCGGCCTGGAGGAAGGCGAGCACACCGGTTTGCGCGTCCTGCTCGGCGCGGTGCACGTGGAACGCGCGATCGCCCAGTTCGGCGCGGTCGCCGCGGCGGCCGCCGATGGTTCCGCGGTGACCCCGCGTCCCGATCCGGGAACGGCCGGCGTGGCGTTCGAACTACTGGCCCGCCTGCTCGCGGTGCGCGGAGACACCACCGGCTCCGCCGAGACCTGGGAGCAGGGGTTGGACCACCCCGACCCCGCGGTCGCCCAAGAGGTGCGCGCACGGCTGCGGAGGGGGTTCCTCCACCCCGTCTCCGAGCCGGGGGACGGCTTCACGGCGGAGACGGAAGCGGACCCCGGCGCGCAGGCCGGCGCCTGGTGGGACCCCTACGTCGAGACCGCGGCCGTCCAGAACAGCACCCCGATGCTGACGGGAGAGCTGTTCGTGGCGATCACCCGGATGCGTGACCTGCTCGCCCCGCCGCTCGCCACCGGGGCCGCGCGTCCGGCGGAGCTGCGTCGGGCGATGGAGGAGGCCGTCGCCGTACCCGACGACTACGTGTGGGGTCCGGCGCTCCGCGACGACCTGCGCGAGCGCGCGTCACAAGGGGACCGGACGGGGTGAACGACCCCGGTCCGCGCGAGGCGTCGCGGCACTAGCCTGGCCGTATGCAGATCGACACGCCCCGAGGCCCGGCCCGGGTGGACCTCGACGAGCCCGAGGGCCCGCCCACCCTCCTGTTGGTCATCACCCACGGCGCGGGCGGCGGGGTGGACGCGCCCGACATCCTCGCGGTCCGCGACGCCGTCGTCGCCTCGGGCGGCGCGGTGGCACGGGTCACCCAGCCCTACCGGGTGGCCGGGCGCGCCATGCCGGGGTCGGCCACCCGTCCCCAGGACGAGGCGTGGAGCGCGGTGGTCACCGCGGTGCGCGCCAGGTTCCCCGGCGTCCCGCTGGTGCTCGCGGGACGCAGCAACGGCGCCCGCGTGGCGTGCCGCACCGCGAGGCCGCTGGGGGCCGACGCGGTGGTCGCCCTGGCCTTCCCGCTGCACCCACCGGGCCGCCCCGAGAAGTCCAGGGCGGACGAACTGCGTGCCACCGGGGTGGCGACCCTGGTGGTCAACGGGGACCGTGATCCGTTCGGGGTGCCCGACCCCGCCGACGCGACACGGCTCGTGGTGCGTCCCGGGGAACGCCATGACCTCGCCAAGGACCCGGCCGCGGTCGCCGACGCGGTGGTGGCCTGGCTGACCTCGGCCCTGGGCGGGTGAGACGAGGGGGCGGGTCGGCGCCGCCCCCTCGGGGGCCCTGTTGTTAAGCCGCCGCGCGGACGTCGGTGGGACGGCGCGGGGCGATGACGCGGCCGTCGGGCAGCAGCTCTCCGGTGTCCTCGAAGACGACCACGCCGTTGCACAGCAGACTCCAGCCCTGCTCGGGGTGGCTGGCGATGACGCGCGCGGCCTCGCGGTCACGGTCCTGGGAGGACGGGCATTCGGGGTGATGACGGCACATCGTCGTGCCTCCGGTTCGGTCGTTCGTTGCCACTTCGGCGTGTGACGCCTACGCGAACTCTAGTGGTGGACGTCACATCGCACTGCCCATTCTGAGGGATCGACCGTTCTCGCGGGGACGGCTGGATCGGGCGATTTCGGAACCGGCCGGAACCGGCCCGACCGGGAACCGCCGACCGCGCGACGGCATCGAAGGGCGAAGGCCCGTGCCGGGCCCGCTCTCAGCCCGACGACGCGGTCCGCCCGGCCAGGACGCCACGGGAGAGCTGGTCGGCCCGGCGGATCGGTTCGGGCAGCCGGTAGCGCGGGGTCAGCCGCAGCACCAGGCGGGTCGCGCCCTCCAGGTCCACGCGGTGTCCCACGGAGACGTAGACCGGTTTGACGCCCTCACGGGTGCGCAGGGCGCGACCAAGGACCTCCTCTCCCTCGCGCAGTTCGCTCCACGCCCCCCGCTGTGCCGCCGGGGCCTCGGTCCGACCGACGAACGCCGACTTGGCCACCCCCAGGGCGGGCCGGTCCAGCAGCACCCCCAAGTGGCAGGCCAGACCGAAGCGGCGTGGATGGGCCAGCCCGTACCCGTCGCAGACGTAGACATCGGGCCGCACCCGCAGCCGGTCCACGGCCTCCAACAGGGGCGGGAGCTCCCGGAACGCGAACAGGCCGGGCACGTAGGGAAAGCGCGGCCGGGCGGTGACGACCGAGGTCTCGACCACCTCCAAGGTGTCCGCCGTCATGACCACGGCGGCGGCCACCAGGCGTTCCTCGTCCACCGCGTAGGTCACGTCCAGGCCCGCGACCACCGACACCGCGTCGGCCTCCAGCGCCTCCGGCCGGACCCGCCCGGCCAGACGCTCCTGGACGGCGCGCGCCGCCTCGGGGTCGGCCGGCCAGGGATCCCCGACACCGGGGACGATGAGATCTCCGGACACGCCGCCTGTCCTCCTCGTGGTGACGGCACCACGCCCTCGCCCCGACGGCCGGTTCGAAAGTGCCGGGGAAAGGCTGCGGTGCCGGAAGTGGCATGTCTACTATGGCGCAAGCGGTCTGACCGAGGACCGGGCGGGTCGCGCCGCCGGGGCCCGGCACGAGGAAGGACGGGGAAACCGTTGCGCATCGGGCTGTTCGTCGCCTGCGTCACCGACTCGCTCTTCCCCGCCACCGCGCGCGCCACCCTTCACCTCCTGGAGCGGCTCGGCCACCAGGTGCTCTTCCCGCAGGGACAGACCTGCTGCGGCCAGGTCCACCACACCTCCGGTTACCGTCGTGAGGCCATGACGCTGGCGGCCCGCTTCGCCGACGTCTTCTCCGGGTGCGACCTCGTCGTCACCCCCTCGGCGTCGTGCGCCGCGATGGTCCGGCGCGCCTATCCGCGCTTTGCGACGCGCGATCCGGCCGTGGCGAGGGCCCCGCGGGTGCTGGAGCTCACCGAGTTCCTCGTCGACGTCGCCGACACCGTCGACGTCGGCGCCTACTTCCCCTATCGCGTCACCTACCAGCCCACCTGCCAGGCCCCGCGCTCCCCACGGGGGGACGAGCGTCCCCTGCGCCTGCTGCGCGCGGTGCGCGGCCTCGAACTGGTCGAACTTCCCCGAGCGGGGGAGTGCTGTGGTTTCGGCGGGGCCTTCGCCTGGAAGAACGCCGACACCTCGGTGGCCATCGTCGCCGACCGCCTCCGCGACATCGGCCAGAGCGGGGCCGAGGTCGTGTGCGCCTCCGACGACGCCTGCCTCACCCAGATCAGCGGTGCCCTGTCACGGTTGCGCGGCGCCGTACGGGCCCTGCACATCGCCGAGGTCCTCGCCGCGACCGAGGCGGGGCCCGCGCCGGCGGGTGGGCGCTGAGCGATGCCGCGTCCCACCCATCAGCGCCTGCCCTGGGCCCAATTGCTGCGCCGCGGCGCCGAACGGCGTCCACCGGGCCCGCCCCGTTTCGCCGACGTCGCCCGCGAGACGCTTGAGGACACCCGGTCGCGTCGGTTGCGGGCCGAGGCGGGCGCGCGGCTGCGCGCCCGCAGGGCGCGGGGACGCGCCGAGGAGCCCGCCTGGGAGGCCATGCGGGCCGAGGCGGGCGAAGCCCGCGAACGGGCACTGGCCGACCTCGAACACCACCTCCTGTCCTTCGAGAAGGCGGCCGAGACCCGTGGTACCCGCGTCCACTGGGCACGGGACCCCGCGGAGGTCCGCGGCATCGTCACGGACCTGGTCGTGGCCACCGGAGCCCGCGACGCCGTGCTCACCTCCTCGGCCACCCTGCGCGAGACCGGTGTCGCCCGCGCCCTGGCCGGCGCGGGTGTCAGGCCGCACGAGTCCGCGTTGGCCGACCTGATCGCCGCGCTCGCCGACGACCCGCCCACGGCCGAGTCGCGGGCGTCGGGCCGGCACGACCGCGCCCGTGCCAGGGAGACGTTGCTGCGCCACCTGCCCGGCGCGCCCTCCGACCTCCCCGACGACCCGGTCGTCCTCGTCGAGGCCGCGCGCGACCATCTGCGCGACCGGCTGCTGGAGACCGCGGTCGCGATCACGGGGGCCAACTTCCTGGTCGCCGAGACCGGGAGCGTGGTGCTGATGGAGACCGAGGGCAACGCCCGCATGGCGGCCACGTCGGCGGACACGCTCATCGTGGTCGCCGGCATCGACAAGATCGTCGCCTCCCGCTCCGACCTGGGCGTGCTGCTGCGCACCTGGTCGCGTTCGGCCACCGGCGATCCGCTCGTCCCCGTTGTCACCGAATGGGGCGGGCCGGACCGCGACGGGGACGGACCACGCGACGTGCACGTCGTGCTCGTCGACGCCGGACGTTCGCGCGCCCTGGCCGCTCCCGCCGGACGCGACGCGCTGCGCTGTGTCCACTGCACCGCCTGCCTGGACGTATGCCCGGTGTTCGAGCGCGTCGGCGCGCGCCCCTACGGCTCGGTGCGTCCCGGTCCGATCGGCGCCGCGCTCACGCCCCTCCTGGAGGGGACGGCAACGGCGCGCACCGCGTCGCTGCCCTTCGCCTCCACGCTGTGCGGCGCGTGCGCGGATGTCTGCCCGGTCGGGGTCGACGTTCCCGAGGTGCTGCTGGAGCTGCGGGCACGTGTCGTCGACGAACGGCGGGCCAACCCGGTGCCGACACCCGAGTCGGTGGCGATGCGCAGCGCCGAGTGGGTGCTCGGCGACGAGCGCCGCTACGCCGCGGCCCAGGCGACCGCGATCCGCTGGGCGCGGCTGCTCGCCCGCGCCGGGCGCATCCGCCGGCTACCGGGGCTGCTCGGCCGCTGGACCGAGGCCAGGGACCTGCCGGCGCCGCCCACCGAGCCCTTCCGGGCCTGGTGGCGTAGACGGCGGGCCGCAGACGGGAGGTGAGACGATGGGCGACGGACAGGCACGGGCCGAGATCCTGGCGCGCGTCCGTCAGGCCGGCGTGGTCGCGGGGGCCGGACACGTCGAGACGTTCGGCCGTGAGCGGGCCGCCGGCGGGGGCGGTGCCGGCACCGCGTCCGGTGACGCGGTCGCGGGGTTCATCGAGCGCCTGGCCGCCCGCGGCGTCGGGGTACAGCACGTGGCGGACCCCGACGACCTGCCACGGGTCGTCGCCTCGTCGTTGTGGGCCAACGGCGTCCGGCGCATCGCGGTGCCGCGCGACCTGTCGGCGCTGTGGCTCAGCGAACTCGACGGGGTGTGGATCACCCGGGACGATCCCCCCGGAAGCCTGTCGGTGCGCGCGATCGAGGCCGCGGGGGCGGCGGTGACCGGCTGCGCGGTCGCGGTCGCCGAGACCGGGACCCTGGTGCTGGACGGAGGTCCGCGGCAGGGGCGCAAGGCTCTCGCCCTGCTGCCGGCCCACCACCTGTGCGTGGTGGAGTCCCGCAGGATCGTGCCCACCGTGGCCGAGGCACTGGAGCGGCTCGATCCGCTGCGCTCCACGGTGTGGCTCACCGGGACCACCCGCACCACCGCCATCGACCAGGCCGCGGTCGCGGGGCCGCACGGGCCCGCCCGCATCGACGTCGTCGTGGTGGACTGAGCCGGGGCGCGCTCGCCTCAGGAACGGCCGGCGACGTCGGGGGTCTGCTCCCGGGAGGGTTCGCCGCGGCCGGTACCGGCCTCCAGGCAGCCCCACACCGTCACCACGGTGTTGATCACGGTGAAGACGGCCAGGGGGTGGTAGAAGCGGTTCAGCGCCTCCGTCTGCGCGGGGTCGCCGGCGAAGACCGTCAACCCGTACAGCACGCCGGCGCCGATCGCGCAGGCCAGGATCCCGCGCCACCAGCCGACCAGCTCGTAGCGGATCCGCGCCCACCCGCGCTGCGGCGGCCGGGGCGGGAGCGGGGCGCCGGCGAAGCGGTGGGCGAACCTGGCGTCGGCCCAGCGGACCATCGAGTGTCCGTAGGCCACGGTGAAGCCCAGATAGAGCGCGCCGAGGCCGTGCCCGAACTCGGCCGTACCGCCATGGTGGAGGTGCAACGCGATCGCGGCGAGCAGCACCACGTCCAGCAGGGGCAGGCTCAGCAGCAGCGCCGAACTGAGCCGCCGCGCGCGCAGCAGGTAGCGGGCGGCCAGCCCTCCCAGGAGCAGCACCCAGAAGGCGGCCTCACAGGCCAGGATGAACGCGACGATCATCACGGTTCCCTTGTCCACGTTCGGTGTGTCGGCCTTCAGCATGGCCCGCGGGCCCCTCGTGGAGCATCGCCCGCGCTGAGGAGAGCGGCTACGACCTTCGAAGTAGGCGGGTGCGTCGCCGCCATGCTGAGATGGGAACCGTGTGGCGACTTCCGTGGCGTGAGACCCTGGACCGGCGGATCCTGGGCGGCCGCCTCTACCTTGGCAGTACGTTGTGGGCCGGCGCCCATCTAGGGCTCGGCCTGCTGCTGTGGGGGGTGGGCGCCTACGTCCACCGCGGTGGGGTCGATCCGCGCTGGCTGCTCGTGACGCTGCTCCTCGTCTGCGTCGCGCTGCTGGTACGCCGGGCGGCTCCGGGACGGGGGCTGCTGCTGGGCACGGTCGTCCTGGTGGTCGAGATCGTGTTCCTCGGCCCCTCCTCCTCGACGCCCATCATCTACGGCGACCTGCTCTACGCGGTCGGGGCGTGGGGGCGCCGGCGTCTCGCGCTGGTCGCCTTCGCCATCGTCCTCGTGGGCAACGCCCTGGTGGTCGTGGTGGCCGGGTACCTGCTGCTGCGCGGGTTCCTGGTGGGAGGGCTGCTCACCCTGTTGCAGCTGCTCGGGCTGTACGTCCTCATGTTCACCACCCCCGCCATCAGCGGGCTGAGCATCCGGGAGCACCGGCTGCGCGCCGACCTGGAACGCCAGCGGGCCCGCCAGATCGAGCGCATGGCCGAGCTCGACCGGATCAACGCGATCGCGGAGGAACGCGGGCGCATGGCCAGGGAACTGCACGACGTCATCGCCAACCACCTCAGCGCGGTCGCGGTGCAGTCGACCGCCGCGCTGTCGATGCGCGAGTTCGACCCCGAGGTGGTGCGTCGGGTCCTCGGGGTGGTGCGCGACAGCAGCGTGCAGGGGCTCGCGGAGATGCGCCGGATGATCGGCGTCCTGCGCTCCGACGACAATCCCGACCTGGAGCGGGTCACCCCCCGGCTGGCCGAGGTGGAACGTCTGGTCGACACCGTCCGCCGCGCCGGCCTGGAGGTCACCCTGACCGAGACCGGCCCGTCCGTCCCGTTGCCGGTCCAGGTGGACGCGGCGGCCTACCGGATCGTGCAGGAGTCGCTGACCAACGCGCTGCGCTACGCCGACCCCAAACAGGTCGAGGTCACGGTGGAGCGGCCGAGCGTGGCGGCGGTGGCGGAAGAAGGGGGCCGGCTCGTGCTCACCGTGGAGAACGGCCTGCCGGCCGAAGGGACGGTCGTCGAACGCGGCGACCTGGGGGCCGGGACCGGCCTGACGGGGATGCGTGAGAGGGCGACCCTGCTCGGCGGGACCTTCAGCGCCGGACCGGTCGACGGGCGGCGTTGGCGGGTGCGCGCGGTCCTGCCGGTGGAGCCGTGGCAGGGCTAGCCCGGCCCGGGCGGCTTGCCGCCCCTCGCCGCCGGGGCCGGACGGGCCGGGGGACGCTGTCGGCGTTTCGCCGGCAGGACCGGCGGGCCGCCCGCCTGCGGCCCGGCCACGTCGTGGACATCAGGACGTTGGGAGGCGGCCAGGACGGCGGCGGAGCGCGGGGTCAGGGGCGTGGGGAGACGCGGCTCCAGCGGCGGCCCGGGCGCCGCCCCCCGGCCGCGGCGCGGCACCTGGGACACACCCGGCGGACCTCGTCGGCGGCCCCGCCCGACTCGGGGAAGACGTCGGGCCAGGGCACGTGGTGGAAACGGCGCAGCCGCGACCTGCTCAGCGCCAGCCCGCACAGTGTCTGGTTGGTACCCGGCCACCAGGCGTGCGCCTCGCCCGCGGGGAGGCGCACCCCCTCCTCGTCCCGCCACTCGCCGGATGCGGCGACCGACGGCTCACCTCGTGTCGGCATCCCCGCTCCCCTCAGGCCGTCGTTCCGCTGCGTCCTATCCCCCTACCCTCCCCGGCTCGCTGTCACGGCCTCGTAGGCTGCTGCCATGACGGAGGGGACGCAGATGGGGCCGACGGTCCGGGTGATCGTGGCCGAAGACCAGTGGGCGGTCAGATCGGGCCTGGTCATGATCTTGGACTCGGCCCCCGGCATCGAGGTGGTCGCCGAGGCGGCCGACGGCGAGGAGGCCGTGGCCGCGGCGTTGCGCCTGCGCCCCGACCTGGTGCTCATGGACGTGCGGATGCCGCGCAAGGACGGCATCTCCGCCACCCGTGACCTCGCCGGCAGTGGTGTCGACGTGCTGATCCTGACGACGTTCGACCTCGACGAGTACGTCTTCGGGGCGCTGCGCGCCGGCGCGGCGGGCTTCCTGTTGAAGAACATCGAGGCCGACGAACTCGTCGAGGCCGTGCGCCTGGTCGCGCGCGGCGAGGGGATGATCGCTCCCGCGGTGACCCGCCGCCTCATCCGGGAGTTCGCCGGGAGCCCGGTCGCCCCTCCGGCCCCACAGGCGGCCCAGCCCCCGGCGGAGCTGGCCGCGTTGACCCCGCGGGAGCTCGAGGTGCTGGCCTGTGTGGGGGAGGGGCTGTCCAACCAGCAGATCGCCCGGCGCCTGGGCATCACCGAGACCACCACCAAGACCCATGTCAGCCGTCTCCTGGCCAAGCTGGACCTGCGCAGCCGGGTCCAGGCGGCGATCCTCGCCCAGGAGCTGGGCGTGGTGTGAGCGGGGTCAGCCGAACCTGAGGCGCAACCCGGCCAGGAGCGCCTCCAGGCCGTCGAGGAACCAGGCGTCGTAGTCGGGGGCGGGGTCGCCCAGTTCGGCCAGGTGCGGGTGGCGGGCGTCCAGCGAGGCGGGAGCGGGGCCGGGACGGCCCTCGGCGCGCACCTGGTGGATGACGGCTCCGGTCACGTAGGCGTCCAGCGCCGCCGCGGCGCGGGCGATCGCGTCCCGGTCCAGCCCCGCCTCCTCGAAGGCCGCGTAGTGGGCCTCCAGGGAGCGCAGTGCCGAGGCGCTGTCGGGCTTGCGGTGGACGATGAGCGGTAGCGCCCCCGAGTGGCGCAGCAGCCGGGCGCGGTACTCCTCGGCCCAGGAGCGCAACCGCTCCTGCCAGGGACGGTCGTCGCCGGGCTCCTCGTCCCGTGGCGCGGCCTCCTCCTCGGCCGCGCCCGCGGCGGGGGCGTCCCCGTCGACGGGCCGGGTGGTGTCGGTGATGTGCTCGACGATCGCGGCGTAGAGCTGGTCCTTGCCGAGGGGGAAGTGGTGGTAGATGGCCATGGCCTCGACCTGGAGCGCGTCGCCGAGGCGTCGCATGGTCAGGCCGCTCAGTCCCCGGCCGTCGATGATCTTGAGTGCTTCGGTGATGATGCGCCCGGCGCTGAGTCCGGCGTTGTTGCGGCTCACCAGCCCATCTTAAACTTACTTTGTAAAGGCGATGGCGCGGGGACGACCCGCCCCTCCACAGTGATCCGGCTCACCCATAGAGTAGTGCCGGCGGCGCAGCCGCGACCGCCGTAACCACACGGACCTCCCGGGAGGGGACATGAGACTGGGTGGGCGCAAGGTCGGCCCGCAGGCGCGTGAGCGTCACGACGAGGACCGCGCCCTCGCCGGGCGACTGCCCGAACTGCTGGACGCCGCCGCCGAAGCCGAACGCGCGCTACACGACGCGCAGCGGCGCGGTGCCGACGTCGGCGAGCTGCACCGGCTCGGCAGGGCCCTGGACGGGGCGTTGACCGAGGCCATGCGCGCCGCCTACGCGCGGCGCCGCACCCTTATGGGGCCGCGCGCCCTTGACGACCGGATCTACCGACGCCGCGCCATGGCCAGGCCGGCCGTCAAGGAGGCCACCGCGCTCGCCGAGCGTCTGCTGACCTTGCGCGAACGCCACCGCCTGCACGGGATCGAGCGCCTGCCCCGCAGCCCCGTCTCCTGAGCGGCCCCGCCCGGGAGGCGGCACGGATGCGCGCACCCGCCTGTTGATGGCAGTATTCCGACAGTAGGCCCACCACGCCCAGGGTGGATGGCGTGATGTCAGGTGAGGAGTACGGGGAGCGATGACGTCGGAGTTCGTCCACATCGACGCCGCGTCGAAGGTCCCTCCCTACGAACAGATCAGAAGCGCCATCGCGCAGGCCGCGGCCAACGGCGAACTGCCCGTCGGGTTCAAGCTGCCGACCGTACGCGCGCTCGCCGAGGAACTGTCGGTCGCGGTCAACACCGCGGCACGCGCCTACCGCGAGCTGGAACAGGCCGGCATCGTCGAGACACGCGGCAGGTCGGGGACCTTCGTCGCGGCCGGCGGAGACCGGCAGCGCACCGAGGCGCTGGCCGCCGCCCGCGCCTACGCCGACGTCATCTCCCGGCTGGGGCTGGACGCCGACGAGGCGCTGCGCATCGTCTCGGCCGCCCTGCGCGGACGCGACTGAGGGACGTCCCGCCGCTGTGGGGCCGTTCGGAGAGGCGTCGCCGCGCCACAGCGCGCCGGCCCCGCCGCCTGCGCCTCGGGGCCCGCGAAAGACGAACGGCCCCGCACCGGCCACCGGTGGGTGGCGGGTACGGGGCCTGGTGCGGCGCGCCGGTGCGGGGGTGCCCCGCGCGGATCAGCTGGCGAAGTCCAGCAGCTGCTGGGCGCGGCTGGGGTGGCGCAGCTTGGACAGCGACTGCTTCTCCAACTGGCGGATGCGCTCACGGGTGAGACCGAGGTGCTTGCCGATCTCGTCCAGGGTGCGCGGACGTCCGTCCATCAGGCCGAAGCGCAGGGACATGATCGTCGCCTCGCGCGGCTCCAGGTCGTCCAGCGCCCGCCGGAGCTGGTCGGCCATCAACTGGCGGTCGACGACCTCGGAGGCCTCGGAGGCGTCGATGTCCTCGATGAGGTCGCCGATGCGGGTCTCGCCGTCCTCGCCGATCGTGGAGTCGAGGCTGATGGGCTGACGGGTGACCCGCAGCAACTCCTCGATCTGGGCGGGTGTCTTGTCCAGCTCGTGTGCCAGCTCCTCGGGGGTGGGCTCACGCCCGAGGGTCTGGTGCATGTCGCGCTCGAGCCGGCTGACCTTGCTGAGCAGCTCCAGCACGTGGACGGGCAGCCGGATGGTGCGCGCGGAGTCGGCGAAGCCACGCTGGATGGCCTGGCGGATCCACCACATGGCGTAGGTGGAGAACTTGTAGCCCTTGGCGTAGTCGAACTTCTCGACCGCGCGGATCAGGCCGAGGTTGCCCTCCTGCACGACGTCGAGCAGCGACATGCCACGGTCGCTGTACTTCTTGGCGACCGAGACGACCAGGCGGAGATTGGCCTCCAACATGTGCGCCTTGGCCCTACGGCCATCCTCGGCGATCCACTCCAGATCCTCGCGCTCGGTGTCGTCGAGGTCGGTGGGCTCGGGGGCGCCGTCGAGCAGGCCGAGCCGGTACTCGGCGTACAGGCCCGCCTCGATCCGCTTGGCGAGGTCGACCTCCTGCTCGGCGGTGAGCAGCTGGCGCCGGCCGATGGCCTTGAGGTAGGTGTGGACGGAGTCGCCCATGGCGGGGGACTGGTCGTCCAGGTCGGCCTCGGGGGCCTCCGAATCGGCGGAGGCGGTCTTGGACCTACGGGTCCTGGAGACGGCCGGTGCGGGCCCGTTGGTGTCGAGGGCCTCCTCGAGCGCCTCGTCGTCGGCGTCGGGGTCCACCGCGTCGGTGGAACGGTCGTCCCCGTTGGCGAGGCGCACGCCGGAGTCGGTGAGTTCGCGCAGGATGGAGCGGCCGTCGGCCGGGCTGATGCCGGCCGAGGAGAACGCGTCACGGAGCTCCGCAAGGGACAGATGCCCCTGGGAGCGCCCCCGCGTGATCAGCTCGTTGAGAGCGGCCGACGCGGCGTTGTCGGCTGCGGTGTCCGCCACCGTGGGAGAAGTGGCCAGGGCAGTGCGCGACATGAGGGCACCTCCCTCCCTTCCAAGACGTCAGGCACGCGGCGGCTTGGGAAGTCCGCCGTCTTGGCGCGCCAATATGTCCAACGTGTCAGAGAGTCAAATGTTCCCGATCTCGATTGGATATCGGATGTAGTGGTGTACATCACGTCGTGAGCGGTTTGGATCAGGGGTGAGGAGCGGGTAAGGGCGGCGGGGTCGCGGGACGGACAACGGGCGGTACACGGACGAGAGGAGACCCGAGGCGGCCGGGCGGCCGCGCTTTCGGGGAACGCGACTGAACAACAGGACGCACGGGGAGGGAGTGGAGTTCCCCGCGGCCGTGAACGGCCACGTCCTCCCTCCCCTGCCCCGTCAGGTCCGGGTCATGCACCCCGAGCCGGGGCGCGCAGCGTCCGCAGATCGGGTTTCCCCGACGCCAGCAGGGGCAACTCCGCGCGCACGTCGAGTTCGCGGGGCGCGGCGTAGGCCGGCAGGAACGAGCGGACCCGGGAACGCACCTCGTCGAGGGTCGGCGGGGCACTGGGATCGGCGGGAACCACGACGACGGTCACCCGTTGCCCCCATTCGGGATCGTCGCGGCCCACGACGACGGCCTCGGAGACCGAGTCGAGACCGCACACGATCTCGGCGACCTCGGAGGGGACGACCTTGTGGCCGCCGGTGTTGATGACGTCGTCCGCGCGGCCGCGCACCCGGAGCCGCCCCTCGTCGTCGAGGACGCCCAGGTCCCCCGTCGTGAAGCGCGGCCGCCCGTCGGGGCCGGGGCGCAGGTGGGCGGCCGACAGGTCCGGACGCAGCCGGTAGCCGCTGAACAGCATCGGCCCGCCCAGCAGGATCCGTCCGTCCTCGGCGACGCGGACGTCCACCCCCTCCAGGGGAACGCCGTCGTAGACGCATCCGCCGCAGGTCTCGCTCATGCCGTAGGTCGTGACCACCCGCCCTCCGGCGGCGCGGGCGGCCTCCAGCAGGGCGGTGTCGGCCGCGGCGCCGCCGAGCAGGATCGTGCCGAACGCCGACAGGTCGGCCCCCGCGGCCAGCAGCCGACGCAGCTGGGTGGGGACCAGGGAGACGTGCGGACGGTGTTCGGCTGCGGCGGCCAGTACGGCGTCGACGTCGAAACGGAGGTGGATCGGCTCGCTCCCGCAGGCCAGCGCCCGCAGGATCACCTGGAGGCCGGAGATGTGCGCGGTGGGCAGCGTGCACAGCCAGACGTCACCGGGGCCCGCGCCGATACGGGCGAGGGAGGACCGCGAGGAGTGGGTCAGCGCGGGAGCGCTCAGCTCCACGCCCTTGGGAGTCCCGGTGGAGCCGGAGGTCGCGATGACCAGGGCGACGTCGTCGCCGATGCCCACGCCCCCGTCCACGGGGGTGACCCCCTCGGGGGTGCGTACCGACGAGGGGCGCATGGCCTCGACCAGGGCGCGTACCCGGGGCGCGGGCGTGTCGGCGGCGATGGGCAGCACGGCGGGACCGTCGCCGGCCAGGGCGCGGGCGAGGAGTTCGGTGAGGTGGCGGCCGTCCAGGCCGACCACCGCCTGCAAGGGTCGTTTCGGCACGTCCACGACGTTATCGCCGCGTCACCTCCGCCGCGACGACGCCCCATCGCCCCTCAGGGCGGGTGCGGGGCCGGGACGTGAGGAGACTAAGGTTGTCCTCTGGAAAGTGAGGCGTTCGGGCAGGCCGACGGGGTGCGTAGCGCCGCCGGGCCCCCGTGCCGCCTCGTGACGCATCGTCGCGTGAGGAGAGTGCGGAGTCGTGAGCAGCGTGATCGACTGGAAGCGGTCGGGGGACTACACCGACATCATCTACGAGACCGCCGAGGGAATCGCCAAGATCACGATCAACCGCCCCGAGCGCCACAACGCCTTCCGCCCGCAGACCCTGTTCGAGCTCCAGGACGCGTTCAACATCGCGCGCGACGACTCCCGGGTCGGTGTCATCATCTTCACCGGGGCCGGGGACCAGGCGTTCTGCTCCGGCGGTGACCAGAAGATCCGCGGTGACGACGGGTACATGGGCGATGACGCGGTGGCCCGGCAGGGCATCGGCCGTCTCAACGTGCTCGACCTGCAGGTCCAGATCCGGCGCCTGCCCAAGCCGGTGATCTGCATGGTCGCCGGCTGGTCGATCGGCGGGGGCAACGTGCTCCAGGTCTGCTGCGACCTGACGATCGCCGCCGACAACGCCAAGTTCGGCCAGACCGGGCCGAAGGTGGGGTCCTTCGACGGCGGGTACGGTTCGTGGCTGCTGGCCCAGACGGTCGGTCTGAAGAAGGCCCGTGAGATCTGGTACCTGTGCCGCCAGTACAGCGCGCAGGAGGCCCTGGAGATGGGCATGGTCAACGCGGTGGTCCCGCTGGAGCGGTTGGAGGAGGAGACCGTCGCCTGGGCCCGTGAGCTGCTGGAGAAGTCCCCGCTGGCGCTGCGCATGCTCAAGGGCGCGATCAACGCGGTCAGCGACGGCGCCGCGGGCATGCAGCAGTTCGCCGGCGACGCGACGATGCTCTACTACATGAGCGAGGAGGCCCAGGAGGGCCGCGACGCGTTCAAGGAGAAGCGGCGTCCCGAGTTCGAGAAGTTCCCGCGCCGCCCCTAGGAGCGCGGAACGGCGGAAGCGACGTGGCGGAAGGAGCGGCGTGGAACGGGAGACGGCGGACGGCGTGGTGACCGGCCGGGTCTTCTCGATCGCGATGCGGACGCGGTTTCGCGGGGTGACCGCCCGCGAGGGTGTTCTGGTGCGCGGAGCGGCCGGATGGGGGGAGTTCTCCCCGTTCGCCGAGTACGGGCCGCGCGAATGCGCCCGTTGGTGGGCGGCCTGCCATGAGGCGGCCGAGGTCGGCTGGCCCGAACCGGTGCGTGACCGGGTCCCGGTCAACGTCACGGTGCCGGCGGTCGGTCCCGAGCAGGCCGCCCGCATCGTCGCCGAGGCGGGCTGCTCCACCGCCAAGGTGAAGATCGCCGAGAAGGGCCAGGGGGACGCCGACGACATCGCCCGCGTCGAGGCGGTCCGCGACGCGCTCGGGCCACGGGGCAAGGTCCGCGTCGACGTCAACGGGGCCTGGCGGGTCGACCACGCCGTCCGGATGATCCGCGAGCTGGACCGTTTCGACCTGGAATACGTCGAACAGCCGTGCGCGACGCTGGAGGAGCTGGCGCTGGTGCGTCGGCGGGTGGACGTGCCGATCGCGGCCGACGAGTCGATCCGCCGGGCCGAGGACCCGTTGAAGGTGCGGGCGGCCGGGGCCGCCGACATCGTGGTGCTCAAGGTGCAGCCGCTGGGCGGGGTGCGCCCGGCGTTGCGCGTCGCCGAGGAGTGCGGTCTGCCCGTGGTGGTCTCCAGCGCGGTGGAGACGTCGGTGGGCCTGGCGGCGGGGGTGGCCTTGGCCGCGGCGTTGCCGGAGCTGCCCTACGCCTGTGGGCTGGCCACGATGCACCTGCTCGCCACGGACGTGTGCGCCGATCCGCTGCTGCCCGTGGACGGCCACCTGCCGGTGCGCCGTCCCGAGGTGGACGAGGCCCGGCTCGCCGCGGTCGAGGTCCCGGCGCGGGCCTGGCTGGAACGGATGGCGGCGGCCCGACGCGAGTGGCGGGCCCGGGCGCTCTGAACTCCCGCGTCGGCCGGCCCGGCGTCACGACGTGAGCGATCGCGCAGCCCCCGCGGGGACGAGGCGGGGACCTGGAAGCGTTGTCCGGTCAAGGGAGTTCACCTCCTCCCGTTCCCCTCGCACGCTCCGAGCGCGGTTACGAACCGGGAGACTGGGAAGGCGGAGCCCTACCCCGAGTGGCCGAAGTCGGCGGGCGGGACCGTCGTGGGGACCGTCCCCGCCCGTGTTTGCCGGACCCGCGATCGCGATCGCGAGCGGACTAGTGAAAGAAGTTGCCGTGAATCCCTCCACCGCCCTGGCGCGTGTCCTCGTCGACGAACTGGCCCGGTGCGGGCTGGCGGAGGCCGTCGTCGCGCCGGGATCGCGCTCCACCCCACTGGCGCTGGCCCTCGTCGCCCATCCGGACATCCGGGTCCACGTGCGCATCGACGAGCGTTCCGCGGCCTTCCTCGCCCTGGGGCTGGCCCGCGTGTCAAGGCGCGCGGTGGCGCTCGTGTGCACCTCGGGCACTGCCGCGGCCAACTTCCACCCGGCCGTGCTGGAGGCCGACCAGAGCGGTGTCCCGCTGCTGGTGCTGACCGCGGACCGGCCGCCGGAACTGCGGGGGACCGGGGCCAACCAGACCGTCGATCAGGTGGCGTTGTACGGCACGGCGGTCCGCTCCTTCACCGAGGTGGGGGTCGCCGACCCGGTGCCGGGGATGAGGGCCTACTGGCGGTCACTGGCCTGCCGGGCCTGGGAGTCGGCGGCCGGGCGCCGGCCGGGACCGGTGCACCTGAACCTCGCCTTCCGTGACCCGTTGGTGCCCGACGCCGAGGAGGGCGGGACGCGGTGGCCGGAGCCGTTGGAGGGCAGGCCCGACGGACGCCCCTGGATCGCGTCGGCGTCGTCGGTCCCGTGTGAGGCCGTCCCGGTGGAACTGCCCCAGGTGGAGCGGGGCGTCATCGTGTGCGGTGACGGCGACTACGACCCGATCCCCTTCCTCGCCCTGGCGGCGGCCACGGGGTGGCCGCTGTTCGCCGAGCCGACCTCCAACGCCCGGCGGACCGGGGCGGTCTCGACCTACCGGCAACTGCTCGCGGCGCCGGGGTTCGTTGCCGGGCACGAGCCGGAGCTCGTGGTCAGCGTGGGACGGCCGGGACTGTCGCGACAGGTCCTGGGGTATCTCAGGCGAGCGCCGCGACACGTGGTGGTGGCCGGCCCCAACGGGTTCGCCGATCCGGTGCGCACCGCCACCGACGTCGTCGAGGCGGTCGCGCCTCCTCCCGGCGCGGACCCCGACACCTCCTGGGCGCGTTCCTGGCGGCGCGCGGAGGAGGCGGCGCGCTCGGCGGTGGACGCGCTGCTGGACGCCGAGGAGACGCTGAGCGAACCGCGGCTGGCCCGGGACCTGGCCGCGCACCTGCCCAACGGCTCGCTGTTGTTCGCCGGTTCGAGCATGCCGATCCGCGACCTGGACGCGACGATGAGCCCTCGCTGCGCGGCGCGCATCGTGGGAAACCGCGGGGTGAGCGGGATCGACGGGACCGTCTCGACCGCGCTCGGGGCGGCGCTGGCCCACCAGCGTGACGGGGGCGGGGGCGGTTACGCGCTGCTGGGGGACCTGGCGCTGCTCCACGACCAGAACGGGCTGGTCATCGGTCCGCAGGAGCCGCGTCCGGACCTGGCGATCGTGGTGGTCAACAACGACGGCGGCGGCATCTTCTCCGGGTTGGAGCAGGCGGGCCACCCCGACTTCGAGCGCGTCTTCGGCACCCCGCACGGGGTGTCCATGGAACATGTCGCCATGGTGGCCGACCTCGCCTACACCCGTCTGGAGTGGGCGACCGACCTGCCCAAGGCCCTGCTGGGCGAGGGGGTGCGCATCATCGAGGTGTGCACCGACCGCGCGGACTCCGCCGCGTTGCGGCGCCGTCTCCAGGAGGAGGTCACCGCCGTCGTCGAGTGACGTCCGGCGCGGGGAGGGGCACCGCCGCCATGCTCCCGTGGGGCGGTCCCCGGGTGGGTTCCACCGGTTTCGCTGACGAGGCGGCCTCCGCCGTCCTACTCTTTCTTCACGTGCAAATGCACGTGCATACGGTCGTGCATGAGGAGGGTGACGTGATCGGTGAGACCGGGCGGAACGGGTGGAGCCGAAGGGGACGCGTCGGCGCCGCGCGCGGCAGGCACGCGCGGCGGGATCGGCGTCGCGGGCGACCGGGGGCACGCGCGGTACTGCGGGTGACGGTGCTCCTGGGCTGGGCGGTCCGGCTGGTCATGGGCTTCTCCGAGCCCGCTCCGTGACGGCCGGGGGATACTGGCGGCATGGGGCGAGTACTGCACATGACGACGCTGCGGGAGTGGCGCGACCGGGACGGGGCGCTGGTGCCGGGGACGTTGCGCACCGAGGGGTTCGCCCACGCCGCGCCGGACGACACCGCGATGCTCGCCGTCGCCAACGCCTTCCACCGTGACGTGTCCGAACCCCAGGTGGTCCTGGCGGTGGACACCGCCCTGGTCGGCGCGCGGGTCCGCTGGGAGGTCCCCGACCCGGCGCCGCCCGGATCGGCGCCGGGCGCCACCCTTCCCCGCATCCACGGACCGATCCCCGAACGGGCCGTCGTGGGGGTCCGGTACGTCCGCCGCGACCCTTGGGGCGGTTACCTCGCCTTCGAAGCGCGGACCGGGACCGCGGAGAGGTTCGACCTGGTGCCCTCCCCCGAAGGGGGCTGGTACCGGCGGACGTGGCAGACCGGGGTCCCGGCGCACCCCACCGACGGGCGGGCGGGACGCGACACCGCCACCGCGATCCTGTTCCTGCTCGGTCCGGGCGAGACCTCGCGCTGGCACCGGCTCCGCTCCGATGAGCTGTGGGTGTTCAACCGCGGCGGCCCTCTGTCACTCGTCCTGGGCGGCAGCGGCGAAAGCCCCGAGGCCTCCGCCGAGATCCTGCTCGGATCCGGTGCCGAGGAGGGACACGGCCTCCAGGCGGCCGTGCCGGCCGGCACCTGGCAGTGCGCCCGCCCCGTGGAGCCTCGCGAGGCGCTGGTGACCTGCGTGGTCTCCCCCGGGTTCGACTTCGCCGACTTCGAGGCCGGTCCCACCGTGCCCCCCATGGATCACAGCAGCCGGGCCAGGGCCGACAACGCCACGTAGTACGGCAGGCTCAGCACCAGCACGGAGATCGCGACGGACAGGGCGCGCGGCCAGCGTCGCCGGCCGCGCAGCGCCGGCAGCGACGCCCACCTGCGGGAGGCCAGCACCACGGCGCCGGCGAGCACGCCCCCGCCCAGCGCCCAGACGAGGACGGGGAGCGCCAGCCAGTCCCCCAGGGCCAGTCCGGCCAACCAGACCACTCCGCCGGTCAGCAGCGCGTCGACCACCCCCGCCCGGTCCAGCCCCCGAGGGGCCGGGCGGCGTTCGCGCACCACGGAGACGAGCGTGAGCAGCGGGGCGCCCAGGACGAGTGACAGGGTGAGCGCCGCGGTCCCGAGGTGTCCGCCGGGGGGAGTCTCGGCGAACTCGGCGAGGTCCAGACCGAGCATCCGCATCCCCAGGTGTTCCACGGGGACACCGACGCTGTTGGCCATGACGACCACGCCCCGCTCGCCATCGTGGGCGACGAAGGAGCGCTGCCCGCCGGTCTGTCCGTTGTGCCACACCACGTCGCGGCCGGAGACGTCCCACAGCTGCCAGGCCAGTCCGGTCCGCGCGGAGCGTTCGGCCGGCCCGGAGGAGTTCCGCAGCGGTTCGGCCGCGCGTCGCAGGGCCGGGCCCAGGGGGGTCTCGTGCCCCATCATCGCCCGCAGGAACAGCGCGAGGTCGCCGGCGGTGCTCCATGTTCCGATGCCGGCCGGCAGGTAGTCGGCGTTGTTCCAGGTGGAGGTGCGCATCCCGGAGCGGGTGTGCGGCAGCGCCGCACCCGAGGGGGGATCGGGATCCCCGGGAACGTTCAGCGTCGTCGAGGTCATGCCCAGCGGACGTAGTACGCGCTCCCGCAGCGCGGTGGGGTAGTCGGTGCCCAGTCGCTCGGCGAGGGCCGCGCCCAGCAGCGCGTAGCCGAGGTTGGAGTAGGCGTACTCCCCGGGCTCCCCGGGCAGGTCGGACAGCGAGGCGACGGCCTGCAGCGGGTCGGGCGCGTCGACATAGGGATCCCCGAGCAGGAATACCTCGGCTCCGGAGCGCACCGTGGCCGGCAGTCCCTGCGGGGCGAGCCGGGGCAGCCCCGAGTGGTGGGTCGCCAGCTCCTCCAGGGTGATCGCGGCGACAGAGGGGTGGGCGAAGCCCACATCGGGCCAGATCTCGCCGATCGTCGTATCGGTCCCGCCCTCACCGCTCTCCAGCATCACCGCGAACAGGGCCGCGGTCAGCGGCTTTTGGGTGGAGCCGTTCTCGAACGGGGTGTCGGGGCGCACGGGGGAGCCGGTGCCGGTCGAGCCGAACGCGGCGGAGCGGATCAGCCCGTCCTCGACGACCGCCACCGACAGGCCCGCCACCGGTCCGTCGGGGAGCAGGCCGCGGACCTCGGCGGCCAGCGCGTCGTCTCCGGAGTGCGCCGTCGGGTCGGCGGGGGAGGTGAGGGGCGGAACGGTCCACAGGAGAGCGGAGGCGGCCACGGCGACGACGAGGGCGACGGTGATCGCTCGGGAGGAGAAGCGGTGGAGGAGGGGCGGCCGCCGGTGCGGGGACGAGGGGGTGGTGGGCATGTGTTCTCCGGAGGGCTAGGAGCGGCCTGCGGCGAGGACGACCAGGAGCGGGATGACCCGTTGGGGCGGGACCCGGTACCTGCCCCGCCCGGTGGAGTGCAGCCAGCCGGCCGCGACGAGCTGGCGCAGGTGGTGGTAGAGCTGACCGGTCGTGCCGAGGGTCGGGTCCTCCTTGAGGTCGGCGGAGGCGTACGTGCCGGTGAGGACGAGCTGGAGCAGTCGCAGTCGGACCGGGTGGCCGAGGGCGTCGAGGGCGGGCGCCACCTCGCTCCAGTCGGCCTCGGTGAGCTCCGCCGCTTCGGCGCCCTGCTGCCACTCGTAGACCTCGCCGGTCGGGAGCGGAACCACGCCGGTGAACAGCACCGCGCCCCGTTGCGGGTCGGCGTTGCGTTTGAGCTCCTCCAGCGGGGCGAAGCGGGGGTCCGCGGCGGTGGGGGAGGACGTGTCGCCGGTGGGGGCGGCGCCTTCGAGGCGGGTCACGCGCTCTTCGAGGTCCGCCAGGCGGCTTCGGAGCGGTTCGAGCGGATCGTCCATAGGACGATAATACGTAAGAACGTAGTTGTGTACATAATCGGGTCCGACGATCACAAGGGGCGGACCAGGCGGAAACAACGCAGCGCCCCGCCGTTCGCTCGAACGGCGGGGCGCTGCGCGGACGGGCCGGGGCTCAGTCGTCGGTGAGGGCCTCGCGCATGACGCGGAACTTCGCCTCGGTCTCGGCGACCTCGGCCGTGGGATCGGAACCGGCGACGATGCCACCGCCGGCGAACAGCCGCGCCCGTGATCCCTCGATCTCGGCGCAGCGCAACGCGATGCCCCATTCGCCGTTGCCCTGGGCGTCGATCCAGCCCACGGGGGCCGCGTAGCGGCCGCGGTCCATTCCCTCGAGTTCCCGGATGAGCGGCATCGCGGTCGCGGTGGGGGTTCCGCCCACCGCCGCGGTGGGGTGCAGCGCGGCGACCACGTCGAGCGTCGAGGTTCCGGGTGACAGCGTGGCGCGCGCCGGTGAGGCGAGGTGCTGCACGTTGGCCAGCCGCAGCAGTTCGGGCCGCTCGGGGACGTCGATCGACGAGCACAACGGCGCAAGCGTCGTCCGCAGCGAGTCGATCGCGTAACGGTGCTCCTCCAGGTCCTTGGGGGAGGAGAGCAGCTCGTCGGCGAGCGCCGTGTCCTCCTGGGCGTCCCCGCCGCGCGGACGGGTGCCGGCCAGCACGAGCGAGGAGACGGCGTCGCCCTGGCGCCGGATCAGCAGCTCGGGGGTCGCGCCCACCATGCCGGCGACGGAGAAGGTGTAGCAGTCGGGGTGGTCCCTGCTCAGCCGGCCGAGCAGCGAGCGCACGTCGATGCCGGCCTCGGCGTCGACGTAGAGGTCGCGGGCGAGCACGACCTTGTCCAGATCGCCGGCGCGGATGCGCCGCACGGCGGCGGTGACCGCACGCCCCCACTCGTCCGCGCTCAGCGCCCCCGACGACCAGCGCAGCGGTCCGACCCGACGTGGCGGCGTCACACGGGTGAGGAGTTCCTCGGGGTGGGTGTCGGGTCGGTCGCAGACGGTGGTGAGCCAGGAGCGCCCGTCGCGTCGGCCCACGATGACGCGGGGCAGCACCAGGGTGGAACCGGCCGAGCCCGGGTCGAAGGTGAAGGACCCGAACACGACCGGCCCGGTACCGGGCAGTTCGACCGAGTCGTCGACGACGACCGTCGCCATGAGGTCGTCGAGCCAGCGCGAGGCCGCGGTGAAGCGCTCGGTTCCCTGGCCGCCCTCCTCGGCCGGGAGTCTGAGCCGGGCCGCGCTGCCCCATGCGACGATTCCGTCGCCACCGTGGATCCAGGCGAACGGGCCGTGGGGTGGGAGGTGGGTCAGAAGGTCACGACCGTCGCGTAGCGGAACGGTTCGGACGATCAGCTTCTGCGGCGTTTCAGGTGCGACACTCACGACAATCCAGTCTAGAGCGCACACCTCGGACAGTTCGCGGGGCGCCGGGGGAGGACCGGAGCGCCCAGGAGACGAAGGACACGTGCCGCGCGGATCCCACGTCATCACACCGTGAGCCTCCCACGCCCCTTAGGCTGGCCACCGGTCGCAGTCACGGCAACATTACGGGGGTCGACGTTCGATGGGATGGTTGGGACGATCCGCGCTCGTCTTCGCGACGGTTCCGCTCCTCGCCTCGTGCGCGAGCGTCCCGCCGGGAGCCTCGCCCGCACAGGTCCCCCGGCCGGGCGGCGTGGAGATGTCACCGAGCGGCGGGACGCTCTCCGGGCGGATCCCCGACGGGTGCGAGGTCGATCCGGCCGCTCCCAAGCGGCAGCTGCGCGGAGCCTGGATCGCCACCGTGCGCAACATCGACTGGCCCTCCACGACCGGACTGAGCGCGAAGGAGCAGCAGGACGAGCTGCGCGCCCAGCTCGACCGCGCCCGCGACCTCGGTCTCAACGCGGTCTTCTTCCATGTCCGCCCGACCGCGGACGCGCTCTACGCCTCCGAGAAGGAGCCCTGGGCGCGTTACCTGACCGGACGCCAGGGCGGTGACCCCGGTTACGACCCGTTGGAGTTCGCCACGGCCGAGGCGCACGCGCGGGGCCTGGAACTCCACGCCTGGTTCAACCCCTACCGGGTGGGCTGGAAGGACCCCGACCTCAAGGGGCTGGTCGCCGACCACCCGGCACGCGAGAACCCCGACTGGCTCATCGAGTACGCCGACCAGGGCTGGTTCGACCCGGGCAACCCCGAGGTCCAGCAGTGGGTGAGCGACGTCGTCCTCGACGTCGTGGAGCGCTACGACGTCGACGGCGTCCACTTCGACGACTACTTCTACCCCTATCCGGTGGACGGTCAGCGGTTCGACGACGACGAGAGCTGGCGCAAGTACGGCGGGGGGTTCGACGACCGCGGCGACTGGCGGCGCGACAACGTCAACACGCTGATCGCCGACATCCACGGCCGGATCCAGCAGACCAAACCCTGGGTCCGGTTCGGGGTGAGCCCCTTCGGCATCTGGCGCAACCGGGCCACCGACCCCACGGGTTCCGACACCGACGGCCTCCAGTCCTACGACGCCCAGCACGCCGACACCCGCGCCTGGATCCAGGCGGGCACGGTCGACTACGTGATCCCCCAGCTCTACTGGTACCGCGGGTTCGAGATCGCCGACTACGAGCGGCTCGTTCCCTGGTGGGCCGGCGAGGTCGCCGGGACCGAGGTCGACCTCTACATCGGCCAGGCCGCCTACAAGGTCGGCGACCAGGGGTGGAAGGGGGAGGAGGCGCTCTCCCGCCAGCTCGACTTCAACACCGGTCACCCCGAGGTCGGCGGGGACGTCTACTTCTCCATGAAGGATCTCAGCGGCCGGGCACGCGGCGCGATCGAACATGTGGCCGCCACGCACTACGCCCACCCGGCCCTGCCCCCGGTGGCCGGAGGGGACTCCCACACGGCCCCGGCGCCGGTCACCGACCTGGCCGCGCGCCGATCGGGCGGGGAGGTGCGGCTCTCTTGGACCGCGCCCGAGGACGCCCGCGCCTTCGCGGTCTACCGGGTGCCGGGGGAGGGCACCGATCTATGCGCGCTGGCCGACGCCACCCACCTGGTCGACGTCATCGGTGTGCAGGAGGGCGCACAGGCCCAGGAGTACACCGACACCGCGCCACTCGAGGGGCAGGCCCGCTACTACGTCACCGCCCTGGACGTCTACCGGAGCGAGAGCCTTCCGGGACTCGGCGCGCCGGTGAACGGAGGGTAACGCAATCCACACCTCCCGGTTAGGCGGCAGAATGCCCGACCGGGGGAATTCCTCGCCGGGACACGGATAGAAATCTGTGTAGGAGGGCAGACCTGAAGCACGTACCGGTGCGGGGGAGCTGCCACAGGTCGAGGAGGGTGCAATGGCTCTGCGAGAGAACGAACGGCGGATCCTCGCCGAGATCGAGCACCGTCTCAGCGAGGACGACCCCGAACTGGCGGGCCGGCTCTCCTCATTCGGCGAGGGCGATCCCTCCTTCTCCACCGCCTTGGCGGGTGGGGGCTGGAGGCCCTGGCTGGTCTGCGGGATCATCGCGGTCACGGTGGTGGGACTGCTCGTGGTGCTGTTCACGCTCACGCCCGGGGCGCCCGCGGACAGCGTCCCCTCCTCTCCGGGGACCACCGAGGTCGTGGCGCCGCGGACAGGGGTCTCCTGACCCCCGTCCCGTCGATCGCCCCCCGCCACCCCGCCCTCCCCTGAGAGACGGCGGGCTTTCGCCCGCGCGGGAGCGGCCCTTCCCCGTTCCTCAGCTCCTCCCGATGGCCCGCCCTCGGGGCCTCAGCCGTGCCGAGGGCAGTACGGGCGCGTCCAGCCGGGACCCGGGGTAACCCTCGACCGAGCCGAAACGCGGACTCTCGCGCATCCACTCCTCGCGGGCCTGGGCGACCTCCTCGTGACTGCGGCCGATGAAGTTCCACCACATGACGAACTCCTCCTCGAACGGCGGCCCGCCGAGCAGGAGCATACGCGCGGCGCGGTCCGAGTCGTTGACCAGTTCCACCGTCGGCACGCCCGGCTCCAGGTAGCCCAGGGCGCTCGGGGGCACCGCCGTGCCCGCCATGGTCACCATCCCGCTGTCGACGAGAAGGCCGTGTTCGAAGTCGCGGTCGAGTTCCAGGCGGACCCGCCCCCGCGGGGCCACGACGATCTCGGCGCCCAGCAACGGGGTGAAGGTCTCCACGGGCGAGGAGCCCCCCGCCAGGGAGCCCAGGAAGACCCGGATGGAGGCGTCGTCGAGGTCGAAGGGGGCCGGCGCGTAGTGCCGGAAGGCGCGCGGGGCGTCGCGTCGCTCCTCGGGAAGCACGATCCACAACTGCACGCCGTGCAGGACGGTGGTGCGCGAGGTCGACACCTCCGAGTGGCAGATACCGTGCCCGCCGGTCATCAGGTTCAGTTCCCCTGGACGGACCAGCGCGTGGATCCCCAGACTGTCACGGTGCTCGATCTCACCGCTGAACAGCCAGCTCGCCGTCTGTAGGCCGGTGTGGGGGTGGGGGGCGACGTCCATGCCCCCGGTGCGGGCGACGTCGTCGGGGCCGTAGTGGTCGGCGAAGCACCAGGCGCCGATCGAGGAGCGGGCGCGCTGCGGAAGGGTACGCCGTACGGTCATCGCCCGCAGGCCGCCGAGAGGAACATCGCGCGCGGTCAAGACCTCGACCGGGGCGGGGGACGGGGCGCCGTCCGCCGGGTGCGCCGCGCCGTGGCAGCGCAGCAGGGAGGGGGCCGGCTCGGTGTTACTCATGGGGCTGATGACCTCTCGGAACGCGATGGTCCGCTCGTCGGCCATCGTGCCGCGATGATAACGGAGCCCCCGAACCCGTCTCCGCGCCGTCGTGGTGACGGCGCGGAGACGGATGGGATCACAGCGCGCCGAGGAAGTCCGCGCCGATCGGCGCGGCCACCGAACCGCCACCGCCGCCGCCCTCGACGACGACGGCGAAGGCGAGGTCGCCCTCGTAACCGACGAACCAGGCGTGGGTCTCCAGCTCCTCACCCTCTTCGGCGGTGCCGAACTCCGCGGACCCGGTCTTGCCGTACACCTCGCCGGTGAACCCGGCGTCCTCGGCGGTGCCCTCGGTGATGACCGCGCGCATCATCGTGCGCAGCGCCTCGGCGTTGCCGATCGGGTGCGGCTCGGGCCGGTCGGGGATCGCGGGGTCGGTGACGAGGACCGGCGAACGCCAGGAACCGTCGGCGACCGCGGCCGGGACCGTGGCCATGTGCAGGGGAGAGGTCAGGATCTGCCCCTGGCCGATGCTGGAGGCCGCCAGCAGGGTGGTGCTGTCGGGCGTCGGGAAGGAGGGCGTCAAGCTGGGGATGCCGATGGACATCTCAGAGTTCATCCCGAACTCCTCGGCCGCGGCGGTGAGGGACTGGGCGTCCAGGCGCTCGGCGACCTCCTGGACCAGCGCGGTGTTGCAGGAGGTGGCGAACGCCTCGGTCACGCTCTGCGTCCCGTACTCGGCGTCCCCGGCGTTCTTGAACGGCCAGCCGCCCACCTCGGCCGTCTTGGGGCACTCCATCGTGTCCGTGGTGCTCAGCCCGGAGTCGAGCAGCGCCTCATAGGAGATGATCTTGAAGGCCGAACCCGGGGGGTACTGTCCCTCGATGGCGCGGTTGTAGCCGCCGGGAACGTTGGCCGCGGCCAGGATCTCCCCGGTGGAGGGACGTACGGCGACCAGCGCGGTGGGCTTGTCCTGGTCGATGATGGCCTGGGCGGCGGCGCTCTGGACGGCGGGATCGATGCTGGTGGTCACGTCCTGCCCGTCCTCGCCGCCGAGGGAGGCCAGGACGGTCTCTTCGCCCCCGTCGCTGTCGTCCTGTCCGATCTCGGCGACCTTGATGGTCGTGGTCGCCTTGCCCGCCAGGCGCTCCTCGTAGGACTGCTGGATGCCGCCCTTGCCCGTGGGGTCGCCCTCGGCGTAGGCGGGGCCGAGCTCCTCCAGGTCCTCGGCCGTGGCGGTGCCCACCTCACCGGTGAGCATCTTGATCGATCCCGACGCCTGGTCGGTGTCCAGGCGGGTGCCGTCGGCGGCGAGGATGTGGCCGCGCTCCCCCCACTCGTTGGTGCGGACCAGGGTCTGGTCGTCACCGAGGTCGGGGTGGATGACCGCGGGGGAGAAGTCGACCTTCCAGTCGCCGTCGACGTACACCAGGGGGATCTCGCCCTCGTAGCTCCACTCGCCCGCGTTGCGCAGGGTGAGGTGGGCGGTGAAGGGGAGCGTGGCGGTGTCGTCCCCCTCGGTCAGCGTTCCCGCCTCCACGGAGATCTGCTCTATACCGAGGTTCTCGCTGACCCTGGTGTAGGACTCCTCGACGTCCGCGCCGGTGGCCAGGGCCGCCATGGCGGCGTAGTCGCCGGAGTTCCACGCCTCGACGTAGGGGGTCGCGGTCTCCTCGGGTTTGGGGAGAGTGAGCACGTACCAGGAGACACCGCCGCCCACGAGAGCCAGCACGACCAGTCCGCAGACCAGTCCGATCACCAGACCCTTACGGGAACGGCGGGGCTTCTCGGTGGGGGTGTGCGGGGGCTGGGGAGCCGGGGGAGCAGCCTCTGGAGGGGGTGGTGGTGCGGGTGGGCCCTCTCCCGGCTGCGGAGTCCATCGTTCGTCCACGCCTGAGCGTCCTTCCCTCGTCCGACAAAGACAACGCCCCGCGTCTCCCATGATGAGGCGCGGGGCGTGGAAGTCATGTGGCCGGTGCGGCGGTCGCCTCTCGGCGCGGGGCACAACGCGGCTCCTGTGGACCATCCGGCCGCCCGCCGGGGCGGGCGCCGGACGCGGTATTCCGCGAAGGCTATAGGTGAGGCCCGGGGGACACTTTCTACCACACCGACCACCAGTGACTCTAACCCATGGGTGCGGTGCGATGTTCCGTCCAGACCGACAAAATCGGCGGTTAGGTGGCTCACAGCCGGATGAGCAGGGGCGACGCGGCGAGGGTCCCGCAAATCGGCGGAAGCCCTCGCCGGCCGGGGCGGGTCAGCCCTCCTCGCCGCGGCAGATGCGGGTCATCTCCTCCCGGGAGAGGACCTTGACGCGCTTGCGGCCCTGCGGCTCGCCCAGGGACTCCTCGTGGGCCTCCAGGCGCTGCCAGCCCTCCCAGGTGGTGTAGGGGACTCCGCGCTCTTCCAGCAGGCGCAGGAACGCCTCGGGCTCGGGCTCGGAGGCGGCGGGGAAGGAGGCGCGGTCGGCCACCAGGTTGGTGACGGTCTCCAACGCGTCACCCTTGGTGTGGCCGATCAGGCCGACGGGGCCGCGCTTGATCCACCCGGTCGCGTAGACCCCGGGGATGGGGGCGTTGTCCAGGTCGAGTACGCGCCCACCGTCGTTGGGGATGATCCCCCGTTCCTCGTCGAAGGGGAGGTCGGCGACGGGGGAGCCGAGGTAGCCGATGGCCCGGTAGACGGCCTGGACCTCGTGGTCGACGAACTCGCCCGTGCCGCGGACGTTGCCGTCACCGGTCAGCTCCATGCGCTCGGTGCGCAGCCCGGTGACACGGTCACTGCCGAGGACTTCGACGGGGCGGTGCAGGAAGTGCAGGTGCAGTCGGCGCGGTTCGCCCTTGGGGTCGCGTATCGCCCAGTTCTGGAGGACCTTGACGTTGGTCTTGATCTGGTTGGACTCCTCGATGGCGGCGAGGCTGCCCTCGTCCAGCTCGAAGTCCTCGGGGTAGACGATCACCTCGACGCCGGGCTGGCGGTCGAGCTCGCGCAGCTCCATCGGGGTGAACTTCGCCTGGGCGATGCCGCGGCGGGCGAACACGTGCACGTCGGTGACCTGCTTGGCCAGCAGCCCCTGGTGCACGTTGTCGGTGATGTCGGTCTCGAGCAGGTCGTCGGCGTGCTTGGCGAGGATCCGCGCGACGTCGACGGCGACGTTTCCGGCGCCGATGACGGCGACGCTGCTGCCCTCGACCTTCCAGGTGTCGGCCACGTCGGGGTGGCTGTCGTACCAGAAGACGAAGTCGGCGGCGCCGTGGCTGCCCGGAAGGTCGATGCCGGGGATGTCCAAGGGGCGGTCGCGGTCGGAGCCGGTGGCGAAGATGACCGCGTCGTAGTGACGACGCAGGTCCTCCAGCTTGAGGTCGACGCCGTAGTTCACGTTGCCGAGGAAACGGATCTCGGGCTTGTCGAGGACCTTGTGCAGGGCGGCCTGGATCTGCTTGATCCGGGGGTGGTCGGGGGCGACGCCGTAGCGCACCAGCCCGTAGGGGGAGGGCAGCTTGTCCAGGATGTCGATGCTGAGGGGCGTTCCGCTGCCGGTCAGGGTGTCGTCCTTGGTCAGCAGATCCGCAGCGTAGATACCCGCGGGGCCCGACCCCACGATTCCCACTCGCAGTGGACGCGTCATTGAATCTCCATCCTTCGCGTCTACTCGGGCGGCACGGTCGGAGCGCGACGTGCCGCGCACCAGGTGACCCGGACGCACATGGGTCAGGCTAGGCTAACCTAATCTACAGGACGGGGGTTATGCCTACTAAACCAACCCCAAAAATAGACAACCCCGTCTTTCAACGGGCCTCCGGGGCGCGGCTTCCCCGGTGCCGAGGATTCGCGCACGTCAGCGCCGGGGGAACGGCCGTCATTCGATGGCAACACGCGAAAGAGTGGATTCTCAGCCCGAAACCGCTGTGGGGTACCTCACCCCGTGTTCGACGGAGGAAGGCGCCTCAACGGCGGGCCACAGCCGGACCAGGAACTCCTCCTGGCCGCGCAGCCCGTCCTCCGCGAGCCGGAACTCGGCGCACTGCGGGTCCCGGTAGAGACGGAGCAGCCGATCATAGCGTTCGGCCACGGCGTGCCGGCGCCGGGCCCGGATGTCGGCGTGATAGCGCCTGCTGCCCCCCGAGAGCCAGGCGCCCAGCGCCCGCCCCGAGACGTCGCAGCCCACCCCGACGTATCCGCGCAGGAACACCGTCGTGGCGGCGGCCTCCTCCCAGTGCCCCTCGTCCGCCCCCGGATCCCCGGGTACGGGAGCGCCGTCCCACTCCTCCAGCGTGACGGTGACCTCGACCCTGCCCTGGAGCGTGCTGAGTTCCAGGTGGTCGGAGCCGTGGACGAGCAGGGCTCCCGGCAGGCGGGGAGCGACGCCGGCGCGTGGGCGCGGACCCGGTCCATGCAGACGGAGGACGCCGTCCTCGGGAAAGACCGGAAAACACACCCGGCTCAGCCGTTTCACCGCTCCTGACCTCCACACGCGAGCAGTCCACTACTGACGTCGGACCGCTGGAGGCGGCCCCGTCAGGGAGGACCGGATTGTGAGGGGACCGGTCTTGGGAAGATTTTAGACCGGGTCGTCACCCTGCGTGGGCAGGAACACCGAAACAGTGGGCACAAGGACGCCACGTGCTTCCGGCGGAACGAGCGCGCCTCAGGCCGCGCGATCGTGTCCCCGGCCCAGTTCGGCCTTTACCGAGGAGGCGAACCGGGGAACCTGCTCCTGGCCGGACAGGCGCTGGATGGCCGCCATGATCGCGTCGGTGGCCTCGCGCCGGGCGCGTGCCCGTTCGGCGCCTCCGGCCCAGGGGGACAGGTCGACCGCCGGGCCGAACCGCACGCCGATGTGGTGGAAAGAGGGGACCTTGCGCCCGGCCGGGAGGATGCGCGAGGTGCCGTCCAGGGCCGCCGGCACCACCGGGGCCCCCGACTTCAGCGCGAGCCAGGCCAATCCGGTCTGGCCGCGGTAGAGCCGTCCGTCCGGTGAGCGGGTCCCCTCGGGGAAGATGCCGAACGCCCGGCCTTCGGCGAGTACCGCCAGGCTGGTGTCCATCGCCTCCTGGGAACTCTGACCCGGACGGCGGTCGACCGACACCTGTCCGATCGCCCGCAAGGCCCGGGTGAAGGTCCGCTGCGCGATGTTGCCCTCGGCGAACAGCTCCTGCTTGGCGATGAAGATGAGCGGGCGCGGTACGACCACGCCGAGGAACAACGGATCGATGTTGGACAGGTGGTTGGCGGCGATGATGACGGGACCGTGCGCGGGAACGTGGTGCAGGCCCTCCACCCGCGGCCGCCACAGCGCCCGCGTCACGGGTGCGATGACCGACTTGGCGACCCCGTACAACGACACCGTGGAACCTCTCCTCGATAGAACCCGCCGGCACCTGCCGGCCGACACCGCCGACTCTAGCGGCGCCGCATAACACCAGGACGCGCCCGACGATACCGATGCCGCAACAGCGCGCCCGGAAGGGAGCGGCGCGCTAGAGTTGGTCTAGACCTTTCCGGGGAGAGGACGGCTCCACCGAGGTCGCCCGCACGCGGCGGGTCCCGCCACGGGGCCGTCGGAACGCGAGAGCTGGAGACGAGGCGGAAAACAGTGACGCAGCTGATCGACGTGAGCCACCAGATCGTTGCCGACATGATCACCTATCCGGGCCTGCCCGGACCGGTCATCGAGGACCACCTGTCCTTTGACGACTCCCGGCACGACTACGCCCCGGGGACGGAGTTCCGGATCGGGCGTATCTCCATGGTCGCCAACACCGGGACCTATCTCGACACCCCGGCCCACCGCTACCGTGACGGTTCGGACCTGGCCGACCTCGACCTGGAGAAGGTCGCCGATCTCGACGGGGTCGTGGTCGACGCCGCCGACCGCGCCATCGGCCCCGAGACGTTCGAGGGTGTGGCCGTGGAGGGGCGGGCCGTGCTGATCCGCACGGGCTGGGACCGCCACTGGCGCACCGAGCGCTATGGCGCGCCCGAGCACCCCCACCTCACCGAACAGGGGGCCAAGGCACTGGTCGAGGCCGGAGCCGCGCTGGTGGGCATCGACTCGGTCAACATCGACGACACCTCATCCGAGAGCAAGGGGGCGCGACCGGCCCACTCGACGCTGCTCGCCGCGGGGATCCCCGTCGTGGAGCACCTGTGCGTGCTCGACCGGCTGCCCTCCGCGGGCTTCCGGTTCTTCGCCGTCCCGGTGAAGGTCCGTGGGATGGGGACCTTCCCCGTCCGCGCCTTCGCGATCGTCGGGGACTGAACCCCGGCCGCGCCGCCTCACAGGTCGGCGTCGGCCTCCTCCCGGGCGCGGTGCGACTCGCGCCGCGCCCGGCGCTCCCGCAGCAGCGACTCCGCGCGGTCCTCTTCGGCCACCGCCGTGCGCATCGACGACGACAGGGCGCGCAGCTCCATGTTGATCCGCGGATAGTCCACCAGCCGGGGCAGCGCCCCCAGCCGGGGCGCCCGGCGCTCCCGCATCGCCGCGCTCAGCTCCCGGAAGGCCAGGTCGAGGCGTTGGATGGTGATCTGCGACGCGGGTGGCGGGTTGTCCAGCGCCAGCGCGGCCAGCGCCAGGTAGCCGGTGCGCTGCGTGGCCACCACGACCGGCCACAGCGGCTGGGTCGTCTTGGCCCGCGGCACGTCGCCGACGGCGCTGTCGTAGACGCCGCGCAGGCTCAACAGGTCGGCGCGCAGGTCGCGGCGGAGCCGGTAGCGGCGTTCCGGGCTGATCTCGACATCGGGGTCGAGCACCTCGGTGACGACCGTGCGCGCGTCGTCGAGCACGTCCACGATCGTCTGGGGCAGCCGCGAGGCCGCCGCCTTGCGCCACAGCAACAGCGCGCCGAGCATGCCCGCCACCGAGCCCACGATCGTGTCCATGACCCGCGACTGGGCGAGTTCGTCCAGCGGGTAGGGGGCGGCGGTGTGGGCGAGCAGCAGCGCCATGGGGGTCATGAGGATGCTGGCGTAGAAGAAGTTGCGGCCCACCACGAGCTGGGTCAGCCCCTGGAACACCGCCGCCAGCACGATCACGGCGGGAAGGGGCGGGTGGAGGTAGAGCAGCCCCACACCGATGAACACGCCGATCACCGTGCCCAGCGCCCGTTGCGTGGAGCGGTTGACGGTCAGGACCACGTTGCCGCCCTGCAACACGGCCGTGGTGGTGATGGAGATCCAGTAGAAGCGGTCGAAGCCCAGCAGGATGCCGACCAGGCCCGCGGCGGTCACCGTGATGCCCATGCGCAGCGCGGTGGGCCGGATCAGAGACTCCCGGCTCAGCCCGAAACGCAGCGAGTCCAGCATCGGTGGATAGCGGGTGTCGTACAGTTCTGTCCCGCGTCCCTCGATCTCGTGCTCGCTCTTGCGCGCGGTCTGGGCGGCCCGGGCCAGGCTCCCGTACAGCCGTGACTCCAGCGAGCGGGGCCGCAGTCCCCGCCGCACCTCGTCCAGCTCCTCCGGAGCGGGGCACAGTTCCGGTCTGCCCACGGCCTGGGCCAGACGGTCCGCGAACTCGGCGACCTTGTCGGGCAGCGGCTCGGTGCGCGCCATCGACACGTCGGTGGCGGCCAGGTGGATGTCGGAGACCCAGCGCAGCAGAGCCCGCAGCCGGGCGGCCGTCGGGGTGTCGCGGTAGCCGCGCGTCTGGGCGAGCAGCACCAGCCGCCAGGCGGTGGACACGGCCAGGGAGGCGTCGTGTTGGACGTGGTCCAGGCGCGGTGTGCCGATGGCCCGCAGCAGGGCGGCGAGCTGCCGGAAGGCGTCGGCGACGGCCCGGTGCTCCGGATGCCGGCCGCGGAAGGGGGCTCCCGCCATCGACACGACCCAGCCGATGGCGGCGCCGATCGCGGCCACGCCCGTGTGCAGCGGCACCGTGGCGAACCCGCCCGGCGCGATGGTGGAGATGGCGCAGACCAGGGCGAAGAAGAGGGCGCCGGGCTTGTCGACGCGCAACGCCTGGCAGATCCACGTGGCGGTGCCCGCCACGAGCCCGATCACCACCGCGGCGCTCCACGGGCTCACCGAGGCGAGCGAGCCCAGCGCCACGCTGGTCACGAAGCCCAGACCGACAAGCGCCAGGGCGATCGCGCGATGCACGTAGGGGGTCTTCTTCTCGTACAGCACCGTCATGGACCCCAGCGCCGCCAGGGCGCCGACCTGCGGGCCGAACAGATAGGCGGACAGCGCGAACGACGACCCCATCGCGATGGTGGCCTTGGCCGCGGTGGTCCAGGCCCAGCCCCCCGAGGCGAGTCCGAACAGCGCCTTGACGTCGACCCGTTGCCGTGGGCGTTCGCCCACCTTCGGCCGGATCCGCGCCGGTGGCCGCCATTCGGCCTCGGCCGGATCGGGTCCGTCACCGCTGCTGCTCGCCCCCTGATCGCGCACAGCCCCAATGTTAGGAGGAGACGATCATCGGGAGGACGGCGGGAGGCGTCCGGAGGCGAGGGAGGGGACCGGCCTACTCGGGAGCCGCCGGAGGCGGCGCCGCGGCGGCCGCCGCGCGCAGCCGCTTGAGCTCGGCCAGCGCGTCGTCCAACTGGGCCTCGGCCCGTTCGGCGCGGCGGATGGCCTGGGCGCGGGCGTCCTCGACCGCGGCCAGCCGCTGGGCGGCGGCCTCCTTGACCTCGGCGAGGGTCGCGGCGGCCGACCTGGAGCGTTCCTCGGCCTCGCCGCGGAGACGGTCGCCCTCCTCCTGCGCGGCGCGGCGGACCCGTTCCAGGTCGGCGGAGAGCCGATCGCGCTCGGCTCGTAGTCCGGCCGCCGCGGCTTCGGCGCGCTCGGCCGCGAACTCGGCCCGGTCGGCCCGGCGGGACGCCTCGTCGCGGGCGCGCGTCTCCTCTGCCAGGCGTTCCTCCAGACGCCCCTGTTCGGCCGCGGCCTCGGCTTTGATCTGCGCGAGCTCGTCGGTGGCGCGTTTCCGCTCCTCGGCCAGCCGTCGGGTCGCCTCCTCCTCGGCGGCCTGGATCCGCCGGGCGGCCTCACGCGCGGTGGTATCGCGTTCGGCGAGCGCGTCGTCGCGTTCCCGACGTGCCCGCTCCGCGGCGGCCAGCGCCGTGTCGCGTTCCGCCACCGCGGTGTCGCGGGTCGAGAGGGCCTCATCCGCCATGCGCTCGGCCGACCCCGCGGCGGAGATCGCGGAGGAGGCCGACTCCTCGGCGGCGCGGCGGGCCTGCTCGGCCGCGCGGCGCAGGTTCTCGGCCTCCAGGCGGGCCGCGTCCGCCTCGGCGATGCGGCGGGCCGCGTCCACCCGGGCCGCCTCCACCTGGGCTTCGGCGTTGGCCGGATCGCTCATCTCCGCGAAGGTCCGGGCCGCGGCGGTCAGGGTGGCGGCGAGCTGTTCGGACTGCACGGCGAAGCGGACCAGCAGTTCGTCGGCGCGCAGCCGCGCGGTGGTCACCGGGGTGGAGTCACCGGAGGGACGGGCGGTGGTCACCGGGCCCTGGGGGGTGTCACGGCTCGTGGAGGGGGCGTGGTCAGCCCTCTCTTCGTCGTCGTGTCGGCTCGCCTGCTCCTCTTGGGCGGCCTGGGCCTCCTGCTGGAGCCGCTGGCGCTCCCGCCAGGCACGCCAACGTGTGTGCTCGGGCAGGTCGCAGTACTCCGGCGGACGGCCGGGAGCCGATCCGCGTGGGACCGGACGGTCACAGCCGGGAAAGTTGCAGGTGTTCGCATCGGAGCCAGCCACGCCGATGAGGGTAGCGCTCCCCACGGGGGACCGGGGCGGTCTCCGTCACCGGGGGCGTTGCCCGCCGTCCTCGACGAAACGCCGTAGGTGGTCGGGCAGGGGAGTGCCGTGGGGGAGGGCGGGGTCGGGGACCGCGGAGCCGATGGCGCGCCACACGGGGACGACGCCGGCCCAGTGCGGCAGGTCGGCGTCGGCGGGGTCGTCGTTCACGCCGCCCTCGCGGATCTTGGCGGACACCGTGTCGAGGTCGAGCCGTAGTACGGCGGTCGCGGCACGCTCCTTGGCGTTGGGCGGCCGGCAGCCGGCGGAGCGGCCGGGGACGGTCTGGTCGAGCAGCGCGTCGAAGGCGATCTGGAGCTCCTCCGGGTCGGTGACCCGGTGGGCGGTCCCGTGGGCGACCACGGAGCGGTAGTTCAGGGAGTGGTGCATCGCCGAGCGCGCCAGCACGATCCCTTGGACGGTGGTGACGGTGACGCACACCTCCAGTCCGCGTCCCGCGGCCCGCAGGGGGCGGCTTCCCGTGGACCCGTGCAGGTAGAGGCGTTCCCCCACGCGGGCGTAGAGCGTGGGAAGGACGACCGGCCGGCCGTCGGCGACGAAGCCCAGGTGGCAGACGAAGTCGGAGTCCAGGATGGCGTGCACGGTCGCGCGGTCGTGACGGGCACGGTCGGGCCGCCGGGTGGGGATGGTGCGCGGGGCGTCTGGCGTGGACGAGCTGGCGAACATGGTCCTCATTCGCAATAGTGCAAAGAAAGCTATGTACTGTCATGTTATAGAGAGGGCGGGGCATATGGAAGTGGGGACGGGGCTTCTCCCCGCGGCGGGTTTTCCGGGGTGAAACGCCGCGTCCGTGCCGGGTAGAGGCCGCCGGCGCATGAAAAGGGCCCGGCCGGGAGCATCCTCCCGGCCGGGCCTACGCCGTGCGGCGGTCTCGCGCCTCAGTCGTGTGGACCGGCGCCGATCCTGGAGACCAGTGTGGTCACGAACGGCCGGAAGCCCTCACGCTCGTAGAAGCGGATCGCGTCGGAGTTCGTCGTGATCGCGGCCAGCTCCATGTCGTGCACGCCCATCGCGCCGAGCTGCCGCCGGATCTCCTCCAGCAACCCCGACCCCACGCCGGTCCCCCGCGCCTCGGGGAGCACGGACAGCGTCTGCACGACCGCGACCCGCTCACCGCGTTCCCAGGAGCCCTTCCGGTCCTCGCGCAGCGTCACCATCGCGTAGCCGACCTCCTCGCCGTCGCGCTCGGCCAGCACCGCTAGGGTGTCGGGATCGGCGAGCCAGTCGAGGTAGCGGCTCCGGCGTCGCCGCCAGGACTCGTCCGCGTCGACGGAGGTGATGAGGTCTTCCAGGTGCGGGGCGATCTCCGTGTGGTGGGCGTGCAGCGCCCGCCACAGGCCGGACAGTACCTCGATCTCGTCGGGTCCCAGATAGCGGAAGCGCAGCGTTCCCGAGACGCCCCCACGAGGCTTGGTCGCCAGCGAAGTTTCCATCTTTTTCTCACCCGTTTCACCCGCGTCAGCACGACTCTGCCCGCCTCTGATCTTCGTTGAGGTGGGCTGAGCTGTAGTGCGAGCCTATGCGGGGAGTAGGGGTGGCGTGGCTGGATGCAGAGGAAAGGAAGCGATCTCGTGACGGTTATCGAAAATTCTCAACATTTTGCTGTTCTGGGCCCGGGAGGTGTCGGCGGTCTGCTCGCCGGTCTTCTCGCTCACGCCGGCCATCGGGTCACGGTCGTCGCCCAGGAACAGACCGCCTCCCGGCTCGCCTCGGCCGGCCTGCGGGTGCGCTCCCGGCTCTTCGGCGACTTCACCACCCCGATCCGAGCGGTCCCCGTCCTGGAGGAACGCCCTGACGTCCTGGTCGTGGCCCCCAAGGCCACGGCGTTGGACGCGGCATTGGATCGGGTCCCGGCCACCTTGGTGCACGACGCCCTGGTCGTCCCCCTGCTCAATGGGATCGAACACGTCACGTCGCTGCGCACCCGTTGGAGCGCGGCCCATGTCGTCGCCGCGAGCATCCGGGTGGAGTCGACCCGGGTCGCTCCTGGGGAGATCAGCCAGACCAGCCCGTTCGCGGCGATGGAACTGGCCCGTTCCGGTGTGCCCGCCGCGCGGGTGGAGGGGCTGGCCGCCCTGCTGGCGGACCTGGGCCTCGACGTCGGGATCGGCGACGACGAGGGCGTGACACTGTGGTCGAAGTTCCACTTCCTGCTGCCCACCGCGCTGGTCTGCACCCATGCCGGACAGCCGATCGGCGAGGTGCGGGGGGCGCGCCGTAGCGACCTGGCCGCTGTGGCCCGCGAGGTCGCCGCCGTCGCCGAGCGCCACGGGATCCGGTTGGACACCGACGGCGTCCTGGGGATGATGGACGCGGTTCCGGCCGCGACCAAGCCGTCGATGTTGCGTGACCGGGAGGCCGGACGGCCGATGGAGCTCGACGCGCTGGGCGGGGCGTTGCTGCGTGCCGCTCGACAGGTCGGCGTGGAGACGCCGGTGACCGCCCGCATCGTGGCGGAGCTGGAACGGGTCGGCCCCGCCTGACCGGTCACAGCCAGTCGCGGCGC
The DNA here is from genome assembly GCF_054780875.1 of Marinactinospora endophytica. Lineage (NCBI taxonomy): Bacteria > Bacillati > Actinomycetota > Actinomycetes > Streptosporangiales > Nocardiopsidaceae > Marinactinospora > Marinactinospora endophytica. Next base: position 22,412 of record NZ_BAAGVM010000012.1, on the reverse strand, counting down.
CGGAAGGAGACGTAGACGAGGAGCGCGGAGACGACGAGCACGGCGTTGGCGAGGTAGGCCCCCCACAGGGCGAACTGGCCCGGCAGCGCCACGTTCATCCCGTACCAGCTCGTGACGGCGGTGGGCACCGCGATGACGGCGGCCCACCCCGTCAGCTTCTTCATGGTCACGTTGAGCTGCTTTTGCTGCAGGTTCAGATCGGCGCTGAGCAGCGAGGCCAGCATCTCCCGCAACGCCTCCATGAGATCGCTGGTGGCGTCGAGCTGGAGCGTCACCTCACGGTAGTGCCGTTCCATGTCGCGCACGGCGGCGGGCGCGGACGAGGAGGACAGCCCCACCAGCGCCCGCTGGATCGGCAGCATCGCCCTGCGCAGCAGGGTCAGCCGTTTGCGCAGTTCGTAGCTGCGCTGCTGGACCAGGGTGCTGCGCGGCCGGTCCCGCTCGAACAGCAGTTCCTCGACGTCGTCGATCCGCTCGTCGATGTCCAGCGCCATCTCGTGGTAGCCGGCGGCGGTGTTCTCCAGCAGCGTGTGCAGCAGCGCGGCCGCGCCGTAGCGCGACAGCAGGGGGGAATCCGCCGCGTCGGTGAGGAACGGACGCGGGTCCGCGTGGTCGTCGTCCCACAGGGTGAGCAGGACATCGCCGAACAGGAGCAGGGACAGCCGGGCGAAGGAGGTCCCGTCCTCGCGGGGGACGAGCAGGTGACCGGTGAGCGCGGTGTCGGGGCCGTGCCGCCAAAGGCGCATGCGACGCCCCGGGGAGAGGAGGTCGTGGACCGCCTCGTCGGGCAGGCCCAGGCGCCGGGCGAGGGGAACGAGCCCTTCCGTCTCGCCGGGCCCCAACCCGATCCACAGCACCGAGCCGTCCGCCACAGGCGCGGTCAGGTCGGCGACCGAGGGAGCCTCCACTGTCTTGGCGCCCCTGTGGAACAGCAGTGTGCTCGGCATGAGACCACCTTAAGGAGAACCGTCCCTCGTCCTTTGGCCGCGCGCCGCGGGGTGTGTCGTGGGTGTGACGAGGTTCCCGGTTCGCCACTGTTCGGTGCTTGCGGCTTCCGCAACGTGCAACGGATCACCATCAGCATCACCGTTTCGTTGCCTTTAGCCGTGCTAACGAGTGTGCCGACTCGCCTAGATTGTGTTCCATGATCGATGTGCGGCGGCTGCAGTTGTTGCAGGCGCTTGACAAGCACCACACCGTGGCGGCCACGGCCGAAGCGCTCAACGTGACCCCGTCCGCGGTCTCCCAGCAACTGGCGGCACTGGCCAAGGACACGGGGGTGGCGCTCGTCGAGCGTAAAGGGCGGCGGTTCCTGCTCACGGGGGCGGCCCGGGTCCTCCTCGACCACGCTCGGGTCATCTTCGCCGAGATGGAACGCGCGGAGGCCGACCTCGCCCAGTACGCCGACGGCACGCTCGGCGTCGTCCGTGTGGGCTCCTTCGCCACCGGGATCTCCGATCTGATCGCGCCGGCCGTGGCCGGGCTGCGGCGCACCCACCCCGGCTGGCGGTTCGAGATCGTGCAGGCCGAGCCCGAGGAGAGCACCGAGATGCTGCTCACCGGAGCCCTCGATCTCGCGGTCACGATGTCCTCGGTGCACCTGCCGGCCAGTGGGACCCCTGATTTCCGGATGGACCCGATCATGGTGGAACCGTTCGACGCGGTGCTGCCCTATGACCACCCGTTGGCGGTCTCCCCCGAACTGGACCTGGCCCGTGACCTCGTCGACGCCGATTGGATCATGTCGGCGCCGGGAACCGCCTGGTACGACTGTGTCGCCGCGGCGTGCAACCAGGTGGGCTTCCAGCCGCGCGTGGTCCACACGGTCGACGAGTTCAGCGCGGTGTTCGCGCTCGTCAGCGCGGGGCTGGGGGTCGCCCTGATGCCCCGTCTGGCCTGGACCGGACTGTCCATGCCCCATGTGGTGGTCCGCTCGGTGCGCAACGGGCCGCGCCGTCACATCTTCTGCGTCAGCAGGGCCGGGGGCAATCCCGAGCCGCTGCTCACCGCGATGCGGCAGGCGGCGAGCAAGGTGCCGGTGCCCTCGGCGTCTCCGCTGATGGTGGCCTCCTCCTCCGCGTTCTAAGGGGAGTGGCTAGGCGTCCAAGACGTCGGGGCTCTCGCCGCTGTCGTCGTCGAGGACCTCGCGCGCCACGCTGCGCAGGTAGTGCCCGACGGTCCGGATCGGTCGCCAGGCCCAGCCTCCGGTCCGGCCGACCAGATAGGCGCGCCGTACCCCGCCGATCTCGCCCAGCGGGGTGTGCACGACGCCTCGCCGACGTGGCGCGGCGGCGAGTTTGGGCAGCACCCCCACCCCCCGCCCGGCTGCGACGAGGGAGGTGACCACGTCGAGGTTGTCGATGCGGTGTCGGATGCGTGGCGAGAACCCGGCCGCGGCGCACATGCGCTGGACGAGTTCGTCCTCGTCGCTGCCACGGGAGTTGGAGATCCACGACGCCTCGGCCAGGTCGCGGAGCCGTTCGCGGGTCATGGGCCGGTTTCCGCCGGGGATCCCCGACGGCTGGGCCAGTAAGAGCGGCTCCGAACCGATCCGGTGCAGCCGGAGGGTGTCGGGGAAGCGCCGTGGGACCAGGCTGTACTCGTAGACCAGGGCGAGGTCGGCGTCGCCGCTTTGGAGCAGTGCCAGCGCCTCGTCGGGCTCGTGCTCGATGAGGCGTACGTCGATGCCCGGGTGGTCCTCGCGTAGCCGCTGGAGCGCGGGCAGCACGATGGGCGTGGCGACGCTGATGAACGTGACGAGGTTGACGGGTCCCGTGGGCTCTCCCTCGCCGGCCATCTCCGCGCGCGCCGCCTCCACCCTGGCGAGGATGCCCACCGCGTGTTCGACCAGGCGGTGCCCGGCCGGGGTCAGTCGTACCCGGCGGCCGTCGGGCACCAGCAGCCTGACGCCCACCTCCTTCTCCAGCACCGCGAAGTGTTTGGAGACCGCGGAGGTGCCCATGCCGGTGACCTCGGAGACCGCCGCCATCGTGCCCAGACGGTCCAGTTCGACGAGTAGTCGTAGGCGCGTCAGGTCCATCCACCAAAACTACACGGTTCATACGCCATTGGTCCGTGGACAGCAACAAACGTGATCGGTCCAATGGTCGGGTGACCACTTCTTTCTCTCCTCTGTTTCGGCATGCCCTGAACCGGGTACCCGCGCCGCTTCTGGTGCTGGGCGGCATGTTCTTGCTGCACACCGGCAGTGCCTTCGCGGTCAGGCTGTTCGATCTGGCCGGTTCCACCGGCATCACCTGGCTCCGCCTGACCTGGGCCGCGCTCATCCTGCTCGCCCTGAGCGGTCGCTCTCTGGTCACCGCCGTGCGCGCAGCGTCACGGCGAGAGCTGCTGGCCGTGGTGATGTTGGGCACAGTCAGTGCCGGGATGATGACCTTCTACTCCGAGGCGACCGCCCGCATCGACCTGGGGACGGCGACGTCACTGGAGTTCCTCGGACCGTTGGTCGTCGCGGTCCTGGCCATGCGACGGCGCCGCGAACTGGTCTGGATCCTCGCCGCCGTGGCCGGCGTGGTCTGCATGACCCGCCCCTGGGACACCCAGGTCGACCTGACCGGGGTCGCCTTCGGACTGGCCGGCGCGGCCTGCGTCGCGCTCTACATCGTGCTGACCCAGCGTGTCGGGGGCAGCTTCGGCGCGGTGCACGGCCTGGCGCTGGCCCTGACGGTCTCGGCCGTGCTGACCGCCCCGCTCGGCCTTCCCGCCGTCGCGGCCAATCCCAGCCCGCACCTGCTGGTGACCACCCTCGGCATCGCCCTGCTGTTCCCGCTCGTGCCGTTCCTGCTGGAGATGATCGCCCTCCAACGGATGAATCGGACCGCCTACAGCACCTTCATCAGCCTGGAGCCCGCGGTCAGCCTGGTCATGGGCCTCGTCGTCATCGCCCAGATGCCGGTCGCGGTGCAGATGGTCGGGATGGTGCTGGTCGTCGTGGCCGGCGTCGGCGCGGCGCGCCAGGAGGGAAAGGCGCCCGTACTCAGGACGGCCGGCCCGGACCGGGCCGGCGAGGAGGCGGACGGGCCGGCCCGCGTCGCCGCGACGCACAGCCACTGACGGCCTTGCCTTCCGCCGTGGGGACGGGGGCCGCGGCACGGGAACCCGTCCCCGGTCACCGGCGAGCTGACAGCCCCCCGCGCGCCACCAGCTCGACGCACACGACGATCGCCAGTGACTCCACCGCCAGCAGGCCGATGAGCACGAAGAGCTGAACCGCTCCGGCGGCCAGGGGACTGGCCCCGCCCAGCAGCATCCCCACGAACGCGCCGGGCAAGGTGACCAGCCCCACCGTGCGGGTCTGGTCCAGCGCGGGCAGTAGCGCGCCGGCCGCCGCGGGGCGGCAGATCTCCAACGCCGCGTCCCGAGGCGAGAGTCCCAGGGACAGGGCGGCCTCGACCTCGCCGCGGCGTTGCTGCAGCTCCTCCACTGCGCGCCGGCCGGCCAGGGCCGTGGCCGTCAACGCGCCGCCGATGAGGATGCCCGACACCGGGATCAGCACCATGCCGTCCAAGGGGACCAGCCCGGTGGCGAGGAGGAGGCCGATCACCGGGAAGGCCGCCCCGATCGGCAGCACCGCCCAGAGGGCCGACCAACCCGTGGTGATGCGCCGGCCCGCTGTGGCCGTGGCCACCACGACCATCATGGCGACGAACGCGAGCGTCAGCGGGGGCGAATCGACCACGGCCACGATCACCAGGGCGACCACACCGAGTTGCACGAGCGCTCGCACACTCGCGGTCAGCACCGCCCGGGCGTGCCCGAGCCGGCCGAGCGCGGAGACGGCGATCGCGGCCAGCGCCAGCGCCGCGATGACGGCGCCGAGCCGGGGGCCGACGGGCAGGAGGGGCGAGGCCGCGGCGGAGGACATGGAACAGCAGCGTATCGGCGGTGGGAGGGCTCCTTCCGCCGAGAGGGAGGGCCGAAGGGCGCCGATGTGATCATGGTGACATTGAGCGGTGGAAGCGCGCTCGGCGGACGCCGGGGCGGAACGGCCGGGGGTCAGGCCTCCTTGCGGCGCCCGCCGTACTTCTTGTGCACCGCCTGCTTGGTGACTCCCAGCGCCTCGGCGATCTCCGCCCAGGTGGCGCCCTGGAGACGGGCCCGGCGGACGTGCACGGCCTCCAGCCGTTCGACCTCCCGGCGCAGCTCCGTCGTGGCGCGCAGGGCCGCCAACGGCACGTCGCCTCGCGCGGACCGGGCCAGCGCGCTGATCTGATCATCCTCCATGTCCGGCAATCTACGCCTTCGCGGTCCTGGCGGTGTCACGCCCGTGAACGTCCGTGGTCCGTCCGGCGCTGTCCCCGCGATCCATTAGTGTCAGGCGCAATTATGGGCGCCAAAAGTGATCTGGAACTGCTCCGGGCCTATGAGCCGGTGTTGATGTACACCAAAGGGGAGCTGTTCTTTCCAACCGACATCGAGAAGTACCTCCGCTGTTGCAGCCTGTGGCTGGACCTGCCCGATGGTGGGGAACAGGAAGTGGTTCCCGCCGGGGAGCTGACCGCCGAACGGCTGGCTCAGGCGGAGCAGGAGTGGCCCGGCCACGACCAGCACCTGCGTTTCGTGCAGGAGTCGTCGTTGCGGGCCGAGGCACGGCGGTTCCGGCGGACCGCCCGGCCGGTGATCCCCCGTAGCGGTCGCCTCGCCGCGGTGGGGGTGCTCGGTCGCGTCGTCGACGTGTTGATGAAGCTCTCGCTGCTCATCCGCGGGGCGGTGCCGGGGGGCGTCGCGGCCGCCGCGGCGACGCGCTACCGCGACCGGCTCGACGACGGCGGGTCCACCTACTACGGCAGAGTGGTGCGCGAGGGCGGCTACATCGCCCTCCAGTACTGGTTCTTCTACGCGATGAACGACTGGCGCTCCACCTACGGCGGCGTCAACGACCACGAGGCCGACTGGGAGAAGGTCACGGTCTACCTGGTCGAGACCCCCGACGGCGGGACCCGGCCGGTCTGGGTGGGGGCCTCCTCCCACGAGTACACCGGCGACGACCTGCGGCGCAGGTGGGACGATCCCGAGCTGCACCGCGACGGTGACCACCCGATCATCTACGTGGGGGCGGGGTCGCACTCCCACCAGATGCTGCCCGGCGACTACCTCATCCAGGTGGACCCCGCGGTGCTGCGCGGAGTGGTGCGGGCGTGGCGGCGTCTGACGCAGCGGTTGTTCCCCAGCAGCAGAGCGCTCGCGCGCCACGGCATCGGTGTCCCCTTCGTCGACTACGCGCGCGGTGACGGGGTGCGGGTGGGGCCCGGCGGGGAACGGGCCTGGAACCCGGTCCTCGTCGACGACAGCACACCGTGGCTACGGGGTTTCCGTGGCCTGTGGGGGCGTGACACCCGCGACTGGTTCGACGGTGAGCGGGCGCCGAGCGGGCCTCGCTACGAGCGTGACGGGACCGTGCGCAAGTCCTGGGCCGACCCGCTCAACTGGGTGGGTCTGCACAAGGTCGCCCCGGACGAGTCGGCCGCCCGTGGGGCGCTGCTGGCGCATCTCAGTGATCTGGATTCCCGCATCGAGCAGGCCGACGCCGAGATCGTGCGCCGCCGTGACGAGCTGCGGCGGCTCGCCTCGGCCGAGATCGTGCTCAAGCGGCGCGCGCACGCCCAGGCCAGGGCGCGCGAGTACGGCGAGCGGATCGCCCAGGCCGAACGGGAACTGGCCGAGCTGCGCCGGGAACAGGCGCTGGCCATCGACGAGCGCGACGTCCACCGCGCCGCCCTGGAACGGGGCGAGTCCCTGGTGCGCGGCCCCCAGGCGCACCTGCGCTCGCCGCACCTGCCCTACAGTTCGGGAGAGCAGCGTCCGACGCGGTTCCTGCACGTGTGGGCCGCTTTGAGCACGCCGCTGCTCATCATCGCCCTGGGGCTCATGCTGCTGTTGCTGCGTGGTCCCTTCGCGTGGCCGATCGCGGTGGGCGTGGTACTGGTGTTCGCGGCGTTCGACGCGTTCGCGCGGCGCAAGCTGACGACGTTCCTCACGGGTCTGGCCGTCTTCCTCGTCGTGGTCGGGGTGATCGCGGGGATCGTCGTGGCCTTCACCCTGAACTGGCGGATCACGATCGTGGTCCCGCTCGCGGCGGTGGTCGTGGTCCTGCTCGTGGTCAATATCCGTGATCTGATCCGCAGGTAGGACACCGATCCGTTTTGTGATGGGACGGCCGTTCCTGGCCGGGACTGTCGAGAGGCAACAGGTACGCACCGTTATGGGGTATCTACTCTCTCGATACCCGCCGACCTGTGGGAGCCTTCGCATGGATGAGCTCGGCCGCACAAGTCACGACTACCGATCCCCGACACCGGACGCCTCCCCCTTGCCCGTCATCCCTCCCGAGGCCACCGCGGCCCCGCTGGCCGCGCCGGCGCCGCGTGAGGAGGCGTGGCCGGGGCCGCCCACCTTCGGGGTGGAGGAGGAGTTCTTCGTCGTCGACGCGCAGAGCCGCCAGGTCAGCCCGCGGGCGGCCACGGTGCTGTCCGGAGCACGTGAGGTCTCCGCCGACCTGTGCGCCGAGATCACCAGGTTCCAGGTCGAATCGGCCGGCCCGGTGTGCCACACCGCGGGCCAGCTCCACACGGCGCTCGTCGAATCCCGACGGTCGTTGACCGACTCCGCGGCGGCGCGCGGGCTGGCGGTCACGGCGACGGGGACGGTGGTCCTCGGAGAGGTGGCGTCCGCGCCCCTCACCGATGGGGCGCGCTACCGGGCGATCGCCTCGCGCTTCGGGGCGCTGCGCGAGGCCCACGTGGTGTGCGGCTGTCACGTTCACGTGGCGGTCGCCGACCGGTTGACCGCGGTCAGCGTGGTCAACCACCTGCGGCCCTGGCTGCCGATCCTGCTCGCGCTCACCGCCAACTCCCCCTTCCAGCGCGGTCGCGACACCGGATACGCCAGCTGGCGCTCGATCCTGTGGGGGCGCCTGCCGTCGGCCGGCCCGCCGCCGTGGTTCGATTCGGTCGCCGACCACGAGCGGATGGTCACCGAGATGCTGCGGTCCGGGGCGATCCTGGACCGGCGGATGGTCTACTGGGACGTCCGCCCCTCCGAGCACCTGCCGACGTTGGAGATCCGGGTGGCCGACGTCGCCGCGACGGTGGAGGAGGCCGTGCTCTTCGCCGTTTTGGTGCGCGGCCTGACCTCGGTGGCGCTGCGGCACGTGGCCGAGGGGCGTCCCGCGCCCCGGATCCCCGACAGGGTGCTGCGGCTGGCCATGTGGAGATCGGCGCGCGACGGCCTGGAGGGAGCGGCGCTCGACCCCTTCACGGTCGAACCGGTGCCGGCCCGCCGCCAAGTCGACCGCCTGGTCGAGGCGGCCATGCCGGGACTACGGGCGGCGGGGGAGACCGACCTGGTGGACCACCTGCTGGGGCGGGTCCTGGAGGTCGGCTCCGGGGCGCACCGTCAGCGCGCCGCCCACGCGCGACGCGGCCGGCTGTCCGACGTGGTCGATCTCCTCGTGCGTCAGACCCGCCACGGGCTGGAGGCGGTGGAGAAGTGACCGCGCGTTCAGTCCGCCGGCCGTGAGGACACCAGTTCACCGCCGTGCCGCCGCAGCTCCTCGACCGACGTGACCCCGAGAAGCTGCATGGTGCGGCGCAGCTGTCCCTCCAGCAGCGCGATCAGCCGTGCCACGCCGAGGTCTCCGGCCGCGGCCAGGGCGTACAGGTAGGGGCGGCCGATGAGCGCGGCGTCGGCGCCCAGGGCGATGGCCAGGGCGACATCGGAGCCGTGGCGCACCCCCGAGTCCACCAGGACGGTGAACGCCGGCCCCACCGCGGCGCGGACCCCGGGCAGCGCGTCCAACGGGGTGACCGTCCGGTCGAGTTGGCGCCCGCCGTGGTTGGACAGCACCACCCCGGCCAGCCCCATGTCACGGGCGCGCAGCGCGTCGTCGCTGCGCAACACCCCCTTGAGGAGCACCGGTCCGGGCCAGCGGGCGGCGATCGGCGCGATGTCCTCCCAGGTGACCGAGGGGTCGAATTGGCGGGCGGCGAAGGCCATCGCCGATTCCGTGCCGCGCAGGAGGTGCGGGGGAACGTTGGCGAAGGTGATGGGCTCGGAGGCGAGGAAGGGCAACCACCAGCCGGGCCGGCGGGCAAGGTCCACCAGGGTGGCCGGTCCCATGGTCGGCGGAATCGTGAAACCGCTGCGCAGGTCCCGTTCCCGCATGCCGGTCACGGGGGTGTCCACGGTGATCACGAGGACCCGGTAGCCGGCTTCGGCGGCGCGGTCCACCAGGTCGGTGGTCAGCCCGCGGTCCCGCCAGATGTAGAGCTGGAACCACAGGTCGGCGTCCTCGTGGGCGGCGAGGTCCTCCACGCAGACGGTGCCCATCGTGGAAAGGGCGTAGGGCACGTCCGCGGCGGCGGCCGCGCGCGCCACGGCGTGCTCGCCCTCGTGGTGGAACATCCGGGTGAATCCGGTGGGCGCCAGCCCCAGCGGCATCCGCGCGGGGACGCCCAGCAGGGTCGTCGAGGTGGAGACGCGGGACACGTCGCGCAGCACGCGCGGGAGCAGTTCGTGCCGTTCGAACGCCGCGCTGTTGGCGGCCATGCCGCTTTCACGGTCGGCGCCGCCGTCGATGTAGTCGAACACGGCCCGGGGCAGCCGGCGTCGCGCGAGGGCGCGGAAGTCCGTCACGTTGTGGCAGGAGCGCGCGTTGCGCCGCCGGGCATCGGGTTCGGGCCGACGTAGCCTGATCAGCGGTCCCAGATCCGACAGCCGCATGCGGTGCGCCCCGTTTCCTCATTCGGCGATGTGTCCGACCACAGCGTAGTGAGACGCGGGGACGCCGCCGGGGCCGGGGCCCGGGTCACGCCAGGCCGGAGGCGCGGATCGTGATGTTGAGGCGGCCCGAGGCGAGTCCGCAGGCGGGGTCGGCGCTGCCCGGCAGGATCCGGGGAACCCCGTGGTAGGCGCGCCGGGCCGGCCCGCCGAACACGAAGACGTCCCCGCTGCGCAACTCGACGTCGCGGTAGGGGCGGGTGCGCGTCTCGGTGTTGCCGAAGCGGAAGACGCACGTGTCGCCCAGGCTGATCGACACCACGGGGAGGTCCGCGCGCTCTTCGGCGTCGCGATGCATCCCCATGCGGGCGGTGGGGTCGTAGAAGTTGACCAGTGCCACGTCGTAGGGCGGCGCCCCGGCGGGCGGGGGAGCCCCGAAGGCCGCGGTGACGGCTTCGCGGGCCAGGTCGCCCAGAACGGCCGGGAACGGAGGTACGGGCGTCCCCTCGGGCAGGGTGCGCGTGTAGCGGTAGGGCTCCCAGTACCAGCCGAGCGAGAGCATGCGGACGCTCATCCTCCCGCCGCGCGGCATCCGGTGCCGACGCATCCCCCCGGGGAGGCGCGCCCAGGTCCGGCAGCGCTCGACGAGGTCGCGTTGTCGGTCCAGGTCCAGCCGGCCGGGCAGGTGGATCGCCCCGGGCGCGACGGTGACCGGGCCCGGTGGGAACAGGGAATCGGTCATGTCCCCCATGCTCCTCCACGGAAGGACGGCGGGGACGGTTCGGGGCGGCCGACGCTCATTCCAGGACGGCCTCCAGCGTGATCGTCGTCTGGGCCAGGGCCTGGCTCACCGGACAGTGTGTCCGCGCGAGCTCGGCCGCCGCGGCGAACTCCTCCGCCGAGATTCCCGGGACCGACGCGCGCACGACCAGCCGGATGCCGGTGATGCCGACACCCGGCTGGAAGGCGACCTCGGCGCCGGCGTCGATGGCGCGCGGGGGTGTGCCGGCCCGCGTCAGAGCGTTGCTCAGTGCCATGGAGAAACACGCCGAATGGGCGGCGGCGAGGAGCTCCTCCGGACTGGTCGCCCCGTTGGACCGCGTCGCACGGGCCTGCCAGCTCACGTGCCCGTCCGGCAGTCCTGAGGACAGGAAGGACACGCTGCCGTGGCCTTCGGCGAGGCTTCCCTCCCAAAGGGTGCGCGCGGACCGGACGACGGGCATGGGGCCGCTCCTTCACGGGTCGAGGACGGGGCGCCTGAGCGCTACTCCCGTCCTTCCCCCTGGGAAACGGCTCTACCGTCCGGTTCCTCCGGGCCGGATTCCGAACCCGACCTGATGCGGTCGGGGAGCCGGCTCACCCCTCCTCGTCCCCATCGCCCTGCGCGCGCTGCTGCAACCAGGCGTAGCCGAGCTGGAGCCAGTCGGCGACCCCGACCGCGGTCATCGTCGCCGCGGCGAGCCGGGTGAACCGGGGGTTGAGGACCAGTCCGGCGACGTGGGCCGTGGCGACCCACTGCGCCATGCAGAACGGGCAGGTGACGAGTTCGCCGATCGCGTGACGGGGGCCGCTGCCGCGGACCTCCTCGTGGAGTTCCGCGGGACCGGAGGCGCCCTGGAAGCGGGTGAAGGGTGCGCGCAGCGGGCTGGTGACGGGGTCCTTGGCGATCAGCCGGGACAGCTTGTGAGTGGAGATCGAGACGAGGAACAGGTCCCAGGGCGACAGGCCCTCGGGCGGTCGTTTCCCGGCCAGCCGTGTCACGGCGGCGATCGCGCCCACACTCGCGCCGTAGGCGAGCAGGGTGACGAGGTAGGAACCGGTGGGCCGGTCGGCGTCGCCGGAGTAGGCGCGTTCCTCGGCTTTGGCGGTCTTGCTGATCTGATTCATGGGTCTTCGGCTCCCTCTTTCGGTGGGCGTGTCCAAAGGGCGGCGTGCCGCCCTGGCCGTCAGCGGGGCTCGGCCCGCCAGGCGGGGGTGAGGTCGGCTGATGCGACCGAGGCGCGGATCACCTCCTCCCCGATGTCGGCGACGTCCTCCCAGGGCAGATAGCGTTCGTGCCGCCGGAGCCAGGCGAGCAGGCCGTGGAGCGGGGTGGGCGGGGCCAGCGTCGCGCCGTAGCCGAACCGTCCCGCCAGCGCGCTGCGCCCGACGACGAATCCGGCCATCTCGTAGCCGCCGTCGTCGCGCCGCCTGACAACGATGTCGTGGACGGCCCCTACCCGTTCTCCCGAGCGGTCCACGACCTCGCGGCCCAGCAGGCTACTGGCCGTCACTGTCGGCATGACCGCCTCCGGGGATGCGTTCGATGAGGTGTGTGCGCAGCCAGTCCTCCACCACGCGCGTCTGCGGCGGCGCGGGGCGGGTGAGCCGGGTGGCCGGGGTGAACGTGTGGACCTGGTCGGGCGGGATCCGGACGGGCAGGTCCCCGCTGGGGCGTAGCCGCCCCAGCAGCGTCCGCCAGGTCCGCCCCAACCGGCCCGACAGGCGTGGGCCGAGTGCTCCGGTGTCGGTGAGCAGCGCGCTCAGCACCGGACGTCGTCCCTCCTCCCAGGACAGTTCGACGTCGTCGACCTTGCCCACGGCAACGCCGTCGACGTCCAGGATCTGGCGGTCCAGGACGGCGAAGCCCAGGCGCATGACCCGGGGAAGACCGGGGCCGGCACCGTGGCCCGTGTCGTCTCCGCCGCGCCCCGTGTTCATTGCCCCGCCTTCGTCCAGAGCATCAACGGCAGGGTCGCGGCCGCCACCAGCAGCACCAGGAACAGGTAGACCGTCGCCACGATGTTGGTGAACCGCGAGTTCACCCGGTCGCCGAGGTAGCCGCGGTCGTTGGCCACGATGAAGATCGGCAGATAGGTCAACGGCAGGGCCGCCGCCGACAGCACGATGGCGTACTCGGTGACCTTGACGGGATCCAGGGTGGTGAGGACGATCGCGGTGCCCGCCAGGACGGTCGCCAGGAGCAGCGTGTGGAAGCGCGCCGCCTGGACCGGCCGGACCGACTTCCCCCATGACCAGCCGAAGTACTGGGCCACGCCGTACCCGGTGGCCAGGCCGGCCTCCAGCGCCGCGCCGAACGTGCAGGCGAAGAAGCCCACGATCGCGATGACCAGCCCGACCTTTCCGAGTGACACGACCACGGGCAGCGTGGCCTGGCTCAGGTGGTCCACCTGGATGCCGGCCGGATGCAGCAGCACGGCGGCCCCCGCCATCAGCGACAGCGCCAGCAACCCGCCCAGCGGAAAGCCGAAGAAGACGTTGAGGCGCTGGAGGGTCAGGTCGCGCGCGCTCCAGCGTTCCTCCACCCCGCCGGAGGAGAAGAACACCACCGCGTAGGGGCTCATCGCGGCGCCGAACACGGCGATCGCGTAGTACCACCAGGTGGGCCAGTCCTCGCCGGAGGGAGGAGCCGGGCTCAGCGCGTCGTGCCAGAGGGCGCCCCAGTCGGGGCCGAGCCGCCACAGCGCGACGGCGAACACGACCATCGCCAGGCCCAGGAGACCGTAGGTCCGTTCCATCCGTTCGAAGGGCAGCCGCCAGATCACCGCCCACACCAGGAACCCGACGACCGGGACCCACAGCAGGTAGTGCACGCTGCTCGCCAGTTCCAGGGCCAGCGCGACACCGCCGATCTCGGCCGCGAACACCAGCAGGGTGATGGCGGAGGAGGCGAGGAGGTTGGCGAGTCCGGCCCGCGCGCCCAGGCGTTCGCGTACCAGGTCGAACACGGGGCGGCCGCTGACCGCGGTGACGCGCCCGGCCATCTCGCTGAACAGGCACACCCCGATCACGCCGACCGGGATCACCCAGGCCAGTGACATCCCGAAGCGGGCTCCGACCAGGGAGTTGGCGACGATGTCACCGATGTCGAGGAATCCGCCGATGGCGGTGAGGAACCCCAGGGTGAACGAGGTCAGCCTGTTCACCGGGTGCCCTCCACCACGCGGTCGAGCCGGTCCCCGGTCAGGAGCAGCGCCGCGCGGGCCCGCGCGACCGCGTCCATGTCGCCCCGGCGCACCCCGATCCGCAGGTGGGCGAGCCCGTGGGTGGTGTGTTCAGCCAGGGCGTCCACCCGTGCGCGCAGGGGGTCTGACACGGGGGTCGGCGGTTGCAGGGTGGCGAAGGAGGAGCGGACGGCCAGGGCGTCGTCCTCGACGTCCCCCACCGAGGTCTCCAGGTAGGGGGTGAAGGCGTCCCCCTTCCGCGCGATGTCGGCGAGGGCCACCCCGGTGCGCGCCGCCGAGAGCAGGTGGAGCGCGCTCTGGTTCGCCTTCTCCCGGTAGCCGGCGTCGGTGCGGACGGGGCCGGCGCATCCCGCTACGAGGAGCAGCGAAAGGGCCACGACGGCCGACGATGTGCGCCGCATCCGTCCCCCCGGTCGCTCGCGTCCGATCCCGCTCCCCGTGCCGGGCCCACCTACCGCCGGGCCCGGGTGCTAAACGTCGGGTCCACGCCCACCGCCGGCGCTGGGGGATCACCGCGGAGGCGGGGCGGTGCGTCCGCGGGTTTGGACGGAGGGCGGGGAGGTAGCGGATGGACACCTGCGGAGAGAGACCGTGCGGCCCCTCCCCGGTCAGGGGCCGGCGAGGCACGAGGGGATGGGATGAGAGACGGCTCCGATATGACGAGTCTGCTGACCACGCTGAAGCGGGTGGCGACCGCGTTGAAGGCGGAGGAGGTTCCCTTCGCCCTCAGCGGCAGCTTCGCCGCCTATGCGCGTGGCGCCGCGGGGTCCACCCACGACGTCGACTTCGTGGTGTTGCCGCAGGACGTGGAACGGGCCCTGGACGTGTTGACGAAGGCCGGTCTGCGCCCCGCCGAGGCGGTGGAGGACTGGCTGGCCAAGGCGTACGACGGGGACAACCTCGTCGACCTGATCCATCGGCCCGCCGACGAGCCGATCACCACGGAGATGCTGGACCGCGCGACCCCGCTGAAGGTCGGTTCGGTGCTCGTCCCGGTGTTGGACGCCACCGACCTGCTGGTCATGCTGCTGCGGTCCTTCACCGAGCACGAGTGCGACTTCGCCGGGCCGCTGGCCATGGCGCGTTCCCTGCGCGAGCAGGCCGACTGGGGGCGGGTGTTCCGTGAGAGCGCCCACTCGCCCTACGCCTATGCGTTCTTGACGCTGCTGCTGCGTCTCGGCGTGATCGAACACGAGGAAGGAGACGAGCGTGTCTGCTCAAGAGCCCCAGTACCTGGCCACCCATCTGCGTGAGGCGTTGGCCGCGGATCCGCGGACCGCGGAGATGGGGGTCCGGGTACGTGTCCACGGCGATGACGTCTACCTCAGCGGGGAGGTGGCGTGCGCCGAGCGTCGGGAGAGGATCCTCCAGGTCGCCAGGGAACTGGTACCCGACCGCCGCGTCCATGACGAGCTGTCGATCGCCCACGTCGGGGGCAGGCCGGAGGAGGAACGACTGTCATGATCAGAATCGCCGCGGTGGGGGATGTCCATCTCGACGAGGAGATGAGCGGTCAGTACCGGGCACAGCTGGGCACGCTGGCCGACGACGCCGACGTGCTGCTGCTCGCCGGGGACCTGACCAAACACGGCACGGCCTCGGAGGGACGCGTCGTGGCGGAGGAGTTCCGCGACGTCGGCGTTCCGGTGATCGCCGTCCTCGGCAACCACGACTACCACTCCGACGAGGCGGACAAGATCACCGAGCTGATGCGCGCGGAGGGCATCACCGTCCTTGAGGGTGAGGGGGTGACCCTGGACTGCCCCGGCGGGCGTCTGGGGGTCGCCGGGACCAAGGGGTTCGGCGGGGGGTTCGCCGGTAAGGCGGCCCCCGAGTTCGGGGAGCCGGAACTCAAGGAGTTCGTGCGTCACGGCCGTGACCTGGCGGCCAGGTACGCCACGGCGCTGACCGGGCTGGACGCCGACGTCAGGGTCGGTCTCACCCACTACTCGCCGGTCAAGGACACCCTGGCGGGGGAACCGCCCGAGATCTACCTCATGCTCGGCAGCTACCTGTTGGCGGAGGCGCTGGACGACGCGGGTGCCGCTCTGGGGATCCACGGCCACGCCCATGCCGGTGTCGAGTGCGGCATGACCCCGGGCGGGGTTCGCGTCCGCAACGTGGCGTTGCCGGTACTGCGGCGTACCTATGGTCTCTACAGCCTGGAGGTTCCGGGGGAGGACTGAGGCCGCCGTGGCCCGGCTCCAGGGCCGGGCCACGGCGTGTGTCCGGTGGGGTGGCTCAGATGTCCTCCCGCCCCTCCCCGCCTATCTCCTCCTCGGTCTCCGACGCCCCTGGCCGTAGGGGGTCGTGGCCGAGGCGCATCAGGGCGTGGCGCCACCCCTCGTCCTGTGGTCGGGGCCGCTCCAGCAGGTCGCGGGCTTCGTTGACGACCTCGCGCATCGTCGCCAGATCCTCGGCGGTCAGGTCCACCTTGCGCTTGGACAGCACGTGGACCACCCCGCGGCCCAGTTGGAACATGTCCAGGTCGGGGTCGGGGACGAAGGCCTGCTCACCGGAGGCGTCGGTCAGCAACCAGGCGCGCAGTTCCTCTCCGGTCATGTTGACGATTCGGTGGAACTCCTGCCACAGCCGCTCCGACGCCGGATCCAGATGCTCCTGGTTCACACCGACCTCCTCGTTCGACGTTCGAGTCCGCGGACCCCTACCTGGAATCCAGCACCTCCAAACCGTCGGCCACGCGAGTCCGGGGCGCCCGGGTTTGGTCCGTGATGCCGGTGGTAGCGGTCGTCCGGGGCGCGGGAGGCCCGCGCCCGGGAGAGAAGGAGGACGCATGCGACCCGTCAGGTCGGTTCTTGAGGGCGCGGTGGCCGGGGCCGTCGCCACGGGCGCGATGAGCTCGGTCATGTACGGTGCCCGCCGTTTCGGCCTCATGGGGCGGCAACCTCCCACGCTCATCGTGCGCAGGTTCCTGCCCGGGGGTGGCACGCACCGCCCCCGCCCCGGGGAGGGCGGCCTGGCCGTGGCCGCGCACCTGGGATTCGGGGCGGCGACCGGCGGCCTCTTCGGGCTGCTGACCGGCCGTCGCCGGCCCACGGTCCTCACCGGCGTCGGCTACGCCATGGCGGTGTGGGGGGCCAGTTACGAGGGCTGGGTGCCGGCCATGGGCATCCAGCCACCCGCGCATCGCGACGCCCCCCACCGGGTGGGGACGATGGCGGCCGCCCACGTCGTCTTCGGGGCGACCCTGGCCACCGCGCTGCGCCGGATGCGAAGCGACGAGGGGAAGCGCTCCGCGCCGGGCGAGGCCCGGACGGAGCGGGGCTCCTAGCGGCGTAGCAGCCGGGCCAGGCCGGCCCCGGCGACCGCTGCCACGCCCGCTGCCGCCGCGCCCAGCGCGCCGCGATGCCGCGACGCCCAGGCCTGGGGGCTGCGGGATCGCGCGCGATCGTCGAACGAGCCGTGTGCGCCGTGATCTCCGCCCCCCGGCCCGTCCACCGGTTCCCACAGGTTCGCCGGCTGGTCCGGATCGCGGGGCTCGCCGGTCTGCTGCGAGGAGTAGCCGGTTCGGGCCAGGTAACGGTCCAGCAGCCCCGGAGCCAGCCTGTTGCCCAGGATCGTGCCGACGGTCGAGTAGCCCACCCAGTACTCGCGGCGGCCCGGGTGGTCGGCGGCGTGGACGACGGCGCGCGCGGCGACCTCCGGTTGGTAGATCGGCGGCACCGGCTGGGCGCGCTCGGGCAGCCGGGACAGCACCCAGTCGAACTGGGGCGTGTTCACCGCGGGCATGTGCACCATGGTCGTCTGCACGCCGGAACGGTCGTGCAGCAGTTCGCACCGCAGCGACTCGTGGAAGCCCTGGATGGCGTGCTTGGCGGCGCAGTAGGCCCCTTGGAGGGGGATGCCGCGCTTGGCGAGGGAGGACCCCACCTGCACGATCGTGCCTCGGTCGCGTGGCAGCATCCGGTCCAGCGCGGCCTTGGTCCCGTAGACGTAGCCGAGGTAGGTCACCTCGGTGACCCGCCGGAACTCCTCCGGCCGGATCTGCGCGATCGGCGCGAACACCGACGTGAAGGCGTTGTTGACCCACACGTCGATGGGGCCGAGATCCTCCTCCACCCGGGCGGCGGCCCGGTCCACGGCCTCGTGGTCGGACACGTCGACCTGGAGCGGCAACGCCGCCCCGCCGGCCGCGCGCACGTCGGCCGCGGCCCCCTCCAACCCCTTCTCGCCCCTGGACAGCAACGCGACGTGGTCACCACGCGAGGCGAAGGCGCGGGCGACCGCCCGTCCGATACCGCCTCCGGCTCCGGTCACCACAACCACCCGTGGCATGCGCAATGTCCTCCTCGCTCGTCGGTCACCACGGCCCCGCCGTTTGGCCGGGCCGCATGGTCGACTACCCGGTCCGGGCGTTCCCACGCCCGGACCGGGGCCGCGACGGGCGGCGTTTACCGCGATGGTTTCGCGGTAGCCCGAGTGGTACGAGGTTCCGCGCCGCGAGTCGAAGGGGGAGCCATGGCCTCTCGGACCCAACGGTTCCTGCGCGCCCACCCCCGTGACGCCGCCGGCGACATCGACGCGCTGGCCGAGTGCGTGGAACGGTTGGCGGAGTGCGCGCGCGCCTGTACCGCCTGCGCGGACGCCTGCCTGGGCGAGATCGACGTCCGTGACGTGGTCACCGCCATCCGGCGCGCGCTGGATTGCGCCGATGTCTGCGCCATGGCCGAACGTGTGCTGACCCGCCGCACCGAGGCCGATCCGGAGGTGGATCGATCGGTGCTGGAGGCGTGCCTGTTGTCGTGCAAGGTCTGCGCGCTCGAGTGCGCGCGCCACGCCGACTCCCAGGAGCACTGCCGCCTGTGCGCCGAGGCGTGTCAGGCCGGTGCGGAGGCGTGCCGCAGGCTGCTCGCGACGTTGCCGTGAACCCCTGCCGGGCCTTCGGGTCCGGCCCGACCGAGCGGAGAGGAAGGTGACCTGGATGCCGGCCCGTGAGGAGCTTCCCGCGACGCTGCGGCGCTCGCCGCAGAAGGCACAGGAGACCTGGTCCAAGGCCCACGACTCCGCCGTGGACAGCTACGGCGAGGGCGAACGTGCCCATCGCGTCGCCTACGCGGCGCTCAAGCACGAGTTCGAGAAGGTCGGCGACCACTGGGAGCCCAAGGGGCGCAAGGGGCCCTCGGACGCCCAGGCGGCCAATCCCCGCGCACCCAAGGGGCGGGGGAGCGACCGCGAGACCGCGGGAGGCGTCGACGCCAACGCGAGCAAGAAGCACCTGTATGAGCGGGCTCGGCAGCTCGACGTCGAGGGCCGCTCCAAGATGAGCAAGCAGGAGCTGGTGGGCGCCCTTCGCAAGGCCAACGACAGGGCCACCCGCCAGGCCCGGGACAAGGGCTGAGCGGTCACGCGCCGCCGGGGGCGGACCTCCTCGCGTGGGGTCCGCCCCGCTCTCTCAGCGACCTCCCCGGAGGACCCGCGCGTTTTCGTCGTGTACGGCGTCACGTCGGCGCGGGACCCGCGGGACGGCGGGAGAGGCGAGCCGGTCCAGCAGTTCCTCCGCCGCGGTGAGCACATCGCCCGTGGTGATGCGCAGCAGACCCGGGTCCGGTCGGGCCCCCCACGGGTCGCCGCTGCGTCCAGCCCATAGGCAGACGTGGATCAACCCGTCGACGCGCGGACCCCACAGGGCCGGCGATACCGGTCCGAACAGCAGGACCGAGGGGGTGGCATACCCCGTCGCCAGGTGGGCGACGCCGGTGTCGCCGCAGATCAGCAGGGACGCCTCGGCGATCAGGGCGGCGAGGTCGAACAACTCGGTGCGACCGGCGTACACGGAGGACGGGTCCAGGCCGGCCACGCGGGCGATCCGCAGCGCGATCGGCCGCTCCTCGGCCGAACCGGTGATGACGACGTCGTGTCCGGCCGCGGTGAGCCTGCGCACCACCTCGGCGAAGCGCAACTCCGGCCACCTGCGGGCCGGAAAGGCCGCTCCGGGGTGGACGACGATCACCCCCGGACGGCGGCTTCCCACCGGAGGGGGCGGTAGCCGCAGGTCATCGGGGTCGGCGTCGACCCCATAGGAGCGCAGCAGTCGGCACCACACGTCGACATCGTGGAGGCCGGGCCGCCACTGCACCCCGTCCTGCCCCGGCAGGTCGGGGTGGGCGTGGGTCCACAGTCCGTGTGGCCGCAGCGCGCGCAGCGCGGCGGTGCTCTGCGGGCCGCGGCCGTGCAGGTTCACCGCGAGGGTCGGGGGGAACGCGCGTGGCCACGGCGGGGTCATCAGGCGCGGGGTCGGGACGATTCCGGCCCGTATCCCCGCCAGTTCCAGCAGGCGGGTGTGCCCCGCCGGGGCGGCCAGGTGCAGCCGGTGCCCCGGATGCGCCTTGGCCAGCGCGCGCATGGCGGGTACGGAGGTGAGGAAATCCCCCAGGCCGAGCGCGCGCAGGACCAGGATCGTCGGTTCCTCGGAACGGGAGGTCGGCTCCGCGGCGGGAGCCGGGCGGGGCGCGCGGGGCGTGCCATCGGGAAAGCGGGGTCCTCGCATGGGGGCCAGCTATCCCCGGCCCCCGGTTTCAAACCGGGCGCGCCCGGGCACGGCGGCGGGCGTGGAACGGAGGGTTCCACGCCCGCCGCCTTCGCCCGTATCGCGCCTCAGCCCTTGCCGCGCGCCGCCTCGGCGACCGCCTTGCTGACCTCGTCGGGACCCCCGTAGCGCTGATCGGGGATCCTGCCGAGGACGTCCAGGACGTGCTGGTCGGCCTTGTGTCGCTTCGCGTGCTCCTGGAGGTCCTTCTTGGCCGCCGGATAGTCGATGCCGGACAGCGCCTTTTGGACGGTGATGAACTCTGCCTGTGCCATGATCCGATCCCCCTCGTCCGCTTCTGGCGCGCGGACGCTCGTCCAACCGGTCAGGTGTTGGGGCGCTTGGCGCTGATGTCGGCCAGCGCGGAGCCGGGGTCCACCTCGATCGCGAGGTCGCCGATCGACACCATCCCGGTGACGCGGTCGTTCTCGACAACGGGGATGCGGCGCACCCCGCGCTCGCGCATGAGGCGGGCCGCCTCCTGCAGGTCGTCGTCCGGGCTGATCACGGTCAGTTCGGAACTGCACACGCTGTCCACGTGCTCGTTGTCGACGTCCCTGCCCTCGGCGACCGCGCGCACGACGATGTCGCGGTCGGTGACCACGCCGAGCAGGCGATCGTCCTCGGCCACGACGACGTCACCGATGTTCTCGTCGCGCATGAGCGCGGCGGCGTCATGGATCGACATCTGAGGCGGAACGGTGTGAACGTTGCGTGCCATCACTTCACGGACCTTGCCGGCCATGATCTCTCCCCTGGGTCGCCGTTGCCGCGGGCCGGATGACCCGGGCCATGCCGGACGACTACCACCGGCCCCCGCGTCGAAACGCCTTCGCCGGGGACACGCCGCGGGAAAAGCCGTCACTTCGGGTTACCGAAAGGAGACCATGGGTAGCGGCGTGCCCTTGTCACCACATCGATGAACAGCGAAAGGCCGGGCCATGGCCCTGTCGCGATCCGACCACCAGCGCCTCCGCGAGATCGAGAGACGGATCTCGGCGGAGGACCCCGAGTTCGTCCGCCGCTTCGTCGGCGAGGCCGTCGGCACGCCCGCCTACGAGCCCGTTCCCAAGGGGGCCGTCGCGTTGATCTGCGCGATGGTCGCCTTCGCCGCGCTGGTCCTCATCCTCTTCACCGCCCATGCCGGGCGGGAGCCGACGCCGCCGGGACCGGGCCCGCGGGCTCCGGGCGAGCCGGCCTCCCGCTTCGAGCAGGCCCACGCGACCGTCCCGGCGGAACGCGTCCCCGACGAGACGGGCGCGGCGGCGCACCACCCTGCCGACCTCACCGAGGAGAGTTCGTGACCCGTACCGACAACCCCATACCGGAGACCTCTCCCGCGGCTCCGGTCACCCGCGGGAAAGGCGCCCTGATCGTCTCGTGGATCACCTCGACCGATCACAAGATCATCGGCTACATGTACATCGCCACCGCGTTCGGCTTCTTCGTCGCCGGTGGCATCATGGCGCTGCTGATCCGCGCCGAACTGCTCTACCCGGGCCTGCAGGTGGTCACCAACCAGGTCTACAACGAGCTGTTCACGATGCACGGCACGATCATGATGTTCCTGTTCGCGACGCCGCTGTTCACCGGGTTCGCCAACGTGATCATGCCGTTGCAGATCGGGGCGCCCGACGTGGCCTTCCCCCGGCTCAACATGTTCAGCTACTGGCTGTTCCTGTTCGGCGGGCTCATCACCGTGTTCGGTTTCCTCACGCCCGGCGGCGCGGCGGCCTTCGGCTGGTTCGCCTACACGCCCCTGTCGGACGAGGTGCGCTCACCGGGCGTCGGCGGTGACCTGTGGATCATGGGGCTGTTGGTGTCGGGGCTGGGCACGATCCTGGGCTCGGTCAACTTCATGGCGACCATCGCGTGCATGCGCGCCCCGGGGATGACGATGTTCCGCCTGCCCATCTTCACGTGGAACACCCTGTTCACCGGCATCCTGGTCCTCGTGGCGTTCCCGGTGCTCACCGCGGCGCTGGCGGGACTGGCCGCCGACCGCATCGTCGGCGCCCATGTCTACGGCGCCGAGCACGGCGGCGCCATCCTGTGGCAGCACCTGTTCTGGTTCTTCGGCCACCCCGAGGTCTACATTCTGGCGCTGCCGTTCTTCGGGATCATCACCGAGGTCATCCCGGTGTTCAGCCGCAAGCCCCTGT
>NZ_BAAGVM010000011.1:0-236254 GCF_054780875.1 Marinactinospora endophytica | reverse complement strand
GGGCTTGACCCCACCGTGCGCCTCACCCGCGTAGGCCACCACGTCCAACGTCGACATGACCAGACCGGCACCGTTACCGATGATGCCGACCTCACCGTCGAGCTTGACGTAGTTCAGACCCTTCGCCCTGGCGCGGGACTCCCGTTCGTCGGCGCCCGCGTCGTCGTGGAAGGCCGCGCGCTCGGGGTGGCGGAAGGCCGCGTTGCCGTCCAGCGTCACCTTGCCGTCCAGGGCGACCACGCGGCCGTCCTCGGTGCGCACGAGCGGGTTGACCTCGACCAGCGTGGCGTCCTCCTCGCAGGCCACCCGCCACAGCCGGGTCATGACCGCGGCCAGCCTGGGGTGGGTGTCGAAGGGCAGTTCGGCCCGGTGGCAGATCTCCCGCGCGGTGGCGCGGTCCAGGCCGCGCAGGGGGTCGATCGGGGTGCGGACGATCGCCTGCGGACGTGTGGCGGCGACCTCCTCGATCTCCATGCCGCCCTCCTTGGAGCAGATGGACAGGAAGGTGCGGTTGGCCCGATCGAGCAGGATCGAGAAGTAGTACTCCTCGGCGATGTCGGCGGCCTCCTCGACCAGGACGTGGTGGACCGTGTGGCCCTTGATGTCCATGCCCAGGATCTGCTCGGCCGCGGCGCGGGCCTCCTCGGGGCCGTCGGCCACCTTGACGCCGCCGGCCTTGCCGCGACCACCCGTCTTGACCTGCGCCTTCACCACGACCCTGCCACCGATGCGGGCCGCGCTGCGTTCGGCCTGGTCGGGTGTCGAGGCGAGCTGACGCTGGGCGGTCGGCACGTCGTGTTCCCCGAAGAGCTGCTTTGCCTGGTGTTCGTAGAGGTCCACCGCGCCTCCTCCGCGCCTCGCGCTTGCCGTCCCCTCAGTCATACGCCGATCGTATGCAGTATGCAATCCCCCGCGACTCCGCTTCGCGTTCGCGCCGGAACGGTCTGGACACGGATTGCGGGTTGATGTAGCAATGGAAGCCATACGGTATGCAGTATTCAAAAATCTCGGCCTCTGGGCCGACCCCTATCCCCATCCAGCCGGCACGACCAGCGCCCCACGGGGCCGCGCGGTGAGGAGATGAGCAGCCAGATGGCGGACCAGCGCAACGAGGAGCACACCAGCGAGGCGACGACGATCTCCGGCGGGCACCTGGTGGCCCGAGCCCTCAAGGCCGAGGGCATCGACGTCATCTTCACGCTGTGCGGCGGGCACATCATCGACATCTACGACGGGTGCGTCGACGAGGGCATCGACGTCATCGACGTACGACACGAACAGGTGGCGGCACACGCCGCCGACGGCTACGCCCGCATCACCGGCCGACCCGGCTGCGCGGTCGTCACCGCCGGACCGGGCACCACCGACGCCGTCACCGGCATCGCCAACGCCTACCGGGCCGAGAGCCCGATGCTGGTCATCGGCGGCCAGGGAGCGCTCAGCCAGCACAAGATGGGCTCCCTCCAGGACCTGCCGCACGTCGACATGATCGCGCCGATCTCCAAGTTCGCGGCCACGGTTCCGCACACCGAGCGCGTCGCCGACATGGTCTCCATGGCCTTCCGCGAGGCGCTCAACGGGGCTCCCGGGCCGTCGTTCCTGGAGATCCCGCGCGACATCCTCGACGCGCGCGTCCCGGTGGAGCGCGCCCGGATCCCCGTCGCCGGGCGCTACCGCGCCTCGACCCGCCAGGCCGGCGACCCCGCCGCGATCGAGCGGCTCGCCGAGCTGCTGGTGCGCTCGGAGAAGCCGAGCATCCTGCTGGGCAACCAGGTGTGGACCACGCGGGCCACGCAGTCGGCGATCGACCTGGTGCGCGCGCTCAACGTGCCCGCCTACATGAACGGTGCCGGCCGCGGCACCCTCCCGCCCGGCGACCCGCACCACTTCCAGTTGTCGCGCCGCTACGCCTTCACCAACTCCGACCTCATCGTCATCGTGGGCACCCCGTTCGACTTCCGGATGGGCTACGGCAGGCGGCTGTCCCCCGACGCCACGGTCGTGCAGATCGACCTGTCCTACGCCACCGTCGGCAAGAACCGTGACATCGACTTGGGCATCGTCGGCGACGCCGACGTGATCCTGTCCTCGGTCCTCCAGGCCACCAGCGCGTTCTCCGACAACGGAGCACAGGGACGCAAGGCCTGGCTGGAGGAACTGCGCGCCCAGGAACGCGCCGCCCTGGACAAGCGGGCCGCGCTCCTGCACTCCGACGCGACGCCCATCCACCCCTACCGGCTGGTGCACGAGATCAACGAGTTCCTCACCGAGGACTCGATCTACATCGGCGACGGCGGCGACATCGTCACCTTCTCCGGACAGGTCGTCCAGCCCAAGTCGCCCGGCCACTGGATGGACCCGGGCCCGCTGGGCACCCTCGGGGTCGGCGTCCCGTTCGTGATGGCGGCCAAGTACGCCCGTCCGGACAAGGAGGTGGTCGCCCTGTTCGGTGACGGCGCGTTCAGCCTCACGGGCTGGGACTTCGAGACCCTGGTCCGCTTCAACCTGCCGTTCGTCGGCGTCATCGGCAACAACTCGTCGATGAACCAGATCCGTTACGGACAGATCGCCAAGTACGGCGAGGCGCGCGGCAACGTCGGCAACACCCTCGGCGACGTGCGCTACTCGGAGTTCGCGAGGATGCTGGGCGGCTACGGCGAGGAGGTGCGCGACCCCGCCGAGATCGGCCCGGCGCTGCGCCGGGCCCGGGAGTCGGGCAAGCCATCGCTGATCAACGTGTGGATCGACCCCGATGTCTACGCCCCGGGGACCCGCAACCAGACCATGTACAAGTGACCGGCTGGAGACGACCGGGAGAACCCCCATGACCAAGGCCCTTGAGGGCGTGCGCGTCCTCGACATGACGCACGTGCAGTCCGGCCCCTCAGCGACCCAGCTCCTGGCCTGGCTCGGAGCCGACGTGGTGAAGCTGGAGGCTCCCAGCGGCGACATCACCCGACGCCAGCTGCGCGACCTGCCCGACGTGGACAGCCTCTACTTCACGATGCTCAACTCCAACAAGCGCAGCATCACCCTCAACACCAAGACCGAACGCGGCAAGGAGATCTTCCTGGAGCTGGTACGCCGCTCCGACGTACTGGTGGAGAACTTCGCGCCCGGCGCGCTGGACCGGATGGGGTTCACCTGGGAGGTGCTGCACGCCACCAACCCGCGGCTGATCTACGCCTCCATCAAAGGGTTCGGGCCCGGCGCCTACGCCGACTTCAAGGCCTACGAGGTGATCGCCCAGGCCATGGGCGGCTCGATGAGCACGACCGGCTTCGAGGACGGACCGCCGTTGGCGACGGGCGCCCAGATCGGCGATTCGGGCACCGGGGTGCACACGGTGGCCGGGATCCTGGCGGCCCTGCTCCAACGCACCCGCACCGGACGGGGCCAGCGCGTCGAGGTCGCGATGCAAGACGCCGTGCTGAACCTGTGCCGGGTGAAGCTGCGCGACCAGCAGCGTCTGGCCCACGGCCCCCTGAAGGAGTACCCCAACGAGGACTTCGGCGACACGGTCCCCCGTTCGGGCAACGCCTCGGGGGGCGGCCAGCCCGGCTGGGCCGTGCGCACCGCGCCCGGAGGCCCCAACGACTACGTCTACGTCATCATCCAGCCCCCGGGCTGGGCGCCGATCACCCAGCTCATCGGCCGCCCCGAGCTCGCCACCGACCCCGAGTGGGCCACCCCCGAGGCGCGCCTGGACAAACTCGACAAGGCGTTCGCGATGATCGAGGAGTGGTCGATCCGGCTGCCCAAGTGGGAGGTCCTGGCCGCGCTCAACGCGCACAACATCCCCTGCGGTCCGATCCTGAGCACCCGCGAGATCATCGACGACCCCACCCTCAGCGCCAACGGGATCGTCGTCACCGTGGACCACCCCCAACGGGGCCCCTACAAGACCGTGGGCCTGCCGATCCGGCTGTCGGACTCCCCCGCCGACATCGAGCGCTCCCCACTGCTCGGCGAGCACAACGACGACATCTACTCCGGCGAGCTCGGACTCGACGCCGAGGAGCTCGCCACGCTCAAGTCGAACGGAGTGATCTGATGCCCGCTGCCCCACCGGAGTCCGCCCACGGCGGCGACACCAGCGGATACGACCGCGCCGCGGTACGCGCCGTGCTCGACCGCGCCCGCGCCGAGGGCCGCACCTCGCTGACCGCGCCCGAGGCCAAGGCGGTCGCCGACGCCTACGGCATCCCCGCGCCGCGCGAGGCCCTGGCCACCTCGGCGGAGGAGGCCGTCGAACACGCCGTGGAGCTGGGCCTTCCCGTGGTCGCCAAGATCGTCTCGCCCGACATCCTGCACAAGACCGAGGCCGGGGGCGTGGCCGTCGGGCTGGAGACCCCCCAAGACGTCGCCACCGCCTACCACCGGATCCTCGCCAACGCCCAGGCCCACTCCCCCGGCGCGCGCGTCGAGGGGGTCCAGGTCCAGCAGCAGCTCGGCGGCGGCCAGGAGGTCATCATCGGCGCCACCACCGATCCCACCTTCGGCAAGATCGTGGTGTTCGGGCTCGGCGGCGTGCTGGTCGAGGTCCTCAAGGACGTCGCGTTCCGGCTCGCGCCGGTCACCCCCGCCGAGGCGCTGGAACAGGTCGGCGACATCAAGGCCGCCGAGGTGCTGCGCGGGGTACGCGGCGGCGAGGGCGTCGACACCCACCGTCTCGCCGATCTCCTGGTCCGTCTGTCCCACCTGGTCACCGACTTTCCCGAGATCGCCGAGGCCGACCTCAACCCGGTGTTCGCGACGGCCTCCGCCGCGGTCGCCGCCGACCTGCGTTTCGTGCTCGACTTCGACCCGCCGCGGCCGCCCAAGCGCTTCAGCCGCGAGGAGATCCTGGCCGCGACCAACCGCATCTTCCGGCCGCGCTCGATCGCCGTGATCGGCGCCTCCAACGAGACCGGCAAGATCGGCAACTCCGTCATCAAGAACATCGTCGACGGCGGCTTCGAGGGGGAGATCCACCCGATCAATCCCAGGTCCGACGAGGTGTATGGGCTGAAGGCCTACAAGAGCATCACCGACGTCCCCGGCGAGGTCGACGTCGCGGTCTTCGCCATCCCGGCGAAGTTCGTCGCCGGGGCCCTGGAGGAGGTCGGGCGCAAGGGGGTGGCCGGGGCGATCCTCATCCCCTCCGGGTTCGCCGAGACCGGCGAGCAGGAGCTCCAGGACGAGGTGCTCGCGGTCGCCCGCCGCCACGGCGTCCGGCTGCTCGGCCCCAACATCTACGGCTACTACTACACCCCCCAGAAGCTGTCGGCGACCTTCTGCACCCCCTACGACGTGGTCGGCGGCACCGCCCTGACCTCGCAGTCGGGCGGTATCGGCATGGCGATCCTCGGCTACAGCCGCAGCACCCGCACCGGTGTCTCGGCGATCGTGGGCGTGGGCAACAAGGCCGACATCGACGAGGACGACCTGCTCACCTTCTTCGGCCAGGACGACAACACCAACGCGATCGCGATGCACCTGGAGGACCTCAAGGACGGCCGCGCCTTCGTCGAGGCGGCCCGCGAGGTGGTGCCCCGCAAACCGGTCGTGGTCCTCAAGGCCGGACGCACCTCGGCGGGGGCGCGGGCGGCCGGATCGCACACCGGAGCGCTGGCCGGCGACGACAAGGTCTACGACGACATCCTGCGGCAGGCCGGCGTGGTGCGCGCGCCCGGCCTCAACGAACTGCTGGAGTACGGTCGCGCCCTGCCGGTGCTGCCGACGCCCCGGGGCGAGAACGTCGTCATCATCACCGGCGCGGGCGGCTCGGGGGTGCTGCTGTCCGACGCCGTGGTCGACAACGGCATGTCGCTGTATGAGATCCCGCCGGACCTGGACGCCGCGTTCCGGGCGTTCATCCCGCCCTTCGGGGCGGCCGGCAACCCCGTCGACATCACCGGCGGCGAACCGCCCTCGACCTATGAGAAGACGATCCGGCTGGGCCTGGAGGACGAACGGGTGCACGCGCTCATCCTCGGCTACTGGCACACGATCGTGACCCCGCCGATGGTCTTCGCCGACGTCGTCGTCAAGGTCGTGTCCGAGGCGCGGGCCAAGGGCGTCGACAAGCCCATCGTGGCCTCGCTGTCGGGCGACACCGAGGTCGAGGCCGCCAGCGCCCGGCTTTTCGAGAACGGCATCGTCGCCTACCCCTACACGACCGAAAAACCGGTACAGGTTCTCGGCGCGAAGTATCGCTGGGCGCGCGCCGCCGGACTACTCTGACCCGACGGGACCGATCCCACCGGTCCGTCTCGACCACAGCCACCCCGGTGGTCCGGTACCGCCATCGCCGGACCACCGGTCACACCGCGCACGGGCGCTCCACCAGCGGCCGCGCGTGGTGCCAGCCACGGCCGGTCCCCGACCGACCCCGAGAGCACAGGGAGGTCCGCGGGAAAACGCCCAGGGGGCGCATGGGGGCAGAGCAGCTCGCATCCGCAGATCCGCTAGGGAGTTCCGCCCATGGATTCCTCAGACCTCAACGCGGCCGGATCCACCGGGGCGCCCGTACCGGGAGCCTCCACGGAGAAGGGGACCCGCCCCCTGATCCCCGGCCAGCGCCGACCCCACCCGTCCGAATCGACCTCCGCCACCACGCCCTCCGCTCCCCGGGAGCGGTTCTGGCGCGCCGGACGCCTCGAACCCATGCCGATCCGCCGACTTCCCGAGGCGCCGCCCTCCATCCACATCCTCGGCCCGACCGTCTTCCTCGTCGCCCTGGGCGTGGGGATGGGCGAGTCCTACATGTGGCCGCGCCTGGTCCTGGTGTTCGGCCCGGAGATCCGCTGGCTGTTCCTCATCGGCGTGTCGCTCCAGGCGGTCGTCATGTTGGAGATGTCGCGTTACGCGATGGCCACCGGCGAGAGCATCTTCTTCGGCGCGGCGCGCGTGTTCAAACCGCTGATGTGGTTCTTCTTCGTCACCGCGATCCTCGTCTACATCTGGCCGGGACACCTGTCGGCCGGGGCCTCGGCCTTCGAACGGGTGACCGGCATCCCCTGGCAGGCCACGGCGGTGGCCGGGATGCTGCTGGTGGGCGTGGTCTTCACACTGGCCAAGGTCGTCTACAGCCTGCTGGAGAGCGTGCTGTCGATCTGTATCGGCCTGCTCGTGGTGGGCACGTCGGTGGTGGCCGCGCTCGTCGGCAACTTCGCCGATCTGGCCTCCACCGTCAGCGGGATGTTCGCCTTCGGCTACCTGCCGGACGAGGCCACCTCGGCCACGTGGTTTCCGATCCTGGTCGGCTCGATCGCCTTCGCCGGCCCCTCGGGCATGCAGCAGATGTGGTACACCCTGCACCTGCGCGACAAAGGCGCCGGCATGGGCGCGCACATCCCGCGGATCCGCGGACTGCGCCACGCCGAGGAGCAGGAGAGCATGCCCTCGCGCGGGTTCATGTTCGACACCTCCGACCCCGCCGAGATGGCGAAATGGAAGGGGTGGCGCCGCTGGGTGACCTTCGACGCCTTCGTCCTGTTCTGGGGCGTCACGATGCTGGTGACGATCGCGTTCACGGTACTGGCGCAGGCCTCGGCCCGGCTGGACCCGGGTGTGGTCGAGGTGATCCGCAACGGTGAACGCGACGCCGCGCTGGACGCGATGGCCTCCTCCTTCGCGGCGGCCGGCACCCCGGTCCTCGGCACCGTGTTCTTCTGCTTCATCGCGCTCATCGGCCTCAACGCCACGCTGGGCCTGTTCGACTCCTTCTCCCGCGGCCAGGCCGACATGACCTACTTCTTCGTCCCCGGCGCCAAGCGGTTCAGCATCTCCAAGCTGTACGGCTTCTTCCTGTGGGGACTGATCGCCTTCGGCATCGCCGTCCTGCTGTTCGGCCCCGCGGACGGCCCCGCCGCGATCCTGGACACGTTGGCGTTCCTGTCGACGTTCGCGATGGGCGCCTACTGCGTGGTGCTCCTGCTGGTCAACAACATCACCCTGCCCAAGCCCATCCGGCCGGGGATCGTCTCCAACGTGATCATCGCCTTCGCCGCGCTGTTCTACCTCGGCGCGCTGTTCTACTCCCTGTTCGCCTACGGGGTGGTGGTGAGCTGATGGGAACCCCACAAAGGGCCACCCCCACCGTGACGGGCGGGCTCGCCTACGCGGAGGTGGCGTTACCCGGTGCGCTGATCGGCGTGGCGGCCGGGGCGTTCGGGGCCGGGACGGCGGCGTTGGCCGGATTGCCCCTGCCCCTGATCCTGACGATCACCGCGGGACTCGGCGTCCCGTTGGCGCTGGCCGGCGGCTGCTACTGCGTGCTGCTGGCGCTCGGTCGCCTGCGGATCGGCGCGGTGGCGCCGGCGGCGCTGTACTGGGCGGTGGCCTTCCCCGCCGCCCGGCTCGTCGAGGAGACGGCGATGGCCTGGTACCTGGGGCAGGCGACACTGTTGCGCGAACCGCTGTGGTCGTTCCTGCTGTTCCAGGCGATGCTCAGCGTGGGCTACGCGATCGGGTTCCTGTGGCTGCACGAGCGTCTGGCTCCGCGTTGGCTGCTGGCCACAAGCGGCCACAACCCCGTGGCCGGCGACCTCGCCGGGCGCTACCTGAGGCATCTGGAGGTGATGTCCCGACGTCGCGCCCCCGCGGCGACGGGGCGACGTGGCAACGGGTGACCGCGCCTCTCCCGGTTCCGGGCGCCGCTCACCCGGAACCGGGAATTCCCCGCCGGGGCGAGAGGTTCGGCCGAGTATGCGAGTGATCGGAGTGAGTGAATTCGGCGGGCCCGAGGCGCTACGGGAGTTCGACGTCCCCGAGCGTCACGCCGGCCCCAAGGAGGTGCGGATCCGCGTGCGCGCGGCCGCGGTGAACCCGACCGACACCCTGACCCGCAGCGGAGCGCGGGCCGAGGACCTGCGCAAGAACCCGCCGCCCTACGTTCCGGGCATGGACGCGGCCGGCGTGGTCGAGGAGATCGGGCCGGAGGTGTCGGCCGACTACGGCGTCGGCGACCACGTGATGGCGATCGTCGTACCGGACGGCTCCCACGGGGCCTACAGCGAGAGCATCGTGGTCCCCGCCGACTCGGTCGCGCGGGTCCCCCACGGCGCGAGCGACGCCGAGGCGGCGACCCTGCCCATGAACGGGCTGACCGCACGACGCGCCCTGGACCTGCTCGATCTGCCGCCCGGCGCCACCCTCGCCGTCACCGGGGCGGCCGGCGCCTTCGGCGGTTACGTGGTGCAGCTCGCCAAGGCCGACGGGCTGCGGGTCGTCGCCGACGCCAAGCCCGAGGACGAGGAGCTGGTCCGCGCGCTGGGCGCCGACATCGTGGTGGCGCGCGGGGACGACGTCGCCGAGCGCATCCGCGCGGCCGTTCCCGAAGGGGTCGACGGCCTCGCCGACGGGGCGGTGCAGGACGGCCTCGTCACCGCGGCGGTCCGCGACGGCGGAGGGGTGGCCACCGTGCGCGGCTACCGGGGCGACGACGCGGCCCTGGCGCGCGGCATCTCCTTCCACCCGGTGTGGGTCGTCGACTACCAGCACGCGCGCGAACGACTCGACCGGTTGCGCGAGCAGGCCGAGAAGGGGGTCCTCACCCTGCGCGTGGCGCAGGTCCTGCCCGCCGCCCAGGCGCCGCAGGCACACCGGAGGTTGGAAGCCGGCGGTGTGCGCGGACGTCTCGTCCTGGAGTTCTGACCGTCGCGGCCCCGCGTCCCGGTTCCCGGGCGCGGGGCCGCGGGCCTGGGGCGCTTCCCGACGTCGGAGGCGCCCCTGTCCGTCATCGGGGCGTCACCTTGCCCCCGGCCCCGGGCGCGCGGGCCGGCGGGGTTCCTGTCCGGGACCGGATGATCGGGACGCCGCGGGGCGCTGTGTTCCCGCGTCCGGCGGGAGGACCGGTGGCGAGGCCGATGAGGCCGGCCCCGCCGGCGACCAGCGGGGTCGGCCTCACTCACGGGAACCGATGGACTACACACCGCCAGAGCGCTAGTGTCGTGGCCATGATCCTGCTCGTTTCGCGGCGGCACGTCGACTATGCCCGCGTAAGCAGCATGCTCTGTCACCCCGCGGCCTGACCCGTCTCCCGTTTTCCCGGTCCCCCGCGGCCGCGTCCTCGTCCCCACCCGGCGGGGCGCCCTCTCGTTGCCGTCGGGCGCGGCCCTCGCCGCGCCCTCATCCCGATCCGCGCCGCGTCCGGCCCCACCGCGCCGTACGCCCGTGCCCAGGAGAGCATCGTGACCGTCGACTCCCGTGACACCTCCCCCACTCCCGAGCCGTCCGCCGCGGCCGCCGTGGAGTGGTCGTTTGAGACCAAGCAGATCCACGCGGGCGCGCAGCCCGATCCGGCGACGCACGCGCGCGCCACCCCGATCTACCAGACGACCTCCTTCGTCTTCCGCGACACCCAGCACGGGGCCGACCTGTTCAATCTCGTCGAGCCGGGCAACATCTACAGCCGGATCACCAATCCCACCCAGGACGTGCTGGAACAGCGCCTGGCCGCCCTGGAGGGCGGGGTGGCCGCGGTGGCGTTCGCCTCGGGGTCGGCCGCGACGACCGCGGCGATCCTCAAC
Source organism: Marinactinospora endophytica (assembly GCF_054780875.1). NCBI lineage: Bacteria > Bacillati > Actinomycetota > Actinomycetes > Streptosporangiales > Nocardiopsidaceae > Marinactinospora > Marinactinospora endophytica. Next base: position 225,740 of record NZ_BAAGVM010000011.1, on the reverse strand, counting down.
CTGGCGGGCGCCGGCGACCACGTGGTCGCCAGCCCGTCGCTGTACGGGGGCACCTACAACCTGTTCAACTCCACGCTGCCCAAGCTGGGGGTGCGGGTGACGTTCGTGGCGGACCAGGACGACCTGGGGGCCTGGCGGGACGCGGTCCGCCCCGAGACGAAGCTGTTCTTCGCCGAGACGCTGGCCAACCCCGGCGGCAACGTCTTGGACGTGCGCGGCGTCGCCGATGTCGCGCACGAGACGGGCGTCCCCCTGGTCGTCGACAACACCGTGCCCACCCCTTACCTGCTGCGGCCGATCGAGCACGGCGCCGATGTCGTCGTCCACTCGGCGACCAAGTACCTCGGCGGGCACGGCACCACGATCGCCGGCGTCGTCGTGGACGGCGGCACCTTCGACTTCGGCATGTTCCCCGAGCGGTTCCCCGGGTTCGTCGAGCCCGACCCCAGCTACCACGGCCTGCGCTACTGGGAGACGATGGGGCCCGGCGCCTACGCGGCGAAGCTGCGGTTGCAGCTGCTGCGCGACACCGGCGCGGCGATCGCCCCGTTGAACGCCTTCCTGATCCTGCAAGGGGTCGAGACGCTGTCCCTGCGGATGGAGCGGCACGTCGCCAACGCCCAGGCCCTGGCCGAATGGCTGGAAGGACGCGAGGAGGTCGAACGGGTCCACTACGCCGGTCTGCCCTCCAGCCCGTTCAACGCCAGGGCCCGCGGCTACCTGCCGCGCGGCGCGGGTGCGGTGGTCTCCTTCGAACTGCACGGCGGGGTCGAGGCCGGGCGCGCCTTCGTCGACGGCACGGAGCTGTTCAGCCACCTGGTCAACATCGGTGACGTGCGCAGCCTCATCGCCCACCCGGCCAGCACCACCCACAGCCAGCTTGGCCCCGAGGAGCAGCTCGCCTCGGGCGTCACCCCCGGACTGGTGCGTCTGGCGGTGGGCCTGGAGCACATCGACGACCTACGGGCGGACCTGGAGGCGGGCTTCCGGGCCGCGAAGGCACGGCGGTGAGCGGGCTGCCCGTCGGGCCGTGCCCTCCCGCCACCGGTGGGTGGCGGGAGGGCGATCCGGCCGGTGGGCGACGCTGGTCGACGCCTGGGGCACCGTTCCGGCTGGAGTCGGGGCAGGAGCTTCCCGGTGTCCGGCTGGCCTACCAGACGTGGGGGACCCTCGACGCCGCCCGCTCCAACGCGGTCCTGGTCCTGCACGGGCTGACCGGGGACAGTCACCTCAGTGGCCCGGCCGGGCCCGGGCATCCCAGCCCCGGCTGGTGGGACGGCCTGGTGGGGCGCGGCCGGGCGCTGGACACCGACCGCTTCTTCGTGGTCGTCCCCAACGCGCTCGGCGGCTGCCAGGGCAGTACCGGGCCCTCGACGTCCCGTCCCGATGGGCGCCCCTGGGGCTCGGCTTTTCCCCGGCTGAGCATCCGCGACCTGGTGGCGGCCGAGGCCAGGCTCGCCGATGAGCTGGGGATCGCCAGGTGGGCGGCTGTCATCGGGGGGTCCATGGGCGGCATGCGCGCCCTGGAATGGGCGGTGGGCCACCCGCACCGGGTGGTCCGGGCGCTGCTGCTGGCCTGCCCGGCCGCGACCTCGGCCCGCCAGATCGCGTGGACCTCCCCCCAGCTCCACGCCATCGCGGCCGATCCCCACTGGCACGGCGGCGACTACCTCGCCCTCGGTTGTGGTGGCCCACGCGACGGTCTGGGGATCGCGCGCAGGATCGCGCACGCCACCTACCGCGGTGACGGCGAGCTCACCGCGCGTTTCGGCCGCCGGGCCCAGGAGGGCGAGGATCCCGGCGCCGGAGGCCGGTTCGCGATCGAGTCCTACCTCGACCACCACGCCGACAAGCTCGTCCGACGCTTCGACGCCAACAGCTATGTCGTGCTCACCCGGGCGATGAACTCCCACGACGTGGGGCGGGGGCGGGGCGGCACCGCCGCCGCGCTGGCCCGGGTCACGGCGCGGACCATGGTGGCGGGGGTGAGCAGCGACGACCTCTACCCCCTCGCCCAGCAGGCGGAGCTGGCCGCGGGGATCAGGGAGGCGGGACCGGTCCGGGTCATCTCCTCCCCGCACGGCCATGACGGCTTCCTCGTGGAGGTCGAGCAGGTGGCGGCGCTGGTCAAGGAACTGCTGGCCGACTGAGCCGCCCCGGCCGCGCCGTGCGCCCGGGCCGGGGCGGGTTAGGATGCACCCGTGCTGGAGCCTCGTGACCCCTCGCGCGTCCCCGCCGGCCACCCCCATCGCGGCGCCGTCCGCGAAGTGGCGACCGGGCGCAACGCGACCGTGCTGACCTACGCCCCCGACCTGGACGGGCGGGCCGACGCCGGCGAGATCGTGTGGACCTGGGTCCCCTACGAGGAGGATCCCACGCAGGGCAAGGACCGGCCGCTGCTCGTGGTGGGCCGGCGCGGCCCCCTCGTGCACGCGCTGATGCTGTCCAGCCGGACCCCCGACGGCTGGGAGGAACACGACTGGCTGGAGCTGGGCTCCGGTACCTGGGACCGCGACGGACGGCGCTCCTACGTGCGGCTGGACCGACTCTTCGAGCTGGACGAGGACGCCATCCGGCGGGAGGGCGCGGTCCTGGAGGCCGACCGGTTCTGGCACGTCGGCGCGGTGCTCAGGGCGCGCTACGGCTGGCGCTGAGGCACGACGACGGGCCGCTCGCCTCGGCTAGGCGGAGGCCGCGGTGTCGTGCAGGACCCGGTCCAAAAAGCCCCCGAGGTTGGTGGTGGCGCGCGCGATCCGCTCCTCCAGGGTGAGGGACTCGCGCTGGTGCTTGGACGCCTCGGTCTTCTTGCGTCCCCTCAGGTACAGGGAGCAGGCCAGGTCGTCGCATATGTAGGCGCCGACGCTGTCGCCGCGGCGGCCGGCCTCGCCGACCCTGCGCGCGGTGAGCAGGGAGACCCCCGACCCCGCGTGGGCGGTCAGACAGACCGAGCAGACCAGGGTCTTCGTCGTCGCCCTGGCCACGCGCGGCGGGACCCGCAGGACGACCCCCAGGAGCCGTCCGGCGTGCTCGGCCACGATGTAGCCCCGTTCCGGCGCGCCGGGATCGCGCCAGCCGAGGAAGTCGAGGTCGGACCAGGGAAGGTCGGCGAATCCCCGCGGCAGGGAGATGCGGCGCGCCTCCCCCTTCGAACAGTTGACAAAGGAACGACGTATCTCGTCTTCGGTGAGTGGTGACACGAGGAGCGAAGTTAACATCCCATGACCGGTCGTGTCGTCTCCTTTTCCGCGCCGATCCCCCGCCCTTGCCGGCAGGAACGGAAAACCGTCGCCACGGGTGCGCGATATCACATCGGAGGCGGTCGGATCGACCGGCGGACACGCCCGCCGCTGGGCGCAAGGCCGGGGCCGGCCCGAGGGCCGGCCCGTCGCGTTCAGTCGGAAACCTCCCCTTCGTCGAGCAGCCGGGAGCGGATGATGAAGCGCTGCCCGGTCGGCGCCTCCAGGGAGAACCCGGCGCCCCGGCCCGCCACCACGTCGATGGTCAGATGCGTGTGCCTCCACAGCGCGTACTGCGACCGCGACATCCACACCGGCACCGGTTCGGGGGTGCCCGGCTCCAACTCCCCCAGCAGCACGTCGGCAGAACCGATCCGAAACTCCCCCGCCCGATAGCACATGGGGGAACTGCCGTCACAGCAGCCGCCCGACTGGTGGAACATCAACGGCCCGTGCTCCTCGCGCAGCGCCCTCAGCAACCGTGCGGCCCGCGCCGTCAACGCCACCCGCGCGCGGCCCCCTTCCCGCTCCGGCGTCAAAACAGCCCCAGCGCCTCATCGGAGTAGCTCACCAGCAGGTTCTTCGTCTGCTGGTAGTGGGCGAGCATCATCCGGTGGTTCTCGCGGCCGATCCCCGACTGCTTGTATCCGCCGAACGCGGCGTGCGCCGGATAGGCGTGGTAGTTGTTCACCCAGACGCGGCCCGCCTGGATGTCGCGGCCGGCGCGGTGGGCGATGGAACCGTCGCGCGCCCACACCCCGGCCCCCAGGCCGTAGAGGGTGTCGTTGGCGATCCGCACGGCGTCGGCGTAGTCGGAGAAACGGGTGACGGCGAGGACCGGGCCGAAGATCTCCTCCTGGAAGATCCGCATCGAGTTGTCGCCCTCGAACACGGTCGGGGTGACGTAGTAGCCGCCGGCCAGCTCCCCCTCCAGCTCCGCGCGCTCACCGCCGGTCAGGACCCGGGCCCCCTCCTTACGGCCCAGGTCGATGTAGGACAGGATCTTCTCCAGCTGGTCGTTGCTCGCCTGCGCGCCGATCATCGTCTCGGTGTCGAGGGGGTCGCCCTGGCGGATGCGGCGCGTGCGCTCAAGGCCGTCGGCGAGGAAGGCGTCGTAGATCTCGTCCTGGAGCAGCGCCCGCGAGGGGCAGGTGCACACCTCGCCCTGGTTCAGGGCGAACATCGCGAACCCCTCCAGCGCCTTGTCGTAGAAGGCGTCGCGGGCCGCGGCGACGTCGGCGAAGAACACGTTGGGGCTCTTGCCGCCGAGCTCCAAGGTGACCGGGACCAGGTTCTCGCTGGCGTATTGCATGATGAGCCGGCCCGTGGTGGTCTCGCCGGTGAAGGCGACCTTGCGCACCCGGGGGCTCGTCGCGAGGGGCTGGCCCGCCTCGGCGCCGAAACCGTTGACGACGTTGACCACTCCGGGCGGGAGGAGGTCGGCGATCAACTCCATCAGCAGCATGATCGACGCCGGCGTCTGCTCGGCCGGTTTGAGCACCACCGTGTTGCCCGCCGCCAGCGCCGGGGCGAGCTTCCACGTCGCCATGAGCAGCGGGAAGTTCCACGGGATGATCTGGGCCACCACCCCCAGCGGTTCGTGGAAGTGGTAGGCGACGGTGGCCTCGTCGATCTGGGAGATCCCGCCCTCCTGGGCGCGGATCGCGCCGGCGAAGTAGCGGAAGTGGTCCACCGCGAGAGGCAGGTCGGCGGCCAGGCACTCGCGTACCGGTTTGCCGTTGTCCCAGCTCTCGGCGACGGCCAGCCGTTCCAGGTGCTGCTCGATGCGGTCGGCGACGCGGTTGAGGACGACCGCGCGCTCGGCCGGAGGGGTGCGCCCCCAGGCGGGGGCGGCGGCCTCGGCCGCGTCCAGGGCGAGCTCGATATCCTCGGCGTCGCTCCGGGCCACCTCCGTGAAGGCCTTTCCGGTCACCGGCGTGGGGTTCTCGAAGTAGCGTCCGCGCACCGGCGCGACCCATTCCCCGCCGATCCAGTTGTCGTAGCGGGGCGCGTACTCCACCGGGCTCCCGGGCTGTCCGGGCGGAGCGTAGATCACCATGACGGTTGCCTCCTCGTCGGCCTGGGCGGCACGCCGACCTGCGGGCGCCGCCGGGACTGCCACGTTGATGTGACGCTAGTCACCTGCCCGTTGCGCGCACGTTGCACGCACGCGCGGCATCGTCTCTCAGCAGGCGCCGCGTCTCAGCCACGCACGCAGCAGCGGAACGTGGGGGGACCCTTCGGGCAGCGCCCGCAGCGCTGCGTCGAGGACCCTGGGATCGTCACGGCCGTCCGGGCGGCGGGCCCACTCCAGCAGGCTCTCGGCGTCGGCGTCGCGGCCAAGCGCGGTACGGATCTCCCAGGCGAGCTCCTCTCGGATGTCGACCACGCCCGGCGCCGTGGAGGCGGGCAGGACCGGACCCTGGTAGACGCCTAGCGCCTGGCGGTGGCGTCCCAACGCCAGGAGACGGCGGACCTCCTCGATGTCGGTGCGCACCGGCACCGACAACCGGTAGGGCCGCGAGGCGAGGACGCCGGGGCCGAGCAGGCGACGTAGCCGCGCCACCTCCGCGCGGACGGTGACCGCCGCCACGTCGCGCTCGTGCAACCGCGCGCCCAGCCCCTCGGCCGTCAGACCGCCGGGGTGATGGGCGAGCAGCAGCAGGATCTCGGCGTGGCGGACGCCCAGCTCCACGGCGTGTCCGTCCCCGCCGAACAGCGCGCCGTCCCGCCCCAGCACCCGCAGGGGGGCGGGATCGGTCCCTGCGGCCGGCGACGCCGGGGCGAGCGCGCCGGCCAGCCGCAGCAGGCGCAGCTCCCCTTCGACCGCGGCGGCCGCGGCACGCACCAGGGCCAGCGCGTACGGGGAGGCGGCGGTGTCCGCGCCGGTCAGGTCCAAGACCCCGATCACGGCGCCGGTGTCGGGGTCGCGGACGGGGGCCGCCGAGCAGCTCCACGACTGCACGTTGCGGCTGAAGTGCTCGCTGGCGAAGACCTGCGCCTCGTGTCCCAGGGCGAGCGCCAGCGCGGGCGCGTTGGTGCCGGCCCCGGCCTCGGCCCAGTTGGCGCCTTCGACGAAGAGCATGCGTTCGGCCCGCGCGCGCAGCCCCCGCTCGCCCTCCACCCACAGGAGGCGGCCCGCGGCGTCACCGACCGCGACGATGTGGGAACCGTGGTCGGCGGCGTCCACGAGGAGCCGCCGGATCAGCGGCAGCACCGAGGAGAACGGATGGGCCCCTCGATACTCCTCCAGCCGGTCGCCGCTGAGCTCCAACGGCGGCCGGGCGGTCTCGGGATCCACCCCGAGGACCCTGCATCGCTGCCAGGAGTCGCGCACGACGTCGCGTAGCCGGGCGGGCGGGCGGCCCGAGGCGAGGAAGCGCTCGTGGGCCGCCGCCACCGCGCGGCGCAGCTCCCCCGGATCGCTCCCCCGCGGCCAGGCGTTCCCGATGGCGGGCATCGCGTTCCCCCTCCCGCTAGGACCACGCCGCGCCCACATCCACCGGGCCGCGCGGCATCCACACCTCCCAGTTAAACCGGGCCGGACCGCGGTTGGCCAGGAGCGACGGCGCGGATGTGGGTAGAGGAGGGCCGACGCGGCGCTCCCCCCTGTCCGCCCGTCATCAGCGACGCGCCCGCCGCCCGTGGCGGGCCGGAACCGACGTCAAGGGGGCAGGAACGTGGCCAAGCAGACCGTCGCCGACCAGTTCATCGACATCCTCGGCCGGGCCGGGGTCCAGCGGGTCTACGGGGTCGTGGGCGACAGCCTCAATCCGATCACCGACGCCATCCGGCGCACCGCCGGCATCGACTGGGTCCAGGTCCGTCACGAGGAGGCGGCCGCGTTCGCGGCCGGCGCCGAGGCGCAGGTCACCGGACGGTTGACGGCGTGCGCCGGTAGTTGCGGACCGGGCAACCTGCACCTGATCAACGGCCTGTACGACGCGCACCGCAGCATGGTCCCGGTGCTGGCGATCGCCGCGCAGATCCCCAGCAGCGAGATCGGGACCGCCTACTTCCAGGAGACCCACCCCGACCGGTTGTTCGCCGAATGCAGCCACTACTCGGAACTGGTCTCCTCGCCCGAGCAGATGCCGCGGGTGCTGCTGACCGCCATCCGGCACGCGATCGGGCTGTCGGGCGTCTCGGTGGTCGCCCTGCCGGGGGACGTCGCCGGCCGTGACGCGCCCCGCCGTTCCGCACGCTCCACCCCCGACACCCGGCGGCCCTGCGTCCGGCCGGCCGACGAGGAGATCGCCGCCCTGGTCCGGCTGGTCGACGAGTCCCACCGGGTGACGCTGTTCTGCGGCAGCGGAACGGCCGGCGCCCACGCCGACGTCATGGCCTTCGCCGAACGGGTCAAGGCCCCGGTGGGGCACGCGCTGCGCGGAAAGGAGTGGATCCAATACGACAACCCCTTCGACGTTGGAATGTCCGGCCTTCTGGGCTACGGCGCGGCCTACGAGGCCATGCACGAGGCCGACCTGCTCATCCTGGCCGGAACGGACTTCCCCTATGAGGCGTTCCTGCCCCGCGACGTGCGCATCGCCCAGATCGACGTGCGCTCCGAGCACCTGGGCCGGCGGTGCGACCTGGACCTCGCGGTGTGGGGTGACGTCGGGGAGACGCTGCGCGCCCTGACCCCCAGGGTCCGGGAGAAGACGGACCGCCGCTTCCTCGACCGGATGCTGCGCAAGCACGCGGAGGCGCTGGAGGGGGTGGTGGCCGCCTACACCCAAGGGGTGGAGCGGCACACCCCCATCCACCCGGAGTACGTCGCCTCGGTGTTGGACGAGGAGGCCGGCGAGGACACCGTGTTCACCGTGGACACCGGCATGTGCAACGTGTGGGCGGCCCGCTACCTCACCCCCAACGGCCGCCGCCGGGTGATCGGCTCCTTCAGCCACGGGTCCATGGCCAACGCGCTGCCGCAGGCGGTCGGCGCGCAGTTCGCCGACCGTGGCCGTCAGGTCGTCTCCATGTCGGGTGACGGTGGTTTCTCCATGTTGATGGGGGACTTCCTGTCCCTGGTCCAGCACGACCTGCCGGTGAAGGTCGTACTGTTCAACAACTCCTCGCTGGGCATGGTGGACCTGGAGATGATCGTCGCGGGTCTGCCCCCGCACGGCACCGCCTATCCGCCGACCGACTACGCGGCGATCGCCCGCGCGATGGGCGCGCACGGCATCCGGGTGGAGGACCCGGCCGAGGTGCGCGGCGCGCTGCGCGAGGCGCTGCGGCACAACGGGCCGGCGCTGGTGGACGTGGTCACCGATCCCAACGCGCTTTCCATGCCGCCCCGCATCACCGGGGAACAGCTCAGCGGCTTCGCGCTGGCGACGAGCAAGATCGTCCTCAACGGCGGGGTCGGCCGGATGATCCGGATGGCCCGCGCCAACCTGCGCAACATCCCCCGGCCGTGAGTGCCGCGCCGTCTCGGCACCCGGACCGGTCCGTCCGGTGGGGCGGGGCCCACCGGACGGACCGGCGCGCCATCCGGGGTCAGGCGTCGAAGTCGACGGTGATCTCGTCGGATGCGGGAAGCGCCTGGCAGGACAGGGCGAACCCGGCGCTCACCTCGGCGTCGTCCAGCGCGAAGTTGCGGCGCATGCGGACCTCGCCCCGGGTCACCCGGACCCGGCAGGTGCCGCAGACTCCCCCCTTGCAGGCGAACGGCAGGTCCGAGCGGATCCGCTGCGCCGAGTCGAGGATGGGCACCGCGCGCGGGAGGTCGAGCGTCGTCGAACGCCCGTCGAGCACGACGGTGACCCGGCTCGCGGGTCCCGACAGGGCCGGATCGTCGCGGCGCACGGGCTCGGGCGGAAGGTCGCCGACGTGGAACAGCTCGGCGTGGACCCGGCCCGCGGGCACCCCGCGTCCGGCCAGGACCCGGCGGGCGTCGGTGACCATGCCGTAGGGCCCGCACAGCCACCAGTGGTCGACCCGCCCGGGCAGGATGGGCGAATCCAGCAGCGCCTCCAGACGGGCCGCGTCGAGCCGGCCGGTGAGCAGGTCGCAGGAGCGCGCCTCACGCGAGAGGACGTGCACGATCTCCAGGCGGGGACCGTGCGCGTCCTTGAGGTCGGCGAGCTCGTCGGCGAACATCACCGTGTCGGCCCTCCGGTTGCCGTAGAGCAGCGTGACCGACGAGTCCGTGGCGGCCAGCAGCGAGGCGGCGATGGACAACAGGGGGGTGATGCCCGATCCCGCCCCGATGAGGACGTGGCGGGCGGTGACGCCGAGGTCGGGGACGAAACGCCCGCTCGGTGGCGCGACCTCGATCTCGTCCCCGGGCCGGACCTCCTCCACCAGCCAGGTGGAGAACAGTCCTTCGGGGACCAGGCGCACCCCGATGCGGGGGGCCGCCCCGACCGGGGCGCAGATGGAGTAGGTGCGCCGTTCCTCGCGCCCTCGAACGACGCGGCGCAGGGTGAGCGACTGCCCCGGCGCGAAGGCGTAGGTGGAGGCGAGACGGTCGGGCACGTCGAAGGTGACCGCGACGGCGTCGTCGCACAACCGCTCGATCCCGGCGACGCGGAGCGGGTGGAACACCGCGCGCCGTGGCGGCCTGCCCGTCACAGGGCGGTCCGGGGCCGTGAAGGTGCTGGTGGACACCGGTTCAGATCTCCTTGACGTGTTCGAAGGGCTCGCCGCAGGCGCGGCAGCGCATCAGCGCCTTGCACGAGGTCGAGCCGAAGCGGGACAGCTTCTCGGTCCGGTCGGCACCGCACAACGGGCAGCGCGGCAGTCTCCTGGTGGCCGAGAGGGTCAGCGGGACGGGACCGCCGTGGCGGCGGGGCGCCGGACCGGGCGGGGAGATCCCGTGCTCGCCCAGCTTGCGACGGCCGGCCTCGGTGATGTCGTCGCTGCTCCACGGCGGCGACAGCCGGGTGCGCACCTCGACGCGGCCGTAGCCGGCCCGGGCCAGGGCGCGGTGCAGGTCGACCCGCATGACCTCCAGCGCCGGGCAGCCCGAGTAGGTGGGGGTGATGGTCACGACGACGGTCCCGTCGCCGTCGATCTCCACCTCGCGCAGGATGCCGAGGTCGGCCAGCGTCAGCATCGGCAGTTCGGGATCGGCCACCGTGGCGGCGACCCGCCAGGCCTGCCGCACGGCGGGGTTCGCTGTTTCGCCGCTCACCACGACGCTCCCGGATGGGCTCGGGCGACGGCCTGCATCTCGGCCAGCAGCGAGGCGAGTTCCCCGCTGTGCTGGCCGTCGCGGCCGGCCACGACGGCCGGCGGGACCGGTCCTGGCGACCGCAGTGTCGCCTCCCGCACCACCTGTTCGACGACGCCGAGGACCTCCACGCGCAGGCCGGCCGGGTCGGCCGCGACCGCGCCGTCGACCAGGCGCGCCTCGACCGGGTGGACGGCGAACAGTTCGCCGAGGTCGGGCCAGACCTCGGCGAGGCCGGCGGCCATGCGCTCCCGGGACAGCGGGGTGCCGTCCCCCAGGCGTATCACCCACCCCGCGGCGTACTCGCGATGGTAGGCGAGCTCGTTGACGCCCTTGGCGGCGACCGCCGCGAGCACCGGGTCGGCCGAGGAGCGCAACCGGTCGAACAGGGCGAGGCGCCAGGTGGAGAACACGAACAGGCGGGCGGTGGAACGGGCGAAGTCGCCGTTGGGCGCCTCGACGAGACGGACGTTGCGAAACTCCGGGGCGTCGCGGAAGAAGGCGAGGGCGTCCTCGTCGCGTCCGCTGCCGTCCACCCGTCCGGCGCGCGCCAGGAGCGGCCGGGCCTGACCGAGCAGGTCGAGCGCGATGTTGGCGAGCGCCACCTCCTCCTCCAGTTCCGGTGCCGAGGTGCACCACTGGATCAGTCGCTGGGACATCACCAGGGCGTCGTCGGCGAGCATGCAGCAGTACCGGGAGAGGTCGTCGGCGTCGACGCCGGGGGGCACCGGCGCGTCGGCGTCGAGGGGGGCCGCCACGAACCCGGTGCCAAACGCCCACCCCGGCTCGGTGCCGCCGTGGTCCTCGCTCAGTGCCGCATAGGGGTTGTCGCCACTCATCGGGTCTTCCTCGCTGTTCTGCGGCTTCGCCGTGTCCCTCACATGTGGGGGACGTCCTCGGGGATCGGATAGAAGGTGGGGTGGCGGTAGACCTTGTCGGCGCTGGGGGCGAAGAAGGGGTCCTTCTCATCGGGACTGGAGGCGCTGATGGCCTCGGCGGGCACCACCCAGATACTCACCCCCTCGTTGCGGCGGGTGTAGAGGTCGCGCGCGTTACGCAACGCCATCTCGGCGTCGGCGGCGTGCAGCGATCCCACGTGGACGTGGTTGAGCCCGCGCTTGCCCCGCACGAACACCTCGAACAGCGGCCAGTCGCCCCGCGGCTCCCCTTCCGCGCTCATGCCGGGACCTCCTCGGTGGTCCGCGCGCGCCGCTTGGCGGCGTGGGCGACCGCGGCCTCGCGCACCCATGCGCCGTTGTCGTGGGCGGCCCGGCGCCGGGCGATCCGCTCGGCGTTGCAGGGGCCGTCGCCGGCGATGACGCGCTTGAACTCCTCCCAGTCGGGCTGCCCGAAGTCGTGGTGGCCGCGCTCGGCGTTCCACCTCAGTTCGGGGTCGGGCAGGGTGACGCCGAGCCGGCGGGCCTGGGGGACGGTCATGTCCACGAACCGTTGGCGCAGTTCGTCGTTGGTGTCGCGCTTGATGCGCCAGGCCATCGACTGCCGGGTGTTGGGGGACTCGGCGTCGGGCGGGCCGAACATCATCAACGCCGGCCACCACCAGCGGTCCACCGCGTCTTGGACCATCTCCCGTTGCGCGGGGGTGCCCTCCATCATCCGCATGAGCAGTTCATAGCCCTGGCGCTGGTGGAACGACTCCTCCTTGCAGATGCGCACCATCGCACGCGCGTAGGGGCCGTAGGAGCTCCGGCACAGCGGCACCTGGTTGCAGATGGCCGCGCCGTCCACCAGCCAGCCGATCACCCCCACGTCGGCGAAGCTCAGGGTGGGGTAGTTGAAGATCGAGGAGTACTTCTGCCGTCCGTTGATCAGCCGTTGGGTGAGGTCGGCGCGCTCCACGCCCAGCGTCTCGGCCGCCGCGTACAGGTAGAGCCCGTGTCCGGCCTCGTCTTGCACCTTGGCCAGCAGGATCGCCTTGCGGCGCAGGCTCGGCGCGCGGGTCAGCCAGTCGCCCTCGGGTTGCATCCCGATGATCTCGGAGTGCGCGTGCTGGGCTATCTGGCGGATCAGCGTCTTGCGGTATCCCTCGGGCATCCAGTCGCGCGGTTCGATGCGCTGTTCGCCGCTGATACGCGCCTCGAAGTGGGCTTGGAGCCCGGCCTCGTCCGGCGGCGCGGTGGCGCGTCCGGTCGCCGTGGCCATCGTCCCCCCTTTCCTTACCGAACATTCGGTCAGTAATAAGTGTGCTCTAGACGCCCCACCCGGCACAACCCCTGTTCCGCTCCCTCCCACCGACCTCGCGGAGGCCCGCTTCCCCCGCCCCCTAGGCTGACCGGAGAGAACGGGACAGGCGAGGGGAGCCGAGCGCATGACCGGGTCGCCCGAAACGGACGATGTCCTCAAGACAGAGTGGGAGATCCACCGCCCCGCGGTCTTCGGCGTGGCCTACCGGCTGCTCGGAAGCGTCGCCGAGGCCGAGGACGTGACACAGGACGTGTGGCTGCGGGCGGCAGGGACCGACCTGCGCGACATCGCGAACCTGCGCGCCTGGCTGATCACGGTCGCGGCGCGGCGCTCCTACGACATCCTCGGATCCGCGCGGGTACGGCGCGAGAACTACGTCGGGCCGTGGCTGCCGGAACCGCTGTTGACGGGCCCCGACGCCGCGGAGCCGGTGCTCGTGGACGAATCCGTCGCAACGGCGATGCTGGTGGTCATGGAGGAGCTCACCCCGGCCGAACGGGTGGCCCTCGTCCTCCACGACGTCTTCCAGATCGAGTTCGCCCGGATCGCCGAGGTACTGGGAAGCTCCACGGCGGCGGCCCGCCAGCACGCCTCGCGGGCACGGCGGCGGGTGGCGAGGGCCCGGGGGCAGGCGCCGCAGGCTCCACGGGCGGAACGGGACCGGCTGGTGGCGGCCTTCCGGGACGCCTACGAGGCCGGCGACCTGGCCGCTCTGGTCCGCCTGCTCCACCCCGACGCCGTGTACGTCACCGACGGTGGCGGCGAGGTCCCTGCGGCCCGCAAGCTCATCCACGGCGGCGCCCGCATCGCCGAGGTGCTGCTCCGGGTGTTGCGCAGGTACCACCCCGAACACGTGGGTCTCGTCGAGGTCGGTGGCGAACCGGCGCTCGTGGTCATGTGGGACGGGCGTGTTCGCGCGGTCGACACGCTGGAGATCAGGGACGGCAGGATCATCGCCTACCGCAGGGTGGTCAACCCCCACAAGATCGCGCACCTCCCTCCTGTCACATCCGAACGGTCCGTTCCGTCCTCCTGACGACCGTGCCATGACGATCCAGGAGAGAACAGACGATGACCCGCATGAACGTCGCCGAGACGGCGCCAGCCCCCTACCGCGCCCTTCTCCAGGCCGACGCCGCCCTGCGCACCGGTCCCTTGGACGCGACGGTGCGTGAACTCGTCAAGCTGCGCGCCTCACAACTCAACGGATGCGTCTTCTGCGTCGACCTGCACGCGGGCGAGGCGCGTGGCAACGGGGAGTCCGAGAGGCGGCTGTACCAGCTCGCCGTGTGGCAGGAGTCGGAGCTGTTCGACGCCCGCGAGCGGGCCGCCCTCGCCTACACCGACGCGGTGACCCGTCTGGAACCCGTGGGCGACGACCTGTGGGAGACGCTGCGCCGCCACTTCCCCGACGAGGCCGAACTGGGCCACCTGGTCACGCAGGTCGCCCTGATCAACGCGCTGAACAGGGTGGGCGTGCCCATGCGGATGAGGCCGGCCTGACCCACACCGCCATCCGGAGCGGTCCGGGCGGCATCTCGCCTCGCGCGGACCGCCCGGCCCCGGCCGGCCGCGAGCGCGACCGTGGGGCGATGACCGCGCCCCGCGCCTGGGCGCCGTAGGGGTCCACGCGGCAAAAGGCGGCTGCCGCGCAGGGCGCAGCCCCAAGACCCCGGCAGGTCTCCGCGCGGTGCCGCGCCCTCGCGGGTCGGCGCCGGCGCGGCCGGCCTCGGGCACGCGGACGTCCTCGAAGCGGGAGCCGCGCAGGTCGGCCCGGAGGCCCGGAGGGAAGGACCGCCCTGGCCCGCCGCCCCCGACCGGCGCCCCGGACGGACACGCCGCCGCCCCCGCACCCGGTGAACAAACACCGGGCGCGGGGGCGGTTCGGGAGGGCCGCCACGGTGGGGGAGGAGACGTCGAGATGGACGCGACGGAACGCGCCGGTGGAGGAGACGGCGCCCTCGCCGCCCGTCCCGGTCCTGTCCACATCGACGAGGGCGGTCCCACCACCCCTGGTCCGGACGGGTCCGCACCGTCCCCGCCCACGGAGCGGACCGCGCATGGGCGGCCGGCGCGGTCCGGTCGTGGACGCGGTCGGCCACGCCCACGGCCTCGCATCGCCGCATCCCGCCGGTGGCGCCGGAGCGCGGAACGGCCGGGAGGGGACACGCGGGTGCTAACGGGGGATGTCGACACACGCCAGGAAGGCACCCGTGCCGGCCTGGTCCCGTCCCCCCGCACCGCTGTGGACGACCAGGGAGGCCACATCCTGCGGGTCGATCCGCCAGCCCAGCGTGTTGGTCGCGTGCGCATCGCCCTCGTCGTCCGCGGAGAGCGAGAACCAGACCTTCTCGCCGTTGTGCCGGTAGGCCGGGTTGGGGGAGCCCGATCCCGGGGAGTCGGGGTCGTCGTCCTCCGCCGGCACCGGGGTCGGCGCCTCCGGGGTGCAGGGCCGCACGTGCAGGTCGGCCGCGTAGTCGTGCCCCGGGTCCAGCCCGGAGGCATAGACGCCGACCTCGCTGCGCTGCGCGGCGATCTCCTTGAACGAGACCGTGATCTCGGCCCCCACGGGGACCGACTCGTCGTAGCTGTAGGCCCCCGCCCCCTCGTCGCCGGCCGGGGCGACGGTCTCGCGGACCACGCGGTCGGCGTCGGTGGGGACGAGCGCCTCGGACGGACCGTCGACCGGTAGTGGCGTCTCACCTCCCCCACAGCCGTTCGCGCACACCGTTACGGTCGCCATCAGCACGAGCGCGCCTCGCCGCATCGTCCTCCCCCGCTTCCGTTCCGCTCGCCGCCGGTGTCCGGCCGGACTCCGGGACCTGCTACCCGAAGGGGCGCGACCAACCCCTCCACTCCGGCGTGGTGAAGCGCCCGGACGGGGTGGGACCGATTCCACCCCCAACCGTGGTGCGCGCACCCTGGAGGTGAGCGGCTCCGTTGCCTAGGTTGGTCATCATGCCCGCCGGACTTCCCCGGCGCCTGGCCTCTCGGGGCCGTGACGAGGAGATGAGATGACCGCGGATATCGATGGTGGGAGCGCGTCGACGCGCTCCCGCGGTGGTAGCGACTTCGCCCGCCTGTCCCGCAGGATCACGGCGGCCGGACTGATGGATCGGCGCCCCGGGTACTACGTGATACGGCTCGGCCTGGTCGGGACGCTCTTCGTCGCCGGCTGGGTGGCTTTCGCCCTGATCGGCGACTCCTGGTGGCAGGTCCTCGTCGCGGTCTACCTTGCCGTGGTGTTCGGCCAGGTGGCGCTGGTCGCCCACGACCTCGCCCACCGCCAGGTGTTCCGTGGCCGCCGCGCCAGCGAAATCGCCGGCCGCATCGCCGGCAACCTGTGCATCGGCATGGGCTACGGCTGGTGGATGGACAAGCACACCCGCCATCACGCCAACCCCAACCACGAGGAGCTGGACCCCGACGTCGCTCCGGAGATCCTGGTGTGGTCCCCCGAGCAGGCCCGCTCCAGCCGGGGGCTGGCCCGGCTGCTGGGCCCTTGGCAGGCGTTCCTGTTCTTCCCCCTGCTCACCCTGGAGGGGATGAACCTGCACGTGGCCAGCGTGCGCGGGCTGTTCCGTAGCACGCTGAAGCGGCGGTGGCTGGAGGGCACGCTGCTGTTCGGCCACTTCGCGGCCTACCTCGCCGCGCTCTTCCTGGTGCTGTCGCCCGGCAAGGCCCTGGTCTTCCTCGCCGTGCACCAAGGACTGTTCGGGATCTACCTGGGATCGGCCTTCGCCCCCAACCACAAGGGCATGCCGACCCTGACCGGCGAGCCGAAACTCGACTTCCTCCGCAAGCAGGTGTTGACCTCGCGCAACGTGCGCGGTGGCCACGTCGTGGACATCGTCCTGGGCGGGCTCAACTACCAGATCGAGCACCACCTGTTCCCCAGCATGCCCTCGCCCAACCTGCGCCGGGCCCAGCCGATCGTGGAGGCCTACTGCGCGGAGATCGGCGTGCCCTACGAGCAGACGGGGCTGATCGCCTCCTACCGCGTCGCGCTGGGCCACCTGCACCGCGTCGGAGCCCCGCTGCGGCGCGGAGAGCGGGCATGAGCGCCGCTCCCGCCCCCACCCGAACGTGACGGAGGGGGCGGGAGCTCAGCCCGTCCCGTCCAGTTCGATGACGACTTTGACGTCGCCGGGCCGGTAGGCGAATGCCTCGGCGAAGTCCTCCAGGGGGACGCGCCGGCTGACCAGCCGGGACAGCCAGGCCACGTCGGCGCGGGCGAGCGCGTCGGCCGCCAGGCGGTAGTGGCGCAGGTTGGCGTTGACCGAGCCGATCACCACGTCGTTCTCCAGCACGATCTTGCGGTTGACCGCGCCCATGTCGGCCGGGATCGTGGACCCCGGCGTGGAGACCCCGAGCAGGCAGACGATGCCGTAGGGGCTGGTGATGGTCATGACCCCCACAATGATCTCCTCCGCCGCGGTCGCCTCGATCACGATGTCGGGCCGGACCCTGCGGGCGACCTCCTCCAATCCGTCGCAATGGTAGGTGGCGCCGAGGTCGGCCAACAGGGCCGGCTTGGGGCCGCCGCCGGCACGGCCGAGGACGTGCACGTCCAAGCCGCGTTGCACCCCGAGCAACGCGGCGAGCAGGCCGATCGATCCGGCTCCGGTGACCAGGACCGACCTGGGCTCAAAGGCCGAGCGGGCGCCGACCTTCTCGATCTGGTCCCAGGCCTTGGCCACGATCGTGGTCGGTTCCATGAGCATCCCCACCTCGGCCAGTTCCGGGGCGAGGCGGACCGCGTAGTCGGGGTCGACGACCCAGCGCTGGGACGCATACCCGTCGATCCCCTTGATCCCGCGCTCGGTGTAGCCGTCGTTGCGGCACATGTCGAACTCGCCGTGGGCGCAGGCGAGGCACGGTTCGGGGTCGGGCCGCCGCACCACCCCCACGACCAGGTCACCGGCCTGGAACCCGGACCCGTCGGGGGCCGCGCGGACGCGGCCCAGCGACTCGTGCCCGATGACCAGGCGCCGCTGCCCCGGGGGCGCGCTCCCGTACAACCCCTCGGCGATCTCGCGGTCGGTACCGCACACCCCCACGGCCATCCCATCGACGAGCAGGTCGCCCGGTCCCGGTTCGGGCTCGGGGACGTCGGTGACCTGGAGCGAGCCCTTCTGTGACGGAATGACTGTCAAGGCGCGCATGTCGCCTCCTCCTCACCGTCCTCGCGGTCTTTTGCGAGGGACGCCGCTGCCCTCGCGCGAGAGCCGCAAACCCGGAGCGGGGACCGCTCGGCCCCGTGGGCGACGGCGACGACGTCGCCCACGGGGAGCCGATGCGCGACCGGCCGCTCCGCTACGCCGTCCCTCGGAAGGCGGTCTGAGGGGACCACGGGGAGGCGGGAGCCCGGGCACTGCCCCACGGCCGTGGCCGCCGGCGCGGCCTCGACGACTCGCCGCAGGCGGGGACGGTGAGCACCCAGTGGCGCCCCGTGCCCGCCGCCTGGTCCTGACAGGGCCTCCCAGGCGGCCGGCCGGGGGTGTTTGACTGCCGGCCCTGTGACGGCAGCAGGCGCTGTGCCCCGAGGGGGTGTCACAGAGCCTCCCACGTCCCCGACCGCCGTCCATAACCTGAGGACATGGACAAGAAGACCGTTCGCGAGTTCCTGGTCAGCAGGCGGGCTCGCGTGACGCCGGAGCAGGTGGGCCTGCCCGTCTACGGGGACGATCGCCGTGTGCCCGGGCTGCGCCGCGAGGAGGTGGCGATGCTCGCGGGGGTGAGCGTCGACTACTACACCCGGTTGGAACGCGGCAACATCGGCGGTGCCTCCGAGAGTGTCCTGGAGGCGATCGCCACCGCGCTGATGCTGGACGAGGTCGAACGCGCCCACCTGTTCGACCTCGCCCGCGCCGCGGCCGGCACCCGCCGGCGTCGTTCGGCGCGCCCGGCCGGCGGGGTGCGTTCCTCGGTGCAGCGGGTGCTCGACGCGATGGCCGTCCCCGCGGTCGTCCACAACGCCCGGCAGGACCTGGTGGCCGCCAACCGGCTGGGCAGGGCGCTGTACGCGCCGCATTTCGACACCGACCAGCCGCCCAACATAGCGAGATTCGTCTTCTTGGACCCCCGGGCCCGCGACTACTACGTCGACTGGCCCCTGGCCCGGCGCACCGTCGCGGCGATGATGCGCCTGGAGGCCGGGCGCGCGCCTCTTGACGAGGGGCTCACCTCGCTGATCGGGGAACTGTCGGCGCGCAGCGCCGTCTTCGCCCAGGACTGGGCGCGCCACAACGTCCACAGTCACCGCACCGGCACCAAGTCGTTCCGACACCCCGACGTCGGCCTCATCGAGGTCGCCTTCGACGTGTTCGAGCCGACCGGGGACGATCGGCTGTGGATCGTCACCTACACCGCCGAACCCGGCACCCCCTCGGCGGACGCCTTCATCCTCCTCGGCTCCCTCACCGCCACCCACGACGCCGCCCGAGAGCCGCACAGCGCCACCGACGGCGATTCCACGCGGTCAGCGGACCGCTAGGGCGGCGCCCGACCTCGCCGTCCGGCCCGGGCGGGGCCGCCTTCGGCGGCGACACCGACATGCGGCGTGGTGGAGACCCCACGCCGCGCTAGGGCTACCCGGGTTCGGGCGCGTCTTCCGGCGGCCTGCCCGGTACCAGCTTCAGCCCCACGACCGCCACGATGATCCCGGTGATGAAGACGATCTTGCCCACCGAGACGCTCTCGGCCCCGGTGGCCATCGCGTAGATCACCGTCAGCGCGGCGCCGACACCGACCCACACCGCGTACCCGGTTCCGATGGGGATGTGCTTGACCGCCCATCCCAGGCCGAACATGCTCACGGCCAGGGCGACGAGGAACACGACGGTGGGGATCGGCTCGGTGAATCCGTCGGACATGCCCAGGGCGGTGGCCCACACGGCTTCGAACACGGCGCTGACGAGCAGGACGATCCATGGCATGGTCAGCTCACCGCCTTGAGTCCGATGATCGAGCCGATGAGCAGGACCAGGAGCGTGACCTTTCCCCAGGTGGCACGGTCCTGTCCGGTGACGAACCCCCACAGCACGGTCAGGGTGGCGCCGACACCGACCCACACCGCGTAGGCGGTGCCGGTGGGCAGGGAGGCCATGGCCCACGCCAGTCCCGCCATGCTCAGGGTCAGGGCGACGAAGAACACGACGGTGGGGCGCCGGCGTCTGAAGCCCCGGGAGGCCGACAGGGCTATCGCCCACACCGCCTCCAAGACACCCGAGACGACCAATACGAACCACGCCATAGGTGACCTCTTCCCAGGCCGTCTTGTCGTGGTGCGGGTACGGCTCCCTCGTCCGCGGGTCCGCTCACCAGACCCTTGTACAACTGTACAAGGTTGCCGCGCCGTCACCAAGGGAGATGCCCCCTCGGGGCCGCGAGCCCCCGCGATCGACCCGCCTGGACGACCCTCCCCCCCTCGACGATCATCCCCGAGTCCCCGGGGTTCGCGCCCGGAAAACACCCGCACCGGCGTGGCGCCACGGGAGCTCCCCGGGGAGCCCGCGCCCCAGAATCGGGAGGCGGCACGGGACAACGGCACGGTGTCCCCCTGGCAGCCGGTACCCCGACGCCGGTCGTCCGCAGCGAGGACGGGGACACCGATCGCGCCACCGGACTCCGCGACCTCCCCCGGTCGGCGGACCACCGCCCTCCGGGCACCCGAGGGTCAGGAGGGAGAGGTCGGACCGGGTGGCAGGTGGACCGTCATGATCAGGTCACAGGTCCCGCTACCCGAACCCCGGTAGGCGTGGGGGACGTCACCGTCGAAGGTGGCGGTCTGCCCGGCCTCGAGGGGATGCTCCTCGCCGTCGACGACCAGGACCATCCGGCCGGAGGTGACGCTGACGGTCTCCACGACTCCGGCCTGGTGGGGATGGCTGGAGTACTCCTCATCCGGTTCCAGCCGCCAGCGCCAGACCTCAACAGGGGCCGACCCCGAGGTCGTCAGCACGAGCCGCGCCTGGCTCCCCCGCTCACCGGTCCACAGTGGCGCCACGGCGTCGGCGGCCACGACGCGGACACGACCTTCGGGCGGCCCCTGCATCAGGGCGGACACCGAGATTCCGAGGGTGTCGGCCAGCCGGACCAGGGTGGCCAGGTTGGGGTTGCCCTGGGCCTTCTCCAAACCGACCAGGGCCCCCTTGCTGACCTGGGCGCGCCTGCTGAGCTCCTCCAGAGTCAGGCCCGCTCGGACGCGGGCCGCCCGGACGTTGCGCGCGACCGCCCGCAGGGCCGCGGCCGTCTCGGCCATCTGACTCTCCATCCTCACGCTTGGAGCATTGGAATGCACCACATGGTCATTCCGTTGACACAATTCGGTCGTTCTGATGTACAGTGTAGTCGTTTTATTGAACGTCAAGGGATGTGCCGTGCTCGCTCTGCTGCTGGCGCTCGGCAGCTCACTCGCCTACGGATGCGCCGATTTCCTCGGCGGCCTCGGCGCCCGCAAGGCCCACGTGCTGCGCACCGTGATGATCGCGGCCCCGGCGAGTCTGGTGGTCGAGCTGCTGCTGTGGCCGCTGCTCGGCGCCTCGTTCGACGCCGCCGCCCTGGGCTGGGGCGCCGCGTCGGGGGTCGCCTCGGCCGCCGCGTTCGCCCTGCTCTACCGCACCCTGGCGATCGGTCCGATGAACGTGCTGTCGCCCGTGACCGCGCTGGTGTCCGCCGTGCTGCCCGTGACCGTGGGACTGGTCCAGGGCGAGCGCCTGGCCACCGCCGACCTGGTGGGCCTGCCGCTCGCGCTGGTGGCGGTGGCACTGGTCAGCGCCGGACCCGGCGTGCGCTCGGCGCGCCCCTCCCCCACCGCGCTGCTCCTGGCCTTCGGTGCGGGCACCGCCATCGCCCTCCAACTGGTCTTCCTGCACCAGGCGCCGTCCGACAGCGGGGTGGCCCCGCTGATCATCGGCCGAGCGGTCTCCTCGGCCGTCACCCTGACCGCGGCCGGGTTGCTGCACCGCAGGCTGGGCCCCGAACGGCCCGCCTACGCGATGTCGGCGACCGCGGGAGCGCTGGACTCGGTGGCGAACCTGCTGTTCCTGCTCGCCGCCCGCAGCGGGAACCTCGCCGTCGTCGCCGTGATCACCGCCCTCTATCCGGCCGGCACGGTGCTGCTCGCCCGCGGCGTGCTCGCCGAACGTGTCCAGCGCGGCCAGTTCGTCGGCCTGGGCGCCGCCGCCGTCGCCGTCAGCCTCCTCGCCCTGTCCTGATCCGACCCACGTCCACACAGAGAACGGAAACCGACCCATGACCGTCTTCCAACCTGGCCGCCGACGTCGCAGACGCCTTCCCCGACACCCTCATCGCCCTGGTCGCCGCCACGGGCCTGCGCGGCCGCGAACCCTGGCCCCGGACCGTCGCCGCCCTGGAGGAACTGGAGCAACGGCTCGCCGACGGCTCCTGGCGTCCCGCCGACGAGACCGACCCCCGCATCGCGGCCTGGCACCACGCCTACCGTTCCTTCGGCACCAACCCCCGCCGCGTCCGTCCCAGCGTCGACGCCCTCGGCCGGCGCCTCGCCAAGAAGGGGACCCTGCCGCGCATCAATCCGGCCGTCGACTCCTATAACTCCGTCTCCGTCCGTCACGGTCTGCCCGCCGGCGCCTTCGACCTGGACCACGTCACCGGAGACGTCGTCATCGGCCACGCGAACGGCGATGAGTCCTTCACCCCGCTCGGCGAACCCGACACGGTCGAAACCCCCAAGCCCGGCGAGGTCGTCTACGCGGACGGCGGCGGGATCCTGACCCGCCACTGGAACCACCGCGACGCCCACCGCACCCGTGTCACCGAAGATTCCGTACGCGTCGTCTTCGTCCTGGAAACCCTCCAGGCCGCGCGCGACGGCCATCTCCTCACGGCCGCCGCGGAGGAGCTCCGGGGCCTGCTCGAGCCGCACACCGAGCAGGTCACCGTGGGCTACCTCGGTCCGCACCAGCCCACGGCCCGCGTCTGAGACCTCGCCCGGTCACTCGCCGGCCGCGCGTGGTCTTCGCCGCCGGCCACGTTCGATCCGGGCGCCGTCGGCGCATGGCCACGATCGTGTCGACGACCTCGGCGCGCTGCCCCCGGGACCCGTCGCGTCGCGCTTCGGCGATTCGAGGATCCCGGGAAGCCGTTGCGGCCCGAGCTCAAGCGATTCGGCCAGCTCTTCGGGCGTCGGGGGGCGATGCGCCGAGGGGTCCCACGCCCAGGGCGCCACGGAGCCGTGGTCCACGATGAGGAGCACCCCTCCCGACGTGCCGGCCGCGCGCCGCCGGTCTCCCGCGCGGGGACGTAGAAGAAGAGGCTCCCCAGCACGAGGTCGAACGGGCCGGGGGCACGGGGTCCACCGTCAGATCGCGCCGGGCCGCCCGCATCCGGTCCGCGAGCCCGGGCGCTGCGGCGCGGTGCTCGACGCGGTCCACCGCGGTCTGGGCGACATCGAGCGCTGTCACGGACCGTCCCCGCCCGGAGAGCCAGAGCGCGTCGCCCCCATGGCCCGCGCCGAGCTCCAGGGCCCGCCCCCGTGGAAGCCGCAGTCGGGGAGCCGTCGCCGGGACGGCGGGGACGGGGCGGTCCCCCACGTTGGGGCGAGCGTCCCGTGGTGACGCTCCCAGAAGTCCGCGTCGTACACGGTCATCGTCGTCGGCTCCTCTCGTGGGCCGTTGACGGGTCCGATCTCCGGGGACCGGGCTTCCGCCGTCACTTCGTGAACCGATCTGCCATGACGGCGGAAACGGACGTCCGCCCGCGAGCACGGGGCAAGACGGGGCCGCCGGTCGGGTACGCCCCGACCGGCGCGGGCGACACCGGGCGGACCGATGAGGACGCGTCGGCCTGTCAGTGAGGCCGCGCCTCCTCCTCCCGGTCCCGTACCGCCTCCATCGCCTCGGCGACCTCGCTCTCGCGCGCCCCCTCGGCGCGCAGGCCCTCGACGACCCCGGCGACGTCGCGGGAGGGACGGTTCTGGCTGAGCTTCCACTTCGCCTCGATCCGGGACACGACGACCTCGACGCCCACGATCGCGCGCACCTGTCCGGCGAGGAACGTGTCGGGCGCGTCGTCGACCCGCCACGGCTCGGGCCGGTCCGCCTCGTGCTTGTCGGTGAGGCGGCGGACCGCGTCTTGGATCCAGGCCGGATCGTGGTGGGCGTGGAGCCGGCCGTGCACGTGGACCGTGACGTAGTTCCAGGTCGGGACCACGCGACCGTGCTCGCGCTTGGTCGCGTACCACGACGGGCTCACGTAGGCGTCGGGACCGCGCACGATGGCCAGCGCCTCGGCCCCCTCGGCACGCCACTGGTCGTTGTTGCGGGCCACGTGGGCCACCAGCGCGCCGTGGCCGCCACGCCGCGGGTCGAAGACGAAGGGAAGGGTGGTGGCCGTAAGGCCGTCCGGTCCCGCGGTGACGAGGTCCAGCGTGCCCGCGCGCGCCAGCAGGTCGTGGACCGCGGCCTGGTCGGGTGCCGCGAAGTGCCGGGGGATGTACATGTCCGCTCCTCTCGACGCGCCCGCACGACGAACGCCCGAAAGATTACCTAATACATATAAACTATTGCACTAGTTCATATACTCCGCCACCTCGTCGCCGGGAGGGGCGCGTCGGGGAGAATCAGGGCGTGGACGCCATCGAGACCCCCCCGGCTCCTGCTACGCCGCTGGCGGGAGGAGGACGTCGCCCCCCTTCGCCGCGATCAACAGCGATCCCCGGGTCATGCGCTGGATCGGCGACGGAACGGTCCATGACCTGGACCAGACCCGCGCCCAGGTCGCGGCGATCGAACGCGGCTGGGAGGAACGGGGCTTCGGGCTGTTCGCCCTGGAGCTCCGCGAGAGCGGGGAGCTGGTCGGCTTCACGGGTCTTGCGGTACCGCGCTTCCTCCCCGAGGTCCTGCCCGCCGTGGAGATCGGCTGGCGGCTGGGACGGCCCTTCTGGGGTCGCGGGCTGGCCGGCGAGGCCGCCCAGGCCACCCTGCGCTCCGCCTTCCTCGAACACCGGCTGGAACGGGTGGTCAGCATCGCCCGGACCGAGAACACCGCGTCGATACGGGTCATGCGGCGCCTGGGCATGCGCCGGGAACGCACGACCGTGCTGCCCGGGACGCACCACCCCGTCGTGGTCTACGAGATCACGCGCGACGCCTACGGCGCCCAGGGCTGAGCCCCCGTTGCCGGCGCCTGCCGCCGGCCCCGTGCCGGTTCCCCGCCGAGACGGTGGTGGGCGCGTATCCGGCACGGGCGCCCGACGCCGCGCGGGTCTCCCGCCGGCCGTCCCAGGCCCCTCCCCGCCCTCCCGTTCGCCGGACCGCGCGCCTGCCCCGGCAGACGCCCGCGTCCACGTTGGGGCGGACCGCTACCCCGACCGCTCCCGCGTCCTACCCCTCCGCTCGCGCCGGCCCGCGCGGCGGCCTCCCGCCGCTCGCCTCGCTCTCCCCGGGAAGACCGGACGCGAACGGCCTGCCTCGTCGCCCGCGCGGGGCCGCGCAGACCTTTTGCGCCCGGCCGCAACCCGGCGTGTCCGGCCCCGCCCTCTTCCCCTTCCCCGCGTGCCGGAGCGATCATCGCTGATGGGAACGGCCCGGGCTCCCCGGCACGGGCCGGCCTCTCCGTCCCTCGACGCGTGGAGGACGACCATGACCGAACAGGTAGCGGGCTCCCTTCCCGGACCGCTCGCCCCCGACTCGCAGATCCGGCTGCCCCTGGCGACCGCCGACCGGCTCAGACAGTCGCTGGACGGGGTGCTGGCCGCCCTCGCCTACGCCGTCTCCGCCTGCGGAGGGCGCGACATCCTGGACCGGCGCAGGCTGATCGAACTGGCCCGCGACGTCGAGGAGCTGACCATCGCGATCGAGGACGCGGGCGGCTGCGCCGCCGACCGCTCGCGCAGCCGCGCCCTCTACCACCTCATCGCCAGCGCCGTGGACGGCGGGCGGATCGCCCACCACGACGCCTACGCCCGGCACCTGCCCTGAACCACGCCGCACGGCCGCCCCCGGGGGCGGCCCGGCTCAGACGAGCCGCTCCACCGGGACGAAGTCATGGTCGTAGCCGAAGTAGCGCGGTCCCACCAGGTCGAGCCCCTCGTCCGTGCGCCAGCGCGGATGGCAGGGGATGCCCAGCACCGCCACGCGGAAGCCGTAGCGCATCGCCTCGGTGGTGACCGGCTCGCCGGTCTCGGCGTCCAGGACACAGATCAGGTCGGGCGTGCTCGCGACGACGGCGCCGTCACGTTCGGCGACGAGGTGCTCGTTTTGGAAGCCGAGCGCGAGTGTGTGCCCGGCCCACTCACCCGTCCCCTCCAGTCCGGCCCGGCCCCGCACGAACCCGCCGGTGGTCCGGCGCGAGACGTCGACCACCTTGCCGCGCAGCAGCTCGAACCCGCCCAGGGCCGCGACGGCTTCGGCCACCGGGTCCGCGTGCTCGCGCCGGGCCCGCGCCAGCCGCGCGCCCAGGTCCCTGGCCACCCCCAGGGTCCCGGGCACCAGGCCGCGCTTGGCCTGGGCGCCGTCCATGGGGTAGATGGCCGTGGCCGCGCTCGCCCCCATCTCCACCGTGGCGGGTCGGGCGAGCCGTTCGCCCCACCGGTTGTCGACGGTGCGCAGGACCAGGGAGTTGCCCTTCTCATCGGTGAGCGCCATCGGCGTGGCGGCGACCCCCTCCAGCGTGGGCAGCATCATCTGGAGTTCGGGGAAGGCGCGT
The DNA here is from genome assembly GCF_054780875.1 of Marinactinospora endophytica. Taxonomy (NCBI): domain Bacteria; kingdom Bacillati; phylum Actinomycetota; class Actinomycetes; order Streptosporangiales; family Nocardiopsidaceae; genus Marinactinospora; species Marinactinospora endophytica. The sequence continues at coordinate 199,433 of NZ_BAAGVM010000011.1, read as the reverse complement.
CCCATCCCGTCACCGTCGATGAGCGGCAGCCCTAGCTCGGCCGCCGCGGTGATCGGGATCATCGAGTTGACGCCGCCGGCCTCGACACAGGCCACGTGGGTGGGGGTGCGGCCGAGGACCTCGGCGAGCGCGGCGACGGCGCGGGCCGGTTCGTGGCCGGCCGGCAGCTTCTCCACCATCACCGCCGGCGCGCCCATCATGCCCACCGGAACGACGAGGGCGTCATCGGGCACGTCGGCGAGCTGGACCACGCGCACCGGACCGTGCCTGCGGATGGCCTGTTCGGCCATGACCCGGCCGATGTAGGGGTCGCCGCCCCCTCCGGTGCCCAGCACCGCGGCCCCACGGGCGAGGTCGGCGACGTCGTCGTGGCCGATCAGGTCGAAATCACTCATGACGCACCGACTTCCTGTTCCACGGTGTTCAGTTCCAGGTCCCCGACCGCCTTGACGCGCACGCGCACCGAGTCGCCCGGCAGGTAGGCGATGGGAACCTCGTCGACCTCGACGACACGGACGCTGGCGGGCCGGGCCCCGGCGACCACGGCCCGCTGAGCCGCCTCCTGCCTGGCCTCGTCCAGGACCGCGCCGCGGTCACGTCCGCCCAGGGAGTAGATGCGGTCCACCTCCCCGCCCACCTGGGCGATGGCCGCGCCGATCGCGTTGGCGACGGAGGCGTGTTCAGGGCGCAGGACCGTCTCGAATCCGGGCAGCGCACCGGGGACCAGGACGCTTCCGCCGCCGACCAGCACCATCGGCAGCGGTTCCGCCGAGGTGCGCATGGTGTCGGCGGTCTCGGCGATACGCCGGGCGATGTGCTCCAATCCGTCACGTACGAGCGCGGGATCCAGGTCCGCCACCAGCGCCGGGTCGCCGATCCGGGCGATGCCCGCGGCCACGGCGAGGTCGGTCGCGGTGAGGGTGCCGCCGCCGAACACCCTGGCCTCGCTGGTCAGGCGGTGCCCCACACTGCCCGGGCCGACGCGCAGCGGGCCGTTGCCGGTGTGGACGAGACTGCCGCCGCCGATGCCGATCGCCACCACGTCGGGCATCCGGAAGTTGGTGCGCACCCCGCCGATCTCGACCTCGGCGCCGGCCGGGCGCGGGAAGCCGCCGACCAGGACGCCGATGTCGGCGGTGGTGCCGCCGACGTCGACCACCAGGCAGTCGCTCAGCCCCGACAGCAGCGCGGCACCGCGCATGGAGTTGGTGGGCCCGGAGGCGAAGGTGGCCACCGGGTAGTCGCGGGCGTAGTCGATGTCCATCAACGTGCCGTCGTTTTGGGACAGGTACAGCGGAGCGTCGATGCCGCTGCCCGCCAGCGCGCGGCGGAACGCCTCGGTGGCGTGCTCGGCCACGTCGAGCAACGCCGCGTTGACGATGGTGGCGTTCTCCCGTTCCAGCAGCCCGATGCGCCCGAGCTCGTGGGAGAGCGAGACCTTCACGTGGGGCAGCTCGGCCGCGATGATCTCGGCCGCCGCGATCTCGGCCTCGGCCGTCACCGGGGAGAAGACCGAGGTGATGGCCACGGTGCGCACACCGGCCTCGCCCAGTTCCGCCGCGATACGACGTAGTTCGGCGGGGCGCAGGTCGCTGATCGCCCGACCGTCGAACTCGTGTCCGCCGTGGGCCTGGTGGACGTGGCGCCCGATCGCGTCGGCGAGGTGGTCCGGCCAGTCCGACATCGGCGGGATGCCGGCACCGGCGGGCAGCCCCAGTCGCAGGACACCGGTGCGCGCCAGTCCGTCGCCCGAGACCACGGCGTTGGTGAAGTGGGTGGTCCCGACCATGACCGCCTGGACGGCCTTCGGATCGAAGCGCTGCTCGGCGGCGAGGCCGGCGAGCGCGTCGACGATGCCGGAGGTGACGTCGGCGGTCGTGGAGCGCTTGACCGACGCCACCACCGAGGTCCCCTCCATGAGGACGGCGTCGGTGTTGGTCCCCCCGACGTCGATGCCGATGTGCATGTGGGCGTGTTCTCCTTCGGTCGGGGTGGGCTGTCTCCCGCGAACGGGACGGGCGGATCGGCCGTCACGCCACGGCCCGGGACGTCCTGTGCCCACCGGGCGACAGGACCGGGGGCCCGCCCCCGCGCCGGAGGGCGGTGCCCGGCGACAGTGCCACGCTAGGGCCCGCTTCGAAGCGGCTCAATGTGCGTTTCGCACATTTTCCCGACGTCCGCGCAGCACTGTGCTGCCTCCTCCTCGTGCCGTGACGGCCTGGGGGTTCTTCCCCGCGCTACAGTTCCCTGCCATGGGGGAGACGCAGCGGCGGATCGACGTCGCCGACCTGGCCGACCTGGCGCTGGGCGCCCGGCTGCTGGGATCCGGCGGGGGCGGGCGCACCTCGACCGGCGCCGCGTTCGCCCGTGCCGCGCTGCGCGACCGCGGGCCCGTACGGCTGCTGGGGACGCGGGATCTTCCCGACGACCACACCGTCGTCGCCGTGGGGGTGGCGGGCTCGTCCGCCTTCATCGAGGAACGCCTGCCCTCGACCGAGTTGGCCACGGCCGTGCGCACCCTCCTGGATCTGCTCGACCGTCCCCCGTTCGCGCTGCTGCCGCTGGAGATCGGTGGCGTCAACGCGCTCCTGGCCGTCGCGGCGGCGTCGATGCTGGACGCGCCCCTGCTGGACGCCGACGCCATGGGCCGCGCCTTCCCCCGCGTCGAGCAGACCTCGCTGACCGCCTCGGGCGTCGCCGTCGCGCCGGCCGTGCTCGCCGTACCGGATGGGACGACCCTCACCGTGCGGGGCGAGGACAACCTCCGCGTCGCCGGGCTCATCGGCGCCAACCTGCCCGCCCTGGGCGGCTGGGCCGCGACGGCGCTGTACCCCTGCCGAGCCGACGTGGCGCGCACGGCCGCGATCCCCGGCAGCGTCTCCCGGGCGCTGGCACTGGGCCGCAGCCTGCGCGAGGCGGGCGCCGACCCCCACGACCGTCCGAGGTTCGCGGCGTCCATCGGCGCCGAATGGCTGTTCGACGGCGTCGTCGCCGAGGTGCTCCGCCCGGACCGGGCCGCCCCCCATCTGGTGGTCACGCTGGAGTCCGCGCTCCCCCGCCAGGAGACCCTGCGGCTGGACGCCGGCGACGAATTCCTGCTGGCCGCGCTCGACGGACGCCAGGTGGCGCGGGTCCCCGATGTGATCGCGGTGCTCAGCGCCCGGGAGTGGAGCGTGCTCGGCGTCGACGCCCTGCGGCCACGTCAGCCGGTGTCGGTGCTGCGGATCCCGCGCCCGCCCATTTGGGATCGGTTGGCCGCCGGCGACCTGGTGGGCCCCGGTGCCCACGGGCTGGGCTCCCTCGACACCGTGGCGGGGCCGTCGTGAACGGCGCGCCGGGTGGGACGGGCACCCCGGTGACGGCGCGCGACCTGCTCGCGCTCCCCCTGCCGGGGCGGGTCCAAACGCTGGGCGGCGCCGGTGGGCTCGATCGCGTCCTCGACCGCGTCGTCCCCCTGGGCGCCGACCCCGGCAGCCGCGCCGACAGCGATCCGGCCTGGTCGCGGGCGGCGGTCATGGCCGACCTGTCGGCGCGGCCGGACCTGCGCCACGGCCATGTCGTCGACCTGCTCCTGCGGATGTGTCACCACCGAGGCGCCCACGCGCTGATCGTCGTCGGCGAGACCGCGCCGGCGCTGGTCACCCGCAGGTTGGCCGACCGCTACCGGATAGCGCTGCTCGCGGTGACCGGCGCCGCCGCGGCGACGGTGATCGGGGAGGTCACGGTGGCCGTCCACCACCCCCAGGTGGCCACCGCCCGCCTGCTCGTCGACCTGGCCCGGGAACTCACCCGCTGCTCCGGTGATCTCGAACGGATCAGCGCCGTCGTCGCCCGCGCGCTGGACGCCTCCTTCGCCGTACACGCCCTCGACGGCACGATCACCGGGACCAGCCCCCTGCCCCGGGTCCCAGCGGGGGTGGTCGCCCGGTTCCGCTCCCCGGCCGCCGAACTGGTGGAGGGACGCAACGTGGTGGTCCAGCCCGTCTCCGTCCCGGTCGGCACCCCCCAGACCTGGCTGGTGGCCGAACGGGACGACGCCGGACCCCAGTGGCGCGACATGGCGTCGCGCGCCCTGGCACTGGCGCAGGGGGAGGTCTCGGCCTGGGCCACCGCACGGCGGTTGCGCCTGGCCGAGGAGGACCGGACCCACGGCTGGCTGCTCACCGAACTGGTGGAGGGCGGCGGGCGGATCGGCGAACGCTGGCGCGAGCGCGCCGCCGCGCTCGGTTGGCTGGTCGACGGCCGGCACGTGGGCGTCCAGATCCAACCCGTCGACGAGGGGCCCTTGGAGGCACCGGCCCTGGCCGCGCTGGAGGACCGGTTGCGCGCCGCGGGGCTGGACCTGACCGGTCCCATCGGGTGGCGGGGAGGGGCCGCGGCCTGGTTCAGCGGTGCCGGGCCGAGCGGGCCGGCACCGCACGCCGACCTGAGAGACCGGCTGGCCGGCGCGCTCGCCGCCTTCTCCGCCTCACCTGCCGGCCGGCCGGTCGTGGCCGGTGTGGGCCGGCCCTCCTCGGGCCCCGAGGGGATCGCCGCGACGCTGGAGTCGGCGCGCGCCGCGGCGCTGCGGGCGCTCACCCGGGGCGGGACGGGGACGGTGGCCGCCGACAGCGGTGGCGGCCCCGGCCGCCTGCTCGTGGACTGGTACTCCTCCGCCGACTTCCGCGGCGAGGCCGCGCGGCTGCTGCGCCCGCTCGCCGAGACCGACGACGCGCTCGTGCCCACCCTGGCGGCCTACTTCGACGCCGCCGCCTCGGTGACCGCTGCCGCCCGGGCGCTGGGGGTGCACCGCAACACCGTCATGCACCGGCTGCGCCGCATCGAGGACCTCCTCCACGTCGACCTGTCCGACCCCGACACCCGGCTGGCCCTGCACCTGGCAGTCCGGGTGTTCCCCCGCCCGTTCGCCGGCCAGGAGTTTGTAGCCCTCTGAGCGGAACCAGGCCGCGAGCGCGCCCGTTACCGGTCATGATCATGGCAGGAACAGGCCGCAGGGAAGGGAAGTCCAGGTGGAACACGCGCGGGTCGTGGTCGTGGGAGGCGGGGTGTCGGGGCTGGTGGCCGCACGGGCCCTGCACGCCCACGGTGTCCACGGAGTCGTGGTCCTGGAAGGCGCCGACCGTCCCGGTGGGCGCGCGACCGAAGGGCTCCTCCCGGGCAGCGCGTTCGTCCGAGAGCACGAGCGGGGGCTGCTGGAGCTGGCCGACGAACTCGGCGTGCCGGTCGACCCCCTCGCCCACGACCCCACGCTCAACGACCTGCGCGTCGACGAGGAGGGCGGGATCGAACTCAGCGACGACAACCTCCCCCTGGACCTGTCGTGGTGGTCCCGGATACGCGGTGGCCGGTTGCTGGACCGGCTGACCCGGCTCGCCGCCGGCATCGACCCGACGGCCCCCTGGCTGTCCCCGCGGGCGGAGGAGCTGGACTCCCAGACGGCGCGCTCGTGGTTGCGCGCCCACTCCTCGGACTGCGCGCTGCTGGACCTGATCGAGGAGCATCTGACCACCGAGGCGGGGCTGCCGGCCGACCGCATCAGCATGCTGTGGCTGCTGGCCCACCTCGGCCCGCGCCCCGGCGACGGCAAGGACCTGCTGCGCCTGGATCCCGTGCTGCTCACCGACCGGTTGAGCGCCGGAGCGGGCGCGGCCGTGCGGACCGGCCACCACGTCGGCCGCGTCGACCAGGACCACACCGGGGTGCGCGTCCACGGCCCGTGGGGCTCCATCGCCGCCGACCACCTCATCATGGCGATCTCACCGGCCGACGCCCGGCACATCGAGTTCACCCCGAGCCTGCCGTCGAGCCGGTGGCGCATGCAGCAACAGTGGCCGCAGGCCGAGATCATCCAGACCGAGGTCGTCTACTGGCGGCCCTTCTGGCGCAACTTCGGACTGTCGGGCCAGGTCCACTTCGACGACGGCATCCCCGCCTGGACCATGGACAACAGCCCCGGCGACTCCTTCCAGGGCCGTCTGCTGGCCCACACCTACACCTTCGGCGAGGCCGACCCCCTGGGGGCCGACCAGGAGGTCATCGACGAGCCCGCGCGCCACCGCGGCCTCCTGCTGGACAACCTTGTCCTGGCCTTGGGCCCGCTCGCGGCCCAGCCGCTGTCCTACTCCTGCTCCAAGGCCGGCGGCGGCCGCTACAGCCGGGCCTACCGCTGTCCGGCGCCTCCCGGCTTCCTCACCGAGTACGGTCCGCTGCTGCGCAGGCCCGTGGGCCGGATCCACTGGGCCTCGACCGAGACCGCCCCCTTCCCCGAGAACGGCAACCTCAGCGGCGCGCTCTCCAGCGGCCTGCGCGCCGCCACGGAGGTCGTGGCCGCCGGGGCGGTGAGGTGCCCGGGCGCGGCCTGAGGAGGGCCCCTAGCCCACGGCGGCCAGCGCCGCCAGGCCCACCCCGCACACGACGAACATCGCGATCCCCTCGAAACCGATACCGTCGCGCTGGCGGCGGATCAGGCCCGCGGCGACGAGCAGGTTGAGGACGATGCCCAACCCGACGAGCAGGACCACCTCGCGGTTGACCGCGGCGTAGAGCGAGCCCTCCCGGTAGACGATGTCGGAGGCCGACAGGAACAGCACGTCGAACCCGTTACCGCCGATGATGTCGCCGATGGCCAGGTGCAGCGCGCGGATGCGCACCGCGTACAGCACGGTAACGAGTTCGGGGACGGAGGTGACGAACCCGGTGATGACCGCCCCCACGAAACCACTGGACATGCCGGTCCGCTCGGTCAGCGACAACCCCGCCTCGCCGATGAGATAGCCGGCCAAGGACACGACCGCGGCCAGCCCGGCGAAACGCAGCCACATCGACGACAGCCGCTCGCCGTTCGCCATCTGTTCGGGGTCGGGCTCGTCGGCGTGGGTGAGGCGGGTCGGCTCCACCCGCCACATGGGCCTCTCCCCCACTTCGCGGGACAGCCGCAGCCAGTACCAGTAGACGAGGACGAGCAGGAGGGAGACCGGGTGGACGCCGAACACGGTGACCTGGGGTCCCGCCCCCGCGGCCAGCACGACGGCCAGCATGGTGGACAGGCCGACCGGGGCCAGCAGGTTGGGCAGCGAGGCGGCGGCGTGTTCGAGGTTGGCCCGGCGGTAGAACACGTCGGCCAGCGCGATGAAGGTCGTCTGCAGCACGATCCCGCCCAGCGCGTTGTTCATGGCGAAGACCGCGTCACCCCGGGCCGCGCCGAGGATACTGGTGATGAGTCCGGGCAGGGCCGTCACCGCGCCGATGAGCAGGACCCCCGCCATCGTCTCGCCGATGCCGGTGCGGTCGGCGAGACGGTCGACCAGACGGGTGAACGGGCCGCCGGCGACCACCAGCAGCACCATGGCGACCGCCAGGGCCACCGCGCTCACCCATATCGGCCAGTCGTCCATGGGTCACCTCATCACGGGTCGGGGGCTCGGACGAGAACGTCCGCCTCTCGCTACCCGCTGGCTTCCCACCCACTCCACCGGCGACGGCTCTCCAGGTCACAGAGGCGGGGCGGGGTACGGTGTCCGGGTCCCGCGGCCGGGGAAGCATCGCCGCGGGGCCCGGACATCCCTCACGGGAGACCGTCACGGCCCGTCGCCTCGGACGTCCGCCGCGCGAACGGGCCGTCGCCCGTTCAACGGTCCGTGGGCCGCCGGGGGTTCCCGCCTCCCGCCTCTCAGTGCCGGTCGGCGCTGTCGGCGGTCTCCGCGACGAGGAGGTCGACGACGTCGGCGAAGTCGCCGCGTCGCGCGAAGGCGCGGCGCTGCCGGGCGGCCGAGCTCCCCCTGCGCAGGAAGTCCCGGGCGGCCTCCTCGACCAGGGAGCGGTCCCCCAACCGGTCGAGCACGGGTCCCAGTTCGTCGACCAGGCGCGCCACCAGCTCGCGGCCGGGCGCGGGCGTGGGCGTCACCGCGGTGACGAGGTCGCCTTCGACGCCGAACCGGGCGGCCCGCCAGAGCGCTCCGCGAGCCCGGACCGGGTCGATCTCGGGCGCGGCCCGACCGGCCAGCTCGGCCTCCCATTCGTGTACCACCAGGGCGCGGAACAGGCCGGCGATCAGCAGGATGTCGCGCACGTCGGGGCAGGAGTCGCACACCCGCAGTTCCAGTGTCGGCACATGGGAGGAGGGGCGGACGTTGAAATAGATCATCCCGGCGTCCTTGACGACGCCGGAGGCGCGCAGATCGGCGACCATGCGGTCGTACTCGGCGGCGCCGGAGAGCCGGCCGATCGGCCCGGAGGTGGGCCAGCGCGCCCAGCTCATCGCGCGTCCGCTGGCGTACCCACGGTCCTGCCCCATCCAGTAGGGAGAACTGACGCTGATGGCGAGCAGGATCGGCATCCAGCGTTCCACGCGGTGGGCCAGGATCACGGCGAGATCCCGGTCCTCGACGTTGACGTGGACCTGGGTGCTGCACAGAAGCTGCTCACGGGCGAGGAACTGGAACTGGTCGTAGAGAAAGCCGTACCTGGGATCGGTCCCGTCCTGGGCTCCGTGGAAATCGACGAGAGGGACCGTTCCAGCTGCGGCGACACCGAGATCTAATTTTCGTGCCGCGGTGATCAGAGTTCGACGCAGGCCGGAGATGTCCTCGCGCAGATCAGCCAATTCCCGTGACGGTCGCGTCTTACTCTCCACTGCCGATTTTTGCAGTTCAGGACTGTATCCCTCACCAGGAAGAAGAGCGAGCACCTCTCCGGCCCGGGGCGTCAGGCGGCGACTGGAGAGGTCTACGATATGAAATTCTTCTTCCACTCCGACCGTCATCTTGTCGATCATGCGGTGAACGTATAACAGCGTCGAAGTAGCGGCAAGACGACGGTTGAAGGTGTGCTTCGAAGCACCCTGAATTAACCGGGGCTTCACACTATATATAAACCCGGGGAAAACACCACAGTCCTGTTCCGGAAAACCATTGGAGAGCTTCTGGGAGATGGGGGAGACGTCTCCCGCACCATCCGTCCCAGGCAGTGGGCCACCACAGCGGGCACCCGGATGGGAAGGGCCGGCCGACCGGAACCGATGTCCGGTATCGGCCGGCCCCGGAACGGCCCGACACCGATGCGCCGGCCCCCGACACCCGTGGGGGCGGGCGGCCACGGCCGCCCGCCCCCACGGGTTCGCTTCTCCCCCAGGGGGAGTGGGGTCAGTTCCCGGATCGGGAGGACGCCTCCTCCTGCCCCATGACCTTGACCGGGATGTCGGTCGGATCGCCGGGACCCAGGTCCCCCGACTCCACGGCGTCCAGCGCCGCGCCGACCGCCGCCTCCCCCAGCATCCTCGGCTGCTGGGCGACCGTGGCGTTCAGCGTCCCGGCCTCGACCGCGGCCAGCCCCTCGGGGGTGCCGTCGAAACCGACGATCACCACCTCCTCACCGGCACGGCCCCCCAGCGCCTTGGCCGCGCCGAGCGCCATCTCGTCGTTGGCGGCGAACACGCCCTCGATATCGGGGTTGGCCTGGAGCATGTTCTGCATGACGTCCAACGCCTTGGTGCGGTCGAAATCCGCGGGCTGGGAGGCCACCACGTCGATCCCCGAGTGCTCGGCGATCTCCTCGGTGAACCCCTGCCCCCGGTCGCGGGCGGCCGAGGTGCCGGGCTGCCCCTCCAACACCGCGATCGGGCCGGAACCGACCAGGTCGGCGAGTTCACGCGCCGCCATCCGGCCGCCCTCGACGTTGTCGGAGGCGATCGTGGTGACGACGTCGCCGCCGTTGGGCGCCCGGTCCACCGCGATCACCGGGATCCCGGCCCGGTTCGCGGCCTCCACCGAGGGCACGATCGCGTCGGAGTCCACCGGGTTGACGACGATCGCGTCGACCCCCCGGGCGATCGCGTCCTGGACCGCGTTGGCCTGCCGTGAGGAGTCATCGCCGGCGTCGCTGACGATGAGGTCCACGCCCGACCGTTCGGCCTCCTCCAACGCTCCGGCGCGGACGTCGACGAAGAAGGGGTTGTTGAGGGTCGAAAGCGACAGGGCGACCGTGGGACGCTCCGCCCCGTCACCGCTCTGCCGCTGGTAGACGGCCCAGCCGGCCCCGATCAGGATGACGACGAGGACCGCCGCCACTCCGCGGCGCATCGCGGGCGAGCGCGTGGGACGGGGACCGCCGCCACGGCGGCGCCGGCGCAGCGTGTCCGAGAGCACCGCGATCGCGATGACGACGCCGATGATGACCTGCTGCCAGAAAGCGGACACGTTCAACAGGTTCAGACCGTTGCGCAGCACGCCGAGGATGAGCGCGCCGACGAACGTGCCCATCGCGCTGCCGACCCCGCCCGACAGACTCGCGCCTCCGATGACAACAGCGGCGATCGCGTCCAGTTCGTAGCCGGTGCCCGCCTCGGGCTGGGCCGAGGAGAGCCGGGAGGCCAGCAGGATGCCGGCGACCGCCGCGAACAGACCCGAGAGCGCGTAGATGACGAGCTGCTGACGGCCGACCTTGATGCCGGACAGGCGGGCGGCCTCGGCGTTGCCGCCGATGGCGTACATGGCGCGCCCGGAGTAGGTGCGGCGCAGCACGAACGCGGTGACCAGGCCGATGAGCAGCATGACCAGGACCGGGTAGGGCAGGAAACCGAACAGCGTGCCGGCCCCGAACTCCCCGAGCCAGCCGTCGAGCGTGATCGGCTTGCCGCCGGAGATCACCAGGGCCAGTCCACGGGCCACGCTGAGCATCGCCAGCGTCGCGATGAACGGTGGCACCCGTCCGATCGTGATCAGCAGGCCACTGGCCAGACCCGCCAGCGCTCCGGCGGCCAGACCGATCAGCACCGCCAGCCACATGGGCAGCCCGCCGCTGGCGACGGTCCACCCGGTGACGATGCCGGCCAGTCCGGCGACACTGCCCACCGACAGGTCGATACCGCCGCTGACGATCACGAACGTCATACCGAACGCCAGGATCGCCACGACGGACGCCTGGACGCCGACGTTGAGCAGGTTGTTCGCGGTGAGGAAGTCGGGCGACAGGATCGCCAGCAGCACGACCAGGACGATCAGACCGCCCAGGGCACCGCTGTTGTCCGCCAGGGCGCGCAGCCGCGTCGACCGCCGTGCCCGGTCTCGACCCGGCTCCCGTTGCGTCTTTCTATCCGACACCGTCGTTCCCCTCTGTGACAGCAAGCGCCATGACCTTCTCCTGGGTCGCCTCGGCGCGACCGAGCTCGCCCCGCAGCCTCCCGTCCGCCATGACCAGCACCCGGTCGCTCATGCCGAGCAGTTCGGTCAGGTCGCTGGAGACGATGAGCACGGCGGTGCCCTGCTCGGTGAGCGTGTTGATGAGTTCGTAGATCTCGACCTTGGCCCCGACGTCGATCCCACGGGTGGGCTCGTCGAGGATCAGCACCCGTGGCCGGGCGAGCAGCCACTTGCCGATGACGATCTTCTGCTGGTTGCCTCCGGACAGGGTGCCGGCGGCCTGGTCCAGCCCCGCGGCGCGGACCTTGAGCAGCTCGGCCTGCCGCGCCGCCGCGGCACGCTGGGAGCGCAGGTCCACCAGGCCGGCGCGGGTGCGTTCGCCCAGCGTGGCCAGGCCCATGTTCTCCTCGATGGAGGCGCCCAGGACCAGGCCCTGACCGGCCCGGTCCTCCGGTACGAGGGCCAGCCCGGCCCGGCGGGCCGCGGTGATGTCCCCCGGGGGCACGGTCCGTCCGGCCACCACCACCTCGCCGGTGTCGTGGCGGTCGGCGCCGAAGATCGCCCGGACCAGTTCGGTACGGCCGGCGCCGACCAGCCCGCCGATGCCGACGACCTCACCGGCGCGGGCGGTGAGGGACACGTCCGAGAAGACCCCGGCACGGCCCAGGCCGCGTACCTCCAACAGGGTCTCGCCGACCTCACCTCGCCGGTGGGGGTACTGCTGCTCGATCGAGCGTCCCACCATGAGGCGCACGAGTTCGTCGGCGTCGGTGGAGGCGGGCACCTCGGCGACCTTGGCGCCGTCGCGCAGTACCGTGACGCGGTCGCCGATCTCGGCGATCTCGTCGAGCAGGTGGGAGATGAACACGACCCCGACCCCCGAACGGGTGAGGTCGCGGACGATGTCGAACAGCCGGGCGGCCTCGGTACGGCTCAGCACGGCGGTCGGCTCGTCCATGATGAGGAACCGCGTCTCCAGGCTCAGCGCCTTGGCGATCTCCACCATCTGGCGCTGGGCGACGCCGAGGTCGGCGACCGTCGCGTCGACGTCGAGGTCCAGCCCCATCCGTTCGACGAGCTCGGCGGCCTGCCGGCGCATCCGCCGCCGGTCGACGAGCCCGAACCTGCGCGGCGGCCGGCCCAGGTGGATGTTCTCGGCGACGCTGAGCCCGGGGACCAGCGCCATCTCCTGGTGGATGGTGGAGATCCCCAGTTGCTCGGCGTGGCCGGGGCCGGTGAGGCGGACCTCCTGCCCGTCCACCTTGACCACGCCGCTGTCGGGGCGGTGTACCCCGGCCATCACCTTGATCAGGGTGCTCTTGCCCGCCCCGTTCTCTCCGAGCAGGACGTGGACCTCTCCCCCACGCAGGTCGAAGTCGACCCCTTCCAGGGCGCGCACGCCGGGGAAGGCCTTGGTCACCCCGATCAGTTCCAATCGGCGGGTGTTCATTGCGCTCCTTGTCTCTCTCCGCAGGATCCGCGGATGACGAGCTGGCAGGGCAGTGTCCGCGAGCGGGCCGGACGGCCGTTCAGCAGGGCGATGAGCTCGCGCACCGCCGCGCGCCCCATCTCCTCGGTCTGCTGCCGGACCGCGGTGATGGGTGGATCGACGAACTCGAACCAGGGCAGGTCGTCGAAGCTGGCCAGACCGATGTCGCTGCCCGGCCGCAGGCCCCGGTCGCGGACCCAGCGCAGCGCGCCCAGCGCCATCAGGTTGTCGGCGGCGAACACCGCGGTGGGGGGATCGGGCCGCTCCATCAACTCCCCCATGGCGGCGACGCCGCTGGCCGTCTGGAAGTCGCCGATGCGCACGTCGCGATCGGCGACCTCCAGCCCGTGGGCGGCGAGCGCCGCCCGGAAGGCCGCGAGCCGCTCCCGGCCGGTGACCAGGGAGGTCGGGCCGGAGATGATCGCGATGCGGCGGTGGCCGAGGGCCACGAGGTGGTCGACCAGCTCGCGGGTCGCCGTGGCGTTGTCGCTGCGCACGACCGGGAGGTCCAGCCCGTCGATCGAGCGGTCGATCAGCACGATCGGCCGTCCGCGCCGGACGACCTCCTCGACCAGAGGCGAGACGCGGTCGGTCGGGCACAGCAGCAGCCCGGCGACGCGCTGCTCCAGCAGGATGTCCAGGTACTCGTCCTGGCGGCGCGGATCCTCGTCGGCGTTGCCGGTGATCACGTAGTAGCCGTGGGCGCGCGCCTCGTCCTCGACGGCTCGGGCCAGCTCGGTGAAGAAGGGGTTGAGGACGTCCCCGATGACCAGGCCCAATGTCGTGACGTCGGCCGAGCGCAGCGTGCGCGCGGCGGCGTTGGGGTGGTAGGCGAGTCGTTCCACCGCGGCGAGGACCCGCTCCCTGGACTCCGCGGTGACGGAGGGGTGGTCGTTGAGCACCCGGGACACCGTCGCGGTGGAGACCCCGGCGGCCCGGGCCACGTCTTTGATGGTGGCCATGAGAGGAAAGTAATCGATTACACGAGCCGTGTAAACGTTTACTTTCCGCGCGCGACCCCTCTACCTCCCCCTCCCCTCTTCACGTTTTCACTGCTCAGAAGCTGTTTCGACGACTCGAAGGCCCCTCATGTTCCCTCGTGTGACATCTCCGACACCCCTCACACGAGATCACGCGACAGGGGTGCCCGCCCCGCCCCTCTGCGGCCTACGGGATGGACCTCCGGCCGGCCCCGACTCCGAGGGCCTCCTCTCCCCACGCCGAGCGCGAGGTCCGAGGACGGACGGCGCCCTTCCCGCGCCGCCGGCGCATCCCCGCGGCCGCCCGCCGGACCCCGCCCGGACACGGCGCAACACGCTCGTCCGCGCCGCCACGGCCCGCGCCGGTCCGGCGCCCCGGGACCGGACCGCGCCCCTCCCCGCGGTGGGACAGCGCCGTGGCCGCCGACGGCGCGTCCCGGCGCCTCGACGCGGTGCAGGCCGTGCCAGCGCCACGGCGCGCAGCGCCGACACGTCGGATGGTTCTGTCGCGCCCGTGGGGCACGCGCGGCCCCGGGTGCCCACCATCGGGGACGGAGCAGCGACCGGCGCCCGAGACACCCGGCCCCCGTTTCCGGTGTCCCCGCGTGAGACGCCGCGCGCACCACGCCGGCCCGGCCTCGTCTCACGTGGCGCCCGACAGACCCCGCCACGATCACCCCGCCGCGCGGGGTGCCACCTTCACGTGCCCGGGTGGTGTCCTGCTCCTCACCTGCCGTTGCCCGTGGGTCGACAGCCACCAGGCGGTGCGGGGACACGGCTTTGCCCGTCGACGTGCGCGGTCGAACCGGGGACGTGGGGATCCGAGGTCGCGCTCGGCCGGATCACCGCGCGCGGCGCGCGCCCATGCCGGACGGCGTTCTCCCACGGGAGCGCGGCGACGACGGCCCCGGCCGTCGGACACGTGGCGCTCCAACCGCGCTCCGCGCCGTCTCGCGGCGGGCGGGCGCGCCTGTCACCGAGGGCGCGCTGGATCGCGACGTCCGGTCGCCGCCCGGCCATCTGCCCGCCCTCGTCACGCGCCTCACGGCGGGGCCGGACCGGCGCCCGGGAGGGTGGCGTGGACGGCGCCGCCCCGACTCCGGGGACACCACCGCCCTTCCCGGGACGTCCAGTGGTCATCGCGCCCCACCGAAGGGGCGCGAGGCGAGGATCCGGCTCAGGACACCCCGGCGAGGCGGGCGGCCTCCTCCTCTTCGACACGGCGGTTCCACTCGCCCTTGGAGGACTGCCAGCCGTCCTCGTCGCTGCCCAGGCGCCAGTAGCCGGAGATCGACAGGCGCTCACGGGGCACCTGGTGCTCCAGTCGCAGGAAGTGGCGCAGCTCCTTGACGAAGTTCGCCTCGCCGTGGACGAACGCCTGGACCTCGCCCTCGGGGAACTCCAGTCCGCGCACCGCCTCGGCCAGGGCGGCCCCGACCCGGCGCTCCCCACGGTGCACCCAGGTGACCTGGACGTCGCCGTCGGGCACGGCGAGCCGCTGCTCCTCCGCCTCGTCGGCGACCTCGACCAGGACGCGGGCGACCGCACCGGCGGGCAGGCGCTCGACCGAGGCCGCGATGGCGGGAAGGGCGCTCTCGTCACCGACGAGCAGGTGCCAGCCGGACTCGGGCGCGGGCGCGTAGGCGCCCCCGGGGCCGAGAAAGCGGATGACGTCGCCCGGCCGCGCGGCGGCGGCCCAGGGGCCGGCCAGCCCCTCGTCACCGTGGTGGACGAAGTCGATGACGAGCTCCCGGGTGGCGGCGTCCCAGGAGCGCACGGTGTAGGTGCGGGTGAGGGGCCACTGCTCACGCGGGAAGTCACGGCGGATCGCCTCGATGTCGAACGGCTCGGGATAGGCGACGCCGGGCCGCGGGAAGAGCAGCTTGACGTAGTGGTCGGTGTAGTCACCGGCGGAGAACCCCGCGAGCCCGTCACCGCCGAGAACCACCCGGATCATGTGCGGGGTCAGGCGCTCGACGTGCCGGACCCGGCCGTGGTGAACCCGGGGCTTCTCGCGCGTTCGACGGTCCGTCATCGGCCGTCCACCACCTTCCACATTTGGTTAGGCATACCTAAAACACTCAGGCAAGCCTAGGGTATCCCGAGTGGGCGCCGCCGTGTCACCCCCGTCACGTCGTCTCCGTTTCGTCCTCCCCCCGTTCCGCTGGTACACATGGGGGAGCCCGCACCGCCGCAGGTCCACGCCCCTCCGTCGTGACGGGGCCGCCTGCGCCGACCCCGACGCTTCGGCGACGCAGCAGCACGAAAGAGATCCCCACGACGATGGCCATCCCCAAGGCGGAACTGCACCTGCACATCGAGGGCACCCTGGAACCCGAACTCGCCTTCGAACTCGCCAAGCGCAACGGGATCGAGCTGCCGTTCGACTCCGTCGAGGAGCTGCGCCGCGCCTACTCCTTCACCGACCTCCAGTCGTTCCTCGACCTGTACTACGCGCTGATGTCGGTCCTGCGCACCGAGCAGGACTTCGCCGACCTCGCCGCCGCCTACCTGGAGCGGGCCGCCGCGCAGGGCGTGCGGCACGCCGAGATCTTCTTCGACCCCCAGGCCCACACCTCCCGTGGCGTGGCGATCGGGACCGTGGTCACCGGGCTGGCCCGCGCCTTGGAGGACGCCGAGCGGAGCCTGGGGATCTCCTCCCGGCTCATCCTGTGCTTCCTGCGCGACCGCCCCGCCGAGGAGGCCATGGAGACCCTGGAGAGCGCCCGCCCCCATCTGCACGCGATCACCGGTGTCGGACTCGACTCCGCCGAGATCGGCAACCCCCCGGAGAAGTTCCGTGAGGTCTTCGCCGCGGCCCGCGCCGCAGGGCTGCGCCGGGTGGCCCACGCCGGCGAGGAGGGGCCCGCCGACTACGTGCGCCAGGCCCTGGACGTCCTGGGCGCCGAGCGGATCGACCACGGGGTGCGCTGCCTGGAGGACCCCGAGCTGGTGGAGCGGCTGCGCCGAGAGGCCGTACCGCTGACCGTGTGTCCCTTCTCCAACGTCCGGCTGCGCGTGGTGGAGCGGCTGGAGGAGCACCCGCTCCCCAAGCTGATCGGCGCGGGGCTCGTGGTGACCGTAAACTCCGACGACCCCGCCTACTTCGGCGGCTACGTCGAGGACAACCTCGACGGCGTGCGCAGGGCGCTCGGCCTCGACCCGGAGACCGTTCGTGAGCTGGCCCGCAACTCCTTCCGGGCCGCCTTCCTGGACGAGGAGCGGCGCGCGGAGCTGATCGCCGAGGTCGACGCCTACCGGTTCCCGGCGGAGTGACCCGTCCCGGCCGCGCGGCCGGGACGGATCAGCTCCGGCCGGAGTCCTGTGGCGGTTCGATCTCCTCGCGTGTCGCCTCGGCCAGACGTTGCCGCAGCCGCGTCCGGATCTCCTCGGGGGTGTAGGCGCGACGGCGGCGTTCCGCACGCGCGATGACCACCCCGGTCGCCGCGACGCCCGCGAAGCCCGCCAGGCCCAGTATCTTCCACCAGCGCATGCGCCTAAGCTACCGGTGTCCCGTCGAGAACGCCCCGGCCCGCGGCCAGAGAGGACGGCTTCGCCGTGACCGAGACCCACATCAGCCTGGACGAGGCCGTCGACCTCACCCGCACCGGTGACGTCTGGGTCTTCCGCGGACGCACCGTCCCCGACCGGGCCATCCAGGTCACCACCAACAGCCCCGTCAACCACGTGGGCATGTCCGTGGTGATCGAGGACCTTCCGCCACTGATGTGGCACGCCGAGCTGGGCCGCTCCCTGCCCGACATGTGGTCGGGCACCCACCAGCGCGGCGTCCAGCTCCACGACCTGCGCGACGCCGTGGTCACCTGGGGGGCGAGGTACGGCCAACGGGCGTGGCTGCGCCAGCTCGACCCGTCCGTCACCCGTGAGGCCGAGGACGCGGTCCTGCGCACGATCGCCCGGTTGGACGGCACCCCCTTCCCCTCGACGGCCCGCCTCGCCGGGCGGTGGCTGCGCGGCCGGGTGCCCCTGCCTCCGCGGCGGGGCCGGGGCGGCGCGGGCGAGCGGAGGCTGGAGACCGCCTACTGCGCCGAGGTCGTCGCGCTCACCTACGAGGCCATGGGGTTGCTGCCCGGCGGGCGCAGGCCCAACTGGTATGACCCGGGACGTTTCTGGAGCGGCGACGACCTGGACCTGGTCGGGGGGCACCGGCTCGGCGGGGAGATCGCGGTGGACATCCCCGACGAGGCCCTGGCCGGGCGGACCCGGCCCGCCGCCGAGCGCTCCCGCCCACGACTGCGGCTGCCCCGTCTTCCCCGCGCTGTGCGCCTTCCCCCTCTCCCCTGGCGGCGCGGCGACTGAACCGGGGCCGCCGGACCGTCCCGGGGACCGGCGTGCCCCGTTCCCGGCCCAGGCGGCCGGGTCCCGGCCCGCCGCGCGGTGGACGTCGGGAGGAGGGGTGCCCGAGCCCGTCGGGGCGTCGCCCCACGATGCGTCAACGTTCCCTCTGCCGGCGAGGTGGCGGCCGCTCCCCCGCGCCGGCCTGGATCGCCGGCCGTGTCCGGAATCGGACGTCTCCCGTCCCTCTCCTCCCGGTGCTGGGGGAACGCGCCGGCCGGCGGGCGAAGATCACGAAAACGCCGGTGCCCGCCGGACGGCCGCTAGAGGATGGGCGATATGAACCCAACCACCGGCGGGGCCGTTGCGGCCAGCGCACCCGAACATCGCCTACCGGTCAGACGGCTGGTGGCGGCGAGCGTCGGCAACGCGATCGAATGGTACGACTGGACGATCTACGCGACGTTCAGCATCTACTTCGCCACCCAGTTCTTCCCCGGCGACAACGAGGACCTCGCCCGCATCAACACCTTCGCGGCCTTCGCGCTCGCGTTCTTCTTCCGCCCGCTCGGCGGTCTGCTCATCGGCCGCCTGGCCGACGTCAAGGGCCGCAGGCCGGCGATGCTGCTCACCATCGTGCTGATGGCCGGCGGCTCGGTGGTGCTGGCGGTGCTGCCGACCTACGAGCAGGTGGGCTGGGTGGCGCCGGTGCTGCTCCTGCTCGCCCGGATCGCCCAGGGGGTGTCGATCGGCGGGGAGGTGTCCAACGCCTCGGCCTATCTGGGCGAGATCGCGCCGGCCGACCGCAGGGGCCGTTACTCCTCGTTCTTCTACCTGTCCACCGGTTCGGCGGTGCTCGCGGCCTCCCTGATCGGCTTCGCGCTGGCCCGCCTCCTGGACACGGAGGCGCTGGAGGCCTACGGGTGGCGCATCCCGTTCGCGCTCGGCGGTCTGCTGGGGCTGGTGGGTCTGTGGCTGCGTCGCAGCCTGGGCGAGACCGAGCTGTTCGAACGCAGCGTCGGCGAGGGGCGCCGCGCCTCCCGCCCGCTGCTGACCACCCTGCGGCGCCACCCCCGGGCGGTCGGCCAGGTCGTGGGCTTCACGATGCTGTCGACGCTGTGCTACTATACCTTCTTCAGCGCGCTCGGCCCCTTCGCCGTCGACGTGCGCGGCGCCGACGACGCGGACGTGTTCCTCGCCCTGTCCGTGGCGACCGCGCTGTTCGTCGCGCTGCAGTATCCGATGGGCGCCCTGTCGGACCGTCTCGGCCGCAGACCCCAGCTCCTGGTCTGGTCGGCGGCGACGGCGCTGCTGATCGTGCCCCTGTCGAGCCTGGTGGGCACCAGTCTGGCCGGACTGCTCGTGGTGTTCTGCGTGGGGCTGGGGCTCTACAGCGCCATGACGTCGATCGCGCCGGCCGTCATGAGCGAACTGTTCCCGACGGAACTGCGCGGGCTGGGGATCGGCGCCTGGTACAACCTGACCGTGGCGCTGTTCGGGGGCACCGCGCCGTTGGTGATCAGCACGCTGGCCGCGGCGGGGTACGCGCCCGTCTTCTTCTCCTACGTGGCCGCCGCGGCCGTGGTGACCTTCGTCGTCGTCCTCACCCTGCCCGAGACGCGGGGAGCCGAGTTGCGCTGAGGGGTGTGCGCGCGACCCGCGCCGCGCGCACACCCGATCGGATTATTTGACCGCGCCCATGGACAGGCCGCGGACGAGCTGGCGCTGGGCGATCCAGCCGACGATGACGATCGGCAGGGACACCATGGTGGCCGCCGCCGACAGTTGGGCCCAGTACAGGCCTTCGCTGGTGATGAACCCGGTCATGAACACCGGCACCGTGGCGGCCTGCGACGCGGTCAGGTTGACGGCGAAGAAGAACTCGTTCCAGGAGAAGATCATGCAGATCAGCGCGGTCGCGGCGATACCGGGGGCCATGACCGGCAGCATGACCGACCACAGCACGCGCGGCAGCGACGCGCCCTCCATCCGGGCGGCCTCGACGATGCCGCGCGGCACCTCCAGGAAGAACGAGCGCAGCATCCACACCGCGATGGGCAGGTTCATCGCGGTGTAGAGGATCACCAGGGTCCAGATGTTGTCCAGCATCTTGATGCGACCGGCGATGACGTAGAGCGGGACGATGACCGCGACGACCGGCAGCATCTTGGTGGAGATGAAGAAGAACAGCACGTCCTTGGTCTTGCGCACCGGCGCGACCGACAGCGCGTAGGCCGCGGGCACCCCCAGCACCAGGACGAGCGTGGTGGAGAACAACGTCGCCATGAGGGAGTTGCCGAGGTAGGGGGCGAAGTCGGCGGCGAAGACCTCACGGAACCGGTCCAGGGTCGGTTCGAAGAAGATCCGGGGCGGATCGGTGTAGGCGTCGGCCTCCTGCTTGAAGGAGGTGAGCACCATCCACAGGGCCGGTGCGACGAACACCAGCGTCACGGCCCAGGTGAGCAGGGTCAGGGCGAGGCCCCCGGCCCCGCCACGGCGCCGGCGGGGCCGGGGCGCGGGGGCGGGCGGAGCCCCGGATCCCGCGCGCGCCGCCTTGGGGGACGGCAGGTGGGTGGCCGTCATGAGAGCTTCTCCTCGGTCGCCATGAAGGTGCGGAAGATCAGCCGCAGGGCGAGCGTCGCGACGATCATGGTGCCGATCACCACGATCACCCCCATCGCCGCGGACTGACCGATGTCAAATCCCAGGAACGCCCGCTGGTAGATGGTGAACGGCAGGTTGGCGCTGGCCGTGCCGGGACCGCCCTGGGTCATCATGTAGATGGTGTCGAAGGTGCCGACGACGTAGATGGAGCCGAGCAGCACCCCCAGCTCGATGTAGCGCCGCAGGTGCGGCAGGGTGACGAAGAGGAACATCTGCCGGGGTCCGGCCCCGTCGACCTGCCCCGCCTCCACGACGTCGCGTCCCTGGCTTTGGAGACCGGCCAGGACCAGCAGCATCATGAACGGCGTCCACTGCCACACCAGCGCGGTGACCACCGAGGCCACCGGGTAGCTCGACACCCAGTCGACGTCGCCCAGCCCGAACGGCGACAGCGCGAACCCGACCAGGCCGAAGACCGGGTCGAACATCGTGGTCTTCCACAGCAGGGCGGTGGCGACCGGGACGATGAGGAACGGGGTGATCAGCAGGGTGCGGGCCAGCCCGCGCCCGAAGAACTTCCGGTCCAGCAGCAGGGCCAGGCCGATCCCCAGCAGCATCGACACCAGCACGCAGGAGGCGGTGATCAGGATCGTGTTGCCCGCCGCTCCCAGGAACTGGGTGTCGGTGAGCACCGCGACGTAGTTGTCCAGGCCGCTGAACTGTCCCGATCCGGGGCGCAGCAGGTTCCAGGAGCGCAGCGAGTACCAGATGGTGACGAGGAACGGGAGCTGGGTCACCACGATCGTGAAGATCAGCGCGGGCAGCAGCGGGGCGCGGCGTGCCCAGTCCCCGGTGCGGCGCGTGCCCTCCCGGGGCACGGCTGTGGTGCTCATTGTTCCTCCCGCTGGTAGGTCTCGCCGACGGAGCGGGCGTAGTCGTCGCTCTGTTCCAGGGCTTCGTCGACGTCGATGCGTCCGGCGATGGCCGCGCTGATCTGCTGGCTGACCCGGGTGCCGAGGTCCTGGAACTCGGGGATGGCCACGAATCCGATCCCCTCGTAGGGGACGGGGTGGAGGGTGGCGTTGTCGCTGTCGGCGGTCTCGATGGCCTCACGCATGGGCTGGGCGTAGGCCTGCGCCACCTCCTGGTACCGGGGGTTCTCGAAGGTGCTGATCCGGCTGCCCGGGGGCACCCGTTCCCAGCCGAACTCCTCGCCGACGGTCTCGATGTAGTCCCGGTCGGTCACCCACTCGACGAACTCCCAGGCGCGCTCGGGGTCCTCGGTGGTGGCGGGGATCGCGAGGGACCACACGTACAGCCAGCCGCTGCGGTCGGTCTGCACGACCGGCGCCGGGGCGTAGCCGCTGAGTCCGGCCACCGTGCTGGAGGCGGGGTCCTCGATGGTGCTGACCATGGCGGTGGCGTCGTACCACATGGCCGCGCGGCCCTGGCTGTAGTGGGTCAGGCAGTCACCGTACCCGCTGTTGGCGGCACCGGGCTGGCCGTGCTCGCGGACGAGGTCGACGTAGAAGTTCACGGCCTCGCGGTACTCGGGGCTGGTGAGCCCGGAGTTCCACTCCGCGTCGAACCAGCTCCCGCCGAAGGTGTTCACCACGGTGGTGAGCGGGCTCATCACCTCGCCCCAGCCGGGCAGGCCGCGCAGGCAGATCCCGGCGACTCCGGCCTCGTCGTCGTCGAGTTCGGCGGCGAACTCGGCGATCTGGTGCCAGGTGGGGTTCTCGGGCATCTCCAGACCGGCCTCGCGGAACAGGTCCTCCCGGTAGGCGAGGAAGGAGGACTCGCCGTAGAAGGGGACGGAGTACATGTCGCCCTCGTAGGACAGCGACTCGCGGACGGTGGGGATGAAGTCGTCGGCGTCGTAGCCCTCGGTGGCGTCGATGTGCGGCTGGAGGTTGGTCAGCCAGCCGTTCTCCGCCCACTGCGCGGTCTCGTAGTTGCTGATCATCACCACGTCGAACTCGCCGCCCTCGGTGGCGACGGAGGTGGTGATCTTGGCGCGCGCCTCGTTCTCGGGCAGGGTCACGAAGTTCACCTCGATGCCGGGGTGTTCGGCCTCGAAGTGGGACTGCAGGGCGATGGCGTCCTGCATCTGCGGGTTGGCGACGATGGCGACGACGAGCGGGTCCTCGCCGCCGGCGTTGATCGCGCCGGCTCCGGCGCAACCGGAGAGGGTCAGCGCGCCCGCGGTGGCGACGGCCAGCGCGGCGGGAAGGGGACGGCGGACGGGGTCGCCGGTCGCCGGGGGGACGGCGCGCATCCTCACTCCTCCGTTCCGCCGGGCAGGACCTGGATCTTCACGCCGGCGCCGGCGCGCATCAGGCCGAGCGCCTCGGGGAAACGTTCGAGGGGCAGCGCGTGGGTGAGCAGCGGCGCGGTCTCGATCGCGCCGGAGGCGATCAGGTCCAGGGCCGCCCCGTAGCTGTGCAGCACCGCCATGGAGCCGACGATCGTGATCTCGTCGTTGTAGACGCGGAACGGCGACAGGCTGACGCGCGCGTTGTCGGGGGCGACGCCGAACACCAGGAAGCGGCCTCCCCGCCGCAACGCGCCCAGTCCCGCCTCGATCGCGGCGGGCACGCCGGTGACGTCGACGGCGGCGTCGAAGCGGACGCCGTCGAGTTCGGCGACGTCGGTGGCGATGGCCTGGGCGCCCAGCCCGTCGGCGATCTTGACGCGCTCGGGGTTGCGGTCGACGACGGTGACGCGGGCCCCGGCGCGCTGGAGGAGCTGCTGGAGCATCAGGCCCATGGTCCCGGCGCCGACCACGAGGATGTTCTCGCCCGGTTCGGCGCCGAGGCGGCGCAGGCCGTGCACGGCGCAGGACAGCGGCTCGACCAGGGCTCCCTCGCGGTAGCTCATCGTGTCGGGCATCCGGTAGCAGTTGGCGGCCGGGACGGCGACGTACTCGGCGAACGCGCCGTCGACGGTGTCGCCGGTGGCCGCCCAGTTGGCGCACAGGTTGCCGCGGCCCGCGCGACAGAACTCGCAGTGGCCGCAGAACAGCGAGGGGTCCACGGCGACCCGGTCGCCGGGGCGCAGCCCGCCGGGGGCGGCGGAGCCGACCTCGACGACCTCACCGCTGAACTCGTGGCCGGGGACGAGGGGGTAGGGGCTGGGCGGGAATTCCCCGTCGGCGATGTGCAGGTCGGTGCCGCAAATGCCGCACGCCCCCACTTTGACGACGACTTGGTGCGGGGCGGGGGTCGGATCGGGTCTCGTCCCCACCTCCACCTCGCCCGGACGGGGGATGATCGCTGCGCGCACGGTGGCTCCTCGGTTCGCTTCACTCGTAAGTCCGCTCAAAAGAGCGATGTATCGCTCTTTTGGTGCGGCCATTGAAACGTCCCGGAAACCCCGTGTCAACGTATGATTTCACCGATGAGCACACTGGCACTCACATGAGCACGAGGAACATGGACAGAGACGAGGACGTCGTCACAGAGGCGCCGGCCCCCGCGGAAGCGCAGGCCAAGGGGATCTCCGACCTGCTGCTGGCGGCCGGTGTCGCGCGCCGTTTCTACCTCGACGGGCGCTCCAAAGTGGAGATCGCCGAGGAGTTCGGGATGAGCCGGTTCAAGGTGGCGCGCGTGCTCGACTTCGCTCGGGAGAGCGGGATCGTCCGGATCGACATCCGGCTTCCCGACGGCATCGACGCCGGCCTGTCGGAGACCCTTCGCGCGGCCTATGGACTGCGCCGGGTGATCGTCGTCGACGCCGGGGACGGCGACCAGGCGCGGGTGCGCGAACGGATCGGCGTGGTCGCGGCCGACCTGCTGGCCGACACCCTCTCCGAGGGCGACGTCTTGGGCCTGACCTGGGGGCGGACGGTCAACGTCATCCTCACGTCGCTGACCCGGCTGCCACGTTGCACGACCGTGCAGCTCAACGGGGTGTACTCCCGTCGCGACCCCGGCCCCGGGACGGTCGAGACCGTGCAGCGGGCGGCGGCGCTGTCGGGCGGCCCCGCCTACCCCATCTACGCCCCGCTCATCCTGCCCGACGCGGCCACGGCCCGTGCCCTGCGCGCGGATCCGGGGGTGGCCGCGGCCTTCGACCGCTTCGGGCAGGTCACCACGGCGGTGGTGTCGATCGGCGCCTGGAGCGAGGGCCTGTCCACCGTCTATGACGCCCTGGACCCCGCGGTCCGCGACGCGATCGCCGAGCAGGGCGTGCGGGCCGAGATGTCCACCCACCTGTTCGACGCCGAGGGGCGTGAGGTGTGCACCGAGCTCGCCGACCGCGTGCTCACCGTGAGCACGCGGGAACTGCGCCATATCCCCGAGGTGATCGCGCTGGCCGGTGGAGACGGCAAGGCCGGGGCGATCGACGCGGCGCTGCGTTCGGGACTGGTCTCCACATTGGTCACCGACTCCTCCGTGGCGCGGGCCCTGGCCGGCGCGCTCTGACGTCCCCCGCCGACCGGCCGCGTGGGGGCATCCTTGGGCGGCCGGCCGAAAACGTCCTTTTCCCCTGCTTGCGGTCCGCCCGGAAAGCGCTCCCCGCGGACCACCGGGTACTCTCCATCCGGGTTCGTGGGAGCATGTCTGCGGACGCCCGTTCGAACCGAGTGCAGGCGACCCTGGGGCCGGACCGTGACACTGGTCCGGCCGTCGAGGCATCCACCGGGATGAGGACGCGAGATGGGCGAAGTGGCGGACACCGGCGTTCAGGGACCCCTTCGTGAGGGCGGCCCCGACCCTGTCGACGTGGTCGGGGAGGCCGAGCTCCGCCGGCTGCTGGCGGGACTCACCGCGGTGCGCGACGGCGATTTCGGCACGCGGCTGCCCGACGACGGCGAGGGTCTGCTCGGCGAGATCGCGGTCGTCTTCAACGGCATGGTCGACCAGCTCTCGCTGTTCACCTCGGAGGTCACCCGGGTGGCGCGCGAGGTCGGCACCGAGGGGCAACTGGGCGGTCAGGCGCGGGTCCCCGGGGTGTCGGGCACCTGGGAGGACCTCACCGACTCGGTGAACGCGATGGCCGGAAACCTCACCGGCCAGGTCCGCTCCATCGCCCAGGTCGCCACCGCCGTCGCCAACGGCGACCTGTCCCAGAAGATCGACGTCGACGCCCGGGGCGAGATCCTCGAACTCAAGACCACCATCAACACGATGGTCGACCAGCTCTCCTCCTTCGCCGGCGAGGTCACCCGCGTCGCCCGCGAAGTCGGCACCGAAGGCCGCCTCGGCGGCCAGGCTCAGGTCCCCGGCGTGGACGGGGTGTGGCGCGACCTCACCAACTCCGTCAACTTCATGGCCGGAAACCTCACCGGCCAGGTCCGCTCCATCGCCCAGGTCGCCACCGCCGTCGCCAACGGCGACCTGTCCCAGAAGATCGACGTCGACGCCCGGGGCGAGATCCTCGAACTCAAGACCACCATCAACACGATGGTCGACCAGCTCTCCTCCTTCGCCGGCGAGGTCACCCGCGTCGCCCGCGAAGTCGGCACCGAAGGCCGCCTCGGCGGCCAGGCCGACGTCAAGGGCGTCTCGGGCACCTGGAAGGACCTCACCGAGAACGTCAACATCATGGCGGGCAACCTCACCCGCCAGGTCCGCTCCATCGCCCAGGTGACCACGGCCGTGGCCAACGGCGACCTGTCGCAGAAGATCCGGGTCGAGGCGCGCGGCGAGATCCTGGAGCTCAAGGAGACCATCAACACGATGGTCGACCGGCTGTCGGCGTTCGCCGACGAGGTCACCCGGGTGGCGCGCGAGGTCGGCACCGAGGGCCGCCTCGGCGGCCAGGCGCGGGTCCCCGGGGTGTCGGGCACCTGGAAGGACCTCACCGACAACGTCAACGTCATGGCGTCCAACCTGACCGGCCAGGTCCGCTCCATCGCCCAGGTCGCCACCGCCGTCGCCAACGGCGACCTCACCCGCAAGATCGACGTCGACGCCCGGGGCGAGATCCTCGAACTCAAGACCACCATCAACACGATGGTCGACCAGCTCTCCTCCTTCGCCGGCGAGGTCACCCGCGTCGCCCGCGAAGTCGGCACCGAGGGCCGCCTCGGCGGCCAGGCCGAGGTCGAGGGGGTGTCGGGCACCTGGAAGCGGCTGACCGAGAACGTCAACGAGCTCGCCGGCAACCTCACCCGCCAGGTCCGCGCGATCGCCGAGGTCACCAGCGCGGTGGCCGAGGGGGACCTGACACGTTCCATCACGGTCGAGGCCTCGGGCGAGGTCGCCGACCTCAAGGACAACATCAACTGGATGGTCCGGTCGCTGCGCGAGACCACCCGCGCCAACCAGGAGCAGGACTGGCTCAAGTCCAACCTGGCGCGCGTCACCGGGCTGATGCAGGGCCACCGCGACCTCGCCGTCGTCGCCGACCTCGTCATGGACGAGCTGACCCCGTTGGTCTCCGCCCAGTACGGAGCGTTCTACCTGGCCGAGGAGACCCCGCGCGGCGTCGAACTGCGGCTGGTCGGCTCCTACGGCCGTCCCCGCGGCGAGGCCCCGGTGCGCTTCCGCCTCGGCGAGTCCCTGGTCGGCCAGGCCGCGCGCAGCCGCCGCACCATCGTGGTCGAGGACCTGCCGCCCGGCTACGTCGCGGTCTCCTCCGGCCTGGGCGAGGCCCCACCCAACACGCTGATCGTGCTGCCGATCGTGGTCGAGGAACAGGTGCTGGGAGCCCTGGAGCTGGCCTCGGTGCGTCCCTTCACCCAGATCCACCGTGATTTCCTCGAACAGCTCATGGAGATGGTGGGGGTCAACGTCAACAGCATCCTCGCCAACGCCCGCACCGACGAGCTGCTGGACGAGTCGCAGCGGCTGGCCGCCGAACTCCAGGCCCGTTCCGAGGAGCTTCAGATCCGCCAGGAGGAGTTGCAGCGCTCCAACGCGGAGCTGGAGGAGAAGGCCGCGCTGCTGGCCAGCCAGAACCGCGACATCGAGACCAAGAACCTGGAGATCGAGCAGGCCCGCCAGGAGCTGGAGATCCGGGCGCAGGAGCTCGCGCTGGCCTCGAAGTACAAGTCGGAGTTCCTGGCCAACATGAGCCACGAGCTGCGCACGCCCCTCAACAGCCTGCTGATCCTGGCGCAGCTGCTGGCCCAGAACCCCACCCGCAACCTCACCCCCAAGCAGGTGGAGTACGCGGGGGTCATCCACTCCGCCGGATCGGACCTGCTCCAGCTGATCAACGACATCCTCGACCTGTCCAAGGTCGAGGCCGGCAAGATGGACCTCAACCCCGAGCGGGTCTCGCTGCGCCGACTGCTCGACTACGTCGACGCGACCTTCCGCCCCCTCACCGGGCAGAAGGGACTGGAGTTTCGGATCAGCACCGACCCCGGGGTGCCCGCCGAGCTGTTCACCGACGACTCCCGGTTGCGCCAGGTCCTGCGCAACCTGCTGTCCAACGCGGTCAAGTTCACCGAGACCGGCCTGGTCGAACTGCGGATCTCGCCGGCCGAGGAGGCCGAGCTCCCCGCGGCGGTCCGCGCCCACGGACCGGCGCTGGCCTTCCGCGTCACCGACACCGGTATCGGCATCGCCGAGGACCAGCTGGAGGTGATCTTCGGCGCGTTCCAGCAGGCCGACGGCACGACCAGCCGCAAGTACGGCGGCACCGGGCTGGGTCTGTCCATCAGCCGCGAGATCGCCTACCTGCTCGGCGGTGCCGTCCACGCGACGAGCCGGGTCGGCGAGGGCAGCACCTTCACCCTGTACCTGCCCATCGCCCGCCCCGACTCCGAGGAGCAGGTCGAGGTCCTGGCCGGGACCCTCGACGTCGAGGAGGCCCGGACGGCTCCCGCCCTCACGGCTGCGGCCGACCCCCCGCAGCAGCGACGTCTGCTGGTCATCGAGGACCGCCCCCGTGGACTGCTGTCCCTGGTCGCCGAGAGCGCGGTCGCCGACCTCGCCGACGACCGCGGCCCGGCCGATCCGCGCGGCCCCGTGCAGGTCACCACCGCCGTGGGCGCCGAGGAGGCGGCGACCGCGTTGGCCACGGGCGCCTTCCACTGCGTCGTGCTGGAACTCGACATGGCCGACGGCGCCGCGCCGCGCTTCCTCAAGGCGCTGGACGGCGACCCCGCGCTGCGCGGGGTGCCGGTGCTGGCCCACCACAACCGGCGCCTGGACTCCGGCCTGGAGGAGCTGTTGCAGGAGCACGCGCAGGTCCGTCCGCTGGAGCTGCTTCCCAGCCTCGACGAGCTGCGGGAACGCATCGCCCTGCACCTGACCGCCGAGCGCCCCGACGCCGTGCTCCCCCTGGTGCGCCACGGTGGTGAGGCCGACGCCCCCGCCCCGGCCGAGGAGGCGGACGCGCCGCTGGCCGGGCGCACGGTGCTCGTGGTCGACGACGACGCCCGCAACGTCTTCGCGCTCACCGGGATCCTCGAACTGCACGGCATGCGGGTGCTGCACGCCGAGAACGGGCGGAAGGGCATCGAGACCCTGACCGCCACGCCGGGCATCGACCTGATCCTGATGGACGTGATGATGCCCGAGATGGACGGTTATGCCGCGACCGCGGCGATCCGGGCCATGCCCGAACACGCGCACCTGCCGATCATCGCGGTGACCGCCAAGGCCATGCAGGGGGATCGGGAGAAGAGCCTGGCCTCCGGAGCCGACGACTACATCACCAAGCCCGTCGACGCCCAGGAGCTGATCTCGAGCATCCGACGACGACTCGGTCTGTGAACCGCTGACCCCGTGAATCCGGGCGTGTCCCGCCCGCCCGGCCCCGCAGAGTATCGAGGAGTGGCGGACCGTGGAGTCCCCCCATCTGCCCACGAGCAACGACGCCGGTGAACTGGCCAGGACCACCTCCCCCGGCGTGGACGACACGCCGGACGTCCTACGGGACGATGAGACCCTGGCCGGCCGGCTGGCCGCCACCGTCGAACGGCTGCGCCGCCAGCTCCGCGACGCCGAGACCGCGGCCGACGCCAGGTCCCTGATCGAGCTCGCCAAGGGCATCGTGATGGAACGCCTCCAGTGCGGTCCGGCCCAGGCGGCCCGGCAGCTCAGGGAGCTGGCCACGACGGCGCAGCTGCCGCTGTTGGAGCTGGCCGCCGACATCGTCAACCAGACGGCGGGCGACCCCCTCGCCTTCGCCATCTCCGGTGATGCTCCTCCGCCTCCCCGGGGATCCTCCTCCCCGTCGCCGGCCGTCCGGCTGCGCACCGCGGAATCGGGCATCCTCGCCGCCGGTGAGACCCAGGCCGCGGCCGCGTCCCTGCTCGACCACGCGCTGGCGCCGCTCGGCGCGAGCGCGCTGGCCGTCTGGGCGTGCGCCCCCGACGGGTCGCTGACCCTGGCCGGGCACGCCGGGTTCACCTCGGCCGAGGCCGTCCGCTGGCGCTACGTCCCGCCGGGGGTGGGCACCCTCGCCCAACGGGTGCTGCGGCTGCGCCGCCCCTTGTGGGACCCCTCCTCGGTGGAGTCCTCGGCACCCTCCATCGGGGGGCGCGACCTGACCGGCGATCGCGTCGTGCTGCCCGCCGAGACCAACGGGCGGCTGCTGGGGGTGCTGGAGATCTGCTGGCCCGGCCCCTTGGAGCCGTTGCCCCCCGCGGTGCAACGCCAGCTGGAGGCGCTGGCCGAGCTGTGCGCGCGCACCCTGGACGACAACGCCGGCGAGACCGTCGGGACCGGCGAGATCGAACCCGTCTCCCCGCTCACCGACCTGGCCGACAGCCTGCTGGACCCCGCGCTCGTCCTGCACCCGTGGCGGGACGGGGAGGGGCGGGTGACCGACTTCCTCATCGCCTACACCAACGAGCACTTCGCGGACCTGGCCGGCCGTCCCCGAGCCGACGTCACCGGCCGCCTGCTCCTGGAGGTCTACCCCCTGGCCGCGCTGGAGGGGGGCCTGTTCGACAAGGTCGAGCACGTCCACGCCACCGGAGAGCCCTTCCACAGCGAGCGCATGATCTTGTCCTCGCTCGTCGACCAGGTCCCCATCTCCTCGGTGGCCGCGGTCGGCATCGGCCGCTACGGCGACGCCGTCCTCCTGACGTGGCGGGTCCAGGACGAGGCCGCCCGGCTGGCGGCGCTGTTGCAACACGCGCAGCGGCTGGGCCGCATCGGCGGTTTCGAGGAGAACACCGCGACCGGCGAGATCACCTGGAACAGCCAGCTGTTCGCCCTGTACGGGCTGCCGCCCACCGCGGCGCCGATCCCGTTGGAGCAGTTGCGGTCCCACTCCCACCCCGACGACGCGGTGGCCATCGGACGCTTCCTGCGCACCGTCCTGCACCATCGGCGCCCGGCCTCCACCGCGTTCCGGCTCCAACGTCCCGACGGGGTGGTGCGCCACATCCGCGTCGTCGCCGAGCCGGTCACCGACGCGGGAGGCCACCTGGTCGCCGTGCGCGGCGCCTACCAGGACGTCTCGGCCCAGCACTGGACCGAGGTGGCGTTGGCCGCCACCCGCGACCGGCTGGCCGACACCGAACAGCGCGCGGCCGAGCGCAACCGGCTGGCGTTGCAGCTCCAGCAGGCCATCATGCCGCCCGCGCCGCCGCCGATGGACGTGTCGGGCCTGCGGGTCGCGGTCCGCTACCGCCCCGCCGAGAAGGAGCACCTGGTCGGCGGCGACTGGTACGACGCCGTCGCCCTGCCCACCGGGCAGGTGCTGCTGGCCGTGGGGGACGTGGCCGGACACGGCATCGAGGCGGCCACCGGCATGGTCGTGCTGCGCAACGCCCTGCGCGGTCTCGCCGCGACCGGGGCCGGGCCGGCCCAGCTGCTGGGCTGGCTCAACACCGTCGCCTTCCACCTGACCGAGCAGGTGACCGCGACCGCGGTGTGCGGGGTCTACGATCCCCCGACCGGTGTACTGCGCTGGTCACGTGCCGGGCACCTGCCGCCGGTGCTGCTCCGGGAGGAGTCGGCCGAACCCCTGCCGCTGCCCGGCGGCATCCTGCTGGGCGCGGTCCCGGACGCCTCCTACGACGAGGAGGAGCTGGAACTGCGCCCCGGCGACACCCTGTTGATGTACACCGACGGCCTGATCGAGCGGCGGGACCGCTCCCTGCAGCACTCCCTGGACCGGTTGCTCACGCTGGCCCGCAGACCGGTGGAGGGAGGGCTGGAGGAGCAGCTCGACCACCTGCTCACCCACGGCAACGCCGACACCGACGACGACACGTGCCTGATCGGTGTGCGGCTGAACTGAAATCCGCCGGAAAAGCCCGAAAACCGACTGTCCTCCCGGGATCCCGGCCGCGTCCCAGAACGTCGAAGATCACGTCCACGGGACAACAGAACAGATAAGTAGGTCTCAAGGGATGTTCGGGATTTTGCGCCCATGTCGGCATGCCCTGCCGGACGGACTGGCCGACGAATGGACGGGACACCTGTGCGGCATGTGCCTCGCCCTACGCGACGACCACGGCCAGGCCGCGCGGGTGGCCACCAACTACGACGGCCTGGTGATCTCGGTGCTGGTGGCGGCTCAAACGCCGGGCGGCACCCCGACACGCACCGCGGGACCCTGCCCGCTGCGCGGGATGCGACGGGCCGAGGTCGCCCGCGGCGAGGGGGCCAGGCTCGCGGCGGCGGTGTCGCTCGTCCTGGCCTCGGCCAAGGTCGACGACCACGTGCTCGACGCCGACGGGCTCTACGGGCGGCGCGCGGTGCGCGGCGCAGCGCGGCGGCTGGCCGGCCACTGGGCGCGCGCCGCCCGGCGCAGCGGCGGCGAACTCGGGTTCGACGGGGGCGCCCTCCTGACCGTCGTGGAGCGCCAGCGCGAGGCCGAGGAGGCGGCCGGCCCCGGTGGTGACGTGCTGTCGGTGACCGCCCCCACCGAGGAGGCCACCGGCCAGGCCTTCGCCCACACGGCCGTGCTGGCCGGCCGGCCGCACAACGCCGACCCCCTGCGCGAGGCCGGCCGGCTGTTCGGACGCATCGCCCACCTGCTCGACGCGGTCGAGGACCGCGAACGCGACGACGCGACCGGAGCCTGGAACCCCATCTCCGCGACGCAGACGCCGATCGACGAGATCCGCCGGCTGTGCGACGACGCGGTGCTGGGGGTGCGCCTGGCGCTGGCCGAGACGGCGTTCGACGACGACCGCCTCGTCCGGGCGCTGCTGGAGGACGAGCTGGCCAAGGCGGTGCGGCGCACCTTCGGGCACGCCGGCCACTCCTACGGGGGCCCGCACCACCCCCACGGGCATCCCGGACACCCCACGCCCCCTCCCGGCCGCCCGCACGGCGACGGATACCACGGACACGGCGGGTCGCACGGCCCCACGGACGCCGGCCGCGGCGGATGGCGGCCCGCGCAGGGGCGCGGGTCGTGGTGCGACCGCTGCTGCGAGGGGTGCACCTGCGAAACCCCGAAGCTGCACTCGCCGCCCAAGCAGCGGGGACCGATCACCGGGTGCGCGATCTTCACGTGGATGTGCTGCACCTGCCAGTTCTGCTGCCGCGACCCCCATCCGGGACCGTGGTCGGGCAAAGCGCGGGACAGCTGGTGCAACGCCTGCGAGTGCTGCCAGTGCTGCGAGGTCTGCCGCTGCTGCGAGTGCTGCGACTGCGGGTTGTGAACGCGGTGGGGCGGGGAGGCGACCCCGCCCCACCGGTGCTCGACGAGGGAGGTCCGTCGTCGGACCGGCGACGCGCGTGGGCGGAGCGGCACGCCCTCGACCTGCGGACGCCGCCCGGGGGTGGTGCGGGGTGGGCGAACGGCGGAGGCCATCAGGGTCGACGGTGGGCGATGGCGCGACGGAGGGACGGGAGGCGTCCCGGAGACGGCCCGGGGCGCCCACGTGGTTCCGCTCGGAGGGTCCGTGGCGGGGCCGGTCCCGCCACCGTGCCCGCTCGGTCCTCGCCCCCAGGCGCCGTCCCACCGGTTCACCGCGTCCCCGGCCGTCTCCGCGGTCCCGGCCTGCGGCGGCGCTCGCCGCCGGCCCGTCCGGCCGGTGCCGGCGTGCTCCATGGACCGCCTCGGCACGGGAACGGCGCGCCCGCGCGTGGCCGACCGCGCTTCTCGCCGGCGGCGCGGACTCCCCGCTGAGGCCGGTCGAGGATCGGAGTCGCCGGAAAGGGCGGCGCCCGCCCCACGTGGACCGGGCGGGACGAGGCCGGGCGGGGCGGAGGCCACCGCGTGCCCACGCCCCCGCTCGGACCCCCGCGTCCGGCGAGGCCGGGCACGGGGAGCGACATGGGAAGGCTTCGGCACCACGACGTCTCCGGGGTCAGCGGCCGAGGTCGGTCTCCAGACGGGTGCACAACCACGCCCGTGACATCCAGTCCACGCGAAGCGCGAGTGCGCGATGCCGGCCGCCGCACACCACGACCGCGCTCACCTCGGTGATCCCGGGCGCCGGACAGCGGAGGTGGGCCCGTCCCAGCCGGGGCCGGACCGGGGTCGCATACCCTCCCGCCCTGCGCCGCAGCGCCTGGTAGGCCCGGCCGGTCATGCGGTCGCGCAGATGGACCGGATCACGGTGGCCGGCGAGGACCTCGGCGACGCACAACGCGAACTGGGACAGTTCCCTGGCCCGGCGCTCCCGTCCGGGTTCGGCGCCGCCACCCGGGCACGCGGCGGCGCGGACGGCGGGACGGGACTGGGGCTGACGGTGCGCGTGGGGGACGGGGGTGAACATCCGTCGTCTCCTCTTCATGGAGGGGCGGCGGCGTTCCGGCCCTGGGACACCGGAACGCTCCGCCGGGGACGGCGGTCCGGACGGGCCGCCATGGTTTCAGAGGGACGACGGTGCTTCCCGTGCCAGGTGGAATACCGGCTTTACCGCGGAACCGGGGGATCGGCGATCCCCGGAAAGGACGTGCGCGTTTTCCCGCGGACGGCCCGCCGTCGCTTTTCGATCCGATGACGGGAGCGTTTCCAGGGCCGTTGACATTGATTTCCGCGCTGTCTACATTTCTCGGCAAGCGCTTTCCGCAATGGACCAAGCAAAGGAGCTGGTGGCGTGGCAACCGTCACCGAAGGGCGTCGCGCGCAAGCCGCTCCGCGCCGCGGCCTCCGTCACAGATGGACTCCGTACCTGCTCATCGCACCCTCGGTGCTGCTGATGATCGTCTTCCTGCTGTACCCGATCCTCAGCGTGTTCTACTACAGCCTCCAGCACTACAACGTGACCGAGCCGTGGAACAACGGTTTCGCCGGGCTGGAGAACTACCGGACCATGCTGTTCGAGGACCCCCTGTTCTGGCGCAGTCTGGGGTTCACCGCGCAATGGGTCGGTTGGGAGGTCATCCTCCAGCTGCTGTTCGGGCTGCTCCTGGCGCTGATCGTCAACGAGACCTTCCGGTGGCGCGGCCTGGCCCGGGCCACCGTCTTCGCCCCCTGGGTGGTCTCCGGCGTCCTCACCACCGTGCTGTGGACGCTGCTCTACAGCCCCACCACCGGTTTCCTGCGGTTCCTCTCCGACCTCGGCATCGGCTCGCCGGGGACCGCGGTCCTGGCCGATCCCGACACCGTCTTCGGCGCCGCGGTGCTCGCCGAACTGTGGCGGGGCGTCCCCTTCTTCGCCATCCTGTTGCTGGCCGACCTCCAGACCATCTCCAAGGACCTCTACGAGGCGGCGTCGGTGGACGGCGCCGGCCGGCGGCGCCGCTTCCTGCACATCACGCTGCCGCACCTGAAGAACGCGATCATCCTGTCCACCCTGCTCCGCGCGATCTGGGAGTTCAACAACGTCGACCTGCTGTACACCCTGACCGGCGGCGGCCCCGCGAACGCGACGACCACCCTGCCGCTCTACGTCGCCCAGCAGGCCGTGGACTCCTACGAATTCGGCTACGGGGCGGCGCTGACCACCGCGTCCTTCGGGCTGCTCCTCATCTGTTCCCTCGTCTACCTGCGTCTGAGCAGGTTCGGAGGTGACCGCGCGTGACCGTCGACCGCGCCGTCCACGCCCCCGTCCAGCCCCCCGGCCAGGGGAGCGCTCCCAGCGGGACCCGTCCCCCCGCCCCCGCCCCGCCGCGGCGACGCCCCCGGCTGCCGCGCTGGGAGATCGCCGTCCCGCTCACGCTCTACCTGCTGTTCACCCTGATCCCGTTCTACTGGATGGTGCTCTACGCCATCCGCCCCGCCGGCACCACGGGCATCGTGCCCTGGCCGCTCACCCTGGAGCACTTCGACACGGTGTGGAACGGCATCGGCTTCGGGGCCTACTTCGCCAACAGCATGAAGGTCGGCGTCGCCGCGCTGGTCGCGACGTGCGTGGTGGCCCTGTCGGGCGGGTACGCGCTGGCGCGGTTCTCCTTCCGGGGAAAGCGGTTGTTCATGGTCGCGATGCTGGGCACCCAGTTCATCCCCGGCGCGATGATGCTGATCCCGCTGTTCGAGCTGTTCAGCATGCTCAACCTGACCGACAGCCTGTGGTCCCTGGTGATCGCCAACACCGTCTTCCAGCTCCCCTTGTCGCTGATCCTGCTCAGCGGCTTCGTCCGCAACATCCCGGTGGAACTGGAGGAGGCGGCCTGGGTCGACGGCTGCTCGCGGATCCGCGCCTTCTTCGCCGTCGTGCTGCCGATGCTGCGTCCCGGCCTGATCGCCGTCGGCTCCTTCGCCTTCATCGACTCGTGGAACAACTTCCTGTTCGCCTTGATGTTCATCAGCTCCCAGGACAAGTACACGATCCCGGTCGGGCTGAGCTACACCATCGGCGAGTTCAGCGTCGACTTCGGGGCGCTGGCCGCCGGGGGCGTGGTCGCCGCGGTACCGGTGGTGATCGTGTTCGCCTTCATCCAGCGCTTCCTGGTGCAGGGCATGAGCGCCGGGGCGGTGAAGGGATGAGCGGGCCGGTCCCGGTCGTGCTGGCCGGCGCGCACGGGCACGGCCGCTGGCACCTGGACAACCTCCGCAGGCTCGCCGCCGCCGGACGGATCCGGCTCGTGGGGGTGTGCGACCCGGTGCCGGTGACCCGGGCGGACCTGGCCGGGCTGGGCGAGCCGGAGCAGTCGACGGACCTGGGCGAACTGGTACGGCGTACCGGCGCGGCCGTCACCGTCCTGGTCACCCCGATCCACACCCACCTGGACCTGGCCCGCACCGCCCTCGCCGCGGGCTCCCACGTCCTGTTGGAGAAGCCCCCCACCGCGACCCTGGCGGAGTACCGGCTGTTGCGCGCGGAGGTCGCCCGAAGCGGGCTGGCCTGTCAGGTGGGCTTCCAGAGCCTGGGCTCCGACGCGCCGGAGGCGGCCCGCGCGCTCGCCGCCTCCGGCGCGGTCGGCGACATACTCGGGGTGGGTGCCGCCGGCGCGTGGGTGCGCACCTCGGCCTACTACGCGCGGGCCCCCTGGGCCGGCCGACGGCGCATGGACGGGGTGGACGTCGTGGACGGCGCGCTGACCAACCCGTTCGCGCACGCCGTGGCGACCGCGCTGGCCCTGGCCGGCGCCGAGCGGTCGGTGGCCGGCGGGGTGGAACTGGAACTGTTCCACGCCCACGAGATCGACGCCGACGACACCTCCTGTCTGCGCCTGCGCGCTCCCGGTGGATATCCGGTGACGGTCGCGGTGACCCTGTGCGCGCGGTCCCGCCACGACCCCTACGTCAGCATCAACGGCACCCGAGGACGCGTCCGGCTCTACTACACGCTCGACGAGGTCCACCTGGAGATCCCCGGCGCCGGACCACGGGTGAGCACCCACCCCCGCACCGACCTGCTGGAGAACCTCCTCGACCATCTCGCGGACGGAACACCGCTCCTGGTGCCGCTCGAACGCACCGAGGGGTTCATGACGGTGCTGGAGGCCGTGCGCACCGCCCCCGACCCGCGCCCCATCCCGGCCACGGCCCAGGAGGTCGCCACCGGACCCGACGGGGTGGGGCGCGTGGTGACCGGGGTGGAGGGGCTGGTCGCGCGCAGCGCCTACACCGGCCGACTGTTCTCCGAGCTGGGAGTCCCCTGGGCCGCCTCGACGACGGGAGCGCGACGATGACCCGACCGATTCCGACCTCCCCCACCTCCACGGGCCGGCAGACCCCGACGCTGCTGCGCGTGGCCGGCCGGGTGGTGGCCGAACACCACGACGGAACGGGACTGGAGCCGCGGCTGGCGCCGCGACCGCACCTGCACCCGGTGTCCACCCTCGCGGGAACGGTCGTCACCGAGACGCGGCCCGCCGACCACCCCCACCACCTGGGCGTGGGCGTCGCCGTTCCCGACGCGGGCGGGACCAACTTCTGGGGCGGGCGGACCTTCGTCCGCGACCAGGGACCCACCTGGCTGGACGACCACGGCGCGCAACTCCACCGCGCCTGGTCACGGCGCCACGCGGAGGAGCACACCGAGCTGATCTCCTGGCAAAGCCGCGACGGCGAGGAGGTGATCGCCGAGGAGCGCCGGACGCGGGCGCTGGCGCTGGACGAGCGCGCCTGGACGCTGGTCCTGGACGTCGGCCTGCGCAACGTCTGCGGAGGGGAGCTGCGCCTCGCCAGCCCGGCCGTGAAGGGACGCCCCGGAGCCGGCTACGGCGGTTTCTTCTGGCGCGCGCCGCGCGCCGCCCTGCCCCCGCGCTGCCTGGGCCCCGGGGTCGAGGGCGAGTCGGCGCTGCACGGCTCGACCGCCGCGTGGCTGGCGCTGCTGGGGGCCCGGGACGACGGCGCCCGGTGGACCCTGGTGTTCACCATGCCGGGAGAGGAGCGCGACCCCTGGTTCCTGCGGGCCGGCGAGTATCCCGGCGTGGGGACCGCGCTGGCCTGGGATCGGCCACGCTCGATAGGGGCGGGGGAGGTCCTGCGCAGGCGCGTCGTCACGGTCGTGGCCGACGGCCATCCCTCCCCGGCCGAGCTGGAACGGCTCGCGGCGACCGCGCGCGAGCGCGCGGCCGACCCCGGGGAGGCGGGGTGAGGGCGGCGCCCGCGACCGCCGCGAGCTACCGCAACCCGGTGCTGGCCGCGGACTTCTCCGACCCCGACGTGGTCCGGGTGGGCGCCGACTACTACCTCGTCGCCTCCAGCTTCCACCGCGTTCCCGGGCTGCCCGTCCTGCACTCGCGCGACCTCGT
Source organism: Marinactinospora endophytica (assembly GCF_054780875.1). Classification (NCBI taxonomy): domain Bacteria; kingdom Bacillati; phylum Actinomycetota; class Actinomycetes; order Streptosporangiales; family Nocardiopsidaceae; genus Marinactinospora; species Marinactinospora endophytica. The sequence continues at coordinate 160,963 of NZ_BAAGVM010000011.1, read as the reverse complement.
CGACTGGTCCTTCCTCGGCCACGCGCTGGCGCGCCTGGAACCGGAGGAGCACTACGCGCTGCCCCGTTGGGGCGGTGGGGTGTGGGCCCCGGCGATCCGCTACCACGCGGGGCTGTTCCGGATCTTCTATCCCGACCCCGACCACGGCCTGTTCGTCGTCACCGCCCCCGATCCACGGGGGCCGTGGAGCCGCCCGATCCCGCTCAAGGAGGGCGCCGGCTACATCGACCCGTGCCCGCTGTGGGACGGCGAGGACGCCTACCTGGTCCACGCCTGGGCGCGCAGCCGCAGCGGGGTGGCCAACCGGCTGACCCTGCACCGGATGAGCCCGGACGGCACCCGGTTGTTGGACCGGGGGCGCGTGGTCGTCGACGGTGACCTCATCCCCGGCTGTCACACCCTGGAAGGCCCCAAGCTCTACCGGCGCGACGGCTGGTACTGGATCCTCGCGCCGGCGGGCGGTGTGACGGACGGCTGGCAGTCGGCCTTCCGCTCCCGCTCCATCGACGGCCCCTACGAGCACCGTGTGGTCATGGCGCGCAACGGCGGGCCGATCAACGGCCCCCACCAGGGCGCGTGGGTGAGCACCCCGGCCGGTGACGACTGGTTCGTGCACTTCCAGGACCGGGGCCCGTTCGGCAGGGTCGTCCACCTACAGCCGATGGCATGGCGCGCCGACGGGTGGCCGGTCATCGGCTTCGACGACGGGTCGGGGTGCGGGACACCCGTGGAGGTCCACCCTCGTCCCCTCTCCCCCGCCCCGGCCGCGCCGCTCCTCACCGTCCACGACGACTTCCGCGGCGGCCCGGGGCCGCGGTGGACCTGGCAGGCCAACCCCCGGGCGGGGTGGCTGGTGGAGTGCGACGGGCTGGGGCTGGGCTGTGTTCCCGACGTCGGCGGCGGGGATCTCACCGCGGTCCCGCACGTGCTGGGTCAGCGGCTGCCCGCCTTCCCGTGCACCGTCACCACCCGGCTCCGCCTGGAGTCGGACGCCTTGGGGGCCGTGGCCGGGCTGACCGTGCTCGGCGACACCTTCGGGTGGGTGGGCCTGCGCCGTGGGCCGTCGGGCCCGGAGGTGGTGCGGGGCGAAGGACCGGGCTCCGCTGGAGGGCCGGCGGAGGTCGCGCGTCCGCTGCCCGGGGAAAGCGAGGTCGGGCTGCGCGTCGACATCGACGCCGACGCCCGGTGCCGCTTCCTCGTCGACGACGGGACGGGCTGGTCCGGGCTGGGCCCGGCCTTCACCGCCTCCCCCGGGCGTTGGGTGGGGGCGACGTTGGGGTTGTTCGCCCTCGGTCCGGCGGGCGCGGAGCGGGCCACCGGACACGCCGTCTTCCGCTTCTTCCGGGTGGAGGCGGCATCGGCCGCCCCCTACCCGTGACATCCCAAGGCCGCCGACCGAACCGTTGACTCCCCCCTCTCCCCGTGCCACTCTTCCATGTAAGCGCTTTCCAACCCAGCGCGTGGGCCCGCCCCACGCGACCGGCCACGGGGGTCACGCAGCACCAGGCTCACGAAGGGAAACCACCATGCCCCGTTCGCACCGCCTCCGCCGCTCCCGGCGCCCCCTCCAGGCCGCCGCGCTCGCCACCGCGGCAGCACTCCTGTTGTCCGCCTGTGGTTCGGGATCCGATGACGGCACGGTCCGGCTCACCTTCTGGGACAACAACGCCGGTCCCGACCGCACCCCGCTGTGGGAGCACATCATCGCCGAGTTCGAGCAGGCCAACCCCGGTATCGAGGTCGAGTACGTGGGCATCCCCTCGGCCCAGGTCCAGCAGAAGTACGACACCGCGATCGCCGGCGAGGCACTGCCGGACGTGGGCGGCGTCTCCACCGCCTACCTGTCCAACCTCAGCGGCCGCGAGGCCCTGGTCGCACTGGACGACCGGCTCGCCGAAAGCGACCTCGCCGACCGGCTCAACAGCGGGTTCGTCGAGAACGTGCGCGCGGCGGCGGCCGACGGCAACCTCTACGCCCTGCCCACCAGCGCCAACATCGGCATCATCTGGTACCGGCCGGACTGGTTCGCCGAGGCCGGCGTCGAGGAGCCCGAGACGTGGGAGGAGTTCTTCACCGCGGCCGAGGAGCTCACCGACCCCGCGGAGAACCGCTACGGCTTCACCATCCGCGGGGGCGCCGGCTCCATCCCCCAGGTCCTGGAGGAGATCTACGCCATCTCCGGGATCACGTCCTTCTTCCGCGAGGACGGCACGACCACCGTGAACGACCCGGCCAACGTCGAGGCGCTGGAGCGGATCGCCGCGATGTACGACGAGCAGACGCCCAGCGCCGACATCAACAACGACTACCCCAAGATGGTCGCCCAGTTCACCGGCGGTGACGTGGCCATGCTCCACCACAACCTGGGCTCCTACGCCAACCACGTCGAGGCGCTGGGCGAGGAGGGGGTCGTCGGCACCCCCCTGTGGCCCAGCGAGGAGACCGGGCGGCACACGATCGTGTCGAACCCGACCGACGGGGTGGGCGTCTTTCGCAGCAGCGAGCACCAGGAGGAGGCGTGGAGGTTCGTCGAGTTCGTCGCCTCCAGCGAGATGAACTCCTACTGGAACGAACAGGTCGGCCAGATCCCCGCCAACCTCGACGTCCAGAACGAGGAGTGGGTCAACGCCAACCAGGCGCTCGCCCGGGCCTCGGAGATCATGAACGACGACGCCACGGTCCTCGTCCAGCTCCCCTACTACCTGCCGCAGTTCAACTCCATCGTCAAGACCGACCTGGAGCCGCTGTACCAGCAGGTCCTCCTCGGCGAGATGAGCGCGCAGGAGTTCCTGGACACCGCCGCGCGGCAGCTCGACGAGGCCGAGGCCGAGTACCGCGAGCGCCACGGCGCCTGACCCCGCCCGCCCCACCGGCGCGGTCTCGACGAGAAGGGAAACCCGACCATGCGTGTCCTTGTCACCGGCGGCGCGGGACGGCTCGGCCGCAGTGTCGTGGCCGTCCTGGCCGAGCGCGGCCACGACGTCACCTCGGTGGACCTCTCCCCCGAGGGCCCGCCGGTCCCCGGCGTACGGCATCTGCGCGCCGACCTGCTCGACGAGGACGCCCGCGCGGAGGCGTTCGCCCGGACCCGTCCCGAGGGCGTGGTCCACCTCGCGGGGATCGCGGTGCCCTTCAGCAGGCCGGACACCGTCATCCTCGACGTCAACACCCGGCTGGCCTGGGCCGTGCTGAAGGCCGCGGTGGACCACGGCGCCCGCTCGGCCGTGGCGGCCTCCAGCCCGACCGTCCTGGGATACGGGGCCGACGGCTGGCGGCCGGCCCACCTGCCGCTGACCGAGGAGCACCCCGTACTGCCGTGGCACGCCTACGGCCTGTCCAAGGTGATCGTGGAGGAGGCGGTGCGCACGCTGGCGCGCGCCCACCCGGGCGCCTGCGCGTTCGCCTCGATCCGGCCCGGATACGTCATCGCGCCCGAGGAGTGGGCGGGGGCCCCGACCCAGCAGGGGCACACCGTCGCCGAACGGCTGGAGCGCCCCGAGCTGGCCGCCGCGTCGTTGTTCAACTACGTCGACGCGCGCGACGCGGCCGAGCTGTTCGCCCTGGTCCTGGAGCGGCCCGGGGCCGTCGCGCCCGGGCAGGTCCTGCACGCCGTGGCCGACGACGCGCTGGCCACCGAGCCGCTGGCCGAGCTGTTGCCGCGGTTCCATCCGGGGACGGCCGGCCTGGCCGCCCGACTGACCGGAACGGCCCCGGCCTTCTCCAGCGCGCGGGCGCGGGCGCTGGGGTGGCGGCCCCGGCGGCTTTGGCGCGCGGAGCTGGGCGCCGCGGACCGGGGACGGTGAGCCGGCCGCGACGCGCGAGGGCGCGGCCCGGTGCCATCGCTGCGCCGTGCCCGTGCGCGGGACGGCGGAGCAGGCGGGCGGCCACGGGCGACCTCGGGCGGTTCGGGCCCAGGACGGTCGCCCGTGGCCGCCGACGGCCGGACCGGTGCCATGGCCGACGCCGCTGTCGGGGGCCGTCGTGAAGATAAGCGTCGTCCCGGCTCGCCCGGTGGCGCGCGGCCTCCTATGATCAGGTAGGAAAGAGCTTTCCCGAAGGCGCGCCCGCCCGTGCGTCCCCCGCCCGTGAGAGGTGTCCGTGAGCAACGGTTATGTGACGTTGGAGCAGGTGGCCCGGCACGCCGGAGTCTCCCTGGCGACGGCCTCCCGGGTCCTCAACGGCAGTACCCGACAGGTCGGGGAGAAACTACGGGAGCGCGTCACCGCGAGCGCCCACGAACTGGGCTACCTCGCCAACGCCTCCGCCCAGACGCTGGCCCGCAACACCAGCACGCTCGTCGGCCTGGTGGTCCACGACATCGCCGACCCCTACTTCTCCAGTATCGCGGCGGGCATGACGGAGGTCGCCGAGGAGCAGGGACTCGTCGTCGTCTTGGGCACCACCGGACGGGCGGCACGCCGCGAGGCCCAGCTCCTGGCCACCCTGCGCTCGCACCGGGCGCGCGCCGTCGTGCTGGTCGGCAGCCGCACGATCGACGAGGCCAGCACCCGTCAGCTGGCCGAGGAGGTGGACAGGTTCACCGCGCAGGGCGGCCGGGTGGCCTGCGTGTCCCAGGAGGGGCTGCCCGCCGACACGATCGTCCCGGACAACCGGGCCGGCGCGGCGGAGCTGGCCCGCCGGCTCACCCAACAGGGACACCGGAGGTTCGCGATCCTGGCCGGCCCCACCGACCTGCGTACCGCGCGCGACCGCCTGGACGGCTTCCACGCGGCGCTGTCGCAGGCCGGTGCCGAACTGGCCCCCCACAACGTGGTCCACGGGGCGTTCACGCGCGATGGGGGATATGAGTCGACGCGCCGGCTGCTGGCCGGGGGGACCGACGCGACCTGCCTGTTCGTCGTCAACGACGTCATGGCCACCGGCGCCATGGCCGCGCTGCGCGAGGCGGGGATACGGGTGCCCGAGGACCTGTCCGTCGCCGGGTTCGACGACATCCCCACCCTGCGCGACCTGACGCCGGCCCTGACGACGGTGCGCCTGCCGCTGGAGTGGATGGGCCGGGAGGCCGCGCGCCTGGCGCTGGAGGACGAAGCCCCCGCGCACCCGCGCACCGTCGCGGTCAGCGGCGAGGTGGTCCTGCGCGAGAGCACCGCCCCGCCGGCGACCGCCTGACCCCGGCGTCCGCCGCGGCACGGCCCGGTGCCGCGGCGGACGTCGCTCACAGGATGCGTCCGGTCCCGGCGCGCGCGCCGACCTTGGCGGCGACGCTGGAGGCCGGGTCGACGCGCCCGCTCCGCTCGGGCCGCCAGCCGACGTCGGAGCCCAGGTCGGGGTCGTGGGCGGCGTTGTGGGCCGCGAGCAGGTCGACCCGGTGCCATCGCGAGACGCCGTTGACCAGGGTGTTGGACTCGTCGATCGCGGTGCCGCCCCAGGCCCGGACGACCTGTGCGGGCTCGATGCCTTCTCCCAGGTCGAAGCGGTTGTTGCGGGCGTAGATCATCGACTCGACTCCGACCCCCCAGGAGTAGACGTACTCCTTCTCCCCCTCGGGGGCGGCCGGGACGACGTAGTGGTTGTTGTAGACGTGGACCTGGCCGTAACGGACCCGCGGGGCCCGTTGCAGGATGTTGTCGAACCGGTTGTGGTGCAGTGTCACCCGAAGCCGGCCGCGGTCGCGATCGGGCCGGTCGGTGTTGCCGATGAGCATGGTCTTGTCGTGGTCGGCGAAGACGTTGTAGGAGAGGGTGACCAGGTCGGAGCCGTCCACGACGTCGAGGAGGCCGTCGTGGACCTGGTACTCATACCCCCAGTGCTCCTCGTTGGCGCTGTCGGGGTGGGCACCGTCGGAGAACTCGTTGTGGTCCACCCACACGTGGGTGGAGTTGCGTACGGTCAGCCCGTCGTATTCGGCGTTCCACTCCCCCGGCTCCCAGTGCGGGAAGCAGTCGCGGGGGCTCTCGAAGGCGAGGTTGCGCACGATGACGTTGTCGGCGTCGCGGATGGTGATGGAGGCGCCGACGATACGCGCGTCGTCGCCCAGCCCGATGAGGGTGGTGTTGGAGCCGATGTCGACCGAGATGCTCTCGGCCTGGTTGCGCGCCGAGCGCTGGCGCGCCTCCTCCAGGGGGCCGGTGATCTCGGCCTCCGTGTAGTGGGCGGGATCGTAGGTGGCCAGGTAGGCCTCCTTGTCGTAGGCGGGGTCGGCGTAGTCGGCGCAGGTGGGGGCCTGTCCGTCGGGGCCCTCCGCGGCGTGGATCGTGCCGTCGACCGCGACGATCCTGGGGGTGGAATCGGGGTCGGACAGGGCGGCGCGCAGCTGCGCCCAGTCGCGCACCACGTGGACGTCGGCGGGTTTCGCGGCGGACCCTCCGGTGGTCCCGCCCTCGTGGGCGGCCCAACCGTCGTCCGGGGCGAGCGTCTGGCGGGCCACGCGCTCGACGCGCGGGGAGAGGGGGCCGGCGGCGTGCGCGGCCGGAGCGGTCAACGGCAACAGGGCCGCGGCGGTGACGAGCGCCACGGGGGTGGCTATGCGCATCCGTTCCTCCTTCGCCCGGTCCGTCGCTGCGCGGACCGGTGGGGTGTGGGTCGCGGTGCCGCGCGCCCCGGGCGGCACCGGTGGTGTCAGGGGACCTGGGGCGCGGGCGTGTCGACGGCGAACTCCAGGCCGTGCCCCGCGCCGCCCTCGACGTAGGCCCGGCCTTCGCGTACCTCCACCCCGCTGGGCCGGGTGAGCGCCCCGAGCGCGGCGAAGGAGGCCTGGTCGATGTCCTCCACCATGGAGACCATCGGCACGCACAGCGCGAGCTGGGCGGACAGTTCCGGCAGCAGGTGGGGAGCGACCGGCACGCTGTGGTCGGCGGCGAGCTCGGCGACACGCAGGAAGGGGGTGATGCCGCCGACGCGCACGACGTTGGGCTGGGCCACGTCGCAGATCCCGGCCTCCAGCGCGGCGCGGAACTCCCGCACGGTACGCAGGTTCTCGCCGAGCGCGAACGGCACGTCGGTGGCCGAGCGCAGCCGGACGTGCGCGGCGAGGTCGTCGGCGGGCAGCGGCTCCTCGATCCAGTAGGGGTCGTGCCGTTGCAGACGGCGCATCGCGCGGACCGCGCCGGGCAGGTCCCAGCGTTGGTTGGCGTCGAGCATGAGCCGCCGGTCGGGGCCGATGATGTGGCGGACCTCGGCGACGCGCTCGTCGTCGCGGCCGGGATCGGGTGAGCCGACCTTGATCTTGATCGCCGTGTGGCCGCGGTCCAGCCAGCCACGCACCTGTTCGGCCAGCTCCGGGAGGGGGAGGTCGAGGTTGACGCCGCTGCCGTAGGCCGCCACGTGGTCACGGCGGCGGCCGATCAGGTCGGTCAGCGCGACCCCCGCGGCGCGGGCCTGGAGGTCCCACAGGGCGATGTCGATCGCCGCGACGGCCATGGCGGTCAGCCCGCCGGTGCCCGCGTCGCGCAGATGGCGGATCAGGTCGGCCCAGCGAGGCCCCGGGTCGGCGGGCCGGCCCAAAAGCGCGGCCGGGCAGTCCTCGCGCACCAGGGCCAGCACGGCCCCGGCCCCGACGCTGGGGGTCCAGGCGAAGCCGGTACCCCGTGCCCCGCCCTGGGCGTCGACGCGCACGACGACGATGTGGTTGGCGTCCACCCCGCCGTCCCAGGCACGGGCGAGGGGCAGCCGACGGGCCGTGGCCGAGATCCCCTCGATCAGCACTCCGAGGCCCCCGGGGCGGCGGACTCCTTGACCGCGGCGAGCCCGGCGTCGATGATCGCGCCGAGCTCAACGAGCTCGGCGGGTGTGGGGTCGGTGAAGGGCGGACGCACCCCTCCGGCCGCCCCGCCGCGCAGCTCCAGGCCGGCCTTGACCAGTGCGACGGCGTAGCCGGGGGTGCGGTCGCGCAACCGGCCGAGCGGACGGTAGAACACCTCGAGCAGGGTGTCGGCGAGCGGGTCGCCGACACGCACCGCCCACTGGAACGCCGTGGCGACCTCCGGCACGAAGGCGAAGGCCGCCGACGAGTACAGGGGGACGCCGATACCGGTGTAGGCGCGCACGGTCAGTTCTGCGGTCGGCAGGCCGTTGAAGAAGGTGAAGTCGCTGCCGCGCCGTTCCCGCACCGCCATGACGATGCGGGCCATCCGGTCCAGGTCGCCCAGTCCGTCCTTGATGCCGATGACGCCGGGGATCCCGGCGATCTCGGCGGCGCACTCGGGGGTGAGCGCCATCGTGCCGCGCTGGTAGACGATGACGGGCGTCTTCGCCTCGGCGGCGACCGCGTGGACGTAGTCGACCAGGCCGCGCTGGGGCGCGCCGACCAGGTAGGGCGGAAAGAGCAGGACCGCGTCAGCGCCGAGGTCGCGCGCTGCCACGGCCTGGTCGATCGCGGTGCGCAGGCCGCCCGCGGCGCCGGCGACCACCGGGACCCCGCCTCCCGCGGCGGTGACGGCCGCGCGCACCACGCGCGCGTGCTCGGCCGTGGACAGGGCGTGGATCTCACCGGTGCCACAGGCGGCGAACACGCCGCCGGGCCGGTGTTCCAGGCCGGACCGCAGGTGGCGTTCCAGGGCCGCCTCGTCGAGCCGGCCTCGCGCGTCGAAGGGGGTGACGGGGAAGAAGAGGATGCCGTCGAACTCCATGGATGCCTCCTTGAGATGGGAACGCGGCGGCTAGACGACGTGCTGGACGTGGCGGCGCAGGAGGGTCGCGACGGTCGCGTCGCCGTCGGCCGCCCAGACGTCGGCGTTGAAGACCTCCACCTCGATGTCGCCGGCGTAGCCGGCGGCGTCGGCCTGTTCCCGCAGCGCGCGCACGTTGATGTGGCCGTCGCCGACCATGCCGCGGCCCAGCAGGGCGTCGGCGGGCAGGGGCAGGACCCAGTCGCAGGCCTGGAACAGCGCGATGCGTGGCCCCGCCCGGCGGATCTGCGCGTCGACCTGCGGGTCCCACCAGATGTGGTAGGCGTCGAGGACCACCCCGACGGTCTCGACCGGGAACCGTTCGGCGAGGTCGAGAGCCTGACCGAGCGTGGACAGCACGGCGCGATCGGCGCAGAACATGGGGTGGAGGGGTTCCAGGGCGAGGCGGACACCGCGCTCCTGCGCGTGGGGCACCAGCAGCGCCAGTGCCTCGGCGGCGCGTGCGCGCGCGCCGGCCAGGTCCCGGCTGCCCTCGGGGAGCCCGCCCAGGACCATCACCAGGCAGGCGGCACCGATCTCGGCTGCCTCGTCGATGGCCCGGCGGTTGTCGTCGAGGGCGGCGGTCGAGTCGTGGCCCGTCAGGAAACCCGCGCGGCAGTAGGAGGAGACGCGCAGGCCGGCGTCACGCACCAGCCGGGCGGTGCGCGCCGTCCCGAACGCGGCGACGGGCTCGCGCCACAGTCCCACCGCGGGGATGCCGGCCCGCAGGCATCCGTGGACGACCTCGCGCACCCCCCAGCGGTCGACGGTCTTCTGGTTGAGCGAGAGCCGGGACAGCCGCGGGTCGCCGGGGGCGGGCGTGGAGATGGCGGCGGGCAGGCCGGAAGGGACGTCGACAGCGGTGGGGGCCATGGTCATCGGGCCACCCCCGCCACGTCGAGGAACCATCGCATGCGCCGGGCGGCCAGGTCCGGGTCGGTGAGCGCCCCCGCGGCGTCGGCGAGTCGCAACGCCTCGGCCAGGTGCAGCGGGGAGCGCGCGGCCTGCAATCCGGCCACCATGGTGAACCCCGGCTGGTGGCCGTTGAGCCAGGCCAGGAAGGCCACGCCGGTCTTGTAGTAGTAGGTGGGCGGGGCGAACAGGTGGCGGGCCAGGGGCAGGGTGGGGGCGAACAGGGCGTCATAGCGCGCGTCGTCGCCGTCGTCGAGGGCGCGCAGGGCGGCGGCTGCGACGGGCGCGATCGCGGCGAACGCGCCGAGCAGCGCGTGGGAGTGGCGGCTGCCGTCCCCCCGGATCAGCGACGGGTAGTTGAAGTCGTCCCCGGTGTACAGGCGTACGCCCTCGGGCAGCAACGCCCGCAGCCGTGTCTCCAGTTCGGCGTCGAGCAGGGATACCTTGATCCCCTCGACGGCCGGGGCGTGGGTCGCGATCAGCTCGGCGACCACGGGTACCGCGTCGGCCGGGTCGTCCTTCCCCCAGTATCCGGCGAGCGCCGGATCGAAGGCCGTGCCGAGCCAGTGTAGGATCACCGGGCGGCGGACCTGCCGCAGCAGCTCCCCGTAGACCTCGGCGTAGTCCTCGGGGCTGCGGGCCAGGGCGGCCAGGTGCCGGCTGGCCATGAGCACGGGCGTGACCCCGGCCTCCTCGGCGACGGCGAGCTGCTCGGTGTAGGCCGCGACGATCTCCGCCGAACGCGCGGGGACGCTGTGGAGCTGGTCGGTGCCGACGCCGCAGGCCGACATCGCGCCGCGGGAGGCCGCCTCGGCCCCCGAACGGCGGATCAGCTCGGCGGTGGCCGGCCAGTCCAGGCCCATGCCGCGCTGGGCGGTGTCCATCGCGTCGGCGACGCCCAGCCCCAGATCCCACAGGTGGTGGCGGAAGGCCAGGGTGGCGTCCCAGTCGAGCCGCGCGGGCGCTCCGGGGGTGTTGTCGGCGAGGGGGTCTGCGACCACGTGGGCCGCGGCGTAGGCGGTCCGGGACCGGATCGGCCCGGTGGCCGGGGGGAGGGCGATCGGGTCGCGCAGGGTGTGGACGGCCAGGGTGCCGTCGGGGCGGGGCAGCGTCACGGTGGGAGAGCTCACGCCAGTTCGACCTCCTCCAGCTCCACCCGCCGCCCCGAGCGTGAGGACTGCAACGCGGCCTCGGCCAGTTGCAGGCCCCGCGCTCCGGAGAGGAGGTCGTGCGGGAAGGGCTCCCCGGTGTGGACATGGCGCAGGAACCGTTCCCACTGGGCCCGGAAACCGTTGATGAACTCGCCGTTGTCGGGGACCTGCTGCCAGCGCCCCCGGTGGTCGTCGGACGTGGCGGTGTCGGGGTCCCACACCGCCCTGGGGGTGAGCGCCCGGTGCTGGATGCGGCAGCCGGTCAGGCCGGCGACGGCGCTGCCCTCGGTACCGTCCACCTGAAACTCCACGAGTTCCTCCCGGTCGACGCGGACCGACCAGGAGGAGTTGATCTGGGCGATGACCCCGCCGTCGAGTTCGAAGATCGCGTAGGCCGCGTCGTCGGCGGTGGCGGCGTAGGGGCGGCCCCGCTCGTCCCAGCGGCGCGGCACGTGGGTGACGGCGCGCGCGGTGACGGCCCGCACCGGGCCGAAGAGGTGTTCCAGGACGTAGTGCCAGTGCGGGAACATGTCGAGGACGATGCCGCCCCCGTCCTCGGCCCGGTAGTTCCAGCTGGGGCGCTGCGCCTGCTGCCAGTCCCCTTCGAAGACCCAGTAACCGAACTCGCCGCGGATGGACAGGATCCGCCCGAAGAAGCCGCTGTCGACGAGCCGGCGTAGCTTGAGCAGACCCGGCAGGAAAACCTTGTCCTGCACGACCCCGTTGCGCACGCCCGCGTCGCGGGCGAGCTTGGCCAGTTCCAGGGCCGCGTCCAGGGTCGCGGCGACGGGCTTTTCGGTGTAGACGTGCTTGCCCGCGCTGATGGCCGCGCGCACCGCGTCCTCGCGGGCGCTGGTGATCTGGGCGTCGAAGTAGATCTGGACGGTGTCGTCGGAGAGAACGGTATCGAGATCGGTGCTCCAGCGTTCGATGCCGTGCTGCCGCGCGATGTCGCGCAGCTTCGTTTCGGAGCGGCCCACCAGGATCGGTTCGGGGATGATCCGGTCGCCGTCCGGCAGTGGCACGCCACCGGCCTCCCGGATGGCGAGAACCGACCGTGTCAGGTGCTGGCGGTATCCCATGCGGCCGGTGACGCCGTTCATGGCGACGCCGAGCAGCTGAATGCCCATGTGCCCTACCTCTCGACCTTCGTGAGAAAGCGCTTTCCAAGCTACTTCAAACCCATCGGGAACGCCAGTGTCCGTTTCCGACCGCCGACCAGGACCGCCTTCCCGCCACACTTTTGAAAGCGCTTGCCCTCCCCTGCGGGACGCAGGAGCGGCCATACTGCTCGGGTGACCCTCACCTACCTCGACACGCCCACGCCGATCGGGCTGGCCCACCGTGGCGGGTGGCTGACCGACGCCTCCGGGCGGGTGCGCACCGAACTGGAGAACACCGTCCCCGCGTTCCAGAACGCGATCGACCTGGGGTATCGCTACCTGGAGACCGACGTGCACGCCACCCGCGACGGCGTGCTCGTGGCCTTCCACGACGCGACCCTGGACCGCGCCACCGACGGTTCGGGGGCCATCGCGGACCTCCCCCACGCGCGGGTGGCGCGCGCCCGGGTCGGCGGCGTCGAATCGGTCCCCCTGCTGGAAGACCTGCTGGGGACCTGGCCCGAGGCCCGGTTCAACATCGACGTCAAGGCCGACTCCGCCGTGGAGCCGCTGGCCCGGGTGTTGCGCCGGACCCGCGCCTGGGACCGGGTGTGCGTGGGCTCCTTCGACCAACGGCGGCTGGAGCGGGTCCGCCGGACGCTGGACCGTCCGGTCGCGATGTCCGCGGCGCCCTGGGATGTCGCGCGGCTGCGCCTGTCCTGCCTCTCCCCCCTGCTGCGCGGCCTGGCCCGACGCGGCGTCTCCTGCGCCCAGGTGCCGCTGCGCGCCGGAAATTTCCCCGTGGTCAGCCGCGACTTCATCGCCGCGGCACACCGGCTCGGTATGCAGGTGCACGTGTGGACGATCAACGATCCCGTCGTGATGGGCCGCCTCCTCGACGCCGGCGTCGACGGCATCGTCAGCGACGACGTGGTGGGCCTGCGCCGTGTGCTGGCCGAACGCGGCGCCTGGCCGACCACCACCGAGGCGCGCGCGTCCGCCTGACCCCCTGTCCCGACCGACCGGTCCGTCCGTTGGAGAGCCCCGTGTCCCTTCCCCCCGGTGCGTCGGCACCCCCCTCCCCCTCCGGTGACCCAGCCCGCTCCCCCTCCCGACGCCGGGAGTGGCGGGCCTGGTACATGTACGACTGGGCCGGTTCGGTCTTCTCCACCACCGTCATCACCGTCTTCCTCGGCCCCTACCTCACCACCATGGCCGAGGCCGCCGCGGGGCCCGAGGGACGGATCGAGCTGTTCGCCGGTTGGTCGGTGGACCCGACGTCGGTGTATCCCTACGCGACGTCGCTGTCGGTCCTGCTCCAGCTCGTGCTGCTGCCCGTCGTGGGCGCGCTGGCCGACTACACCGGGCGCAAGCGCGAGCTGATGGGCGTCTTCGCCTACCTGGGCGCGTTCGCGACGATGGGCCTGTACTTCGCCGACGGCCCCCTGGTGTGCGCCGCGCTGTTCGTGCTGGCCAACACCGCCTTCGGCGGCTCCTTCGTCGTCTACAACTCCTTCCTGCCCGACATCGCCGGGCCGGCCGAGCGCGATGCGGTGTCCTCGCGCGGCTGGGCCATGGGCTATCTGGGCGGTGCGCTGCTGCTGACGCTGAACCTGGTGCTGTACCTGTTCCACGGCGCGTTCGGGGTGACGGCCGAGCACGCGGTGCGGATCTGCATGGTGTCGGCCGGTGTCTGGTGGGCGCTGTTCGCCCTGATCCCGCTGGCCCGGCTGCGCAACCCGGCCCGGCCCCCCGCGACCGAGGAAAGCGGCGCCGCGCGCCCGCGGGGCGCCGGGGTGCTGGCAGGCGGTTTCGCCCAGTTGTGGCAGACCCTGAAGGGCCTGCGCGCCTACCCCCGGACGCTCCTTTTCCTGCTGGCCTACATCGCCTTCAACGACGGGATCCAGACCGTCATCGGTTTCGCAGCGGTCTTCGCCGATCAGGCCCTGGGGCTGGGCCAGGAGGTCCAGATCGGGACCATCCTGATGGTGCAGTTCGTCGCGTTCGGGGGAGCCCTGCTGCTCGGCGCGATCGCGCGCCGGCTGGGGACCAAGCGCACCATCCTGGCCAGCCTGGTGGTCTGGCTGGTGGTGGTGTCGGCGGCGCCGCTCCTTCAGGCGGGTTCGGTGCCGCAGTTCGTGGTGTTGGCCTTCTTCATCGCGATCGTGCTGGGCGGCACCCAGGCGCTGTCGCGTTCCCTGTTCTCCCACCTCATCCCGCGCGGCAAGGAGGCCGAGTACTTCGGCCTGTACGAGATCAGCGACAAGGGCTCGGCCTTCCTCGGCTCGCTCACCCTGGGGATCGCCCTGGACGTGACAGGCGGGGACTACCGCACGGCCATCCTCTCGCTGGCGTTGTTCTTCGTCATCGGTTTCGCCGCGCTGCTGGCCGTGAACATCCCCGCGGCCATCCGCGCCGCGGGCAACGAGGTGCCCGAGCGCGTGTGAGCCCGCTGCCTGGGGGCGGCCGGGCCGCGCCGGGCGCTTTCCGCGTGCGCTACGGTCGCCCCATGTCCGAACCCGTGGAGACAGCGTGCTCCCCCGTCACCGCCGACGATGTCGACCTCGCCGTGCGCCTCGCCGTGGACACCCTCCGCCAGGCCCCCGAGGCGGCCTGGGACGGCCCGGCCGGTCGCCTGGACTGGAGCTGCTGGGAGACCGCCGAGCACCTCGCCGACGACCTGTTCGCCTACGCGGCGCAGCTGGGTCCGCGCACCCCGCCGCTGGAGCGCGAGGTGCCCTTCGTGTGGGAGAGCCGTCGCCCCGGTGGTCCGGCCAACAGCGTCCACGCCGATCGGGGCGCGGGTCCGGCGGGCCTGTTGCAGGTGGTGGAGGCGAGCGGCGCGTTGCTGACGGCGATGGTGCGCGTCCGCCCGGCCGAAACGCGCGCCTACCACTGCCACGGGGTGTCGGATCCGGCGGGGTTCGCCGCGATGGGGATCGTCGAGACCCTGGTGCACACGCACGACATGGCGTTGGGGCTCGGCCTGGCCTGGCGACCGCCCGCGGGCCTGTGCGCGCGGGTGCTGGCCCGTCTCTTTCCCGACGTGCCGGCGGAGGCGGAGCCCTGGCCCACCCTGCTCTGGGCCACGGGACGCGGTGAGCTGCCCGGACGTCCTCGCCGGAGCTCCTGGCGCTGGTACGCCGAACCACGGGAATGAGCTTTTCCCGCCGGGGCGCGCCCCTGGGGAGACGGGGCTGGAGCACCGTGGCCCCGGCGGGCGGGACGCCCACCGGGGCCACGGCACCTGATCGACCGGTCAGATCGGACGGCGCTCGGTGTCGCCGACGTCGTCCAGCCCGGGGATGCGGTCACCGCCGCGCAGGGTAGCGACCTCGTCGGCCACGCCCGCCCAACGGCGCAGCGCCGAGGTGGCGGCGGCGCGGTCGGCCTCGGTCAGTGCCGCGATGTTGGCGCCGTGGTTGGCGCCGGGCGCGGTGAAGGAGAAGGCCTCCCGCCGGTGTCCGCGCCGGACCTCGAACGGTTCGGCGCTCCACGGGTCGTACTCGCCGTTGACGAACAGCAGTTGGCTGCCGTGGTTGCGGACCCAGCGGTCGATGTCGGGCATCGCGCGGTGGTCATAGCGGGGCAGGTCCATCTCGTCGGGCAGGTAGGTCGACGCGGTGAACTGTCCCGGGTATTCCAGCAGGTCGTCGATGTGGTCGGTGGGCACGCTCGGGGTGCCGAGCTGGGTGGCGGCCTGGTAGTAGTAGGGGATGTAGGGCTCGGTGCCCTGGTCGCTGTAGAACTCGAACCCGGCGATCTCGTCGAGGAAGGCCGCGATCTCATCGGTGGTGGCGTCGGTGCCGGGCACGTCGGCGCACCGTGACGTCGTCTGGTACTGCCAGAACGCCCAGGGCGTGTCCAGCACCAGCATCTCGAAGGCCGCGTCGGCGCTGCCGATCGCGCGGTGGAAGGTCCAGCCGTTGGCCGCGGCCAGCTCCTCGTAGTGGGCGACCAGCTCGTCGCGGCGCTCCAGCGCCTCGCGCTGCACCCCCTCCAGCGAGCGCTGGCAGGAGGGGTCGTCGCCGACCGTCTCGAAGAACTCCAGGTAGGCGCTGTCCTCGCGGTCGCGGACGTCGTTGGGGGCGACATAGGCGACGGTGCCGTCCACGTCGCCGGGGTAGAACCGACGATGGTAGACCGAGGTCATACCGCCCTTGGAGGCTCCCGTCGAGATCCACTCCTCGGCGTAGATGTCGTCGAGCGCGGTGACGATGCGGTGGTGGTCGGCCGCGGCCTGGCGGATGTTGAGGTCGTCCCAGTCGGCCGGTTCCGGGCGCGAGGGCGAGAAGAACCGCTGCTCGGTGGAGATCTGGTTGCCGTCGATCAGCCGGGTGGGCTCCGAACGCGAGGGCCGCGTGGAGACGTTGTAGCCGCTGGTGTGCAGCACCGTGGGCCGGTCGAAACCGCGGTGCAGGAGGGTGAGCCTCTGCTGGAAGGTGCCCTTGGCCGGATTGGTGTGGTCCACCGGCTGCTCGTAGCCGAGGACGAAGTAGCGGAACCCCTCCTCGGTGGGCTGTTCCTCGACCACGGTGAGGCCGGGGATGTCCTCCAGCCGGTCGAGGATGTCACCGTCGGGCTCCTGCGCGGCGGCGGGGAGGGCCGGGAGCAGCAACGCCGCGGCGGCGAGCAGGGAGACCGTGGTGGTGCGGGATGACGTCGCAAGACGTCGTCGTGGGTTCAACGCGTGACCTCCAGTGAGGCTCCGGAGCTTCGTGGGCACCGCGAGTCGGGGACGGAGCGCGCTCCGTCGTTTGAAGGCTGATCATTGGGCGCGCGGACGTATCACGTCAAGAGCCGCATACGGTCAGTCATGACGGGGCGATCCCGCCAACACCGGAAACGCCCCTCGCCACGGGGAAAGAGCGCACGGCGGCCGGCGCGCGGCCGGCCGGCGTGCGCCGTGGTCACGCGGTGGCCCGGCCGCCGATGTGCCCGACGGCGGCGCGCAGCGCCAGTTCGTAGCCGAGGACCCCGCAGCCGATGATGCAGCCGGCCGCGACCGGCGCGATGACGGAGGTGTGGCGGAACTCCTCACGGGCGTGGACGTTGGAGATGTGCACCTCGAAGCAGGGCGTGGGGATCGCGTCGATCGCGTCGCGCAGCGCGATGCTGTAGTGGGCGTAGGCGCCCGGGTTGAAGACGATGGCCTGGTGGGCGCGGGCCGCGTGCACGTGGTCGACCAGGGCGCCCTCGGAGTTGCTCTGGGCGCAGGTCACCGTCACCCCCAGCTCCTCACCGAGCGCGGTGACCCTGCGCTCGACGTCGGCGAGGGTGGTGGTCCCGTACTGGGCGGGGTCGCGCTCCCCCAGCAGGTTGAGGTTGGGGCCGTTGAGCAGCAGCACGCTGGGGCGGGCGGGAGCGGCTGGGGAACCGGACACGGTCGGGTCCTCTCCTGTCGGGACAGGCCGCCGCGGGACCCCCGGGCCGAGGCGGCCCGGTCGCGCGGCGGCGCCGATAGTGATCCCGCCGAGGTTATCGCCGGTGGGACACCGTGTTCGGGGAGGAGGACGCGCGGGGTGGGACGGACCGCGTCGGGTAGGGGGCCACGCGGCGATGGGCGGACACCCGCCCCTTCCGTATCCGAGGGGACGGACATGCGCGTGACGGCACCCGGCGACGACCTCACGGTCAGCTCCTTGACCCTGCGCGGGGCGAGGGACCTGCGGGAACGGCTGGAGGCTGCGGCCGAGGCCGGTTTCACCGGGGTGGGCCTGAGCCTCGACGACCTGCGCCGGGCCCGCCGCAGCGGGCACGACGACCGCGACGTTCTGGCGTTACTGGACGAACTGGGGTTGCGGGTCACCGAGGTCGAGCTGCTGTCGGACTGGGCGGGCGGGGAGCCCGGCGAACGCGAAGCCGCTCTGTTCGCCATGGCCCTGACGTTCGGCGCCGAACGAGTGCACACGGGCCTGCCCGATCCGCTCTCCCCCGGGGTCGACCTCGTGGCCGCCTACGCCCGGCTGTGCGAGCGCGCCGCGGCCCGTGGGGTGCGGCTGGCCCTGGAGTTCATGCCCTACGGGGCGGTCCCGTCGCTGCCGCGCGCCTGGGAGCTCGCCCGCGGCGGCGACCCGCGACATTCGGGTCTGCTGGTCGACGCCTGGCACTGGCACCGCGCCGCCGGCACCGCCGCGGACCTGGCTCCCATCCCTCCCGAGCGGATCGTGGCGGTACAGGTCTGCGACTGCCGCGCCCGTCCCTGCGGGGATCTGGCCGAGGAGGCGCGGCACCACCGGCTCCTCCCCGGTGACGGCGTGGCCGATGTGCGCGGCTTCCTGCGGCTGTTGCGCGGGCACGGGGTGACGGCGCCGGTGGGGGTCGAGGTGGCCTCCGACGACCTGGACGGACTTGGCGCCCGGATCGCGGCCCGGCGGGCCTACTCGGCCACGGCGGCCCTCCTGGCCTCGGCCGGGCCCCGGCCCTGAGACCGGTCAGGGAGTCCGTGCCGGGCACCGTCCCTGTATCTCTCAGGCGGGCGCGCTGCCCTCGCGCATGCGCTGGTGCAGCGCCTCCATCCGCAGGTCGAGCCGGGCCGACTCCTCCGCGACGGCGGTCAGCTCCTCCAGGAGCCCTTCGGGCGCGCTGTGGTCGTACTTGTAGAAGATCTGGTGTTCGAGCGCGGCCCAGAAGTCCATCCCGATCGTGCGCAGCTGGACCTCGGCCCTGACCTGTTCCACCCCGTCGGAGAGGAAGACCGGAATCTCGACGATCAGGTGCAGGCTGCGGTAACCGTTGGGTTTGGGCTGGGCGATGTAGTCCTTCGTCTGGATCACCGTCACGTCGTTCTGCCGGCCGAGCAGCCGGGCCACCGTGTAGACGTCGGAGACGAAGGGGCAGACCACACGCACCCCGGCCACGTCGTCGAGGTGCTCGCGGACCGAGACGACGTCGGGGGACAGCCCTCGGCGGCGGAGTTTGCGCAGGATCGACTCCGGCTGCTTGATGCGGTGGCTGATGTGTTCGATGGGGTCGTGTTCCCGGACGAAGTCGAACTCCTCGCTCAGGATGCGCAGCTTCGTCATCAGCTCGTCCACGGCGAACTTGCAGACGAGCAGGTGCCGCTCGATCTCCCGCAGGAAGAGGGCGCTGTCGGCCTCCTCCGGCGACGTGCCGGACTCCGTCTCCCGTCCCGGTCGCGTGTCTTTCTCGCCCATGCGGCCTTTCCGCTCTTGTCAGCCTGTCGGCCCTGGAAGGGGGATTGTATGCCGGGTCACCCCACGTCGTGGCCGAAAGGGACGTTCGACCCTCGCTCAGAGGGTAGGTGTGGTGCGGAGGCGGCGTGGCGGGCGGATCCGCCTGGCCGGTGGTTCCGGCCGATCCCACCGAAGGCCGGAGAGTTGGAGGCAGGATGACCCCGGACAGGGCAGGGCAACGGGACGGCGCCGACGAACGGTTGCGGGCGGCCGCCGGAGTCGCCTGGCGGCTGCTCGTCGTCGGTGCGGCGATCGCGATCCTGGTGTGGATCGCGATCCGCCTGCGCACGGTCGTCATCCCGATCATCCTCGCGGTCGCGCTGACCGCCCTGCTCGGCCCGCCGACGGCGTGGCTGCGCCGTAAGGGGCTGGGGCGCGGTCCCGCGACCACCATCGTCGTCCTCGGATCGCTGGTCGTGCTGGGGGGCGCGATCACGTTGATGATCCAACCCGCCCTCGCCGGCTCGGGCGACCTGATCGCCAGCGTCCAACAGGGGCTGGCCCGCGTGCCCTCGGCGCTCGCCCGGGTGGGGGTCGACCAGGCGATGTTCGAACAACTGTGGTCGCGTGCCCAGCAGGAGCTCCAGCAGAGTTCCGGCCGGCTGGTCAGCGGCGCCTGGTCCAGCGCCGTCGCGGCCGGTCAGGTGGTCATCGGTATCGTCCTGGTCGCCGTCCTCACGGTCTACTTCCTGCACTCCGGCGACCGGCTGGTCCAGTGGCTGCTCAGCCTGTTCCCCGCCGCGAGCCGTTCCTCCCTCTACTCCGGCGGCACGACCGCCTATGAGGTGCTGGGACGCTATGTGCGAGGGGTCGCGATCGTCGGCCTCATCGACGCGGTCGGGATCGGGATCTTCCTGATCTTCCTGATCGACATCCAGCTCGCGATCCCGCTGATCGTCCTCACCTTCATCGGGGCGTTCCTGCCGGTGATCGGGGCGTTTTTGGCCGGTCTCCTGTCGGCCCTGGCCGCGCTGGTCACCGAGGGGTGGGTGATCGCCCTGGTCGTGGTGGGCGTGACCATCCTGGTCCAGCAGTTGGAGAGCAACCTCTTCGCGCCCCGGGTCTATGGGCGGTCGTTGGACCTGCCCTCCCCCGTGGTCCTGCTCGTCATCACGATCGGTTCGCTGCTGGGCGGGATCGCCGGAGCGTTCCTGTCGACCCCGATCGCGGCCGTGGTCGCGGCGCTGTTGCGGCGCTCGCCGGCCGAGGAGGAGTCCGCCGCGCCGAAGGTCGGCGCCGGAGGGGGCGGGAAGGTCCGGGCCCCTTCCGAGCGCGGCGGTCCCGTGGAGGAGGCCGGTGGGGCGTCCCGGCCGGCCGCCCCACCGGACCGGGGCTGACCCCGCTCCGCCGTTCACTCCGGGTGGTGGTTCCCCGCGCGCAGCCGGCCCAGTTCGCGCAGGATCGCGTCACGGACCGAGGCGGGCAGTTCGTCGCGCCGACCGGTGATCGCGGCGATGACGCCCGCGGCGAGGTGGCGCACCTTGACGTTGGTGTGCTGGGAGATCCGCTTGAGCGCGGCGGTGGCCTGGGCCGCGTCGCAGTCGCAGGCGAGCATGAGCATGCCCTTGGCCTGTTCGATGTCGGCCAGGGAGGCGTGCGCCGCCCAGGCGTTGGCCAGCTCGGTGCGCAGCTGGGCGTTCTCCGCCTCCAGTTCGCGCACGCGCGGTCCCGCGCTCGGGTGCGTGGAGGGCGGTGGGGCGAGACTGGCGTGGCCGCCCACCCACACGGTGGTCGCCGTCTCGTCCTGTTCGGCCGCGCCCATCGTCAAGACACTGCGCTCGCGCCCCTGCGCGTCGATGATGCGGTATTGGATGGAGAAGAGACCGCCGTCGCGCTTGATCCGGGCGAGCAGGCCGTGGACGTCACCGAGGTCGTCGGCGTGGACGTGTTCCAGGATCGCGTCGATGCTGGGGCGCATCCGGCCGGGCGGGTAGCCGAAGATCCGCACGAGTCCGGGCGACCACCACAGCATGTCGGCACGCACGTCCCAGGCGAAGCTGCCCGCGAGGTGCTTGTCGACCGCGGGTTCGGGCCTCGCGGTCCTGCCGTCCTCCATGGTCATGGCGCGACCGTACCCCGTCGTCCGCCCCGTCCGGTGGAGGCTGCGGGGGCACGGTGGCGGGCTTCCCGGCTTCCCGTACGGTTGCGCCCTCCGGTGTGGTGCCCCTGGGGCCGGCGTGTCGGGGAGACGCCGGCGCGGTGGGCCGTCCGTGCCGGGGCGACCCGGCCGGGTGACGGCCGGATATCACCTCCGGTCCCCGCCCGCGCCGGCGTGTGATGCGGGCAGGATCCCCTCCGGCCGTGCGCCGGACGGTCCCCTGCGGGGCGGCCTTTCCTTCAAAGCCGACCACGGAGCTCCGGCGCGCACCCGCGCGAGCGTCCCCCGCGGGGCGACCGCTAGCCGCCATCGGGTGGCCATAAACATCTGACCTGGGCATATAGCTGTCCGTATTCCGTTCCGAGGTGCCTTGGAGCGGCCCGTGGAAGGCCATGCGCGCCGCTCGCCGCCCGTTGACGGAACATGTCGCTCACCAGGGCAAACCCACCCCCAAAAAGGGCAAACAGCTACAAAAAACATCTTTGATCTCGTTTCAATGACAATCAGCCCGGAAAGTCCTTTAAAGGGTCTGAAAACGTGATTCAGCGGTCCGGCCGCCCCGCCGGCGGATAGCAGATAGTCGACGATGTCGACCCGACCCCCCGCTCCGGAGAGGCTTCCGGTCCCGATCGCGCCAGGACGAGAACGGACCCGCCCATCTCCCACCACCCATCACCGCCCAGGGGGTCACATGGTCATGACCGGCGCACTCGCCCCACCCTCCCGATCAGCTTCGAAACCGCTCGGGGGTGGCGACGGCGCGTCCTGCCCGCCCCTCCCCCGCGACGCCGACGCCGAACACCTCCTCCGGCTCCTGCCCGGGCTTCCTCCCTCGTCCCCCGTCCGCGACGAGGTGCGCCGCAGGATCGCGCGGATGTACGCGGGACGGGTCCAGCGGCTCGCCGACCGCTACCGCAACCGGGGCGAACCCACCGAGGACCTGCGCCAGGTCGCGATGGTCGGCCTGATGAAGGCCATCGACGGCTTCGACCCCGACTACGGCAGACCGTTCCCGTCCTACCTGGTCCCGGTCGTCAGCGGCGAGCTGAAACGGCACTTCCGGGACAACACCTGGGCCGTGCGCGTCCCCCGCCGTCACCAGGAGCGGCGCAACGAGCTCAACCGGGTGGTCCTGGAACGCACCCAGGCCCTGGGGCGCAGTCCCACGATCTCCGAGATCGCCGCCGCGATGGACCTCGACCTGGACGGCGCCGTCGAACTCATCAACGCCTCCTCCGCCTACAGCGCCCTCTCCCTGGACGCCCCGTGCAAGAGCGCCGAGGAGGACGAGGACACCTCCCTGGGGGAGACGCTCGGCGGCCTCGACCGGGCGCTGGAGAACGTGGTGGACCGCGAGGCGCTCAAGGTCGCCCTTCGACGGGTTCCTCCCCGGGAGCGGCGGGTGCTCTACCTCCGTTTCTTCGCCGACCACACCCAGACCGAGATCGCCGCGATGATCGGCGTCTCCCAGATGCAGGTGTCACGTCTGCTGGCGCGGACGTTGCGGACGCTGCGCGAGGAGCTCATGAGCGACTCGGTCACCGGCTCCGGCACCGATGCGTCCCAGGTCTCCTCCTCCGACCGGCCGGACGCCACCTCCCACAGTCGTTGAACACACGTTTCCTTCACACCTTGGACAGGCGGATCATGCACCAGATGACACAGATGACGGCCGACGTCTCCTACGCGGGCCGCGGGGCCATCGCGGCCTTCCCGCACAGCATCGAGGCCCGGCACCGCCACGGACTACGCGAGCAGTTGCTCTGGCTGGCCAACCAGCGGATCGGGGAACTCGTCATCGACGTCGGCGCGGCGCTCATGTGCGACGAGGCGCTCGCGGGGATCGTGGAGCGGGTACGCACCCGGGCCACGGCCCGCGGTATCCGGGTCTCGCTCATCACCACGCCGGACTCTCCGGCCGAACGCGTGCTCGCCCGGGCCGGACTCACCCGGTCGCTGACGGTGTACCGGACCCGCGAGGAGGCGCTCCGGGCGCTCACCGAGACCCCCGTCCCCGCGCAGCGGCGTTCGGCACCCTCCACCGCGGAACAGCGGGCGGCACGGACACTCCCGAAGCGCTGAGGCGCCGTCCCGGAGGCCGAAAAGGCGGGCGGCTAGCGCCACGCCCGTTCGCCCAGCATCTCCGGCTCGACGTTGCGGACGCCGTCGAGGGCGGCGAGACGTTCGACCAGCCGCAGCGACTCGGCGATCTCCCCGCGCGCCCCGCGCACCCAGGCGGTGTGCGGGGCGTATGCGGGTACCCGGTCGATGACCACTCCGATGCCGGCCAACTCGGCGCGCTGCTCCTCGGCCCGTTCCCCCTCGGCGAAGCGGACGTGCAGGCGCCCGGTCGGCACGACGACCTCTCCCCCGGGCGTCCGGCGGTACACCGGTCCCACACGGCTGCCCGGGGGCAGCCGGAGGGGAGGGCCCTGGACGACGGACACCGTCTCCCCCGCGGAGTGCACGGCGACGGATTCACGGTCCAGCCGGTAGCGGGGGCCGGCCACGGCGGTGGAGGAGGGGACCTCCTCGGGAGCCCCAACGGGCGGTTCCGGTGCTTCCACATCCCCAGTTTCGCACGTCACCCCCCCTTGATCACCATGCGTGAGTGATCACATACTCAAAGCGAACAGCATGGTACGACGAGGGGGGAACACCATGGTCACCTGCAGGTTCGGGGGGACCGACGGCTTCCGGCTGGAGCTGCTCGACCACGACGACCTGGTCGTCGTGCGCACCCGACGGCGCGGCACCCGCCACGAGACCGCGCCTTTGGGACGCCGCAGTCGCGAGGCGGGTGGGCGGCTGTCCGCGCTGTTCGGCCTGCCCGACGTCGGCGTGGACGTGTACGCGGCCCCGACCGGTGCGGCGCGCGAACTGGCCGACATCATCCACACCGATCCCGAGGTGCGCTTCGCCGGTCGTGGACTGCGCGACCCCTCGGGCGCGCCCGTCGTCTACACCGAGAACGTCTTCGTCAAATTCGCCGACGACGCGTCGGCCGATCACTGCGAACGCGTCCTGACGGGGGCCGGGCTCACCGTCAAACGGACGCTCGGCTACGCCCGCGGGGCCTACTTCGTCGCCGCTCCGGAGGGCACCGGCCCCGCCGTGTTCGATCTGGCCGAGGAGCTGCTGGACCGCGACGACGTCGACCTGTGCCACCCCGAGCTGATCCGCGAGCCGAGCCACCGGGCCGCCTTCCCCCACCAATGGCACCTGGGACCGGTCACCGTCGACGGCCGGAGCGTCGACGCCCACGCCAACGTGGTGGCCGCCTGGCAGACCACCCGCGGTGAGGGAACGACCATCTGCGTCATCGACGACGGCTTCGACATCGACCACCGGGAGTTCTCCTCGGACGGCAAGATCGTCGCCCCCCGTTCCGCCAGCCCTCCCCGTTCCGGTGACCCCCGTCCCGGGCACGGCAACCACCACGGGACGGCCTGCGCCGGCGTCGCCTGCGCCGACGGCGTCGGCGAGGCGTCCGGGGTGGCGCCCGCCGCGCGGCTGATGCCCATCCGGCTCGTCTCCGGCCTGGGCTCCCAGGACGAGGCCGACGCCTTCGTGTGGGCCGCCGACCACGGTGCCGACATCATCTCGTGCAGTTGGGGTCCCCGGGACGGCCGCTGGTGGGATCCCTCCGACCCGCTGCACGACCAGGTGGTGCCCCTGCCCGACAGCACCCGGCTGGCCATCGACCACGCGGTGCGCAACGGCCGTGGCGGGCGCGGCTGCGTCGTCGTCTGGGCCGCGGGCAACGGCGCCGAGAGCGTCGACAACGACGGCTACGCCAGCAACGAACAGGTCATCGCGGTGGCGGCCTGCAACGATCGCGGGGAGCAGAGCGCCTACAGCGACCACGGCGAGGCGATCTGGTGCTGCTTCCCCAGCAGCGACGGCCACGAATCCCTCACCCCCGGCATCTGGACCACCGATCGCCGGGGGCGGGACGGCTACAACCCGGGGGACAGCTCGCTGGGGGACGAACGAGGGGACTACACCAACTCCTTCGGTGGCACGTCGAGCGCCTGCCCGGGCGCCGCCGGCGTCGCCGCGCTGATTCTGGCGACCGCGCCCGAACTCACCTGGAGCGAGGTCAAGGACGTCATCCGCGTCTCGGCCCGGCGCATCGACGACACTCCCGGCGAGTACGACGAGCGGGGCCACAGCAAACGCTACGGGTACGGCCGCGTCGACGCCAAGGCCGCCGTGGCCGAGGCCGCCTCCCGCGCCGCGGCGGGGCGCGCCCGAAGCGACGACCCCGAGGCCGGCGAGCCCGAGCCTCCGCTCGTTCCCGCCTGACGCGTCCTCGGGGCCCGCTCCACGGAGCGGTGACGACCGTTCGACCTCGGACGGCGGGGGTGGGCCGGGGCGCCGGTGGGAGGGCGGCGTCGAATCGGGGCGGCCCATTGTCATCCGGGGAGAAGGTGTCCTCCGCCCGTTCGGATCCCGTGTCACCCGGCCGGGCGGAGGGCGGGGAGCTGTTGTACGGTGTGCGCCCGCCCTTCCTCGGACGGGCGCACACCGTGTCCTCGGCCTCTGCGCGGATGAGCCGGTGCCCGGACACCCGGACGTCTCCTTTCCGCGCTCTCGGGGTCGTCCGCCGGTCAGTCGCCGCCGGACGGGCCGAGGTGCCCGGCACGGTCGTGCCGGGCCGGCTGGGGACGGGGCTGGGCGCGTAACTCGGCGAGCAGGTCGTCCAAGCTCGGCGCGTGCAGCATCTGGGCCTGCATTCCACTGCGGTAGCCCTCGCGGAGGATGGCGGTGTAGTCGGGAGCGCCTCGACCGTCGTGGAATTCGCAGATCAGATAGGCCGGAAACTCCTCTCTGGCGGCGGCCAGCGCGTCATCGGGATGGAGTTGGTACACGCCTTCACCCCTTTTCGACTCGGACGAAACGGTTCGCGTCGGAGTGCCCAGCTACCCATCGCGCTCCAAAGCACACACCCGGTACCCGCCTTCCTGTGGGACCGGATCGGCTCGACGCGCACGGCGCCCGTCCCGCCTCCCTCTTGCGGCCTCGGGCGATTCCTCCCGGGCTCCCCGCGTTTCCCGCTTGCCTCGCCCACTGCCGGACCGCAGAATGCTCCGGGACCGATCGATCGAACGTTTCCGGAGGTCACGTGGGCCGCATCGTTCTCCTGGCCACCGGTGGGACCATCGCGTCCCGCGCATCGGCGCAGGGCCGGCGGGTCAGCGCCGGGGCGGCGGAACTGCTGCGGAGCGCCCTGGAGGTGGACGGGCTCGGCGCCACCGTGGTGGAGACCCGTGACGTCTCCGCCACCGCGGGCTTCGCCGTGGACGTGCCCGGGGCGCTGGCCCTGGTGCGCACCGTGCGCGCGGCCGTCAACGAGGCGGACGGCGTGGTGGTCACCCACGGCACGGACACGTTGGAGGAGGTGGCGTTCCTGCTCGCGTTGGCGCACGCGGGACGTGCCCCCGTCGTCGTGACCGGCGCCCAGCGCCCTTTCGACGACCCCGCGCCGGACGGTCCCCGCAACCTCTCCGCCGCGCTGCGCTGGGCGGCCTCCCCCGCGTCCGCTGGTTCGGGGGTGATGATCGCCTTCGCCGACGCGATCCTGCCCGCGATCGGCGTACGCAAGACCCACGCGCTGGCGCTCGACGCCTTCTCGGCACCGGATCGAGGACCCTCGGGGCACGTCGACGAGGCGGGGGTGCGCCACCACCATTTCGCCTCCCCGCCCGGCCCTCTGCTCACCTCCGACCTCGTCGACCTTCCCCGGGTCGAGGTGGTCGCGCAGTATCTGGGCTGTGACGGCTCGCAGGTCGGACGGGCGGTGCAGGCCGGCGCCCGCGGTCTCGTCGTCGCGGCGTTCGGGGCGGGCAACGCCACCCCGGGAACGGTGCGCGCCTGCCTGCAGGCGCTGGAGACGGGCACGCCCGTGATCGTGGCCGGCCGGACCGGGGCCGGAGCGGTCACCGGCCTGTACGCCGGCGGGGGCGCCGACCTCGCCGAGGCCGGCGCGATCTTCGCGGGTGATCTCTCCCCCTGGCAGGCCCGACTGTTGCTGGCCGTGGCCCTGGCCCCCGAGCCCGAGACCCCCGACGTCGAGGCGGTCGCCTGGCGGTGCCGCACCTGGCTGCGCGCGGCGGGCGCGATCGCGGCGGAGGACTGACCGCCCACGGGCTGCGACGTCCCGCGGGAGATCTTGCGAGTGGCACGACGAAGGGAGCCGACTGTCATGGCGAAGGAGATCCTGGTGGCCTACGGCGTCGACGTGGACGCGGTGGGAGGCTGGCTCGGCTCCTACGGGGGCGCGGGCTCGCCCTGCGACATCTCCCGTGGCATGTTCGCGGGCGAGGTGGGGGTGCCCCGCCTGCTGGAGCTGTTCCGGCGCGCCGCCATCCCCACGACGTGGTTCTGGCCCGGCCACTCCATCGAGACGTTCCCCGAACAGTTCACGGCCTGCTCCCAGGCCGGTCATGAGATCGGCGTGCACGGCTACAGCCACGAGAACCCGATCGCGATGTCGCGCGACCAGGAGATCGCGGTCCTGGACCGGTGCATCGAACTCATCGAGGAGCGTGCCGGGCGGCGTCCCGTCGGCTACGTCGCCCCGTGGTGGGAGTTCTCCCCCATCACCAACGAGCTCCTGCTGGAACGGGGGTTCCGCTACGACCACTCCCTGATGCACCACGACTTCCAGCCCTATTACGTGCGGGTGGGCGACTCGTGGACCCCGATCGACTACGACAGGCCCGCCCAGGAGTGGATGCGCCCGTTGGAGCGCGGCGAGGAGACCGACCTGATCGAGATCCCCGCGTCGTGGCACCTCGACGACCTGCCACCGATGATGTTCATCAAGTCCAGTCCGAACAGCCACGGCTTCGTCAACCCGCGCGACATCGAGCAGATGTGGCGGGATCAGTTCGACTGGGTGTACCGCGAATACGACTACGCGGTCTTCGCGATGACGATTCACCCCGACGTGTCGGGCCGTCCCCACGTGCTGTCGATGCACGAACGGCTGATCGAGCACGTCAACGGGCACGAAGGGGTGCGTTGGGCCACCTTCGAGGAGATCGCCGCGGACTTCGCCCGGCGCCGCCCGCGCGACTGAGGGCGGGGCGCGGACGGTCCGGCCGCCTGCGGCCATCCCCTTGACCGCCTCGCGGACGATCCGGTGCGCTGGACCCCACGGGCCGCTCCTCCCCACGACGGCCCGGCAGGGAAGGGATCCGGTGGACGGTCATCCCCCCGAGGCGGCACGGACTGGCCCTGTGCCTGCGGGGCCAGGGGCGGCGCGAGGAGGCGCGAAGCGAGTTCGAGCTCGCGCTGGCCGGCCGCGAGCGGGTGCTGGGCCCCGACCATCCCCACACCGAGGAGTCCCGCGCGGCCCTGGCCGACTCGTGAACGCCCCGCGGGCAGGGCGCCCCGTTTCCGCGCAGGCATGGTGGCGCCCTTCCCGTCGCCGGCCGGCCCCGGACGCGACCGTGCCCTCGCCCGGTTCCGACGGACGAGGGCACGCGCGGGGAGGCTGCCCTGCTTCAGACCACCGTTTCCGGCCGGGCCACCGGGTCGTGCAGGACCGGGCGGCAGGCCAGCGCACCGCAGCGCAGACAGTGCAGCCGCGCGGCCTCCTCGGGGCACGGCGTCATCTGGCCGCACTGGTCGCACTCGTGGAATCCGTCCAGTTCGAGGACGTCCAGGGGCGTCAGTTCATGAGGGCGGTCGCAGGCCAGGCACGTCACGACGACCGGGTGCCCCCAGTCGATGCGACCGTGCGCCGCGGCCACGTAGTCGAGCCTGCGCGGTTCGGTCACCAGTCCGCATTCGGGGCACCGACTGAACGGGTTCGGGTACTCCCTGCCACTGTCCATCCGCATCCTCCGGTTACCGGGCGTGAACCCCGCCCCGGGCCGGGGCGGGGACGAGGACAAGACGACGTGGGGGTTTCGGGGTCGGGGATCCCGGATCGGGCGCGACTCGCGCCCTGCCGTCAGCCGGGACTTCGGGCCACGCCGGACGGAACGTCCGCGAGGGGTGGCCGGGAATCCCCGGGAGACCAGCGGCACAGCCGGTCACCTGCTGACAGTTCGGTCATAGGGAGAAATTAGCACTACGCCCCAGGGACGTATCGAATGTCCTTTTCAAAGCGTCTGGCGATGCTTTGACCCTTCAGGGGTGGACTGCTCCCGTCGGACCGCCCGACGAACCACCGCTGGTGCGGGGAGAGCAAGGCGAAGGGCGAGCGGGCCGCCGTCCTCGGCCCGCTCGCCCCTCCTCCCCCGGCCTGCGCCGCGCCGGGAAGGGCGTGCCCGCCCGCCCCGTTTCTTTCCTTCAGGTTTTCCCGCTCAGGCGCAGATTTTCACCTCACCTGGTCCTCGACCGCGGGTCGTCACGACTGGAGCCGACCGTCCACACGCCGCGGAACCCCGGTGAAACCGTCCCGCAGCTCCTCCGGCAACACCTCCTGCGGCGCGTTCTGCCAGGTGATCGGGCGCAGGAAACGGCGGATCGAGGTGAGGCCGACCGAGGTGTGCAGCGGATCGGTGGTCGCCGGCCACGGCCCACCGTGCGTCATCGCCGCGCTCACCGCGACCCCGGTCGGGAAACCGTTGAACACGACCCGGCCGCAGAAGTCGCGCAACCGCGCGGCCGCGCGCTGCGCCGTCGCGTCCTGCGTCTCCCGCGCCGAGAGAACGGTGCCGGTGAGCGAACCCGGCAGGGCGGACAGCGCCCGCATCAGCTCCTCCTCGTCCCGGTAGGTGACCACCAGGGTCAAAGGACCGAAGCACTCCTCGGCGACCTCGGCGTCCAGGCGTCGCGCTTCGGTCGCCAAGAGCAGCACCGGCGCCTGCCAGCCGTCCTCGCCGGGGGCCGCGCCCTCCGCCAACACGCGGGTCGCCTCGGACAGCACCGCCGAACGCGACAGGTAGCCCTCGCGGATGCCCTGACTCAGCAGCGTTCCGGCCGCACGGCCGGAGACCGCCTCGGCCATCGCCGTGGCGACCGCCTCCCCCGACTCGCCCTCGGGCAGGAACACCAGGCCGGGCTTGGTGCAGAACTGCCCCTGGCCCATGGTGAAGGAGCCGACGATCCCCTCGGCGATCTCGCCCGCGCGCTGGTCGGCGGCCCGCGGGGTCACGACCAGGGGGTTGACACTGCCCAGCTCGCCGTAGAAGGGGATCGGGTCCGGTCGCCCGGCCGCCAGATCGAACAGGGCCCGGCCGCCGCGCAGCGACCCCGTGAACCCCACCGCCTTGATCCGGGGGTCGGTGACCAGCAGGGCCCCCGCCTCCTGTCCGTGGACGAGCCCCAGCACGCCACGCGGCGCCCCGGCCTCCAGCGCGGCGGCGGCCATCACCTCGAAGCAGCGCTGCGACGTGGCCGGGTGGCCCGGATGGGCCTTGACCACCACCGGACAGCCCGCAGCCAACGCCGCCACCGTGTCGCCCCCGGGCACCGAGAAGGCCAGCGGGAAGTTGCCCGCCCCGAAGACCGCCACCGGCCCCAACGGCATCAGCATCCGCCGCAGGTCCGGCCGGGGACCCATCGGCGTGTCCATCGGGTGGTCGATCACGGCTTCGAGGTAGGAGCCCTCCTCCACCGCGTCGGCGAACAGCTCGAACTGGTAACGGGTGCGCGTCAGCTCGCCGTTGAGCCGCTGGGCGCCCAACGCGGTCTCCCGGTCGGCCACCCCCACGATCGTCTCGCGGTCGGCCTCCAGGGCGGCCGCCATCGCCCGCAGCATGCGGACCCGCGCGGCGCGCCCGAGTCGTTCCAGCTCGGGTGCCGCCTGGGCGGCGGCGGCGCACAGCGCGGCCACCTCCTCCGGCGAGCTCTCGGTGGCGACCACCTCCGCCACCTTCCCCGTGCGCGGATCGATGCTGAGGACCTCGGCCTGATCGGCCATGGTGAACCTTCCTCTCCTTGTCGTGGGTGGGACGGAGCGCGGGGCGGCCCGCCCCACGGGTCAGGTGGTGAACGCGAG
The DNA here is from genome assembly GCF_054780875.1 of Marinactinospora endophytica. Classification (NCBI taxonomy): domain Bacteria; kingdom Bacillati; phylum Actinomycetota; class Actinomycetes; order Streptosporangiales; family Nocardiopsidaceae; genus Marinactinospora; species Marinactinospora endophytica. Next base: position 129,912 of record NZ_BAAGVM010000011.1, on the reverse strand, counting down.
GCCGGCGCTGATGGCGGCGGCGATGAGGAACGCGATGCCCCCCATGAGCGTCTCCATCATCGTCCAGCTCTTCAACGTGGTCTTGATGTCGATGTCGAGGTAGCGGTTCATCAGCCAGAACCCGGAGTCGTTGACGTGGGACAGCACGGTCCCGCCCGCCGCGATCGCGATGACGACGAGCGCGATCTCCGGTTGGCCCATCCCGGCCTGGGCGATGAGCGGTGCCACGATCGGGGCGGTCGTGACGATGGCGACCGTCTTGGAGCCCAGGGCCACGCGCAGCGCCGTGGCGATGATGAAGGCCAGCACGATCACGGGCAGGGAGGTCTCACCCAGCACGTCGGCCAGCGCCTCCCCGGCTCCCGTGCGTTCCAGCACCTCGCCGAAGACCCCGCCGGCCCCGGTGACGAGCAGGACCAGCGCGACCGGGCCGAGCGCGGCGGTCGCCGCCTTCTCGACGCGCTCCAGGCTGAACCCGCCGCGCAGCCCCAGCAGCCAGAACGACAGCAGCGTCGCGATGATCAGCGCCGTGATCGGGTCGCCGATGAACATCAGCGCGTCGCGCAGGCCGCTCTCGGGCAGGAACACCGAGGAGAAGGTGTTGAGCAGGATGAGCAGGACCGGCAGCGTGATGATGGCCAGGGTGAGGCCCAACCCCGGGGCGCGCGCCTCCTCGTCGCCGTCCTCCCCCTTGGCCTGGCGTTCGGCCTCGGCGGAGAGGCCGGCGGGAACCGGGACGAAGACGCGGTCGCCCAGGCGCGAGCCGAACAGGTAGGCGCCGAGATACCAGGCGGGCAGGCCGCAGATGAGACCCATGATCGTGACCCACCCCAGGCTCGCGCCGAGCAGTCCCGCCGCGGCCACCGGGCCGGGATGCGGCGGCAGCACCGCGTGCATGATCGCCAGTCCGCCCGCGGCCGGCAGGGCGATGCTGATCAGCGAACGTCCCGACCGTTTGGCGACGGCGTAGATGAGCGGCAGCATGATGATGAAGCCGACATCGAAGAAGACCGGGATGCCGAAGATCAGCGCGGTCACACCGACGGCCAGCGGGGAACGCCGTTCCCCGAAGCGTTTGAGCAGGTACTCGGAGAGGACGCGGGCCGCGCCCGACTCCTCCATCATCCGGCCGAGCATCGCGCCGAGGGCCACGATGATGGCGATGTCGCCGAGTGTCGCCCCCATGCCTTCCTGGAGCACACCGGGGATGTCGACGAAACGCAGGCCCGAGACGGCCCCCACGGCGATGCTGACGATGAGCAGCGCGATGAAGGCGTGCATCTTCGCCGCCATGACGAGCACGAGCAGCAGCGCCACGCCGCCGACGACGGTCGCGATGAGCGCCCATTCCGGCAGCGACCAGGCCAGCTCGACCGTCTCGGCGGCCAGTGGCCGCGGCTGGATAGGGTGGTTGAGAGGGGTCATGTGGATGCCTTCCGCAGGATCCGGGGCGCATCCGGCTCGATCCGGCTGCGCCCGTTGCGGCGCCGTCCCGCGAGGGCGGGGCGACGCCGAGGAGGGGCTTCCGGGTGGCGGCCACCACCCGGAAGCCGTGACCGCGCCCGCGCGGCACGGTCCGTGGGGCCGGCAGGGAGATCCGCTACCAGCGGGGCAGCCGCGGAGCGTTCCACTCCGGTTCGACGACCCGCATCGCGGCGACGTCGTCGCGGTCGCGTACCTCGCTGTCGGCCCAGCGACGGTGCAGGTCGGCCAGCGCCTCCCGGTCCAGCTCGACGCCCAGGCCGGGTTCGTCGCCGACCTCGACCGCGCCCCCGGTGAAGGTGTGCGGGCGGGTGATGACGTCCTCCTCCTGCCAGGGGCGATGGGTGTCGCAGGCGTGGTGGAGGTTGGGGACGGCCGCGGCGACCTGGGTCATCGCGGCGAGGCTGATACCCAGATGGGTGTTGGAGTGCATGGAGACCCCCACCCCGTAGCAGCGGCACATCGCCGCGAGGTCGAGGGTGGCGCGCAGCCCGCCCCAGTAGTGGTGGTCGCTGAGCACCACCTGGACGGCGCGGCGGGCGAACGCCTCGGGCACCTCGTCGAAGCCGGTGACGCACATGTTGGTGGCCAGGGGCATGCCGGTCTCGGCGTGGACCCGCGCCATACCCTCGACGCCCGCGGTGGGGTCCTCCAGGTACTCCAGGACCCCGGTGAGCTCGCGGGCCACGTACAGGCTCGTCTCCACCGACCAGGCGCTGTTGGGGTCCAGGCGCAGCGGCATGTCCGGGAACGCCTCGCGCAGCGCGCGCACCGCGGCGATCTCGGCGTCGGGCTCGAAGACCCCGCCCTTGAGCTTGATCGAGGTGAAGCCGTAGCGTTCGACGAAGATCCGGGCCTGCTCGACCACGCCGGCGGGATCCAGCGCGGCGCCCCAGGCGTCGGGGTCCTGCCCGGGATGGGCGGCCCACTTGTAGAACAGGTAGGCGCTGTAGTCCACGCGGTCGCGCACCTTGCCGCCGAGCAGCGCGTGGACGGGGACACCGAGGACCTTCCCCCAGGCGTCGAGGAACGCGACCTCGAAGGCCGCGAACACGCTGGCCTTGAGCTTGGCCAGGTCGCGCTTGCCGCGCAGGCCCGAGGCGGGGACGTCCGCGGTGGCGGCCTCCCCGGTCTCCTCCCCGAGGATCTGGTCGATGAGGGCCTTCAGCGCGGTCGGGCGCGCGACCTCCACCCCGTCGAGATGGGGGGCGACCTTGCGGATCGCGTCGAGGTATTCGGTGTCGCCGTAGGTCTCCCCCAGGCCGACGTGGCCGGAGGCGGTGTGCACCTCGATGATGGTGCGGGGGGTGAGGGGCTGGTGAACCCCCTGGAGGTTGAGCAACGGCGGGTCGGTGATGAGGATCGGGGTGACGCGCACCTCGGAAACGCGCGCGCCGGTCGTCGGTGTGGTCATGGGGTCTCCTGGGGGGTCAGCGGGCGACGAGGCTCAGACCGGTGCGGATGAGCTCGCGCGCCTCCTCGAGGTGCTCGGGGGCGGGTTCGGCCAGCGGGGAACGGACCGGGCCGACGTCGGCCCCGATCTCCTTCGCGCGGATCCGCGCCGCGGCCTTGACCAGCGACACCGGGTATCCCGTCCCCTTGTCGCGCAGCCGCACCCAGGGGATGTAGAAGCCGTCGAGGAGGCCGTCGACCGTCGCGTCGTCCCCCTCACCGAGCGCGCGGAAGAAGGCGCCGGCGATCTCGGGGGCGAAGGCGTGCACGGCCGAGGAGTAGGCGGGCACACCGGTGGCGGCGTAGGCGCGGGCCTGGAGTTCGGCGGTCGGCGCGCCGTTGAAGAACAGGAACCCCTCGGGCGCGGCGCGGACGAGGCGCTGGACCCGGTCGAGGTCGCTGTGCCCGTCCTTGAGACCGATGACGGTGGGCACGCGCGCCAGCTCGGCCAGCGTCTCGGGGGCGAAGGTGACGTTGTCGCGCTGGTAGACGATGAGCGGCAGCCCGGTGGCCGCGGCGACCGCCTCGACGTGGGCGCGCAGTCCCTCTTGGGGGGAGCGGATCAGGTAGGGGGGCAGGAGCAGCAGCGCGTCGGCGCCGGCGCGCTGGGCGGCGCGGGCGAACTCCACCGCCAGTGGCGTGCCGTAGCCGGTGCCGGCGACAACGGGCAGGCGGCCCGCTGCGCGGCGGACCGCGGCGGTGACGATCCGCTCGTACTCCTCGACGCCCAGGTTGAAGAACTCCCCCGTCCCGCAGGCGACGAAGAGCGCCCCGGGGTCGGCGGCGAGCTGGTGGTCGAGGTAGGCGTCGAACTCGGCGGGGGCGAACTCCCCGTCGGGGCCGAATGCGGTCAGCGGGAAGGCGAGGACGGAACGGCGCATGCCCTCGGCGAGCCGCTCGGCGGTCTCGCGGACGCCCGCGGGACGATCGACCGGATCCCGGGGCGTGGTCACATCACTCAATTTGTCTCCATATGTAGACAGCTTTTTCGTATGGAAACGAACATTAATCTGCGAGACACATCACGTCAACATGTGAGCAACGCTGCCAGGAGGGTGGAAACCGGGCATCGGACGCCCGCTCCGCACCTCAGGCGAGGCGCGCCGCTCCCGCGTCCCCAGCGGATCCCGCGGCCACGCCGCGCCCACGACACGCTGCCTTCGGCCCGGCCGGCGCCACCCCGGCGGCCCCGATGACGCGGGAGAGCATGGCCACCGGCACGTCCGGGCAGGTCACCCCGCCCCCAGAGGCGCCCCGTCCCGCGTTTCCGCCGACGCCGACCGGCGCTGTCCACCCCCTTGGATACAATCTCCGGATCTAGACAGACATCGACACGACTCCGGTCGCCGGACTTCGCGTCCGCGACCGCGTCCATGCGCCGGCCATCCCGGAAGGAGTCCCGTGACCGAGTCATCGGGCGTGCGCGAGGTCAAGTCCGCGGCCCGCACCGTCGAACTCCTCGAACTTCTCGGCGGCCTGCGGGAGCCCGCGACCCTGCGAGAGCTGTCCGAACGCATGTCGGTGCCGCGCAGCAGCCTGTACGCGCTGCTCCAGACCCTGGTGCACCGCGGATGGGTGCGCACCGACCCCACCGGGTCGCTCTACTCCATCGGCATCCGGGCGCTCCTCGCCGGCACGGCCTACATCGACGCCGATCCCCGGCTCGCGCTCGTGCGTCCCCACCTGGACGCGCTGTCCGAGCGGTTGGGCGAGACCCTGCACTTCGCCCGGCTCGACGGCCCCGACGTCGTCTACCTGGCCACCCGCGAGTCCCGTCACTACCTGCGCCCCTTCAGCCGCGTGGGACGCCGTCTCCCCGCGCACAGCACCTCCCTGGGCAAGGCCCTGCTGGCCGAGCGCTCCGACGAGGAGGTCGACGCGCTCCTGCCCGCCGAACTGGCGGCCCTGACCGAGACCACCGTGACCGACAGGGCGGGCCTGTTCGCCGAGCTGGCCGCGATACGCGGGCGTGGGTACGCGGTCGACAACGGTGAGAACGTCGTCGGGCTGACCTGCCTGGGCGTGGCGCTGCGCTACGACACCCCCGCCATGGACGCGCTGAGCTGCTCCATCCCGACCGCGCGCTGCACCCCCGATCTGCGCGAGCGCGTGCTGGAGGCGCTGATGGAGACGCGGGGCATCCTGGAGGCCACCGGCGCGGCCGCCCTGTCCCCCTTCGCCCGCCCCTGAGCCGGAGGGGCCGGGCGGCCCGGCCCTCAGCTCCGCCGTTTGGCCTCGGCGGCGGACGACCCTTCCATGAGCTTGCCCAGCAGCGCGACCAGGGTGGCGCGCTCCTCGCCCGTGAGCGCCATGGCCCAGGCGCTCTCGCGCCTGTTGTGCGCGACGAACCCCCGTTCGATGGCGTCGCGCCCGGCCCCGGTCAGGCCGATGCGCACCGCGCGACGGTCGTAGTCGGCGCGCTCACGGGTCACCAGCCCGTCCCGGTGTAACGTGTTGACCAGGGAGGAGACCGCCGCCCGGCTCATACCCGACAGTTCGGCCGCGGTCTTGGCCTCCATCGGGCCGGCCAGCCAGAGGACGAACAGGACCCGAAACCCCGGCCACGTCCATCCGCTGGGGCGGTGCACCGATGACTCCAGGTCGTAGACGACCATGCTGGTCACCCGGTGCAGGGTGAGGACCAGTCGCATGGCGTCGAGGTCCACCGAGGGCATCGCGCGCCCGACCCGCTCCACGGCGTAGTCCACGAAGGACCAGAAGGTCAGCCCGTCGGGGATGTCGGTTCCGTGGCTCACGCCGCCCCACCCTAGTCCACCGCGCCTCTTTGGCGGCGGCCCTGCCACGCGGCCGTTGCGCCCGCCCTTTCAGGCCGGACAAATCATGTGACTCACTTCACATAAGCAAGTGGCGCGATACCCTTGGTCGCGTGACCTGGAGCACGTAGCGTCCGATTAATCAAAGGTTTGATCATTGCTCCGGAGGCCCGACCATGGCCAAGAAGCCCTTCGCCTCGTCCGCCGACCTCGACGAGAAGAAACAGACCCTGGAGGTCCTCGCCGACGGCGTCTACGCGCTGACCGCCGAGGGGGACCCCAACATCGGCGCCATCGAGGCGGAGGACTTCCTCATCTGCTTCGAGGCGCTGGCCACCCCCACCGCCGCCCGCGCCTGGCTCGCCCGGCTGCGCGAGCACACCGACAAGCCCATCCGCTACCTGGTGCTCTCCCACTACCACGCCGTGCGCGTCCTGGGCGCCAGCGCCTTCGACGCCGACATCGTCATCGCCCACGAGAAGACCCGCGCCCTCATCGCCGAACGCGGCGAACAGGACTGGAAGAGCGAGTTCGAGCGCATGCCGCGCCTGGCCAAGGACGCCTCCTCCGTCCCGGGACTGACCTGGCCCACCCAGACCTTCGCCGACCGGGTCACCATCGACCTCGGCGGCGACCGTGGCGAACTCGTCCTGGAACACCTCGGCCGCGGCCACACCGAAGGCGACATCGTGGCCTGGCTGCCCCGGCAGCGGATCCTCTTCGCCGGCGACCTCGTCGAAGCCGAGGCCGCGCTCTACACCGGCGACGCCTTCCACCGCGACTGGGCCGGTCCCACCCTGGACCGGGTCGCCGCGCTGGGCGCCGACATGCTCGTGGGCGGGCGCGGCCCGGTGACCCGCGGACGCGCCGCGGTGGACGCCGCCATCGAGCAGACCCGCCACTTCCTGCGGGTCATGCTCCAGGAGGTCGGCGCGGTGCACGCGCGCGGGGGAACGCTGAAGGAGGCGTTCGAGGCCGCCCACGCCGCGCTCGCCGACCGCTACGGCCACTGGCCGATCTTCGAACACTGCCTGCCCTTCGACGTCTCACGCCTGTGGGACGAACTCTCGGGGATCGAACGGCCCGTCATCTGGACGGCCGAACGCGACCGCGAGATCTGGGACCTGCTCCAGGACTGAGAGGGATGCCGGCCATGGCCGACCGTAGAAGCCACGTCCCCGACGATCGCGAACCGGTCCTGGTGCTGGGCGCCGGCCCCGTGGGGCAGACCGCCGCGCTGCTCCTGGCCCGCTGGGGCCTGCCCGTGGTGATCGTGGACGGCCGTCCCGCCCGCGATCCCGTCGGCTCCAAGGCCATCTGCCAGCAACGTGACGTCCTGGACGTCTGGGACACCCTGGGCGCGGGCGCCATCGTCGAGGAGGGGCTGACCTGGGACACGGCACGCACCTTCTACCGCGACGTCGAGCTGTTCGGCATCCGGCTGCGCGACCGGGGCGCCAGCCCCTTGCCCCCATTCGTCAACATCTCCCAGGCCCGCACCGAGGAGATCCTCGACGAGCGGCTGTCGGCCGCCGGGATCGCCGTGCGCTGGGGTCACGAGGTCACCGGCATCGACCAGGACGAGCACGGCGTCGTGGTGGAGTGCGACACCGACGCGGGGCCGGTACGGCTGCGCGGCTCCCACGCGATCGCCTGCCTGGGCGCCCGGGGGCGGGTCGCGCGCGAGGCGCTGGGGGTGGACTTCGCCGGGCACAGCTTCGCCGACCGCTTCCTCATCTGCGACATCCGCGCCGACCTGCCCGGCTGGGAGCGGGAACGGCGCTTCCACTTCGACCCCGACTGGAACCCCGGCCGGCAGGTGCTCATCCATCCCTGCCCCGACTCGGTCTACCGGATCGACTGGCAGGTCCCTCCCGACTTCGACCTGGACGCGGAGGAGAGGTCGGGAGGATTGGACCGCCGCATCCGCCAGATCATCGGCGAGCGGCCCTACGAGGTCGTGTGGCGCTCGTTGTACCGCTTCCACACGCGCCTGGCCGACCGGATGCGGGTGGGCCGGGTGCTGCTGGCCGGCGACTGCGCCCACCTGGTCGCCCCGTTCGGGGCGCGCGGCCTCAACTCCGGCGTCCACGACGCCGAGAACGCCGCCTGGAAACTGGCCTTCGCCGTCAACGGCTGGGGCGGTGCGGAGCTGCTGGAAAGCTACCACCTGGAACGTCACGCCGCCGCGCGCGAGAACGTCGAGATCACCAGCGCGACGATGCGCTTCCTGGTGCCCCATGGCGAACGGGAGCGCAGATGGCGCGAGAGCGTCCTGGAACGCGCGCTGACCGAGCCCTCGGCCCGGGAGCAGGTCGACTCGGGACGGTTGTCCGAGCCCTTCTGGTACACCGCCTCCCCCTTGACCACCGCGCATCCGGAACGCCCCTTCCCCGGCCGCCCCCCGCGCGGGCAGGCCCCCCTCCCCTGCCCCGGGGTCCTGGTACCCGACGCTCCCGTGCGCCTGGCCGGCCAGGACCGTCCCGCCCGGCTGCGCCCGCTGGCCCGCTTCGGACTGACCCTGCTGACCACCGACGCCGCCGGCGCCACCGCGGCCCTGACCGCGGCGCGGGCGGTCACCAGGGCTCCCGTGTCGGCGCTGGTGCTGCCCGAGATCGACCACACCGGCGCGCTGACCAGGGCGCTGGAGGCCCGGCCGGGCGAGGCCTGGCTGTTGCGTCCCGACGCCCACGTCGCCGCCGTGGTCGAGGCCACCGATCCGGCCGCGGTCGCCACCGCCGTGCGCACCGCGCTGGGACGCGGCGGGCCCGGAGTCGTCCCGCCGCGTTCCCCCGAGCCCTTCGGACACCGGATCGCCGGCGGGGAGGAGGCCGCCCCCACCGCCGGATGAGAACCGGCTCCGGCCGGGCCCGCACAGCGACGAACACGCCGACCCGAGGAGAACGTCATGGCCTACTACCGCAGCGTGGGCGAGGTGCCGCGGACCCGGCACACCCAGCACCGCACCCCCGAGGGGGGCCTGTACTACGAGGAGCTGATGGGCGAGGAGGGGTTCTCCTCCGACTCCTCCCTGCTCTACCACCGCCACATCCCCTCCGCGATCGTCGACGCCCGGGTCTGGGAGCCCCCGGACCAGTCCCGCACCCCCAACTCGCCGCTGATCCCGCGCCACCTGCGCCTGCACACCCTGTTCGGTGACGACTGGAAGGACACCGACCCCGTCACCGGCCGCCGACTGGTGCTGGGCAACGACGACGTGCGCATCTCCTATGTCGCCGCGGGGACGGCCTCGGAGCTGTACCGCAACGCGATCGGCGACGAGTGCGTCTACATCGAGTCGGGGGCGGCGACCCTGGAGACCGTGTTCGGCGCGCTGGAGGTGGGCCGGGGCGACTACGCCGTCATCCCCCGCGCCACCACCCACCGCTGGATCCCCTCCGGCGACGAGCCGCTGCGCGCCTACGCGATCGAGGCGTCCGGGCACATCGCCCCGCCCCGGCGCTACCTATCGCGCTACGGCCAGTTCCTGGAACACGCCCCCTACTGCGAGCGCGACCTCCGGGGTCCCGCCGGTCCCTTGGTGGCCGAGGGCGAGGACGTCGACGTGCTCGTCAAGCACCGCGGCCCCGGTCCCGGCGGGATCGCCGGCACCCGCTACACCTACCCCCGTCACCCCTTCGACGTGGTCGGCTGGGACGGGTGCCTGTACCCCTACGCCTTCAACATCGCCGACTACCAGCCCATCACCGGACGGGTGCACCAGCCGCCGCCGGTCCACCAGGTGTTCGAAGGCCCCAACTTCGTCATCTGCAACTTCGTGCCGCGCAAGGTGGATTACCACCCGCTGTCGATTCCGGTGCCCTACTACCACTCCAACGTCGACTCCGACGAGGTCATGTTCTACTGCGGCGGCGACTACGAGGCGCGCAAGGGCTCGGGGATCGGCCAGGGCTCGGTCTCGCTGCATCCGGGCGGGCACTCCCACGGGCCCCAGCCCGGCGCCTATGAGCGCAGCGTCGGCGTGGAGGCCTTCGACGAACTGGCCGTCATGGTGGACACCTTCCGCCCACTGGACCTGGGCGAGGGCGGGCTGACCGCCGAGGACCCGGGCTACGCCTGGACCTGGTCGGGGCGGGGACCGCGGCCGTGAGCGCCGTCGCGGAGCTGGTGGGCGCGCTGTTCGACGACGCCGCGCTGTTCCCGCCCGGCCTGGCGCCCATGGAGGTGGCGGTACCCGCCCACCGCGGGTACCGCCACGGACCGCTGGCCCCGTTCGTGGGACCGTTCCTGGTGGCCGACACCGCGCTGCCCCGGCTGGCGCCCGTCCTGGCCGGCGAGGACGACGCCGAGCCGTTGCGCATCGGGGTGACCGTGCCCGGCGGTGCCGACGCGGTCGGGCCCGCGGTCTCCTCCGCCGTCGCGCTGGCCGGCGTCAGGCTGGTGGCCGTGGAGGCGGCCGTGGCGCCCGGCGACCCCCCGGTGGCCGGGACACGGCGCACGGTCGAGGCGCTGGCGCGTCACCTGCCCGACGGTGTCACCGGTTACGTCGAGGTTCCACGCGCGGGTGATGCCCGTGCGTCACTGGCCGTCGTCGCCGAGGCCGGGCTGCGGGCCAAGTACCGCACCGGCGGCGTACGCGCCGACGCCTTTCCCGCCGAAGAGGAGCTGGCGGTGTTCGTGCGCGCCGCCGTGGACCTCGCCGTCCCGTTCAAGTGCACGGCCGGCCTGCACCACGCGGTGCGCCACACCGCGGCCGACACGGGGTTCCAGCACCACGGATTCCTCAACGTGCTGCTGGCCGTCCACGCCGCCCTCAACGGCGCCTCGCCCGAGCGGATCGCCGGCGTGCTGGCCGTGCGCGACGGGCGGCGCCTGGCCGCCGAGGCCGGCGCGCTGGGGACGTCCGCGGCGCGCGCGATACGCGCCGGATTCGTCTCCTACGGCACGTGCAGCGTCACCGAGCCCCTGTCGGACCTGGCCGACCTGGGCCTTCTCCCCCGTTTCTCCCGCGTCTGAGCCCGGGGCCGTCCCGGGCCGTGTTCCACGGATTGGAAGAGAGGATTCCTTGCCCGCCAGTTGGCTCGACATCGCCCCCGATTCCCCGTTCGGCATCGCCACCCTGCCCTACGGGGTCTTCGGCACCGAGAGCACGCCCGCGCCACGTGTCGGCGTGGCGATCGGCGACCACGTGCTCGACGTCGCCGCGACCGCCCGGGCCCTCGGGTCCTCCCTGGAGGGTCTGCTGACGGGTCCCACGCTCAACCCGCTCCTCGCGGCCGGGCCCGCGGCCTGGCGTGACGTGCGCGACGCCGTCACCACGTGGTTGACCGACGCCACGCTGGCCGACCGGGTCCGGCCGCACCTGCACGACCGGGCGTCGGCGCGGCTGTACCTGCCCTTCGAGGTCGCCGACTACGTCGACTTCTACTCGTGCGAACACCACGCCGCCAACGTCGGCCGGATCTTCCGGCCGGGCCAGCCGCCGCTGACACCGAACTGGAGGCACCTGCCGATCGGCTACCACGGCCGGGCCGGCACCGTGGTCGTCTCCGGGACCGACGTGGTGCGCCCCTCGGGGCAGCGTAAGGGGCCACACGACCAGTCGCCGGTGTTCGGGCCGTCGACGCGTCTGGACATCGAGGCCGAGGTGGGTTTCGTCGTGGGGGTCCCCACCGAGCCGGGAACGCGGGTGCGGGTGGCGGACTTCGCCGACCACGTCTTCGGGGCGTTCCTGCTCAACGACTGGTCGGCGCGTGATCTACAGGCGTGGGAGTACGTGCCGCTCGGCCCGTTCCTGGGCAAGTCGTTCGCCACCTCGGTCTCGCCGTGGGTGGTCCCGCTGGCGGCCCTGGCGGAGGCCCGCGTGGCCCCGCCGGCCCGCGACCCCGAGCCCCTGCCCTACCTGCGTGACGTCGAGGACGACCCCTGGGGGCTGGACCTGCGCCTGGAGGTGCGCCTCAACGGGCACCTCGTGGCGCGCCCCCCGTTCGCGCAGATGTATTGGACCCCCGCCCAGCAGCTCGCCCACCTGACCGTCAACGGAGCGCGGCTGCGCACCGGCGATATCTACGCCTCGGGGACGGTGAGCGGACCCGAGCGCGACCAGCGCGGCTCCCTGCTGGAGCTGGCCTGGAACGGCGAGGAGCCGTTGCGGCTCCCCGATGGGGGCGAGCGCTCGTTCCTGGCCGACGGCGACAGGGTGAGCATCACCGCGACGGCGCCCGGCCCCCAGGGGAGCGTGATCGGGTTCGGCGAGGTCACCGGCCGTATCCTGCCCGCGCGCGGCTGAGACGGCCGCACGCTCGACGCCGCGGCCCCTTCCCCCTCGATGGGAAGGGGCCGCGGCGTCACTTCTCCTCTTCACCGTGGTCCTGCGCTGTCCCGTCGTCCTTCCTCGTGCGCGGGCGGCCCCGGCGCGGGATCGCCCCCGCGTCCCGGGGCAGCCGGCCCGCGTCGGACAGGGCGCGGCGGAGCAGGAACTCGATCTGGGCGTTGGTGCTGCGCAGCTCGTCGCCGGCCCAGCGCGCCAGTGCGTCGTGGACCGCGGGATCGAGCCGTAACAGGATCTTCTTCCGCTCGGCCAAGGTGATCGAACCGCCTGTTTACTGGTACAGCGACCCTGTGTTGACGACCGGGTTGGTGGGCCGGTCCGAGCACAGGACGACGAGCAGGTTGCTGACCATGGCGGCCTTGCGCTCCTCGTCCAATTCCACCACGGACTCCTCCGCCAGCCGCTGCAAGGCCAGGTCCACCATGCCCACCGCGCCCTCGACGATGCGCTGGCGGGCGGCGACGACCGCGTTGGCCTGCTGACGCTGGAGCATGGCCTGGGCGATCTCCGACGCGTAGGCCAGGTGGGTGAAACGCGACTCGATGATGCGGACGCCGGCCGACTCCACCCGCTCGGAGATCTCGCGGGACAGCCGTTCGGTGATCTCGTCGGCGTTGTCGCGCAGCGAGAGCTTGCCGGGCTCGTGGGCGTCGTAGGGATAGTTGTTGGCGATGTGCCGCACGGCCGTCTCGGCCTGGATGCTGACGAACTCGACGAAGTCGTCCACCTCGAACACGGCGCGGGCGGTGTCGTCGACCTGCCAGACCACGACCGCGGCGATCTCGATCGGGCTGCCGTCGAGGTCGTTGACCTTCATGACGCTGGTCTCGTGGTTGCGGATGCGGGTGGAGACCCGCTGGCGCGTGGTCACGGGGTTGACCCAGCGCAGTCCGTCGGTGCGCACGGTCCCGGTGTAGCGGCCGAGGAACTGGATCACGCGGGCCTCGTTGGGGCTGACGATCGTCAACCCGCAGGCGAGGAGCAGGCCGGCCAGGATCAGGACCACGCCGACGACGACGGCCACCGCCGGGCCCGTCAGCCCCCACACCCCCACTGCCGCGCCTCCCACCACCAGCACCAGGGCGACCAGCACCATCGGGATGCCGGGCAGGTTGAGCGCGGCCCGTTCGCGTACTTGGGGGGTGGGCATCTGCACCGCCATCGCGGTGGGGTCGGTGTTCATCGTCGTCTCCCTCATCGTCCGTATCGGATGTCTTCAGACTAGCATTGTGATATCACTTTTTAAAACGGACGGAGGTGACCCGCCCCTTCGTCGCCCCGCGGCAACGGCCGCGACGACCACCCGGAGGCACCATGACGCCCCTGACTTCCCCGCTTCCCCCGCCCACCGCGCCCCTGCGTCTGCGCCCGCCCCGCCACCGGGTCGAGCACCGCGCGATCGGCTGGTGGGCGCTGCGCTCCCTGCTGGGGGGCGGATCCGTCACCGCCCTCGCGGTCGCCACGGTGCTGCTGGCCGGCCCCCTCACCGGACCGGTACGGCCCTGGCTGTGGCCGGCCGTGGGATTGATCGCCGCGCTCGCCCTGGCCCACCTGCTCGTCGTCCCCCTGTGGCGGTACCGGGTGCACCGCTGGGAGACCACCGACGACGCCGTCTACACCCGCGCGGGCTGGCTGTGGCAGGAATCGCGGGTCGCGCCGATGTCACGCGTCCAGACCGTGGACACCACGCGGGGCCCGTTGCAGCGCCTCTTCGGCCTGGCCGGTGTGACCGTGACGACGGCCTCGGCGGCGGGCCCTCTCGTCATCACCGGGCTGGACCACGAGCGGGCGCGCGCGCTGGTCACCCGGCTCACCGAGTCCGCCCTCACCACTCCCGGAGACGCCACGTGAACACCCCAATCCCCGAAATCCCCCGGTCCGCCGTCCCCACCGCCGTCGCCGCCTCCGGCTGGCGACGGCTCAGTCCACGCAGCGCCGCCGTCACCACCGTCGCCCTGGCGGTCTTCGCCGGACTGCCCTGCCTGGTGACCGGTGCCGTCCTCGCCGTGACCGGGACGCTCGTGGCCGCCGCGATCGTGGCGGGCTGCGGAGTCCTGACCGTCGCCGGCGTCGCCACCGTCGAATGGCTGAGGGTGGCCGCCACCCGCTACCGGGTCACCGACGAACGGGTGGAACGGCGGGTGCGCCTGTTCGGCGAGACACACCGCTCGATCCCCCGCGACCGGATCCGCAGCGTCGACGTCAGCGCCGACGTGGTGGCGCGGCTGCTCGGCCTGGCCCGGGTGACCGTGGGCACCGGGCAGGGGGACGGCGAGACGCTGTGTCTGGCGTCGGTCACCACGGCCGAGGCCGCGGTGCTGCGCAGGGAGCTGCTGGCACGCGGTGTGGACCCCGCGGAGGGACGCGAGGAGCCGAACGACGCGATCACCCGGTTGGACCCGCGCTGGTTCGGCTACGTCCCGTTCGCCGCGTGGACGCCCGCGTTGGGCCTGGGCGTGTTCGGCGGCCTGTACTCGGTGCTGGGCTGGTTCGGCGACGACGTGGCGAACGGGGTCGCCCTGTGGGTGTGGGCGGAGCTGCGCGGCGCCCCCGCGCTCGGGGCCGTCGTGGCCCTGGGCTCGGTGCTGGCCACCGGCGTTCTCACCGGCCTGGCCGTCTCGGTGGAGCGCTGGTGGGGTTACCGGCTGGACCGGGAGGGGGGCCGGACCCTGCGGATGCGGCGCGGGCTGCTCACCACCACGTCGATCTCGTTGGAGGAGGAGCGGCTGCGCGGCGTCGAGCTGGTCGCGACCGTGCCCGCGCGCTGGACCGGCGCGGCGCGGGTCCGTGCGGTGGCGACCGGTCTGGCCCGCAGCGGTTCCCAGGACAAGGGCGATCCGAGCCAGCTCACCCCCGACCTGCCCCTGGCCGAGGCCCAGCGCGTGGCCGCCGCGGTGTTGCGGGAGGAGCGCTCACCGCTCGCCGCGGCCCGGTGGACCGCCCACCCCCGGGCGGCGCTGCGCCGCCGCCTGTCCAGGGCGCTGCTGGCGTGCGCCGTGGTGGCCGTCGTGGCCGCCGCCGTCAGTGCCCTTGTGGCCGCGCTCCCCGACCTCGCCTGGACCGTGGTGCTGCTCGCCCTCCCACCGGCCCTGTTGTACGCGGCCGGCCTGTACCGCCGGCTCGGACACGCGCTGCACGGCCCCTACCTGCTGGTGCGATCGGGCTGGTTGCGTCACCGCGCGGTGGCGCTGCGCCGTGACGGGGTGATCGGCTGGCGGATCACCCGCTCACCGTTGCAGCGGACCGCGGGATTGGCCACCATCGGCGCGACCACGGCCGCGGGCAAGGGGGTGTACCGGGCGCCGGATGTCGACCTGACCGAGGGGCTCGGATTCGCCGATGCCGCCGTTCCGGGGCTGCTCACCCCGTTCCTGGAACGCGGGTGAGCAGCCCCCATGATCTGGAGCGCGGCCGGGTCCGGCCGGTCAGCGGCGCGGGTCCAACCGGCCGGACCCACCTCCCAGACGGTCGTGGCCGTGGGTGAGCGCCGCCTCGACGATGGGATAGATGTCGAACACCTGCTCCATGGCCAGCGCGTCCAGCGTGCGCCGGGCCGGTCCCGAGGGTTCCGCCAGCACCATGTGACGGCCGGCCCGGGTCAGGATGCGATAGACCGCCATCAGCGTGCGCACGCCGCTGGCGTCGAAGAAACGCACCCGGGACAGGTCGACGACCAGGCAGGCGCATCCCTCGCGGGAGGCCGCGGCGAGAAGGCGCTCGCCCAGGTCACCTGCGGTGGCGAGGTCGATCTCGCCGTGGACCTCGACCACCACCGCGTCACCACACGGAAAGCGCTCCTGGTCTCTTCCGAACACACCGCAACTCCTCCTCACCCCCCGTCCGGCCCCTCCCCCTCCATCACCGATCGTAGGCGAGAGGCCCTTTCCCGCGGGGTGAAATCACCTGATTCGCGACTGGGGTGACCCAGGAGGCGCGTGGAAGACCACTGACGGCCACCACGCGCGCCCCTCACGCCGCCGCCATCCAGGGGATAGCCGCCGCCTATCGATCCTCGGCGGCACCGAGCAGGACCCCGCGAAACGCCGCGGCCCCGGGCGAGAGCCGGCCCCGTCGGGTCACCAGCCAGATGCCCAGGTGAGCCGGTGGATCCAGGCCGACCACGGCGAGCCCCGCCATGCGGGCCGGCCGTGCCCACGCCTCGGCCAGCAGCGCCACGCCCGCGCCCTCCACGACCAACGGGATGATCGCCTCGCGGTGGTGGGCCTCGACGGAGATCCGCACCTCCACTCCCGCGTCGCGGTAACCGTCGACGAGCGCGCGCATGCGGCTGCCCGGAGGTCCGGCGACCACGGACAGGCCCGCCAGATCGGCCGGGCGGACCCGGCCGCGGCCGGCGAGCGGGTGCGTGGCCGGGACGACGAGGACGAACTCCTGGGCCCCCAGCTCGTGTACGGCCAACCCCGGGTCCCCGGGCGGACCGTCATCACCGAGCAGGCCCAGCTCGGCGGCGCCGGTGCGGACCGCCTCCACCACCTCCCCGGGCAGGTCCGCGGCCCGAATCACGACCTCGACCCCCGGGTGGAGGCGCGCGAACGCGGCGACCGCCGAACTGAGCGGCGCGACCGCCGGCGAGGGCATCGAGACCACCTCCACCCGCCCCGATCGCAGGCGGCGCACCGACTCGACCACCGCCCGGGTCGCCGCGAGGCCGCGCAGCACCTCGCGCGCCGGTTCGACCATGGCGTGACCGGCCTCGGTCAACACCACCCGGCGGCCCACCCGGTGGAACAGTGGGGTGCCCAGGTCGCGCTCCAGCGCCCGAACGGCCTGCGACAGCGAGGGTTGGGCCAGGTGCAGCGCCCTTGCCGCGCGGTTGAACCCGCCCTCGTCGACGATCGCGAGGAAGTAGGCGAGCTGACGGGCGTCCATGGCCACGCCTCCCGGGCGACGGAACCGATAGGGCGAACCTATCAACGCGGTAGAAAAGTGGTCTTGGACCGCGGCGCGGACAGCAGTGCAGGGTGAGCCCGAGGATGCCGACGAGCCGGAGGAGGCGCGCCATGGGAGACGACGCCGTGGGGCAAAGCGCGCCCCGGGGACGCACCGACGTCGAGGCGGCCCTCCTCGGCCACGCCACCTACCGCAGCCTGGGAGAGCAGCGCCTCACCCCGGCCGAGGAGCGGTTCGAGAAGGCCCGGCGCACCCTCGGCCTCGTTCTCGCCCCGCTCCTGGCCATCGGGTTCTGGCTGCTGCCCCTGGACCTGCCCGACGCCCAACAGACCCTCGGAGCGGTCCTGCTCGGCGTCATCGTGCTGTGGGTGACCGAACCGGTGCCGATCCCCATCGGCGGGCTCATCGGCGTGGCCTGTGTGGTGATCGCCGGGGTCCTCCCCGCCGACGACGTCCTCGCCCCCTTCGGCTCCTCCACCGTGTTCACCTTCATCGGCGCCTTCATCCTCGCGCAGGCGATGATGAAACACGGGTTGACCAGGCGGTTCGCCTTCCGCATCCTGTCGCTTCCCGGCGTCGGGGCGACGACCACGCGGGTGGTGTGCGCCTTCGGCGTCATCACCGCGCTGCTGTCGGCGTTCGTCTCCAACACCGCCACTGTTGCGATGCTGCTGCCCACCGCCCTGGGCATCCTCACCGTCATCGCCAAACTCCTCCAGGCGCGCGGCCTGGTGCCCGAGGACTTCGATCCGCTGCGGCTGCGCGTGGGGACCGCGCTGATGTTGATGCTGGCCTACGGCGCGAGCGTCGGCGGGCTGCTGACGCCCGTGGGCACCCCGCCCAACCTCATCGGGCGGGGCCTGATCGAGGAGGCCACCGGCGAGCGCATCTCCTTCGCCCAGTGGGTGGCGACCGCGGCGCCGATCTGCCTGACGATGTTCCTGGCCCTCGCGGTGATCCTGCTGCTGATCAACCGGCCCGAGATCAGACGGCTGGAGGGTGTGCAGGAGTACGTGCAGGCCGAGCGGGCGGCGATGGGGCCGATGTCACGGGCCGAGAAGAACACCCTCGTGGCGTTCGCGGTCACCGTCACCCTGTGGATCCTGCCGGGCGTGGTCGCCCTGGCCTTCGGCACCGATTCCACGCTGTACGCCACGGTCAGCGACCGGCTGGACGAGGGGATCGTGGCCGTCCTGGGCGCCTCCCTGCTGTTCCTGCTCCCGGTACGGTGGAGGGACCGGGAGTTCACGCTGACCTGGAGCGAGGCCGCGCGCATCGACTGGGGCACGGTCCTGCTGTTCGGCACCGGCATCATCTTCGGCTCGCTGCTGGACGCGACCGGGCTGGCCGGCACCATCGGCGCGTCCTCCGCCGCGGCCCTGGGACTGGGCAGCGCCATGGCGATCACCGCGTTCGCGATCGTGCTGGCCATCGTGATCTCCGAGACGACGAGCAACACCGCCGCGGCGGCGGTCGTCGTGCCGATCATCATCCCGATCGCGACGGCGGCGGGCGTCGATCCGCTCCTGCCCGCGTTGGCCGCGACGTTCGCGGCCTCCTTCGGGTTCATGCTGCCGGTCTCCACCCCGCAGAACGCGGTCGTCTACGGTTCGGGCCTGGTTCCCATCACCCGGATGATCCGTTCGGGGGTGTCCTTCGACGTGATCGGCGGGATCCTCATCCTGCTCCTCCTGCCGATCATGGTGGGCATCACCGGTATCGGGACCTGAGCGGCGGGGAGCGGGCCGGTAGCCCGGCGGCCCTGCCCGTGACGGGGCCGTGGCTCGCGGCCGACGGTTGCGCGCTTCAGCGCGGTGCGCCGCGACCGCTCAACCGCAGCAGGAGGGCCGCAACGCGGCCATGACCCTGTCGAGGCACGTGGCGATGTCCTCGCCCTCCAGCGAGTCCGCGGTCCGGGCGAGGGCGGCCTGCAGGCAGGCGAAGGCGGCCCCGACCACGGCGCGCAGCACGGGTTCGTCGGCCGTCCTCCCGTTCGCCGAGGAGCGGGCGACCAGCGCTTCGAGGAGACGCTGCTGGAGACAGTCCATCTTCTGCAGATAGGCGGCCAGGAGGGTCGGGCTGGCCTCGATGAACCGGTGGACCGCCGCGACCCGTTCGCGGTGGCCGGCGTCCGCGCACTGTTCGACCACGACGTCGAACACGCGCCGCAGCGAATCCCACGGCGCCTCTTCCGAGGGGCGGCCGGCGAGGCGGGCGAGGAAGTCGTCGCTCTGCCGCTCGAAGCTGTCGAGCGCGGCGTCCTCCTTCGAGGCGAAGTAGCGGAAGAAGGTGCGCTGCGACATGCCGACGGACTCGGCGATGTCGTCCACGGTCGTGGCGTCGAACCCCTTGACCGCGAAGAGCTCCTCGGCGGCCTGGGCGATCTTCGATCGCACGGCACGCCGTGACACCTCTCGTAGCCCGTTCGTATTGGCCATATCGGTCATGTTAGCAACCGACTGTTTTGACAGTGACTGACAGATATGTCGTACCCTGCTGGAGGTGTCCCGGCATGTCCTGTAGTACGCGCCACCAGGTGCGACGCCCCCGGGACAGTGCGCACCAGCGCGCGTACGCCCCCTCCCACGTTCTCCTCGGAAAGGCGTCGAATGACCGTCGACCAACGTCCCGCGGACCAGGCCGCGACCGGACGAGGGCCCGCATCCGACGATGCGCTGCCACGTCAGGTGAAGGTCGTCCTCGGCCTGCTCCTCGTGGCCTCCTTCGTCGTGATCCTCAACGAGACCATCATGAGCGTGGCCCTGCCGCGCCTGATGGTCGAGTTGGAGATCACGGCCGCGACCGCCCAGTGGCTGACCACCGGGTTCCTGCTCACCATGGCGGTCGTCATCCCGACAACCGGGTTGATCCTCCAGCGCTTCACCACGCGCTCGGTGTTCATCACCGCGATGTCCCTGTTCACCGTGGGCACCCTGCTCGCCGCGCTCGCACCGGGTTTCGGCGTCCTCCTGGCGGGGCGGGTCATCCAGGCGAGCGGCACCGCCGTGATGCTGCCGTTGATGACGACCATGGTCCTCAACTTCGTCCCGGCCTCGCGTCGCGGTCGGACCATGGGCCTGATCACGGTCGTCATCGCCGTGGCCCCGGCCGTGGGGCCCACCTTCTCCGGTCTCATCCTGTCCGCCCTCAGCTGGCGGTGGCTCTTCCTGGTCGTCCTGCCCATCGCGCTGTTGAGCCTGGCCCTCGGCGCGGCGCTGGTGAAGAACATCACCGTCCCCAAGCGGGTCCGCTTCGACGTGCTCTCCATCGTGCTGTCCGCGCTGGCCTTCGGCGGGCTGATCTACGGTCTGAGCAGCATCGGGGAGTCCACGCAGGGGCACGCCCCGATCCCCCCGCTCATCCCCATCGGCGTCGGCGTCGCCGCGCTGGCGCTCTTCGTGCTGCGGCAGCTGCGGCTCCAGCGTGACGATGCGGCCCTGCTCGATCTGCGCCCGTTCCGCTCGCGGGCGTTCGTCCTCGGTGTCGTCGTGCTGCTGGTGTCGATGGGCGCCCTCTTCGGCACCCTGGTCCTGCTGCCGATCTACCTGCAAAACGTCCTGGGTCTGACCACGTTGCAGACCGGGCTCATGCTCCTGCCCGGCGGTCTGACCATGGGGTTGATCGCCCCGGTGATCGGGCGCCTGTTCGACCGGGTGGGTCCCCGCCCGCTCGTCATCCCCGGGACGTTCGTCGTCGCCGGAGCGCTGGGGTTGATGACCCTCCTGGACGAGTCCTCGCCGATCGCCCTGGTGCTGACGATCCACGTGTCGCTGAACATCGGTCTGGGGTTCGTCATGACCCCGTTGATGACGTCGGCGCTCGGCTCGCTCGAAAGGTCGCTGTACTCCCACGGCAGCGCGATCGTCAACACGCTCCAGCAGCTCGCCGGAGCCGCCGGCACGGCGCTGTTCATCACCATCATGACCACCGGTACCGCCGCCGGCCTCACCGCCGGCCTCGATCAGGTGGCGGCGCAGGCCTCGGGCATCCACACCGCGTTCCTGTGGGGCGCCGGACTCGCCCTCGTGGCCGCGGCGGCGTCGTTCCTGGTCAGGCGGCCGTCCGGCAGCACCGAGGGGATGCCGGCCGGGCACTGACGGGGGCCATGACCTCGGGACGCACGAGTGCTCCCCGGCGCGGGGTGGACCCCGCGCCGGGGATTTCCGCTTCCCCGACGGCGGGCCTCGGAAGGACCGGCCCGAAGGCCCCTCCTCAGGGACGGATTCAGCGCTGCCGTTCGGACAGATCCCGGCCGAGGGTCCCCCACGAAGACCACGACGGGCATCGGCGGGCCGCCGTAGAGACCGGTCCGCGCCGGCGGGTCGTCGGAGACCCGCCATGCCCAGGTCAGCGGTTCCCGGCTCCCGATCCGCGCGGTGGTCTCCAGAACCCCGCCCGGGGCGGCGGCCGTATCGATCGATCCCGGACGCCCAGGGCGGGGGGCCTGGCGGTATCCTCCCTCCCCTGGGCCGCGCCGGCGTGTGAAGGTGGAACACCCCCCCATCGTCGGCGTTCCTGGTGTCCGGAGGCAGAACTACGGAGGCGGATGATGGGCGACGGTCCCGCGCAGGGGCGGATCCAGTGGGACATCCTCGGCGACACCGCCTGGATCACCATCGACAACCCGCGCAAGCGCAACGCCATGGACGCCCACATGTGGCGACAGGTCCCCGAGGCGCTGACCGCGATCGAGGCCGACGAACGAGTCCGCGTCGTCGTCCTCGCCGGAGCCGGCGGAACCTTCTGCGCGGGAGCCGACATCTCCGACCTCCAAGCCATCGGGCCCACCGTCACCGACGATCCAGGTCAGAATCTGCCGGTACGCGCCGAAACCGCGCTGCTGGACTGCCCCCTCCCCACGATCGCGCTGATCGAGGGCCACTGCGTCGGCGGCGGCTGCCAGCTCGCCGCGGCCTGCGACATCAGGATCGCCACGCCCTCGGCCCGGTTCGGCATCACCCCGGCGAAGCTCGGCCTGGTCTACCCGCCTTCCAGCATCCAGCGGCTCGTCGAGATCGTCGGCCCGTCCGCGGCCAAACTGCTGCTCTTCTCCGGCGAGATCCTCGACGCCGAGCGCGCCCACCACATGCGCCTGGTCGACGAGATCACCGAGGACGCCCACGCGCGGGTCGCCTCCCTCGCCGCGACCATGGCGAGCCGCTCCGCCCTGAGCGTCGCCGCCTCGAAGGAACTCGTCGACATGGCGCGGCGCGGGGAGGGGCTTGACGGACGCGCACGCCACTGGCAGCGGCTGGCCGCCACCAGCGGTGAGGCCGCGGAGGGGGTCCGGGCGTTTCTGGAGCGGCGGGCACCGACGTTCCCCTACCGCCACGACGGCCGGCCTCCCACGCCGGAGCGGACGGCCGCCGGGTGAGGGCCACCGGGCGGACACCGGCCCGGATGCCTCCCTCCCGGCACGCCCGCGCGTCCCGCCCCCGGCGGGACGGAGAACGACGCCATGGCGACGCTTCTGCGCACACCGCGGAGGACACTGCGCGCCTTCACCGAGAACGACGTGGACTCCCTCGTCGCCCTCGACGGCGACCCCGAGGTCATGCGTTTCGTCAATGGGGGACGCCCCACCTCCCGATCGGCGGTGTGCGAGGAGGTTCTGCCACGGCTGTTGCGCCGCCACCCCCGTACCGGGCTTCCGGGCTACGGGGCCGCCGAGGACCGGCGCACCGGCGCGTTCCTCGGCTGGTTCGAGTTCCATCCGCTCGACGACGCCGATCCGACCGTGGTGGAACTGGGCTACCGGCTACGTAGGTCGGCGTGGGGACGCGGCCTGGCCACCGAAGGGGCCAGGTCACCGGTGCGCGCGGGTTTCACCGACTTGCGGGTGCGCGGGGTGACGGCGTCGACGATGGTCGTCAACACCCGGTCCCGCCGGGTGCTGGAGAAGACGGGGTTGCGGCAGGTCCGCGTCGTCTTCGAGGACTGGCCCGACCCCATCGACGGTGCCGAACACGGCGACGTCGAATACGCCCTGACGCGATCGGAGTGGGAGGAGTCCTCGGGGCCGGCCGGGAGGGGGTGACCGGCCGGAAGGGCGTCTGGTTCTCGCCACTCGAAACGCGCCCGTTCGATCGGTGAAGACCGCGACGTCGCGTTCGGCGGAAGCCGCCGTCTCGATCAGGGCTTCGATGAGGGGGCGCGCCGGAGCCGCCCCGTGGGACCGGCGGCCGGCAGAACGGCCGAGGGCGTGCCCGGCCGGCCGTGACGGCCCCAGGCACGGCCCCTGTCCCGCTCCCCTCGAGTGGTGCGCCGCCCGTGGCCGCGCCCGGACGTGAGGGAGATCCGGGCTGCCGCCGGCACGTTCGAGGAGATCCGACGAGGGTCCCCCTGTCGAGGGGTTCCTCCAGCCGGTCGGGGCGCCAAAGGCCGGCCGCGCTTGTTCCCGAGGCACATCAGGCCGGGCGGGACCACGCCGCGCCGGCGAGGAGGCGCGCCCGGGTCCCGGCGCGGCCCGTCAGGTCGACGGTCTCACCGGCACGCCCGCGCGGCTCCGCCGCACACGGCGGGGACACGCGGCGCCGGTCGCGGGCCGAGCACCCCGCTCGGCCGACGATCGGGACCGAGCCGTATGTATGGACGCGGTCACCATCCCGCGCGGCGACGTCGGATGGACAGGCGAGCAACCGGTGCACCGCCGAACGAACCGGTCCGGGTTCGCGGACGGCCGCGCTGAACGGAGCCGCCCTGGCCGCCGAGCGCGCCGGGCGGCGGCGCATCGTTTACGGAGGGCCCCGGGGTCCGGCGCTCCGGACCCCGGGACGGGCGCCACCCGCCGGTCAGGGCCGCCAGGAGCGGTCGTAGTCCGGGTGGTCCTCGTAGGTCAGGGAGAGCAGCCGCACCACGGTCTCCAGCGTCTCCTCCTCCTCGGGGGCCTCGTGCAGACCCGTCTCCTCGGCGACGGCCTCGGCGTACATCTCCACGATGCGCCGTTTGGCCTCGACGTCGCGCAGCGCGCGGACGTCGGCTCCCCGTCCCGGGGCGCGGGGCCAGTCCTGGGGCGGCACGGCGAGGTCGTGGTCACCGGGGATGGGAACCATCTGCTGCTGGGCGGCCCGTTCGTCCTCGGCCAGGCGGCGTAGCAGGAAGTCCACCAGGTCGGCCAGGTCGGTCGGCACTACGGTCGCCCTCCTTCGCGGGTTGTGGCAGGCCCGCCGCGCGCGCCGTTGGACCGGCCGCTTCGGCGGACGCCGTTCGCTTTCGGCTACCCGGGCCCTCCACGCGCCAAACCCGGGCCCGCGGGTCACAGCCCGTAGGTCTCCAGCAGGCGCAGCCACACCTCGCTGACGGTCGGGAAGGACGGCACCGCGTGCCACAGCCGTTCCAAGGGAACCTCGCCGACGACGGCGACGGTCGCCGCGTGGATGAGCTCCCCCACGCCCGGGCCCACCAGCGTGCAGCCGACGACGACGCGCCTGCGCTCGTCCACGACCATGCGGGCGTGCCCGCGGTAACCGTCGGCGTACAGCGTCGCCCCGGCGACCGAGCCGAGGTCGTAGTCGACGGCGCGGACGTCCATGCCGGCGGCGCGGGCGGCCTCCTCGGTGAGGCCCACCGCGGCCACCTCGGGCTCGGTGAACACGACCTGGGGCACCGCCCGGTGGTCGGCGGTGGCCGACCAGCGGCTCCACGGCGCGGGGTCCGCGGCCTCGCCCCGGGCGCGCGCGGCGATCGCGTCACCGCAGGCCCGCGCCTGGTACTTGCCCATGTGGGTGAGCAGGGCGCGGCCGTTGACGTCGCCGACGGCGTAGAGCCAGCCGCCCTCCACTCCGTCCACCCGGCAGTCGTCGCCGACCTCGATGGGCGCGGAGGGATCCAGGCCGACCGTCTCCAAGCCGACCCCGCCGGTGGCGGGACGCCGCCCCGTGGCGACGAGCAGCTGCGCCGCGGTGACGCTGGCCTCGCCCTCGGGGGTGGTGTAGCCGACGGTGACCTGTCCGGCGTCGTCCCGGACGGCCTCTCGCACCTCGGCGCGGGTGACGACGTCGAGCCCGGCCTCCTCCATGGCGCGCCGCACGTGCTCGCCGGCGAACGGTTCGTTGCGGGCCAGCAGACGCTCGCCGCGGACCAGCAGACGCACCCGCGCGCCCAGGGAGCGCCAGGCCCAGGCGAGCTCGCAGGCGACGACGCCTCCACCGATGACGACCAGGCTCTCGGGGACCTTCTCCGCCTCGGTGGCCTCGCGGCTGGTCCAGGGCCGCGTCTCGGCGAGGCCGGCGATGTCGGGCAGCACCGGCACCGATCCGGTGCACAGCGCGACGGCGTGCCGGGCGGTCAGGACGGTACGGGCTCCGGTGGGGTCCTCGACCTCGACCCTGCGCGGCCCGGTCAGGCGTCCCCGTCCGCGCACCAGGTCGATTCCCGCGCCCCGCAGCCAGTCCACCTGCCCGGTGTCGACGCGCCCCGAGACGAACCCGTCGCGGCGGCGCAGCACCTCCCCGGCGTCGAGGACCCCGGTGACGGCCTGACGCGCGCCGGCGACGCCACGGGCGGCGTCGAGGGCCGCGGCCGGGCGCAGCAGCGCCTTGCTGGGGATGCAGGCCCAGTAGGAGCATTCGCCGCCGACGAGTTCCTTCTCGACCACGGCCACGCTCAGCCCACCGCGTTTCACGCGGTCGGCGACGTTCTCTCCGGTCGGCCCGGCTCCGACGACCACCACGTCGTAGGCGCGTTCGTCCATGGGTTCCTCCCCTTCCCACGGCCCGCCGCGTCCGGGCGGCGGACCCGCGCCCGTGCTGGGCGCGGCCCCGACGATACGCAGTGCGGACCGTCACGGGAATCCCGGCACACCGGGCACCGCGCGCCTCGCCGGCGGATCACCGCGCCGGGTGGCAGCCCGTTCGAGAGTCCAGGGCCTGAATCCACTGCACCGCGACGGCGGCGACCTGGACGAGCTCGGCGCGCAGCGCGCGCGGATCGCGTTCGGCGAGCGCCTCCGCCGTCTCCTCGGCGAGCAGACCCGCCCAGGTGGTGGGGTCCCGGTCAAAAACCGCGCGCACGGCGGCCAGCACCGGAGCGGCGGCACCGGTACCGTCCTGTAGCCCGTGCTGAACGCCCCACAGACGCTGCTGAGCGCGGCGCTCGGCCGCCACATCGGCCAGAACGGCTGCCAAAGCACCCGGGACGCCCGCGTCGCCGAGGACGCCCGCGTCCGCGGACGTGCCCGGCGGGGGCGTGTCCCTGCCCGGCCAGGCGTGCAGACCGAAGGGGCGTCCGTCGAGGTAGGCCCGGATCGCCTGGGCGCAATAGGGGACGACGTCGCCGGGGAGGCGGTGGGCCGGCAGCCACACCGGTTCGCCGTGCTTGGCGGGCTCGGCGTTGCGGGGTTCGCCCTGCCAGGTCCGGCAGGCGAAGAAGACCTGGAGACGGCCGCCGTCCTCTCCGCTGTGGCACAGGTGGGCGAACTCCAGGTGACGCGGATCGACCACGATGCCGAGTTCCTCGGCGGCCTCGCGGACGGCGCACTCCGGCAGGGTCTCCCCGGCTTCGAGATGGCCGGCCGCCGAGGCGTGCAGCATCCCGTCGCAGTAGCCGGTGGCCCGGCGGCGGACCAGCAGGACGCGCCCGTGGCGGTCGAATAGCAGCAGGTGGGCGCCGACGACGCTCGCGTGGCGCCCGCGTCGGGCGCTGCTCTGCCCTCCGGGTGGTGCTATGTTCCCTCCGTCGGCTGGCCGGCCGGTCGATGATGCCACGCCGGCCCGCCCCTCCGCGGGCTTTTCCCGATCTCGTCTCGCGGCCCGGAACGGACGGGGCGCCCGGTTTGCGTCCGGACGGCCCGGATAGCCGACGCCGAAAAGGAGGGATCTCGCAACGAGGAGAGGAGCGGCCATGAGCGTCGCGGAACAGATGCTACGCAGCCACCCCGACGAGCGGGACGAGGCGAACCGGGACAGGGTGCTGGAGTGCGTCGAGGCGTGCCTGGCGTGCGCGCAGGCGTGTACCGCGTGCGCCGACGCCTGCCTGGGCGAGGAGGAACTGGACCGGCTTCGGGAGTGCGTCCGCACCGACCTGGACTGCGCCGACCAGTGCGCGGCCACCGGCCGCATCCTGACCCGCCGGACCGGCGGTGACACCAGGCTGGTCCGCGCCGTGCTGGAGGCGTGCGCGCAGGCGTGCGCCTCCTGCGCCGAGGAGTGCGAGCGGCACGCCTCCCACCACGAGCACTGTCGCGTGTGCGCGCAGGCGTGCCGACGTTGCGAGCGCGCCTGCCGGGAGCTGCTCGCCACGCTGTGAGAGGGGCCCGTACCGGGCCTCGTCCCTGGCGTAGACCGGACGGGGGCCGGAGCGGCCTCGGCCGCTCCGGCCCCCGTCGGTGCGCCCGGTGCGTCTCAGCCCCGCCGGTCCCCCTTGGGACGTGCCGGCTGCGCGGGCACGCCGTGCGGCGGCGCGGCCGCCGGTGGACGGTCACTCGCCTCGCCGACGGCCGAACCCCCACTGGGCGCGGGCGGGGCCTCGGGCAGGTTCTGCTGGTCCCCCTGTGATGGAACGGCCCCCTCCTCCAGGGAGGACAGGCGCTGCCTGAGCATCTCCAGCACCGGGGTGCGCGCGCCATGCGCCTCCTCGTAGGCGATGAGGTCGCGCATCTGCTCCTGGGTCAGCGAGCGGACGCGGTGCTGCAACGTGCCGAGCGGCAGGTGCTCGTAGTCCGGGATCACCAGGTCGGTCCTGTTCACCTCGGCCATCGGATCTCTCCTTCCTCGTCGTCCCACGGTCGTCTCGGCGCTGGTCCGGGCGCCTACCCGGCGCTGCGGGGCAGCAAACCGGAGCGGCCGCGGACCAGGTTGCCGCGACACCGGTCGTTGTCTTGCGCCCGGATCGGGCAGGGGAGGGGTGACAACGGACGGACACGAGAACGTGGAGGAGAACCGATGACCACCGCACAGAGCGAACACGACCTGGTGAGCGTGATCATCTCCGACCACCGCGAGGTGGAGCGGGTGTTCACCGAACTGGAGAGCGGGACGGGCTCGCCCGAGCACCGAAAGCGGCTGGTGGAGCACGTCATCACCGAGCTGGTGCGGCACTCCGTGGCCGAGGAGCAGTACATGTACCCCGCGGCGCGCAAGGCGCTGCCCGACGGGGACGAGATCGCCGATCACGAACTCCAGGAGCACGCCGAGGCCGAACGGGTGATGAAGGAGCTGGACGGGCTGGCCCCCGGTGACGCCCGCTTCGACGAGCTGCTGGGCGAGCTGATGGCCGACATCCGGCACCACATCGCCGACGAGGAGAGGGACCTGCTGCCGCGGTTGCAGAGCGCCTGCTCCGCCGAGGAGCTGCGCGACCTCGGCGAGAAGGTGCTGCGAGCCAAGGAGAGCGCGCCCACCCGGCCACACCCCTCGGCCCCCGACCAGCCCCCGGCGAACCGGATCCTCGATCCGGGCGCGGGCATGATCGACCGACTGCGCGACAAGCTGACCGGCCGGGCGCACTGATCCGCGTCACCGCGCCCCTCCCCACGGGGCGCGGTGCGCGATGGCGCTCGACCGGGAAGGGGCCGTGGGGGGCGGGGTGGCCCGCGGCCGGCGATCGCCCCGGTCGCCGCGGCGAGTCGTAAGAACGGGCAACGAGGGATGCCGCCCGCTCGGCCCCGTTCTGACGGCATCGTCGGCTACGGGGCCGCGCCCGGGCGGAGGGCGCGTGGGCGGGGCGCCCGACCTGCCGATGACGGGAAGAGCGCCATCCGGCCCAGAAGGTCACGGACACGTGCCCCGTCTCGGCGGCCGCCCCGCACGTCGTCTACCGGAAGGGCACCCCGGCGCGGCGGCGCAGGTCCCCGGCCGCACCAGCCACCGGCCCCGCTAATGAGCGCTTCGTCCGCTTCGACGGTCGAACCGGCTTCGTGGCCACGGGCGGCAGCGGTGCCGGCCACTGGGAGGGCGACCTGATCGCGGGCACCGGCTCCCGCCCGGCCATCGGCCCCTGGCCGAGCGCGCCGCCGGTACGTGATACCGGTCCACCTTCCGGTCACAGCGCCGCGGCCGTGCGCGATGCCCTGGTGGACACCGCGAAGACGCTGCCGACCCGACTGAAGCGCTCGCCGACCTGGGATCAGGACCCGGAGATGGCCGCCCACACGGCGTTCACCCTGGCCAGCGCCATCCCGGTGTTCTTCCGCGATCCGGCGGGCCCCTGGCAGCGCGGCTCGAACGAGAACACGAACGGGTTGCTGCGCCGGTCCTTCCTCAAGGGCAGCGACCTGTCGGTGCACTCACGCGAGAACCTGGAGACCGTAGCCGCCGAACCCAACTCACGGCCACGCGAGGCGCTCGGCCGGGAAACCTCGGCCGAGCGCCTCGCCAAGCTCCTGGACACACAGCAACCGGCAGCGGTGTTGCAACGCCCCCGGAATTCGCCCACCACCGGGCCGTCCGCGTTGTTCGACGGAACCGGCCGAGCAGCCGGAGCGGCGGGCCCCCGGTTCGGCCACGCCACCGCGGCCTGCGCCGACGGCTTGGTACGGTGCGTGGAGCGCGCCGCCCGGGGAGCCACGGCGGTGCCCGAGTGGAGGGGCCGGCCGACGATGCAGGCGTCAGAGGTTTCGCGTGCGGTGGCCGCGGCCATGTCGATCGCCTCGTCACTCGGCCTGGCGGTCGACGACGCGATCGTCCTTCATGACTCGAACAGGCTCACCCTGCGTCTGCTGCCCTGTGACGTCCTGGCCCGGGTGGCGCTCGTAGCTCATCAGGTCGCGCGGTTCGAAGTCGAGCTCGCCCAGCGGCTCGCCGAGTCCGGGTGCCCCGTGGCCGCTCTGGATCCCCGAGTGGAGCCACGGGTCTACGAGCGCGCCGGCTTCGTGGTCACGTTGTGGGTCTACTACCCGCCCGTACCGTCCCAAGGGGTCTCACCAGCCGACTACGCCGACGCGTTGGAGCGGCTGCACGCCGGCATGCGCGAGCTCGATGTCCCGACGCCGCGGTTCACGGACCGGGTCGAGCAGGCCCAACGGCTCGTGGCGGACCACGAGCGCACTCCGGCGCTCTCCGAGCCGGACCGGGAGCTGCTCGGCGGCACGTTGGAAAGCCTGAAACGGGCGATCGGCGAGCGCGGCGGCGCCGAGCAGCCGCTGCACGGCGAACCGCACCCGGGTAACGTGCTCACCACGGGGAACGGGCTGCTGTTCATAGACCTTGAGACGTGTTGCCGTGGCCCCGTCGAATTCGACCTCGCCCACGCGCCCGAAGAAGTCGGCCGGCGCTATCCGGGTGTCGACCACGACCTGCTGCGCGCCTGCCGGATCCTCGTGCCGGCGATGATCACGACGTGGCGCTGGGACCGAGACGACCGGCTCCCGGACGGGCGCCGGCTGGGGACGGAGTGGCTCGGCCGGATCCGGGCAGCGCTCGGCCCCAACAGCCTGGACCTCCACGGCTGACCGCAGGCTTCGGGGGTTGTGGCCGGTCGGTCGTCGCTGCCGGGTCCCACCGTGCTCCTCGCCCTGGCCGGCCGGGCGGGACCGGTCGCGTCTGTCGGCGGCTCGGCCCCAGGTCCGGTCTCCGCCGAGGCAGGGGCGTCGCCGCCGGTCGCGGCCGCGGCTGACATCCGTGCCGCGCCGAACGGGTTCGCTCCCCGCGCGGCGCGCCCAGCGAACACCCGCGGGGTGATACCAGGGCCCGGGGCGGGTACTCGACGACGGCGAGGGCGGGCGCCCGCGGCGGATCGTCCGCGGCGGGCGCCGAGCGCCCAGAGGGACGCCGCCCCCGCGCGGCGCGCCCGTGGCGAAGACCGTCGAGATGACGTCCGGTCGTCCGACGTGACCCTAGTGCGCGGGGCCGCCCGTCCGCACGTCGCGCGGCGTCGTCCCGGCCGAACCCCCCTCCGGAACGCCACCGCCACCGCGGGTCCGCCGCTCCAGCAGCCCTGAGGCCAACGCCAGCACCAGGCCGATCATCGCCAGTCCGGCGCCGAGCAGGTTGG
Organism: Marinactinospora endophytica; assembly: GCF_054780875.1. Taxonomy (NCBI): domain Bacteria; kingdom Bacillati; phylum Actinomycetota; class Actinomycetes; order Streptosporangiales; family Nocardiopsidaceae; genus Marinactinospora; species Marinactinospora endophytica. Next base: position 99,072 of record NZ_BAAGVM010000011.1, on the reverse strand, counting down.
GGGCGGTATAGCCGTAGCCCGCGGCGATGACCAGGCCACCCAGCCAGGCCCCCATGGCGTTGGCGAAGTTGAGGGCGGAGTGGTTGAGGGCCGCGGCCAGCGAGGGTGCGTCGGCGGCCGCGTCCATCAGCCGCATCTGTAGGGACGGCACCAGCACGCTGCCGGCGAAGCCGAGCAGGAACACCATCACCACGGCGATGGCCCCGTAAGGGGCGAGCAGGTGGAGCAGGACCAGCACCACCGCGATCCCCGCCAGCCCCGCGTACATGGTGGGCATCAGCGCGCGGTCGGCGGCCCACCCGCCGACGAGGTTGCCCACGGTCATGCCGACGCCGTAGACGGCGAGGACGAGCGTGACCACGGTCGGGGCGAACCCGGCGATCTCGGTCATCATCGGCGAGATGTAGCTGTAGGAGGCGAACATGCCACCGAAACCGACGGCGCCCACCAGGAGGGCCAGCCAGACCTGGCCCCGCCCCAGCGCCGCGAGCTCCGAGCGCACCGAGGCGTCGGCCGACGGCCGCTGCCGGGGGACGAGCCCGACCAGGGCGACGAGGGTGATCACGCCGATGGCGGTGACGATCCAGTAGGTACTGCGCCAGCCGAGGTGCTGGGCGGCCAGTGTCGCCAGGGGAACGCCGACGATGTTGGCGACGGTCAGCCCGGCGATCATCAGCGAGACCGCCTGGGCCCGCCTCGTCGCCGGGACCAGGGAGGCGGCGACGACCGCGCCGACCCCGAAGAAGGTGCCGTGGGGCAGCGCGGACAGGAAGCGCGAGACGAGCAGGAAGCCGAACCCCGGGGCGAGCGCCGAGGCGAGGTTGCCCAGGGTGAACAGCCCCATCAGCGCGATGAGCAGGTGCTTGCGGTCGACGCGGGCGCCGACCGCGGCCAGGAGCGGGGCGCCCAGCACCACTCCGAGCGCGTAGCCGGAGATGATGTAGCCGGCGGTGGGGATCGACACGCCGTAGTAGGCGGCGACATCGGGCAGGATGCCCATGGCGACGAACTCCGTCGTCCCGATCCCGAAGGCTCCGACGGCCAGGGCGAGCAGGGCTATGGGCACGAGGACTCCCGAAGGGTCGGCGGGGGGAGCCGCGCCCCGCCTCCGGGGCCTGCCGGTCCGCCGGGCCCGGGCCGCGCTCCGGGACATCCGACGCCAACGCTGGAGCCCCGGGGTTTTCATTCCCTTTCCGGCGATTCGGTGCTGTGAGACGCCTCTCGCTCGATCGGTTCCCTCGCGTGAGGACGACGGGTGCCGCGCCGGGAGCCTCGGCCCCGGCACGGCACCCGTGTGTCGCGTTACTCGGAGTCGCCCTCCGGCTTGCGCAGCCCCGAGGAGATCAGGTCCATCACCGAGGAGTCCGCCAGCGTGGTGACGTCGCCGACCTCGCGGTTCTCCGCGACGTCGCGCAGCAGGCGGCGCATGATCTTGCCCGACCGGGTCTTGGGCAGCTCGGGCACGATCATGATCTGGCGCGGCTTGGCGATCGGGCCGATCTCCTTGGCCACGTGGTTGCGCAGCTCGGCGATCGCCTCCTCGCCGGACGCCTCGTCGGTGGCGCTGCCGCGCAGGATCACGAACGCCACGATGCCCTGGCCGGTCGTGGGGTCGGAGGCGCCCACGACCGCGGCCTCGGCCACCGTCGGGTGCGACACCAGCGCCGACTCCACCTCGGTGGTGGAGATGCGGTGGCCGGAGACGTTCATGACGTCGTCCACCCGGCCCAGCAGCCAGATGTCGCCGTCGTCGTCGTACTTGGCGCCGTCACCGGCGAAGTAGAAGCCCTGGTCGGCAAAGCGCGACCAGTAGGTGTCGCGGAAGCGGTCGTCGTCGCCCCACACGCCGCGCAGCATCGACGGCCACGGCTTGTCCAACACCAGGTAGCCGCCCGAACCGTGGGGGACCTCGGCACCGGAGTCGTTGACGACCTTGGCGCTGATGCCGGGCAGGGCCCGCTGCGCCGAGCCCGGCTTGGCCGCGGTGACGCCGGGCAGCGGCGAGATCATGATCGCGCCGGTCTCGGTCTGCCACCAGGTGTCCACGATCGGCGTGGAGCCCGCGCCGATGTTCTCGCGGTACCACAGCCACGCCTCGGGGTTGATCGGCTCGCCCACGCTGCCCAGCACGCGCAGCGAGGACAGGTCGTAGCGCGCCGGGATGTCGGCGCCCCACTTCATGAAGGTGCGGATGAGGGTGGGCGCGGTGTAGTAGATCGAGACCTTGTACTTCTGGATGATCTCCCAGTGCCGGCCCTCGTGCGGGGTGTTGGGCGTGCCCTCGTAGACGACCTGGGTGACGCGGTTGGCCAGCGGGCCGTAGACGATGTAGCTGTGCCCGGTGACCCAGCCGATGTCGGCGGTGCACCAGTAGACGTCCTCGCCGGGCCGGTGGTCGAAGACCACGCGGTGGGTGTAGGCGGCCTGGGTGAGGTAGCCGCCCGAGGTGTGCAGGATGCCCTTGGGCCGGCCGGTGGTGCCGGAGGTGTAGAGGATGTAGAGCGGGTGCTCGGAGTCGAAGGCCTCGGGCTTGTGCTCGTCGGACTGGGAGTCGACCAGCTCGTGCCACCACAGGTCGCGTCCCTCGGTCCAGTCGACCTCGGCACCGGTGCGGCGCACCACGACGACCTTCTCGACGCTGGCCGCGTCCTTCAGGGCCTCGTCGACGTTGGCCTTCATCGGCGCGGCCTTACCGCGGCGGTACTGGCCGTCGGAGGTGATGACGACCTTGGCCTGGGCGTCGTCGACCCGGGAGCGCAGCGCGGCGGGTGAGAAGCCGCCGAACACGACGCTGTGGGTCAGGCCCAGCCGCGCGCAGGCGAGCATGGCCACGATCGCCTCGGGGATCATGGGGAGCTGGATGGCCACCCGGTCGCCGGCCACCAGGCCGAGGGAGGACAGCGCGTTGGCGGCCTTGCTGACCTCGGCCTTCAACTCGGCGTAGGTGATGTCGCGGCTGTCGCCCGGCTCGCCGACCCAGTGGATGGCGACCTGGTCGCCGTGGCCGTCGTCGACGTGGCGGTCGACGCAGTTGTAGGCGACGTTGAGCCGGCCTCCCACGAACCACTTGGCGAACGGCGCGTTCGACCAGTCGAGGACCTGGCTCCACTTGGTCTCCCAGTGCAGCCGCTCGGCCTGTTCGGCCCAGAACGCCTCGCGGTCGGCGTCGGCCTGGTCGTACAGGTCCGCGCCGGCCACCGCACGCGCCGCGAACTCCTTGTCCGGCGGAAAGACCTCGCCTCCGCCCATCAGGTTCGACAGCACCTCGTTGCCCATGTCAACTCCCTGCCTGTGTGACGCGCGATACCTTGGCTGCCCACCGTAGGCCCAAACAGACGTGTCGGGCACGTCCGCATCGCCCACCGGCACCTTCGAAGCGCCGGAAGGCAGGACAAACGGGATGAACGGCCAATGAGCGTCTCCCCGAACGGTCTCCGGCACTCTAGTATTTACCTCCGCCCCTCATCCACGTTGGACCGCCCATGCAGTCGCCCGCCGGCCGTCTCTTCCGCCGGTCTCCCGATCGGGACCGCCGACACGGTTCGGGCGGGGATCCGATGGACACGCTCGGTGACGCCCGCGCCATCGTGCGCGACCTCAAGGAGGGGATCTCCGGTCCGGGAGCCCGCTCGGCGGCGCGCCGGCTGCGCCGGTTGCTCGGCGCGTCCGGCCTGGGGCTGGCCGACCTGACCGGAGCGTTGCTGTGGTCGGGCCGCTCACGGCCGGAGGGCGTCGGGGAGCTGGTGGAGCGCGTTCTACAGACCGAGGCCCCCGCGCAGGCGTCGGCGTCCAGCGCCGTTCCCCTGCACGCCGGCGACGAACTGGCCGGTGTCCTGGTGGTCGTGGACGCCCCCGGCCGGGGCGCGCTGGACGAGGCGGCGGCCTGGGTCGCCGACGCGCTGGAACGCGGACGTCTGGAGGCGTCGGCCGAGCGCGCCGCGCAGGCGGAGCTGCGCGCGTTACGGGCGGAGATCTCCCCGCACTTCGTCTACAACGCGCTGACCGTGATCGCGTCGCTGGTGCGCTCCGAGCCCGACCGGGCCCGCGAGCTGATGCTCGACTTCGCCGATTACACCCGTTACAGCCTGGCCCGGCGCGGCGACTACACGACCGTCTCCGACGAGTTCCACGCGATCGAGACCTACCTGGCCCTGCAACGCGCGGTGCTGGGCGAACGGCTGCGCGTGCAGGTGCGGGTCGCCCCCGAGGTGCTCGGCGTGGCAGTCCCCTACCTGGTCGTGCAGCCGCTGGTGGAGAACGCCATCCGGCACGGGATCGAGCCGCGTTCGGGCGCCGGACTGGTCCAGGTCTCCGGCGAGGCCCAGGGCAACGACTGCGTGATCACCGTCGAGGACGACGGGGTGGGGATGGATCCGGGACTGGCGCGCGACCTGTTGTCCGGCCGGGGCCGCACCGACAGCGTCGGCCTGTCCAACGTCGATCGCCGGCTACGCCACGTCTACGGCCCCTGGTACGGCCTGGTGGTGGAGACGGCCGTGAACGCCGGGACCCGGGTGGTCGTCCGGGTCCCCCTATTCCAGCCGGGAGTGATGCCGTCGTGACCGCGATGCCCGCAGGACTGCGCGTCCTGGCCGTGGACGACGTACCGCTGGCCCTGGAGGAACTGTGCCGCCTGCTGGAGGAGGCGCCCGAGGTCGCTGAGGTCGTGGCGGCCGGGGATCCCATCTCCGCGTTGCGCTCCATCCAGGCCGACCGGTTCGACGCGGTCTTCCTCGACATCTCCATGCCCGGTCTCGACGGGATCGAGCTGGCCTCCCTGCTCGCCAAGCTAAGCGAGCCGCCGGTCATCGTGTTCGTGACCGCGCACGAGGGCCACGCGGTCACCGCCTACGGCATCGGCGCCATCGACTACCTGCTCAAACCGGTGCGCGCCGACCGGCTGTCCACGGCGTTGGCGAAGGTGGTGCGCATGGCCGCGGCGGGCGGGCCGCCCACCGCCCCCTCCCCACTGCCCGACGCGCTGGCCGCGCTTCCGGTGGAGACCGCGGGGCGCACCCGCTACGTGCGCCGCGACGACGTCCAGTTCGTCGAGGCCAACGGCGACTACGTCCGACTGCACACCCCCGCCGGGACGCACATGGTGCGCATGCCGATCTCCCGGCTGGAGGAGTACTGGGCCGGCCACGGATTCACCCGGGTCCACCGCGGCTACCTGGTGGCGCTGTCGGCCATCCGCGAACTGCGCAGCGACACGGTGGGCGGTCTGCTGGCCCACACCGACCTCGGTGACGTCCCGGTGAGCCGACGCCACTCTCGCGAGCTGCGCGAACGACTCCTCCAGGCGGCACGGCGCGGCGAGCTCGGCCCCACCGGGGCCGGCTGATGCAACGCGCCCGCAGAATCGCGGTGACCAGCCCACAGACCCGACTCGCCCACGCGCGGGGCCGGGTGCGGGGGCGCTGGCGGATGCCGCGACTGGAGCCGAAGGACGCCGAACGCGCCGCCGCGCTGCACCGCGCCCAGCGCGTCCAAGGGCTGGTGGCGCTGGCGCTGACCTCGGCGCTGCTGTTCGGGTTGCCGCTGGCCTTCGCCCTGTGGCCGGAGCTCGACCGGGTGCGCCTGCTGGGGATCCCGCTGTCGTGGCTGCTGCTGGCGGCGGCGCCCTACCCGGCGATGGCGCTGCTGGCCGCCTGGCAGCTGCGCCGGGCCGAGCGCCTGGAGCGGCGCTGATGGTGGCGCTGCTGGCGCTGGGCGCGCTGGCCGCGGCCACGGTGCTGGTCGGCCTGCTCGGGGTCACGGCGATGCGCACCACCTCCGACTTCCTGGTGGCCTCCCGGCGGGTGTCGCCGCTGCTGAACTCCGCCGCGGTGTCGGGCGAGTACCTGTCGGCGGCGTCGTTCCTGGGCGTGGCCGGGCTGGTGGTCAAGGACGGGGTGGGGGCGCTGTGGTACCCGGTGGGGTTCACCGCCGGCTACATCGCGATGCTCATCCTCGTCGCGGCGCCGATGCGCCGCTCGGGCGCGCTGACCGTGCCCGACTTCGCCGAGGCGCGGCTGGCCTCCCCCGCGTTGCGGCGGCTCACCGCGATGGTGGTGCTGGTGATCGGCGTGCTCTACCTGGTCCCGCAGTTCCGCACCGCCGGACTGGTGCTCGGCGCGGTCAGCTCCACGCCCTACTGGGTGGGGGTGGTGATCGCCGGCGGGGTGGTCAGCGCGACGCTGGCGCTGGGCGGGATGCGCGCCGCGACCTACGTGCAGGCGTTCCAGTTCTGCCTGAAGCTGGTCCTGTTCATCGTGCCGGCGGTGTGGCTGGTGGTCCAGGTCGGCCCCGACGTGCGCCACGAGGCCGTGCACCCGGTGGAGTTCACCCACTTCGCCCGCGACACCCCGGTGTCGTTCCAGGTGGACGTGGTGCTGGAGGTGGCCGAGCCGACCCCGGTGTCCTCCCCCGCGGGGGGAACGCGGGTGCTGGGGCCCGGCGAGCACGCCGTCGCGGCCGGCACCACCCTGCTCTTCGCCGAAGGGGCGCCGGTGCCGGGGGTCGGCGGGAACTCCCCTCCGGGCGACGGCGACTGGCGGCGTCCCCTGCTGGACCTGGGCGACTCCGGCCACCCGTTGCTCGCCACGTGGTCGGTGGTGTTCGCCATCGCGTTGGGCACGATGGGGCTGCCGCACGTGCTCATGCGGTTCCACACCAGCCCCGACGGCCGCGCCGCCCGCCGGACCGCGGCGATCACCGTGGCACTGCTGGGGGTGTTCTACCTGTTCCCGGGCGTCTACGGACTGCTGGGCCGGGTGCTGGTGCCCGAGCTGTACCTGTCCGGCGCGACCGACACGGTGGTGGTGGCCCTCCCGGCCCAGGTCGACACGGGCTGGTCCGGAACCCTGGTCACCGCGTTGCTGAGCACGGGCGCCTTCGCCGCGTTCCTCGCCACGTCGCTGGGGCTGTTGCTGGCGATCGCCGGCGCGATCGCGCACGACCTGCTGCCCGGCGGCGGGCTGCGTCGGCTGCGGGTCGGCGTGGGGGCGTCGGCCGCCCTGATGGTGCTGCTGGCCCTGCCCGCCGCGCATCTGGACGCGGGTCTCCTGGTCACCTGGGGGTTCACCGTGGCCGCGTCCACCTTCTGCCCGCTGCTGGTATTGGGGATCTGGTGGCCGCGGCTGACCGCGGCGGGCGCGATGGCCGGGGTGCTCACCGGGCTGGTGGCCTCCTCGGGAGCGATCGCCGCCGCGCTGTTCGGCCCCCCGCTGGAGGGGTGGCCGGGGGTGCTCGTCACCCAGCCGGCCCCGTGGTCGGTGCCGTTGGCGTTCGCCGTGATGGTCGTGGTCTCGCTGCGCGGCCGGCCCGCACCGTGGGCTGTCACCGCGATGCTGCGGCTGCACCTGGACGAGGAACAGGACCGGCCGGACCGTTCGGCGTGACCCCGCCCCCGCTCGTCCACCGTTCGTCGCTGCAGCCGTCGTTCGAGCCAACGAAGGTGACGTAGACCACCCTCTGCTCTTTAATGTGTCGCGCAACACATTCCGACAGAGCTACGCCGTGGAGGCTTGTGGTGACCGATACCGAGCACGACCACGCCGACGGGCTGCCACCCGACGGCACATGGGAGAGGGTTCAGGCCAGTCCTGAGTTCGTGGAGCTGCGTAGACGCCTGCGCGTCTTCGTGTTCCCCATGACCGCGTTCTTCCTCGGCTGGTACCTGCTCTACGTCTTGCTGGCCGACTACGCGCACGGGTTCATGGCGATCAAGCTGGTCGGCAACATCAACGTCGGCCTGGTCTTCGGGTTGTTGCAGTTCGTGTCGACCTTCGTGATCACCGGGCTGTACGTGCGCTACGCCAACCGCCGCCTGGACCCGATCGCCGACAAGATCCGCGGCGAGATCGAGGAGGCCGGGCGATGAGCGCGACGACCCTTCTGGCCGCCCAGTCCCAGGAACTGGGCATCAACCCGGTCCTGAACTTCACGATCTTCGGCGCGTTCGTCCTGGTCACGTTGATCATCGTGTTCCGCGCCAGCCGCAACACCAAGACGGCCTCCGACTACTACGCGGCGGGCCGGGCGTTCAGCGGACCGCAGAACGGGGTCGCGATCGCCGGCGACTACCTGTCGGCCGCGTCCTTCCTCGGCATCTGCGGCGCGATCGCGCTCAACGGCTACGACGGCTTCCTCTACTCCATCGGGTTCCTGGTGGCCTGGCTGGTGGCCCTGCTGCTCGTCGCCGAGCTGCTGCGCAACACCGGCAAGTACACGATGGGCGACGTGCTGGCCTTCCGGATGCGCCAGCGTCCGGTGCGCGCGGCGGCGGCCATCTCCACGCTGGCGGTGTCGTTCTTCTACCTGCTGGCGCAGATGGCCGGCGCGGGCGGCCTGGTCAACCTGCTGCTGGGCATCCAGAGTTCGGCCGGACAGGCCGCCGTGATCGCGGCCGTGGGCGCCGTCATGATCATCTACGTGCTCATCGGCGGCATGAAGGGCACCACCTGGGTGCAGATCATCAAGGCCGTGCTGCTGATCGCGGGCGCGTTCGCGATGACGGTGTGGGTGCTGGGCCTGTACGGGTTCAACCTGTCGGCGCTGCTGGGCGACGCCGTCGCCATGCAGGGCGGCAAGGGCGAGGCCCTGCTCTCCCCGGGCGCCCAGTACGGCGTCAACGAGATCTCCAAGCTGAACTTCCTGTCGCTGGGCATCGCGCTGGTGCTGGGCACCGCGGGCCTGCCGCACGTGCTCATGCGTTTCTACACCGTGCCCACCGCCAAGGAGGCGCGCCGCTCGGTGGTCTGGGCGATCGCGCTGATCGGCGTGTTCTACCTGTTCACCCTGGTGCTGGGCTACGGCGCGGGCGCCCTGGTGGGGCCGGAGGCGATCAACGCCGCCCCCGGCGGCGCGAACTCGGCCGCCCCGCTGCTGGCCCAGGCGCTCGGCGGGCCGGTGCTGCTCGGGTTCATCGCCGCGGTCGCCTTCGCGACGATCCTGGCGGTGGTGGCCGGTCTGACGATCACGGCCTCGGCGTCCTTCGCCCACGACGTCTACGTCAACGTCATCAAGAAGGGCAAGATCGAGGACAAGAACAGCGAGGTTCGGGTGGCCCGGATCACCGCCCTGGTGATCGGCGCCGTCTCGATCGTCGGCGGCATCCTCGCCAAGGACCAGAACGTCGCGTTCCTCGTGGCGCTGGCCTTCGCGGTGGCGGCCTCGGCGAACCTGCCGACCATCCTGTACTCGCTGTTTTGGAAGCGGTTCAACACCCAGGGCGCGCTGTGGAGCATCTACGGCGGTCTGATCGTGACGATCACCCTCATCGTCTTCTCCCCCGCCGTCTCCGGCAGTGAGAAGGCGATGATCAAGGGGGTGGACTTCCACTGGTTCCCGCTGGAGAACCCGGGCCTGGTCTCGATCCCGCTGTCGTTCTTCCTCGGTTGGCTGGGCACGGTGCTGTCCAAGGAGCGTGACGACGCCAAGCAGGCGGAGATGGAGGTCCGTTCGCTGACCGGCGCGGGCGCTGAGAAGGCCACCTCGCACTGATCCGTCCCGTTTCCGGTTCCTTCCCCACGCCCGTCCCCGGCGCGCCCGTCGCGCCGGGGACGCGGCGTCTTCGGGGCGCGGCGAAAGGCCCGGTCAGGCCCAGGCGTCCCAGCCGAGTTTGACCGCCAGGCCCAGGCCGGCGATACCGATCGCGATCCGCAGCGGTCCTGCGGGCAGCCTGCGGACCACCGCGGGACCGATCCGCCCGCCGATGAGGAAGCCGACCGCGAGCGGGGCCGCGGCGGCCCATTGGACCGGACCGAACAGGGCGAAGGCGACCGCGGCGACCGCGTTGGGGGCGAGCAGGACGACGTTCTTCAGCGCGTTGAGGCGGGCCAGCGCGTCGTTGAACAGCGCCAGGAACAGGGCGAGCAGCAGCACCCCGGCCGCGGCCCCGAAGTAGCCGCCGTAGATGCCGATGGCGAACACCGCCAGCGCCACGACCACCCCCCGCTCGTTCAGCCGGCCGCGCTCGGGCACCCGGGGGCGCAGCAGCACGGCCAGCGCGGCGCCGCCGACGAGGAAGGGGACCACGCGGGCGAAGGCGTCGGGGGAGCTGACCAGCACCAGCGCGCCGCCGAGGGCGCCGCCCAGCCCGGCCAGCAGCGCGTAGCGGCGCACGCGATGGCTCTGACCGGTGAGCTCGGGGAGCGATCCGGCGGCCGAGCCGACTCCGCTGAAGACGAGGGCGACGGTGTTGGTGACGTTGGCGGCGACCGGCGGAAGTCCCACGGCGAGCAGGGCGGGGTAGGAGACCAGCGACGCCAGGCCCGCGGTCGATCCGACAAGACCGGCGAGGACGCCGGCGCCCAGCAGCGCTATCACGGTTAACACGAGTGGCCACCTTACGCCCCTCACGTCCGCTTTCTCGGCTCCGGCCGCCCGTTGTGCCGGGAATCACCGGCTTGCGCCGTCCGTGTTTGCTATCCGCTGTGCGCCTTGTCCCTGTCCGCGCCGCCGTCCCGGGGCACCGCCTCGAGGTGCGGTCCGCAGACCCGAGTGGAGCCGGTCGGGTTGGTCGGGACCGCCCGCCGTTTCCCCCGCGTAGGGTCGTCCGACCGCGAAGCCCGGTGGAGGCGGTGCGCGTCCGCACCGAGCCGCGCGAGAACGGCGGGACCCGGTTCCGCCTCCCCTTGCCACAGGGGCGTCTCCCCACTCAGGGCAGAAGGGGGCGTCCCTCCCGGGCGGCCTGGATGTGCTCGGGCCTGAGCGCGTCCTCGCCGTGCTCGGCGACGAACGCCTGGACCCGGCCGAGGGGCGAGTCGGGGGGAGGCGGCTCCTCGCTCAGCGTGCCGCCGAGGATCATCGCGGCGAAGCGCGCGCCGACCTCTTGCGGGTCGTCCAGGTTCATGGGGACACGATAGGGGGTGGATCCGGCGGAGCGACGGACGGCCCCGGGCGACCGGTCGAGCCGGGGACATCCCGGCGGGAGCGGCAGGGCACGCCCGCGCGGGTACGGCGGCTCCGCGGAGCGTCCCGGCCGGCGTCTCCCCCGCGGTTCGCGGTCGATGGTCTCGGCCGGGAAGCCGGCCAGACCGGTTTCGAGGGGGTGCGCGGTCCCGTTGGGCCGTTGGGAGCCGGCTCCCACGGTGACGTCCGTGGCCCCGACCGCCCTGGCGGGCGGGGTGCGCCGGCGGCTTCCCGCCTCGAAGCGGCCGCCTCGGCGCGCAAAGTCCCGCGCCGAGCGTTCGAGCTCTTTTCTGGACGAGAGCGCGGTCCGGTGTCCCGACCCGGCCACTGCTGTTGGCCTTCGGCCGAGTCAGGGCCGGGTAAAGAGCAAGCCACCGTCACACCGCAGAGGGCCGCTATGCCGTTGGTGCTGCTGATCGTGGCCGGATGCGCCCTCGCGTGCACCTGGCTGCTGTGGATCCTGGTCGACTTCTACCACAAGATGATTAGTTCCTCCGAGGAGAAGCGCCTCAAGAAACGCAACGACGTACTCACGCACGTGGCGGCGCCGGCCGCCAGCGGCGGCGCGTGCATGACCCTGCTCGTGCTCGCGCTCGCGCCGCCGGAGAGCACCGGCGCGAAGGTCCTCCTGGCGCTACTGGCCGTGGAGACGCTCGTCTGCGCCGCGTGTGTCTGGGCGGCCGGTTACCTGGACCAGGCCCGCCACTGGAGTCGCATCCGCGAGGTCCTGACGGCCGCGTTGGGGGCTGCCATCGGGTCCGTGTTCCTGGCCCTGGTCGGGGCCATCACTCATCCAGACGCTCAGGGGGTGGTCGGCGACGTGGTCGGCGACATAGTTGACACGTTCAGCGCGATTTTCGAGGGTCTGCCGACCCTGGTGGTCATAGTCGTGACGATCGTCGTGTCGCTCGGGTTCATGATCCTCATGAGCTGGGAGGACCCGAACACTCCTCGGCGCCCTCAGGGAATGAGCAAGCAGGTATGGAACCGGCAGCAGCGGGAGTGGCGTGAGTACCGGCGCAAGCACGGCATCGACCGCAGCGGCGGCGCGGGATACAGCGGTGACGGGGGCGATGGGGGCGACGGAGGTGGCGGTGGGGACTGACCATCCGCCGGGCCTGGCTGCCGGCGGAGGACACCCTGATCATGTCCGGCACAACGTCGGTCGATCACCTCGAGCAGAACGTCACCACCGCAGCGGTCCAGTTGGACGATCAGGCCATGGCGGACCTCGACAAGGTCGACCCCGCCGCCGGAATCCGCGGATTCCGCAACCGGTTTCGACGCCCCTGAGCGCACCATCGGCACGGCGCTTTGCGCGCGGGAGGCCGCGACATTCGATCGCCCTGACCTGACCGGGGTGGCCCGACCGGACAGACCCGATCTCGTCGCCACCGATCAGTGCGTCGAGCCCGACCAGGTGGTACCGGGTCACCGAGCCCGATGCTGGATTCGACCGGTGGTGCCGGCGTCGCGGTTGCCGCCAGATACGGTCACGGTCCCGTCTCCGCTCACCGTGGTCCGTCTGGCCGACACGGCGTGCCCGACCGCCGCCGTCACCGCGCGCAATCGGCGTTCGACCACCGAGGCCGCAAGAACGTCCCTTCCTCCACGGCGAGCGGCCGGGACGACTCCGCCGTCCTGTTCGACACCGACGTCCACGTCGAGATCAAAGCACTGGGCTTCTGTCAGCGGATGATCGCTGCCCGCCATGAGACCGACCGGGGCCGCCGCGAACAGATGGGCGGGCTCGTCGAAGCGGTCGGCCGGAGCGCGCCGAAAGCACTCGCCCGGACCATCACGCCCGGCCGCACCCCGCGATGAAGCGCGCGGCCGACGTGCCGGCCCGACTTCGACCGCCCCGCCGGCCCCAATGAGCCGACCGAGGCGATCAACGGACAGCTCGGGCACCTCCGCGCTCGGCTTCCGCGACTTGACCGCGCACATCGCCAAAAGCCCGCTCAAGGCGGTGGCTTCGGTCCTCGACCAACCCCCTCGATCGCGAAGAACCCGCGTGACCACCGGAAAGGAGCTGCCGGAAGGCGCACAGCCCTGCGGTTTCCCACCCGGCCACGAAGGCGCGCGCCGGGACCGAACCGTACTCGCCATCGAGGTCCCGCTCCTCGGAGGGCACCATGCGCGTCAGCGGCCCCGAGCCTCTCCCCGCGCACCGGCTGGACGGCTCCCGTCCCACCCGCCCTGGGAAACGGGCGGGACGGGAGCGGGACCCGACCGGCTCAGACGGTGACCTCGCGGATCAGTCGGGATCCCCAGGGGCACCAGTGGCCGCCGGGCAGGAACGCTCCTCCGGCCTCGTCGAGGTGATCATCGACATAGCGGATGCCCGCGTCACAGACCTCGATGGCGACCTCGAAGAACTGGATGGTGTCGGGGTCGAGATGGAAATCCCAGTTCGGGTTGTAGGGCTTGCGGCTCTTCTTGATCCTGCCGTGGACGTGGATCCGTTCCTTCTCTTCGCCGGAAAGGACGCTTCGGGCGTGCGTGATCTTCTCGGGATCGGTGAGCTCGAAGACGAACTTGTCCGGAGCCGGCGGATAGTCGAACTCGAAGTAGGCGGTCTCGCTCATATGACTCCTCGACATCGTGACGATAGCCGCGCACCTCTCGGGGAGCGGCACGGCAGCAGTCTCCAACGCCGGGTGGCCACGGCGAAGCGGAAAGCAACAATCTCCTGTTATAAGCGAGAGGTGCACATTTCCACTTTTCCTCGCCGATCTCGGCCGCCCACACATCCATGACGGAAAAATTCCTTTCCTCCCATAAAATACCTCCTCTCCCACTTCAGACATACAACCGGCAGTGAACGGAACACTCGCCCAAACCGCGGAAACCCCCGGCCTCCGAAAACCCGCGAGGAAAAGGCCTGCGGCGTTTCTACCGCTCCCCTCCCGTCCGTCCGCTGTTACAGAATCACCACTCGCGGGTTTTCGGAACGGTTCCGATAATCCGAGAAGAGGAAGATGACCTCCTATGGATACCGCCGAGAAGAAGCGGGATCTCGAGCGGATCGAGGCCGACGGCTACATCACCGTCAACGAGTTGACGACGGCCCGGAAGAAGGACGACCGGGTCAGCGAGGACCAGCCTGAACAGCATCGTCCAGATCGCCGACACGGACGGCGACCACCGCCTCGACTTCGAGGAGTCCACCACGTTCGTCCGCTGACGCCTTCCGGCGCGGTGGCGGGCCGCGCGTGGGATCGGGGCTAGGCCTCCCCCCGACGAACGTGGGGCTCCATCACGCGACGGCTGGATACGCGGAGCCACCAGAGCGCGTTCCGATCGCATCGGGGTCAGGCGGGGCGCACCCGATATCCACGCGCCACTGGAGTCCGCACCGGATCCCCGAGGCGGAGGCCGGAAAGAGCCGAGAGGCCACCAGACGGTGGATCCCCCGGCGAGGTCTCCCCACGTGTGACGGGCCACGGCCTGGACGGATGTGTTTCCCCGGGCCGGCGGCGACGGGTCGTGTCCGTCCCTTGAGGCGCCGTGAACCGGGGAGCACCAAAGGCGCAGAACCCGCCGTGCTCGTAGGACTTCGGAACACCGTCCTCGGCGGCGGGGATCGTCCAGGGATGGCCCACGCCCTCCCACCCGGTCCACAGGGTCACCTGCGGACCGGGGGACGGATCGGAGCACCTGGGGGCGGATGCCGCCGGACAGTCCGCGCCTGTCGCCGCCGAAGTCCGGGTTGTCGGCCCCGTCCGGATCGCCGTTGCGCGGACGGCGTTGATCGCCAACTCCGACAACGGCCTCGCCGGCATCCGCGGGAACCTCATCGGGGGCGACCCCTCGCACGCCCACGACGCCGCGTCGGTCCGGGCAGAGGCGTGCGAAGCGCCGGGCGAAGACACCCGCCAGGTCCGGCCCCGGCCGGGGCGGGGACCTCGCGGCTCAGTCCCCGGGAAGGAAACGCGCCCGCAGATCGGGACGGAGGAACGCCGCCGGCGAGGCGATGGACAGCCCGCCGTCCACCGGCAGCACCACGCCGGTGACGAACGACGCCCGCGCTCCCGATAGGAACGCCACCGCCGCGGCGACCTCCTCGGGGGTGCCGGTCCGCCGGAGCGGGTAGCCCTCGCTGGCGGCGGGAAGGTCACCGCCGCCGATGAGACCGGGCGCGACCGCGTTCACCCGGATCCCGCGCGGCCCGTACTCCAGGGCGAGCTGGCGTACCAGCCCGTCCACGCCCGCCTTGGCCGCGGCGTAGCCGGGCAGGCCCGGTGCGGCGAGGAACCCGTTGACCGAGCTGACCGCGGTGATCGCGGCCCCCTCCCCGAGCAGGGGCAGGGCGGCGCGGCAGGTGTAGAACATCGATCCGAGCGTGGTGTCGATGGCGGCGCGCCACTGGCCGTCGCTGGTCTCGGCGGCGGGCGCGACCGGCATCACCGCCGCCGCGGGAACGACCACGTCCAGTCCGCCCAGCACCCCGTGGGCACGGCCGACCGCCTCCGTCGCGCCCTCGGGGTCGGCGCAGTCGGCGGCGAGGGTCTCGACGAACGCGGAATCCTCGAAGGGCTCCAGCGCGACGCCGACGACACGGTCCCCCTGCTCGGCGAAGGCCCGTGCGATGGCCCGCCCGATCGGCGAGGACCCGCCGACGACGAGGACCCTGCGGCCGGTCACCGTCCGTCCCCGACGGTGGCGGCGGCACCGGCCAGAACCTCGTCGTAGCCGGACAGGGCGAGGTCGGCGAGGAGGTCGGCGAGCACCCTGGCGGAGTCCGCGCCCAGCGGGACGGCGGGAGAGCGGACCGTCGCCGACTCGATGACGCCGCGCGCCACCAGGACCTCCTTGTGCACGGCCCAGGCCAGCCCCGGCTGCATGCCGAAACGGATGAGCGGCAGCAGCGGATCGTAGGCGCGGCGGGCCTGCGCGTGCCGGCCCTCCTCCCACAGGCGCAGGACCCCGGCGAGCACGTCGCTGAACTCGCAGGCCGGCATGGTGCCGACCGCGCCGGCCGCGTACTCCTCCAGCAGGAAGAAGGCGTTCTGGCCGCCCAGGAGCACCGCCTGGGCGCCGTGGGCCTCCAGGGCGGCGCGCACGGCCGCGGTCTTCACCGCGGTGGGCGGGGCCTCGACCTTGACCGAGGTGACGCCGGGCAGGGTGGCCAGCTCGGCGATGACGTCGGGGGCGATGGCGACCCCGGTGGCGCCCGGCGCGTCCTGGACCATCACGTCCAGGCCGGTGGCGGCGGCGACGCGGGCGTAGAAGTCGACCACCTGGCGCGGCCCGGGCTTGACCAGGTAGGGCGGCAGGACCATGAGGGTGTCGGCGCCGCCCGCCTCGGCGGCCCGCGCCTGCTCGATGGCGATCTCGGCCGAGGTGCCGTTGACCCCGGCGATGACGGGAACGGCGCCGGCGGTCTCCTCGGTGACGACGGCGAGGATCTCGGCGCGTTCCGCCGTGGTCAGCGCGAACCCTTCGCTGGCCATGCCGAAGACCGCGAGCCCGTCGACCCCACAGGCGAGCTGGAAGCGGACCAGCCGGCGCAGCCCCTCGGTGTCGAGGGAGCCGTCGGGTCGGAAGGGGGTGGCGAGGATGGGCAGGAGCCCGCTGAGCTGGGTCATGTCGGCCTTTCGTCGTGGTCGTGTGCTGGCGGGGGTCACCGGGCGCAGGCGTGGTGGCGCGTGGCGGTGGCGCGGATCCGGTCCTCGTCGACGTCGAGGCCCAGGCCGGGACGCTCGTCCAGGCCGAAGCCGTCAGGGCCGACGTCGAACGCGAAGCCGAGGGCGGCGGCGGTCTCCACCGTCGTGGGCTGGTACTCGAAGAAGGGGCTGTCCTCGGTCGCGGCGCTGACGTGCAGCCCGGCGGCCAGCGCCGGCCCCAAGGCCACGGAGTGGTGGGGGGCGAGGGGGACGTGGTGGGCCGCGCACAGTTCGGCGATGGCCGTGGCCTCGGTGATACCGGTGCGTCCGACGTCGGGCTGGGCCAGCCCGATCGCGCCGGCGGCCAGCCACTGGGCGAACTCGTAGCGGGTGCGCAGGGTCTCGCCGATGGCGATCGGCAGTTCGATCCGGTCGGCGAGGCGGCGGTGGGCGTCGACGTCCTCGGGGGCGAGCGGCGCCTCCAGGAAGACGACGCCGCGGTCGGCGAGCTCCCGGCCGAGCCGGGCCGCCTGGGCGGGGCCGTAGCGCCAGTGGGCGTCGACGGCGACGTCGAGGTCGGGGGCCGCGGCGCGCACGGCGTCGACGGTGGCGAGGTCGGTGTCCACGCCGTAGCCCAGGTGGAGCTTGACGGTGCGGGCGCCCTTCTCCTGCCAGGCGCGGGCGAGTTCGGCGCGTCCGGCGTCGTCGGGCCGGGGCAGGCCGGAGACGTAGGCGGGGACCCGGTCGCGGTGGGCGCCGCCGAGTAGCCGGGCGACGCTGAGCCCGCTGATCCTCCCGGCGAGGTCCCACAGGGCGATGTCCAGGGCGGCCAGTGCGTCGGCCTGGTGGCCGACAAGGTGGCCGCGTTCGCGCATCAGGGCGCGCAGGCGGGCCCAGGCGGGCCGGGGCGCGGCGGCGTCGGAGCCGATGAGCTGGGGGCCGAGGAGCCGGTCGACGATCTCGGCGGGAATCTCGGGGCCGACCGGCGCCAGCGCCTCACCCCAGCCGGCGGTGCCGTCCTCGGCCTCGACCCGGACCAGCAGGGTCTCGAACGAGGCCGAGTACAGGCTGCGCCAGGGTTCGCGGACCCGGTAGCCGGCGTCGGCGGTGAGCTCGGTGCCGTCGGGAAGCGCTCCGAGGTAGGCGGCGGGGCCGCGGACCTTGAGCACAAACGTCTCCACATCACGAATGAGCATCGAACTCCCAAAGTGACCCTTGACATGTCCTGTTTGTTAAATCACTGTTGCACACACTGCATGTCCCATGCAATGTGATCGCCGATACGGCGCTCACTGCACAGCCGTACCGAAACGGCTGGTGAACACCGTCCCTGCCCTCGAACCACACGACGACGCGAGGTAGTCATGACCGAAGGAACCTCAGGCGTGCGCGACGCCGGGATCACCCCGCCCACGGCGCGCGAATCCAGGCGGGTGCTCATCGCCACCGGCATCGGCCACTTCGTGGAGTGGTTCGAGATGGGCATCTACGGCACCCTGGCCACCAGCATCGCGGCGAACTTCTTCGCCCCCGGCGACCCCACCGCGGCGCTGTTGTCCACCTTCGCCCTGTTCGCGGTCTCCTTCGTGGTGCGCCCGCTGGGCGGGCTGTTCTGGGGACCGCTCGGCGACCGGATCGGCCGCAAGAGGGTCCTCGCCCTGATCGTGCTCATCACCTCCGGCGCGACCTTCCTCATCGGCGTGCTGCCGACCTACGCCACGGTGGGCGCGCTCGCCCCGCTGCTGCTGGTGCTGGCCCGCCTGGTCCAGGGGTTCGCGGCCGGTGGCGAGTCGGCCAGCGCCACCACGCTGCTGTTCGAGTACGCGCCAAAGCACCGGCGCGGCTTCCTCACCAGTTGGGTGGACACCTTCGGCTTCCTGGCCTTCGTCGCCGGCTCCGGCCTGGCCCTGCTGCTGACCGCCGTGCTGGGCGAGGCCGCGATCACCGAGTGGGCCTGGCGTCTGCCGTTCCTGCTCGCCCTGCCGCTGGGCCTGGTCGGGCTGTACCTGAGGATGAAGCTGGAGGACACCCCCGAGTTCCGCCGCCTGGAGAGCCTGGGCGAGGTCGCCTCCTCCCCCATCAAGGAGACGTTCCGGGCCGGGCGCACCGCCATGCTGGTGCTGGCCGGGATGGTGGTCATCAAGGCGGTCGCGCACTGGACGTTGCAGACCTTCATGCCGAGCTATCTGCGGGAGACCCTCGGGTTCGACGCGCTGGAGTCGTTCGAGGTCACCACGGTCTGCCTGGCCATCGTCGCGGTCCTGGTGCCGTTCATGGGGCACCTGTCGGACCGGGTGGGCCGCAAGCCGGTGCTGATCGCCGGGGCGGGCGGTTTCCTGGTACTGGCCTATCCGGCGTTTTGGATGATGTCGCTGGGCAGCACGCTGCTGGCGGTGGCCGCCATGGCGCTGCTGGGCGTGCTCATCGCGGCCTTCGACGGCGCGGTCAACGCCGCCATGGCCGAACTGTTCCCGCCGCGGGTGCGCAACGGCGCCATCGCCATCCCCTACAACATCGCCGTCGCCCTGTTCGGCGGGACCGCGCCCTACATCGCGACCCTGCTCGTCTCGACGACCGGGTTCGCGCTCAGCCCCGCCTTCTACATCATGTTCGTCGCCGCGATCTCCCTGGGGACCGTGCTGCGCATCCGCGAGACCGCCGGTCCCGCCGCCCGTACCACCGCCTGACCCCTTGGAAAGGATCCGACGACCCGTGCCATCGAAGCCGCGCACGCTCATCGCCTCCGCGACCGCCGTGGCCGTCGCGCTCCCGTTGTCCCTGCTGCCGGCCGCCCCGGCGCTCGCCGCCGACACCGAGGAGGTCCTGCCCTACGCGGTGGACGACTCCAACCAGGCCGCCTGGTGGACCCCCCTGGACTCCTTCGGGGGCTCGGACTACTTCGCCTTCAACGCCCCCGCCTCCGCGGCCGGCCGGCACGAGGTGCACATCGCCGAACGCGCCGCGTCGGGCGCGTGGAGTTCGGACTGCCTGCGCGCCGAGGCCGGCGGGCCGTGCGTCACCTACCCCGACGACCTGGGGCACAACCAGCCCTCGATCGTCGTGGACGGGACGGGACGCATCCACGCCTTCGTGTCCATGCACAACGACGCCTGGCGCTACTACCGCTCACGGACCCCCGGTGACATCGGCTCGATGACCGAGGCGGCCGCCGACCTGCCCGACGCCGACGGCGCCTACACCTATCCCGTCACCGCCCGCGACGACACGACCGGCGACGTCTACGTGCTGGTGCGCGCCGCCGACGACGCCGGCGGCCGGCGGATGGGACGCCTCTACCACTGGGACGACGACACCGCCGTCTGGGCCCGGGAGGCGACGGTCGGTTCGGCGACGGGCCACTCCTTCTACCCAGACGACCTGGCGGTCGACGGCGAGGGGCGGCTCCACGTGCTGTGGGAGTGGGGTCCCTTCCCCGCCGACCCCTTCCGGCACGTGGGCTCCTACCTCGTCTACGACCCCGCGACGGGCCGGGCCGAGGACGCCGCGGGCGCCCCGGTCTCCCTGCCCGCCTCGCCGTCCTCCGGCGGCGCGGTGGTCTACCAGCCCTACACCGAGGGCGAGGACATCTCCACCGCGGCGCCGTCGTTGCAGAGCGCCAAACTCGCGTTGGACGAGGAGGGCCGGCTGGCGGGGATCGCCTACCGGTTCCGCGTGGCGGAGCCGGCGACCGGAGCCCCCGGCTTCGACGTCCGGCACGCCCGGTGGACCGGTTCGGGCTGGGAGCGCGAGATCGTGGCCGCCGCCGGTGTTTCGGGGGTGCAGACGTCGGCGGCGGTCGACGTCACCACCGCCCGCGGCCTCACCCGGGTCTACTTCGTCGCCGAGTGGGCCTCGTGCACCGGCGCGGGCAGCCGGGTGGTGCGGGCCGAGCGCACCGGGGAGGGCCCGTGGCGCTTCGACGCGGTGGGGACCGAGCGGCCGCGCTCGCAGCGGCTGGCCGCGCGCACCACGTCGACCGGGGCCGACCTCCTCTACGTCAGCGCCCCCTACGCGCGCCCCTCCTCCGGGACGGTGTCGCGGCTGGCGCTGCCGCGCCCCGCCGCCTCCCCGGGCGCCTCCTGGGCGGACCTGGCCGCCGAGCTGACCGGCGAACCCGCCACCGGCGGCAACATCGCCCTGGGCGGACGGGTGTCGGTCTCCTCCTCCCGCGACGCCGCCACCGGCGGGGAACTGGCCGTGGACGGCGACTGCTCCGACGCCTCCCGCTGGATCTCGGCCGAGGGCGACACCCGGCCCACCATCACGGTCGATCCCGGCCGGGTGGCCGAGGTGTCCCGGGTACGGGTGGCCAGCGGCTACACCCCCGATCCCGCCTCGACCGTGTTGAAGGACTTCTCGGTGCGCGGGCGGCTTCCCGGGGGCTCGTGGGTCACCCTGGCCACGATCGCCGACAACACCGAGCAGGCCCGCGTGGTCGAGGTGCCGGCGACCGAGGTCGACCGGATCCAGCTGGTCATCACCGACCCCTCGCGGTCCGAGGTGGACGTCGCGCGGGTGCGCGAGCTGGAGATCTACGAGTGAGGACGTCCCCGGCGGGCCTGCCCGCCGGGGACGCGAGGAAGGGGGCGGCCGTGTCGGACGGCGTCGAACAGGTCACCGATCCGATCGCCGAGCACGGCGAGGGGCCGGTGTGGTTCCCCGCCTGGGGCGGGCTGGTCTGGGTGGACATGTTCGCCGGCGACGTGCTCGCGGTGGAGCCCGGCTCCGGTCGGGTGCGCCGCAGGCACGTGGCGGGGCTGGTGGCGGCCGTCCGCCCCCGTGTCGGCGGGGGCGCGGTCGTGGCGACCGAACGGGGCTTCCTGCTCGTCGACGCGGACGGGGGCCGGCGCGACCTCGGCGAGCTGTGGAGCGATCCGGGGATGCGGATGAACGACGGCGGCTGCGACCCCGACGGGCGTTTCTACTGCGGGACGCTGGCCGGTGGACCGCTCCGCGGCGCCGGCCGGCTCTACCGGCTCGACGCCGAGGGGCGGATCGAGCCGGTGCTGGAGGGGGTGACGGTCTCCAACGGCCTGGCCTGGAGCCCTGACGGCTCGACGGCCTACTACGTCGACAGCGCGACCCGGCGGGTCGACGCCTTCGACTACACGCGGCGGGACGGGTTGCGGCGGCGCCGCCCGTTCGCGGAGTTCCCCGAGGAGGGGGGTGTCCCCGACGGGATCGCCGTGGACGCCGAGGGCGGGGTGTGGGTGGCGCTGTGGGGCGGGGGGCGGGTATGCCGCCTGTCCCCCTCCGGACGGGTCGAGGCCGTGGTGGAGCTCCCCGTGTCGCGGGTGAGCGCGTGCGCGTTCGGCGGTCCGGGGCTGCGCGACCTGTACGTGACGACTTCGCGGCTGGGTCTCGCCCCCGGCACCGAGCCGGCCGCCGGCGCGTTGTTCCGGCTGCGGTCGGGTGTCGCGGGGTTGCCGGTTTCGGCCTATGCGGGCTGACGGTTTTGTGCCCGTGGCACCACGCCCCGTAGAATTCGATCATTCATGCGCACAGCGCATCACTCATGCGATGGGAACGGTGTGGGAGTCGAACAGAGCGGCAACCAGTCGGTGGAGCGGGCGATCAGCGTACTCAACGCCTTCCTGGAAGGAAGGACGGAACTACGCGTGTCCGACATCGCGCGCCTGACCGGGATCGGCCAGTCCACCGTCTCGCGTCTGCTCGCCACCCTGGAGTCGGCTCGGCTGATCGCCAAGGACGAGGACAGCGGGTTCTTCCGGCTCGGCCTGGGCCACGTCCCACTGGCCGCGGCGGTCCTCAACGGCCACCCGGTCCACCGCGAGGCGCGGCCGGTGGCCCAGCGGCTCGCCGGGACGCTGGGGCTGGGGGCCAACGTCGCCGTGCGCGACGATTCCACACTGTTCTACCTGTGCAACTTCGAAGGCGAGCTGGCGCCCAAGTCGCACGTCCTGATGGGCGGACGCAACCCGTTGCACGCGACCGGACTGGGCAAGTGCCTGTTGCTGGCGCTATCGCCACGGCAACGCCGCGATCTGCTCGGCGCGGACCTGCCCGCCTACACCGTCTCGACCGTCACCGACCACGAGGCGCTCGACGCCGACCTGGAACGGGTCGCCACGCGCGGCTACGCCACCGAGAACGAGGAGCTCGCCCTGGGGCGGGCCTGCATCGCCGCGCCGATCCGCGACGGATCGGGCGAGATCGTGGCGGCCCTGTCGGTGTCGGGTCCGCTCAGCGCGATCGACCTGGCCGGCCGCGAGCCGGAACTGGCCCGGACGGTCATCGAGGCCGCCGACCGGGTCGCCCTCGCGCTGGGGTACCAGGCCCACCGCATGGCCGTCCCGCCGCGCTGACCCCCTCGCGGAGGGGACGCCACGGCGCGCGGTCCCGCCCCGTGGCCGGCTTCGTGCCGCTCACCCCTCCTTCGGGGTGAGCAGCACGAAGCTCGCCCCGGCGGAGTCGTGACACACGGCGAGCCGCCCCACTCCCGGCGCGTCCTCCGGCCCCATGTACACCCCTCCGCCGTTGCCCGCGACCCGGGCCACGCTGGCGTCGCAGTCGCTGACGTGGAAGACCGGTTGCCAGTAGGGACCGGTCTCCTCCAGGTGGCGGGGGTCGAGCTGCATGACACCGCCCTGGGCGCGCTCGGGGTCGTCGCCGGCCGGGGTGACGATCGCGTAGGCACCGCCGCCACCCGGCAACGAGACATCGGAGAAGGTCCAGCCGAAGAGCGCGGCGTAGAAGTCCTTGGCGCCCGCGGCGTCGGAGGTGTAGAGCTCGGTCCACATCAGCGTGCCCGGGAGCCCGACGGCCCCGAGCACCGGCGCGCCCTCGGGCTCGCGGAGACCGAACCCCGCCCCCTGCGGGTCGCCGACCCAGGCCGTGTGGAAGCTCCCACCGGTCTGCCGGGCCTCGCCCAGCACCGAGCCGCCCGAGTCCTCGACGGCGCGCAGCGCGGCGTCGAGGTCGGCGACCGCGAAGTGGATCCGCCAGGCGGGACGGTCCGCCGCGCCACGGGGGCGTTCCATCTCGGCCACGATCACGTCGCCGAGCCGGAAGAGCCCCGGCTCGGTCTGCCCCGGCTCGGCCGGGCTGGGATTCCAGCCGAGCACGGCCTCGTAGAAGCGTGCGGCGGTGGCGTGGTCCTCGGCGACCAGGCTGATCCAGCATGGCGCCCCGGGAACGAGGTCGGTGGTGAGCATGAGGTGCCCTTTCACTCGGCTGGGACGCCCTCCAGTCTGTCACCGGACCGTGACGTTTCCCGGGAGGTCGCGCGGCGGGCCGCCGTCCGTCCCGCTCACGCCCCCACCAGCACGGACAGGCAGGTGACACACCCCTCCAGCTTCTCGAACTCCCCGATGTCGACCACGCGCGTCCGGTAGCCCAGGCCACGCAGGTCCGCGGCCGTCCGCGGCGCCGACGCGCCGATCAGCACCTCGTCGCCGCCTAGAGGGAGCACGTGGGCGCCGGTTTCCTCGGCGACGGCGCGCACCGGGGGCAGGACCGCGGTGTCCACGGCGTCGGGGCGACCGATCAGCATCCCATCGGGCAGGGCGGTGACCGCCGACTTCAGGTGGAGGACGCCGTGGGTGCGGACCGGGACCACGGTGCGGCCGAGCGGTTCGAGCAGGGCGCGCAGCGCCGCGGCGCCACGGCCGTCGGTGCGCCCGCCCAGGCCGACGTAGACCGTGGCGCCGACCTGGAGCACATCGCCGCCGTCCAGGGTGGCGGGCGCCTCGATGCGGGCGGTCTCCAGCCCCAGGGCGGCGACCGCGCGCTCCACCCCGGCGACCTCGGCGCGGCGGCGCGGGGCTCCCGAGCGGGTCAGGATCGCGAGCCGGTCGCACACGACGAGCGCGTCCTCGACGAAGACCGCGTCGGGTAGGGCGTCGTCGGGGGCGACCTCGTGGATCCGCCGGCCGGATCGGGCGAGCGCGTCCCGGTAGGCGGCGTGCTGCCGCGCGGCGAGCGCGGCGTCGACGGGGCGGCGTCGGACGTGGGTGACCAGGCCGTCCTCCAGCCGGGGGCCGGGGCGGCGGACCAGGGCGACACGGTCGCCGGGGGGCATGGCGTCCTCCCGAAGGGGCCGGGTCCGCGCCGGCGCGCGGCCTCGCCCTCCTCCCTACCCGCTCCTCAAAGGAGCCAAATAACCCACTAATTCGGTTGACAAAGTATGTTTAGTGTCCCACCCTGGAACCGTCCCCATCCCGGGCGGCCCGGCGTCGCGACCCGCTCCCCGGGACCACCGCCCGCCGTTCGCCGGCCCGACCGGAAGATGATTCCATGAGCCTGACCGTCCTCGTCGGCAATCCCCGTCCGGGCTCCCGAACCTCCGCGGTGGCGCTCTCCGCGGCGCGGGCCGTCATCCGGGCCGCCCTGCCCCCCGGCGAGCCCGACGTCGTCGACCTGGCCGGCCTGGCCCCGCTGCTGCTCGCGCCACGACCACCCGCCGTGGTCGCCGACGCCGTGGACCGCGTCCTCGCCGCCGACGTCCTCCTCGTCGCCAGCCCCACCTACAAGGCCACCTACACCGGCCTGCTCAAGGTCTTCCTCGACCGGATCGACACCGGCGCGCTGCGCGGCACGGTCGCGCTCCCCCTGCTGCTCACCGGCTCTCCCGCGCACACCCTCGCCGTCGAGGTCCACCTACGCCCCCTGCTGGTCGAACTCGGCGCCACCGTCCCCACCCCCGGCCTGGCCGTCTCACAGGGCGACCTGCCACGGCTGGAGGAGATCGTCACCGCGTGGGCCGCGCGGGTCGCCCCGGCCGTGCGCGCGGGCGTCCGCGCCCCGCGCCTTCTCCCGTCCCCGGACAATCCAGAGGGCCCGACACCACCCCTGGGACCGCTCCCTCCGCGTAACGAGGAGGTCCGCACGTGACCACCCTGGACACCCCTCCCCCGCCCGCCCTTCCCCACGACGGCCACATCGACGTCGAACGGTTCCGCCACGCCCTCGCCCTGCACGCCGCCGGCGTCACGGCGATCACCGCGCGGGTGGGCGGCGTTCCCATCGGGCTGACCGCCACCTCGTTCACCGGCGTCAGCGCCGAACCGCCGCTGGTGTCGTTCTGCGTCGCCACGACCTCCACCACCTGGCCCCGGCTGCGTCGGGCCACCGGCTTCGCCGTCGCCCTGCTCGCCGACGACCAGCACGACCTCGCCACGCGGTTCGCCACGCGGGGTGCCGACCGCTTCGCCGAACCGACCCGCTGGTCTTCCGGCCCCGAAGGCGTTCCCGTGCTCGACGGCGCGGTCGCCCACCTGTTCTGTGTTCCCCACGAACGGCTGCTGGTGGGCGACCACTGGCTGGTCGTGGGACGGGTCGTCGAGACCCTGCTCGACCCGTCGAAGCGCCCCTTGCTCTACTTTCGCCGCGCCTTCGGCGCCTTCTCCCCCCGCACCGCCTGACCCCGCCCCGCGCTCAGCTCCGTGAAGGACGCAGGGCGAACCACAGGCGTTCGACCGCGGTCGCCGCCATCGGCGCGACCGGGGTCGTCGCCCCCAGACGCAGCTCCCGCCCCAGGGACGACCCTCCGTCGAGGAACCCCAGCACATCGGCCAGCCGGTTACGGCGGAACAGCCGGGCGAAGAAGTCCGCCCCGTCGACGCGCCCGGTGTCGAGCGCGCGCAGCATGACCGCGTCCATCTCCAGGTGGCGGCGCCGGTGCGGACAGGGAGGCACCGGTGTGCGGCCCCTCGCCAGCGCGCGGGCGACCGCGGCGGTCTGGCGTTGGACGCCGCTGAAGGTGTAGCCCGTCGAGGGGCGGGTCGCGCCGCCGGCGGTGCCGATACGGAAGACGCGGCGGCCCGACCGGCGCGGAAACCGCGCGTCGGTCATGGGGATCGCGCCCTGCTCGACCGCCGTCACCTCGACCTCCCCCAGGCCCAGGACCTCTCCGATGTAGTGCTCCAGCGCGCGCCGGTACCCGGCGTCGTCGAGGACCTCGCGGGTGAACTCGGTGTACTCCACCAGCGCCTCGCGCTTTGACACCGGCAGCACGTAACCGAAGGAGACCCCGTTGCGCGGCTGCGGCGTGCGCAGGTCCATCAGGCTCGCCGCCTCGGGAACGAAGGCGTCGGAGCGGGTGCGCACGAACCAGCCACGAAAGTGCTGGAGCAGGGTGGTGGTGCCCCGGGGCAGCGGGCGCGGTGGACGGGAGTCGAAGACCCATGTGGCGCGTACCTGCAGGTCCCGTCCCGCGCCGTCCACCCCCCGCACCACGGCCCGTCGGGGACCGTCGAGGATCTCGGTGACGGTCGCGGTGACCTCGCGGACCGTCTCCGCCAGGCCCGTGCGCACGAACCGCTCGTAGTCGGGCGAGCGGATCATCTTGTACACGAGCGGCGCCGCCGGGGCCTCATACACCTCGCCCTCGGGTCCGATCACCGACAGCCGTTCCCAGCGGGCCGAGACGACGGCGTCCCACTCCCCGGCCTCGCGTTCCCAGAAACACCAGGTACGCACCGGGGACCTGGCCGGCCCCTCGGGGGGCTCCAACAGCACGGTCTCCAACGGGCGTCCCCCCGGTCCTCCTCCCCGGGACAGCCGATGGGCCAGCGACAGCCCCGCGGCGCCGGCCCCCACGATCGCGACGTCGACATCGACCATGCCGCCCAGCATGACACGGCCGTCCCACGAGGGGACGCGACGGGCGGCGAGGAGTGCCGGTGGCGCACCGGCCGGACGTCCCTCGAGCCGCCCGGGCCTGTCCCGCCGCGCTCGTGCTCCGACGCCCCGTGCGCCACCCGGCGCACATGGCGTCCGGCCGGCCTCCGGTGTGCGGCCGGTTCCCGTCCCGGGGGGAACGCCCAGGCTCCGGTCCGGGACTCCTGGCCGGCCTCCCCTCACCGGTCGGCCGCTTCCCCCGCGCTCCGCCGTCCCGATCACGGCGATGGGGCCGAGGGGCCGCCCGGGTGCCTCGTCGGGGCTCCCGTCATCCGACCGGCGCGGTCGGCCGGCCCAGCGGCTCTCGAACACGTCGCACGGCGGCTCCCGCCCCGGCCCACAGGTGCGGCCCCGGATCCACCGATGAGGCAAAGGCCCCGAACCCACCATCGGCGCGCCGCCACACGCCAGCGGACGACCGGACAAGCCCCACCCGGAAACCCCGACCCGGTGACCTGGCCGGTCTCCCGCTCCCCGAGCGGCAACCGCGGACCGCCGCGCTCGCTCGCGCGTGTCCTACAATCGTCTCCGACGGCGCCGCCGCGTCGCGGCCTTCCCGCCCGGCGGACCGCGCGGTCCCGCCTCCCGATCGCCGTCGCCCTCCTCCGTCTCCGGAGTCCTCGCGCGTCCTCGTCCACGCGCACGCCTTCCCCTCTTCCGATCCGTTCGGTACCGCGCGCCCGTCGCGCCTTCGGAAGGGGACCCCTTTGCCCACCGACTCCACCGCCCGTACCCCCGCGAATGGCCGCGCCCCGCGTGACGGCCGACGCGCCTCACTCGCGTTCGCCCTGGGCGCCTTCTGCGTCCAGTTCGACTCCTTCGCGCTCAATCCGGCCCTGCCCACGATCGGCGCGGACCTGAACCTGTCCGCCCCGCTCCTCTCCTGGACCGTCGCGGTCTACCTGCTGGCCTGCGGCTCGCTCATGGTCGCGGGCGGACGCCTCGGCGACACCGTGGGACACCGGCGGGCGCTCGCGGCCGGGCTGGCCCTGTTCGGCGGCGCGTCGCTGCTGTGCGGGGCGAGCACGGCCGGCTGGGCGCTCGTCGCCGCGCGGGCGCTCCAGGGGGTGGGCGCGGCGCTGGTGATGCCGTGCGGGCTGGCCCTCGTCGCGCTCGCCCACCCCGAGGGGGAGCGTTCCCGGGCCACGGGGCGGGCCCTGGGCGTGGCCGGGCTCGCCACCGCGCTGGGCCCGCCGCTCGGCGGGCTGCTCGCCGACGCGGCCGGGTGGCGCTGGGTGTTCCTGGTCAACGCCCCGCCGCTCGCGCTGGCGCTGCTGTGCGCGCTGCGCGCGCGGGTGGGCGGACGCGGCGACGGTGGGGCGCGGCCGGGAGCGGTCGGGGTGGCGGCGCTGGCGGGGGCGGCCGGCGCCGTGATGCTGCTCGCCGAGCGCGGCGCGGCGTGGGGGTGGACGTCGCCGAGGACGGCCCTGGTCGCGGCGGTGGCCCTGCTCTCGGCGGCGGTGCTGTGGCGGGCCGAGCGACGGTCGGCGGTCGCGCTGGTGCCGGCGGCGCTGCTGCGGGACCGCGGCTACCTGCTCGGGTTGCTGGCCGGCGCGGCGGCCAACGCCACGACGGTGGGCTGGCTGTTCGCGGTCCCGCCCCTGCTCCAGGGCGTCTGGGGGCTGGGGCCCGGTTGGGCGGGGACGCTGTTCGCCGTGCCGGCCGTGGCGATGGCGCTGGCCGGCCCCGTCGCGGGCCGGCTGGCGGGCGACCGGCCCGTCCTGTCCCCTCTGTTGTTCGCCACGGGGGCGGGCGGGCTGGCCGTGGCGACGCTGCCGGCCGCGCCCGGTCCGGTGGTCCTCGCCGGGATGCTGGTGTGCTGTGGCGCGGCGCTGGGCCTGGCCGGGGCGCTCACCCTGGTCGCCGCCCAACAGGCCGCCCCCGCCGGTGCGGCGGGCAGCGCTCCGGGCCTCACCAAGACGGCGGTCACGCTGGCCGGCGCGTTCGGCGCGGCGGCCTCGGCCGGTCCCCCGCAGGAGGCCCTCCTCCTGTCGGGAACGTGGTCGCTGGTGGCGGCGCTGGCGGTGACCGTCGCGCTCGCCGTCCGGGCAGGTCGCCGCCGCGGCGAGCGCGCCCGGTAGGCACGCGGCCGGCGCGGGCCTTCGCCCCGGGAGCCGCGCGTCGCCTCCCCGAGGTCCGGATCCGCCTCACACGGCCCCGACCGGCGAAGCGCGGGGTTCGCCCTGGGACGGGACGCCGCGGCCACGGTGCGGCCCGGATGTCCCCGGCTTCCCCGCGGGGCCGGGACGCCGGTCCCTCAGCCCAGGACGATGTCGCCCTCGGCGGTCCGGCGGGCCGCGACACGCCGTCCGACCCGGGTTCCCGCCGCCCGGGCGGCCCTGCGGATGCGTTCGAGGTCGTCCTGGTCGGAGGCGGGGATCCGGATCTCCTCACGGCGGCGTAGCGCCCGGGTGATCCTGGCGACCAGCTCGGCGTGCTCGGCGTCGGCGTGGCGCTGCTGGGCTCTGAGGGATTCCGCGGACTCGGTGCGGTGGGCATCGTCGACCATGCTCGGACTCTAGTGGCCGGGCCGGCCCGAGGTCGCCCCGGGCCTTGCCTCACGCCGGTCACAGGCATGAGTCTCACCACTGTGGGCATCACGGGCTGCTGAGGGACCGCTCGGTCCCGACGACCACGTTCTCTCCGTCTCCAGGCAGGAGCCCACGTGCCCGAGTCCGTGCAGGACATGAAACCCCGGCGGGTGACCGAGGAGTTCGACCGCGCCGCCCTCTCCTACGACCGCCTCGTCACCGTCAACCCCGGTTACCACGCCCACCTGCGCAGGTCGGCCCGGCGGCTACGGCTTCCCGACCACGGGGCGGGGCTGCGCCTGCTCGACCTGGGCTGCGGGACCGGGGCCTCGACCGCGGCGCTGCTGGCGGTCTACCCCGAGGCCGCGATCACCGCGGTGGACGCCTCGGAGGGGATGCTCGCGGTGGCCCGGGCCAAGCCCTGGCCACCGGGGGTGCGGTTCGTGCACGCCCGCGCCGAGGAGTTGACCGTCGAGGAGCTCGGCGGCCCGTTCGACGCGGCGCTGGCCGCCTACCTGCTGCGCAACTGCCCCGACCCCGACACGGTGCTGGCGACGATCGCGGGTCTGCTGCGCCCGGCCGGCCGGCTGGCGCTGCACGAGTACTCCGTCGCCGACTCCGCGCTGGCCCGCGCGGTGTGGACGCTGGTGTGCGCGACCGTGATCATCCCGGCCGGCCGGCTGCTCACCGGCCGCGCCGACCTGTACCGCTACCTGTGGCGCAGCGTCCTGGAGTTCGACGGCGCGGCCCGGCTGCGGCGGCGGATGTCCGTGGCCGGCTACCGGGACGTGCGCACCGCCCCGATGACGGGGTGGCAGCGCGACATCGTCCACACCTTCCTGGGCCGCCGCCCCACCACGGCGGAGGAGGGGCGATGAGGCGGCCGGGCCGTGACCGGCGGGCTCGTGCCCTGCTCCCGGCCCCGCCCGGTCCACGCCCCTCGGGTGAGCCACCGCGGGCGGTGGTCGTGGGCGGCGGGATCGCCGGGCTCGCGGCGGGGGTGGCGCTGGCCGAACGCGGCGTGGAGACGGTGCTGCTGGAACGGGAGTGCTACCTCGGTGGACGGGTGGGCGGCTGGCCGACCACGTTGCGTGATGGCACGCCGGTGACGATGAGCCGCGGGTTCCACGCGTTCTTCCGCCAGTACTACAACCTGCGGGCGCTGTTGCGCCGGGCCGACCCGGGGCTGGGGATGCTGGTGCCGCTGCCGGACTACCCCCTGGTCCACCGCGACGGTCGGGCCGACGGCTTCCGGGGCCTGCCCCTCACCCCGCCGTGGAACGCCGCGGTGCTCGCGGCGCGTAGTCCCAGCTTCCCTGCGGCCGAACTGCGCCGGGTCAACGTGGTGGCGGCGCTGCACCTGTTGGACGTGGACGTGCCCGGCGTCTACGAGCGGCTGGACCACGTCGACGCGGTGGAGCTGCTGGAGCGGATCCGCTTCCCCGCCACGGCACGGCACCTGGCGTTCGAGGTGTTCTCGCGCAGCTTCTTCGCCGATCCGCGGTTGCTGTCGGCGGCGGAACTCGCCTCGATGTTCCACCTGTACTTCCTCGGTTCGTCGGAGGGGCTGCCCTTCGACGTTCCAAGCGCCCCGTTTCCGCAGGCGCTGTGGAACCCGGTCGGCGCGTACCTGCGCGGGCTGGGAGCGCAGGTGCGCACCGGCGCCACGGTGTCGGGAATCGGCCCCGGGCGACGGCGCCGTTTCGCGGTGGGGACGTCCGGTGGCGTCGAGGAGGCCGACGCCGTGGTCCTGGCGACCGATGTGGGCGGGTTGCGGGAGATCGTGGCGGCCTCCCGGGAGCTGGGGGAGGTGGAGTGGCGCAAGCGGATCGCCGACCGGCCGTCCGCGCCGCCGTTCCTGGTGTCGCGGCTGTGGCTGGACCGGCCGGTGCGCGCGGAGCGGCCGGCTTTCCTGGGGACCGGCGGTTATCCGACGTTGGACAATGTCAGCGTCCTGGAACGCTACGAGGACGAGGCGCGTTCGTGGGCGGCGCGCACCGGCGGCTCAGTGGTGGAGCTGCACGCCTACGCGCTGGCGGAGGGCTGTGACGAACGCGAGGAGCGCGCGCGGCTGCTCGCCCAGCTCCACGAGGTCTACCCGGAGACGGCCGACGCGGAGGTCGTGGACGAGCGGCACGAGTTGCGGGCCGACTGTCCCCTCTTCCCGCCGGGGGACTTTCCCGACCGGCCGCGGATCACCACCCCCGACCCGCACCTGGTGCTGGCCGGTGACCACGTGCGGGTGGACCTGCCGATGGCGTTGATGGAGCGGGCGGCGACCAGCGGCGTACTGGCCGCCAACACGCTGCTGCGCGGCTGGGGTCGGCCGGGACACGTGGTGTGGAGCGTGCCCAACCAGGGGCGCAACCGTCTCCTGCGCGCTGTGGCCCGGATGCTGCGCTAGCGGGATGGCGCCTTCGGCCGGGCCCGCGGAGTTCGCGGGCCCGGCCCCGGGTGGCGGACCGGGGGTGGCCGCGGGCCGGGACCGCCCCCGCTGACACTTGACCACATTTGGTCACACGTGTCCGAATATGACTTTTGTAATTGTTGTCAGCCCGCGTCCGGTTCATACAGTTGCTTCTCCGACGCAAGCGACCCCGTTCCCCCGAACGGGCCAGAACGCGGAGGCAACCCCCCGTGCGCAGACCACGCGCCAGCACCATGACCGCGGGCGTCCTCGTGACGGCCCTGGCCGCATCCCTCGCGACGGCCCTTCCGGCCGCCGCCGACCCCCGTCCCACCACCGACGACCCCGCCCTCGCGGACTTCCACGACCAGGAGATCGCCTGGTCGCCCTGTACCGAGAAGACGCTCCAGGGCCTGGAGTGCGCCGACGTTCAGGTCCCGTTGGACTACTCCGAGCCCGACGGCGAACGCGCCACCGTGGCCATCAGCCGCTCCGGCGCCGACGACCCCGCCCAGCGGCGCGGCATCCTGCTCACCAACCCCGGAGGACCCGGGGGCCATGGGCGTTCCCTCGCCGGGATGTACGAGGGGACCCGGGTGGGCCAGGTGTACGACGTCATCGGCATGGACCCCCGCGGCAGCGGCGCTTCCTCCCCCCGCATGGACTGCGGGTCCGAGCCGTCGCCCCTGTATCCGCGCCCGACCGACGCCGAGATCTCCGATGCCACCCGGGCCGCGATCCGCTACCAGCGCGACTGCGAGGACGCCCAGGGCGACCTCCGTCCGCACATGACCACCGCCAACACCGCCCGCGACATGGACGTCATCCGGGCCGCGCTGGGCGAGGAGAAGATCGACTACCTCGGTTACTCCTACGGCACCTACCTGGGCGCGGTCTACGGCAGCCTGTTCCCCGAACGGCTGGGCCGCAGCGTCTTGGACTCGCCGGTGCACCCCGACGGCATCTGGCGCAACGTGTTCCTGCGACAGGCCCCCGCCTACAGCGCGAACATGGACCGTTACACCGCCTGGGCGGCCGAACACGACGACGTCCTCGGCTTCGGCTCGACCCGGGAGGAGGTCTACGCGACCTTCGACGCCACCTCGGCCCGGTTGCGAGAGGAGCCGCGCACCGACTTCCCCGGCATCCTCTACGACAACCACCTCTTCGACTTCGAGGTCGGCCAGCTCTCCCGTGACCAGCAGCACTGGGACATCGCCTCGGAGTACCTCGGTTACTTCGTCCGCGACGAGCCGCTGCCGCCGGAGTTCGTGTCCGAGTTGCAGGCCCTGACCGAGGAGGAGGACTACGGCATCACGACCCAGGACCTGCAGACGGCGGTCCTGTGCGAGGCCGAGTGGCCCGGACGGATCAGCCGGTACCACGCGGACGCGCGCGCCTACCGCGAGGAGCACCCCTACGGGGTCGGCGCCTACTGGTCCCTCCCCCACCCGTGCACCTTCAACACCCTTGAGCGGCCCGAGCCCCTGGTGGAGCTGGAGCGCGACGGCTACTCCGAGCCGCTGCTCATCGCCGGCGAGTTCGACGCCAACACCGCCTACGAGGGGGGCGTGGCCATGGCCAAGCTGCTGGACGGCCCCCTGATCACGGTCGCCGGCGACGGCGGGCACGGCTTCTACCTGCCCGGGGGCCTGGACTGCGTGCGGGAGGCGGTGGAGGCCTACCTGGTCGACGGCGTGGTCCCCGGCGATCTCACCTGCCAGGGACCGCCCCCGGCGGAGCTGGACACGGCTCCGGAACTGGAGGCCGAGGAGATCGCCCCGTTGACGGAGCCGGCCGTTCCGCTCGGCCCGGGGATCTGATCCCATAAAGGGCCCGCCCCCTGCTGCGCCGCTCCCCGGAAGTCGGGCTGAGAAATCGGTTCCGCTTCCGGGGAGTATGCGCACGAATCCGCGTAGTCCGCGCACCAGCGAGCAGCGTGCTGCCGCCGCGAACCTGTTCGAGGCCGGTCACGGCTTCACGACCACGGCCTCGTTGCTCGGTACGGGCCCGTGCCGGGACCGGGGAAGAAGCCGGGCCCGGGTCCCGCCGAGGCACGGAGACCGGCTCCGGTCGGAGGCGTCGCCGGACGGCCCGCTCCGCCTTCCGGTAACGGGACCTAGCCCGGCCAGCGGCCCGAGGTGCGCAGGGTGTAGCGGCGCTCGGCGTAGTCGAGGTCGTCACGCCACAGCCGGCGCGCGGCCAGGCGCATGAACGGGCGCACGGCCGGCGCGACACGGCGGGCCGCGCGAAAACCCGGCCGGCCCGATGAGGCGATCGTCGCCTCGATGACCGCCGTCCGGGGCACTCCGTTCCCGTCGGTGCCCAGCGGCGTCGCGTGCGTCTCGACGACGCTGCCCTTCCCCTCCCCCTCGACGATGTGCATGACGACGGTGCGCGGTTCGGGGCAGGTGAACGCGGCGCGCACCGGAACGCCCCAGCGGCCGGCGACCTTGAAGGCCACCTCCACGACGAAGCGGTCCTCAACGGGGTCGGGCTCGCTGGGCGCCTCGATGACGCGCAGGCCCACGAAGGAGTAGGGGTGGAACCAGGAGCCGTGCCAGGGGTCGAGCCGGTTGGCGACGACGTCCTCGGGTTCGCAGCGTCCCGCCATGGTCGCCACGGCCGCGATGGTGGTGGCCGGGTCGGGTCGGGTCGCCAGGACGGGTTCGGACAGGGGTTCCTCTCCGCCGACCTCGTCCAGACGGACCCAGGCCAGCACACCGTCGTCGTGGACGGGGTAGGGCTCCCAGCCGGGGAATCCCTCCGGCCCCAGGGAGAGCCCGTGCCAACGGCACACCAGCCGCCCCTCGCCGACGGCGCCGCGGCACAGCGGGGCGCCCAGGTGCGGGCAGGCCCCGGGGGCCGCGTGCAGCGCGCCGTCGGGGGTCCGCCAGGCCACCACCTCGGTGCCGGCGACGACCCGTCCGAAGGGGCGGTCGGCGCGCACCTCGTGGCTTGCGGCGAGGACGTACCAGTTGCCCGACGGGCGGGCCTGGGCGCGTTTGAGCGCGGCCGAGATCAGGCCGGGCGAGGCGCCGCGCCAGGTGGGCGCCTGGTCGCCCCACGTCGTGGCGGGCATCCGGCGCAGCGGGATACGGCGGGGGGTGGTGTCCATATGCGGTCCTCCGTGGTCAGGCGGTGGGTACCGGGGCGCGGGACGCGGTGAGCCGGGCCATGACCGCGCGGCCGAGCGCGGGCAGCGCCACACGCGCGCGGCGCCGGCCGGGGACGGCGTGGCGGCGGCTCCACACGTCGTAGTCCGACGCCTGGATCTCGTCCAGGATGCCCTGGTAGAGCGTGAAGGCCGTGGCGACGCACGGGCGCGACACCGGATCGAGCATGGCCAGGCCGGGACGGGCCCGCGCGTAGTCGGCGCGGTTGAGCGCCACGAGTTCGGCCAGCGCGGCCCGCACGCGGGGGTCGCCGCGTCCCTCGCGCCGGCAGCGGGTGAGCAGTCCACGATCGACCCCGTAGGCCGACAGCACGTCGGCGGGCAGGTAGATCCGGCCGCGGTCGAGGTCCTCTGCGACGTCGCGGAGGAAGTTGGTGAGCTGGAACGCCTCTCCGAGCGCGGCGGCGTGGGGGGCGGCGCGCTCGCGCGGCACCACGGTGCCCAGGACGGGCAGGACCTGTAGTCCGATGACCGCGGCCGAGCCGTACATGTAGCGGCGCAGGTCGTCGTAGGTGGCGTAGTCGGTGACGGTGAGGTCCATGCGCATGGACTCCATGAAGGCGGCGAACAGCTCCGCGGGGATGCCGTAGCGGCGGGTGGTGTCCGCCAGGGCGCGAACGACGGGTTCGGTGGAGCCGTCACCGGACAGTCCGGCGCGCAGCTCGCCGTCCAGGGCGTCGAGCGCGGCCGCCGTCTCCACGCCCCGGGTCCGGGTGCCGAGGTCGTCGACGACGTCGTCGACCCAGCGCGCGAAGCCGTACAGGGCGTGGATGGCGGGCCTGCGCGCCGGCGGCAGTACCCGGGTGGCGAGGAAGTAGGTGCGGCCGTGGTCGGCGTGCAGGGCACGGCACAGGGCGTAGTCCGCGCGCAGCCGCGCGTCGACGATCCCCGCGGCGTCGAGCTCGCTCCTCACCTCAGCCCCTCCTCACGGAGGCGACCGGCGTGCCGGTGACGCGCGCCGCTGCGAGTTTTCCCGACACGAGCACGGTCGGCAGGCCGACCCCGGGGGTCGTGCCGCAACCGGCCAGCACGGCGTTGGCGGTTCCGGTGACGAGGTTGCGCGGACGGAAGGGGCCCGTCTGGGCGAAGGTGTGGGCGGTGGCGAAGGGGGTGCCGAAGGCGTGACCGGTGCGGGCCCAGTCGGCCGGGGTGACCAGGCGCTCGGTGACGGTGGCGGAGCCGAATCCGGTCAGGCCGCGCCGCTCCAGCGTGGCGACGAGCTCGTCGCGGTACCTCGGCCCGAACCGGTCCCAGTCGATGCGGCCGGCGCGCAGGTTCGGGCAGGGCGCCAGCACGTAGAACAGGTGGCGCCCCGGCGGTGCGAGCCCCGGATCGGTGTGGGTGGGTTGGGTGATCAGGAACGAGGGGTCGCTCATGACCCGTCCCCGGTCGATGATCTCGGTGAAGGTGCGCTGCCAGGCGGCCCCGAAGGAGATCGTGTGGTGGCCCAGCTCGTCCCAGGTACGGTCGGTGCCCGCGTGCAGGACGACCGCCGAGGGCGAGAACCGCAGGGGGAACAGCCGTCGCGGCGTGCGCCCCAGCAGCCGGTAGGCGACCGGGAGGTCGGGGGTGAGGACGACGGCGTCACAGGCGATGCGCTCGCCGCCCTCGGTGATCACGGCGGTCACCCGGTCGCCGCGGCGTTCCAGCCGGGTGACGGCGTCGCCGTAGCGCAGTTGGGCCCCGGCCTTCTCCGCGGCGCCGGCCAGCGCCTCGCCGAGCGCGCGCATGCCGCCCCGCGGGAAGTGGACGCCGGCGACGGTGTCCATGTAGGCGATGACGGCGTAGGCGGCCAGGGCCTGCCGTGGCGCGACCCCCGCGTACAACGACTGGAAGGAGAAGATCCTGCGCAGCCGTTCGTCGGTGACGAAGCGGCCGATCGCCGGGGCGAGCCGGCCGAACCCGCCGAGCGCGGCGAGACGGGCGAGCTCCGGGGAGAGCAGGGAGAAGGGGGAGTCGAAGTTGGCGTCGATGAAGCGGCGCATCTCCAACCGGTACAGCTCCTCCAACCAGGAGCGGAGCCGCAGGTAACCGGCCGCCTCGCGCGGGCCCGCCACACGACGCACCTCGGCCTCCATGGCGTCGGCGTCGGTGTGCACGTCGATGGCCGAGCCGTCGGCGAACCGGGCGTGGTAGGCGGGGGTGAGCGGGACCAGGTCGAGGCGGTCGGTGACGGTCTCGCCGACCGCGCCGAGGACTTCGTCGAGCAGGTCGGGCATGGTCAGGACGGTCGGTCCCGTGTCGATCCGGAAACCGTCGAGGTCCAATCGCCCGGCACGACCGCCCGGATGGTCGTCGCGTTCGACGACGGTGACCCTGCGGCCGGCCCCGAGCAGGTGCAGGGTCGCGGCGAGGCCGGACAGGCCGGCCCCGATCACGACCACGTGGTCGGTTGGTCCGGTGACGGTGCGCAATCGCCCTCCCTGGAGTGAACGGTGGTGTCGATCAGGCGGTGCCGCCGGTCAGTTGCCGCGCCGCGCGATGCGGCCGGCGATCTCGCCCAGCGCGGCGCGGGCACTGTCTTCGACCACGGCCTCGGCCAACCGCGAGATCCCACGCGCGGTGAGGTGGTCGATGCGCTCCTCGACGGCCTCGCGCGCACCGAGGCGGTCCAGGGCGGCCCGCGCCCTCTCGATCCGCTCGGGTTCCCGGGTGCCGGTCACCGAGGTGAGCGCCTCCAGCGCGTCGGTGTCACCGCGCTCTTGGGCGCGGCGCAGGCCGATCGCGAGCAGGAGGGTGCGTTTGCCCTCGCTCAGGTCCTCACCGGCCGGTTTGCCGGTGGTGGCGGGGTCTCCGAAGACGCCGAGCAGGTCGTCGCGGAGCTGGAAGGCGGTCCCGACGTCGCCGCCGTAGCCGCGTAGGGCCGCGACGACCTCGGGGGCGGCCCCGGCGATCGCGGCGCCGAAGTGCAGGGGGCGTTCGACGCTGTAGGCGGCGGTCTTGAGCCGGGCGATGCGCAGCGCGGCGAATTCGCTGGGGTCACGGCGCGCCTGTCCGTGCACGTCGAGGAACTGGCCGGCCATCATCTCGGTGCGCATGGCCTGCCAGGCGGGGCGGGCGGCGGCGCGCTGGGCGGGGCTCAGCCCGGCGTCGTCGAGCATGTCGTCGGCCCAGACCAGGGCGAGGTCACCGGTGAGGATCGCCAGCGCGTCACCGTAGCGCTCGGAGTCACCCTCCCAGGCGTTGTCCCGGTGCGATCGGGCGTGGGCCGCGTGCAGGGCGGGGGCGCCGCGGCGCAGCGGCGAACGGTCCATCACGTCGTCGTGGACGAGCGCGCAGGCCTGGACGAGTTCCAGCGCGCCGGCCGCGCGCAGCATGGTCTCGGCCTGGGGACCTCCCCTGGCTCCGCCCGCGGCCCGCCATCCCCACCAGGCGAAGAGGGGGCGGATCCGTTTCCCGCCGTCGAGGATGAAGGAACGCAACCTGTCGACCACGGTCCGGGCGAACCCCTCGTCGGCGTCGAAGGCGAGATCTCGGCGGCCGTCGAGGAAGGCGGTGAGAACGGCGTGGATTTCGTCGGGGACGGACTCGTCCAGGGACCGCTCCGGCTCCGATTGGTCAGGGGCGAGGCGTGGTCGCGGCGTGACCGCTGCTGGCCGAACCTCTGGCATGGACCCTCCCGGGGTGTTCCGGTCCCGTGTGGACCGGCGGGGCGAGGCGGGCCCGGCGTCCGCCGGCCCGCCCCATTAATTCATATTTCATATTTCTTATTTTTTAAACATCTTACTGATACTTCTTCTTGTGTCACGCTTTGCCGCGGACGCCACGCCGGGCGTTTGGACACACCATCGCTCCTCGGCGCCGATCATGGGAAGACGACCGTCGACGAAACACGCCGCCTGAAAGGCTGGGCTACCCAACGAGCCGACACCGGAACGTCGACGGAGAACGGAGACCACGTGCACAGCGTCCACCCCGCGCAACCAGCGTCCGGAGCGGAGGAGACCGGTCAGGAACTCGTCGTGCTGCTCGACACGGACCACAGGCCCATCGGCAGCGCGGCCAAGGCCACCGTGCACCACGAGCACACCCCCCTGCACCTGGCGTTCTCCTGCTACGTGTTCTCCCCCGCCGGCCGGCTGCTCATCACCCGACGCGCTCTGGGCAAACGCGCCTGGCCGGGGGTGTGGACGAACTCCTGCTGTGGGCATCCGGC
The DNA here is from genome assembly GCF_054780875.1 of Marinactinospora endophytica. NCBI lineage: Bacteria > Bacillati > Actinomycetota > Actinomycetes > Streptosporangiales > Nocardiopsidaceae > Marinactinospora > Marinactinospora endophytica. The sequence continues at coordinate 59,657 of NZ_BAAGVM010000011.1, read as the reverse complement.
GCCCGGTGAGCCGATGGAGACGGCCATCCGGCGCCGGGTCCGCCAGGAGCTGGGCATCGACGTGCGGGACCTCCGCCCGGCCCTGCCCGACTACGCCTACCGCGCCACCGACGCGAGCGGCGTGGTCGAGAACGAGTTCTGTCCCGTCTACCTCGCGACCAGCGACGACACCCCCGACCCCGACCCCGCCGAGGTCATGGAGTGGCGCTGGGCCGACTGGGAGTCCTTCGTGACCCTGGCCCGCGAGGCGCCGTGGAGCATCAGCCCGTGGGCGGCCGAGCAGTCGGTACGGCTCGCCGAACAGGGCTGACCCGCTTTCCTCCGCGCCTCCCGCGAGGGATGCCCCGTTCTCCTCCGGCCTCGAAGGAGGCGGCCCCGCCCGTCACGCCCCTGGCCGGCCCCTGCCGTTCCGGCCGCCACCATGAAAGGCCCGGTGCCCATTCGCCTCTTCCGCCCGGTCGGCCGCGGCCGACCGGGCGGCACCTCAGAGCCAGCCGCGGCGTTTGAAGACGAGGTAGAGGATCGCGCTCACCATGAACATCAGCGCGATCGCCATGGGATAGCCGTACGCCCAGTGCAACTCCGGCATGACGTCGAAGTTCATGCCGTAGATGCCGCCCACGACGGTCGGCGCGAACAGGATGGCCGCCCAGGAGGAGATCTTCTTGACCTCCTCGCTCTGGGCGTAGCTGGCCTCGGTGAGGTGCTTCATCTCCTCGTTCTGGGCCTGGCTGACGAGGGTGGCGTTGACGGTGAGGATGTTGCCGAGCATCTGCCGGAAACCGTCGACGCGCTCGGCGACGGTGGTGGCGTGGTCGGCGACGTCGCGCAGGTAGCGCTGGAGTTCCTCGTCGGTGCCGTACTTCTCGAACCCGGCCTCCAGGCCCTCGAGGATCGACAGCAGCGGACGGGTGGCCCGCTGGAACTCGATCACCTCGCGCGAGAGTTCGTAGATGCGCCGCGACACGCCCGGGTCGCGGCCGAACACCTGGGTCTCGATCTCGTCGATATCGTTCTGCAGTCCGGCGACGACCGGCGCGTAGCCGTCGACGACCGCGTCGAGTACCGCGTACAGCACGGCCTCGGGCCCCTGGGCGAGCAGTTCGGGGGCGTTCTCGAGGCGGCGGCGTACCACGCTCAGGTCGGGGGCCTGGCTGTGGCGGACGGTCAGGACGAAGTCGGCGCCGACGAACAGGTGGATCTCACCGAAACGGACCTCCTCCACCTCGTCGACGTAACGTGCCGCGCGCAGGACCACGAAGAGCGTGTCGCCGTAACGCTCCAGCTTGGGCCGCTGGTGGGCGACGATGGCGTCCTCGACGGCCAACTCGTGCAGGCCGAACTCCTCGGCCGCGGCGAGCAGCTGGGACTCGGAGGGCTGGAACAGGCCGATCCAGGCCATGGCGCCGGGCCGGCGCGGCACCCTTTGGTGCAACTGGGTGATGCCGGTGGGCACGCCCTCCTGGCGACGTCCGTCGATGTAGATCGCGGCGTCGACGACGCTGTCCTCGACCGGAGCGCTGCGAGGCGTCTCCTCGGCGCGAGGGTCCATCGAGTACTCCGGCGCGGGTCCCGAGGCGGGGTGGGACCGGCGGGAGGAGGCCGGGGTGCGGAGCGTGGGCAGCCATGCGCGCATGCGGCGCTGGGGCATGGAGACTCCCGAGCGGATCGTCGGAACGGAACCTGGGGCGCGCGGACACGGGGTGATGCGGGGCGCGCCGGACCTGGTGCGGGATCTACCTGGTACTCGGAGGTTGGCTCATGTTCGGCCTCACCTCCCGGGTCCGTGGATTCGCTCGACGGTCTCCCAGGTTACCCTGCCGGTCCGATGCGGCCGTAACGTCCGGCCGCGCGACGTGTGCGATGTCCCCGGAACACGCCTCACCGCCCTCCTCGCGACCAGGCCGTTCACCTGTATGGTCAACGGAGAGTAATACAGCAGTCACTCCGGGAAGCACCCTGTTGGTTGTCGGGTTCTTCCGGAGTCCGGCGAAGGCACAGCGGAGGGAAGACGACACGATGACCTCTCACGACCGTCCCCGTCCCCACTGGAGCCTGCGCGTCGTGGGAGCGGCGCTGCGTGTGTTCCCCGGAGTCGTCGCGGTGTTGAGCGGAGCCGCCCTCATCACGGCGCTGGCCGGCCTGGCCGCGGTTCGGCTGGTGCCCGCGGCGTCGGCGCCCGTCGCGGCGTTGACCATGCTGCTCGCCGCGCTGTTCGTGGCCGGCCGCCGGCGCAACGCGCGCAGGCGTCGCGCGGCGACCGGCTGATCTCCCCCGGTCATCCGCGCCGCGCGGCCGCGCCGTCGGCGGGGAACTGGTTGAAACGGCGGCCCGCCTCCTCGTTGAGGGCCGTCAGGCCGCGCACCACGCTGCCCGCGTGCTCGCCGGCCTCCAGCCCGCTACGCGCCTCCTCGTCGGTGGAGGTGGGCAGGACCCTGTTCATCGTGCGCAACGACCACTGGGTGAACCCCGGCCATGCGCCGTGCAGGAGCACCGCGGCCCGGGCCATCGGGGTCAGCACGAGGTGGTGACGGCCGATGCGCATCGCCTGGACCATGCGGCGGGCGGCACGCTCGGCGTCCATCGACACGACCGGAAGCCCGGCCAGCAGGGAGAACCAGGTGTACTCCCGTTCCGGAGCCCCGGCGAACAGGGCGCGGCGGTGCGAACCGGTGCGCATGAGGCCCGGGACCACGGTGGTGACGTGCACCCCCTCGACGGCGAGTTCGGCGTCGAGCCCTTCGGAGAGCGCCACCTGGGCGAACTTCGCGCAGGAGTAGGGCATCAGGTGGGGAATGCTCAGCTTGCCGCCGATGGAGGTGATGTTGAGGACGTGGCCGCGACGGCGGCGCAGCATGGGCAGCACCGCCCGCGTCAGCCGCAACGGTGCCCAGAACATCAACTCCATCGCCTCGACGAAGTCGTCCCGGGTCATCGCCTCGAAGGGCGCCACCTGGATGATCCCGGCGTTGTTGACCAGGATGTCCAGACCGCCGAAGCGGGTCTCGATCTCCTGTGTCAGCCGCGCGACGGCCTCCTTCTCGCGCAGGTCACAGGTGAGGGCGTGCGCCTCGACGCCCCGACCCCGCAGGTCGGCGACGGCGCGGTCCAGTTCGTCGGTGGCGCGCGCGCAGATCAGGACGCGGCACCCCTGCGCGCCGAGTTCACGCGCGAGGAGCAGGCCGAGCCCACGGGACCCGCCGGTGACCAGCGCGGTGCGCCCCCTCAGGTCCTGTGGGCGGCGGGCCAGGCGCAGGGCCGCCGCGCCGATCCCCACGGTGGCCCCCATCACGAACGCTGTCTGTTTCCATCCCATGGTCGTCGTTCCTCCTCGGCTCTTTCGCTGCGGTGGCTCAGGCACCGGGACGCAAGACCACCTTGACCGCGCCGTCCCGTTTCTTCTGGAACATGTCGTAGGCGTGGGGGGCCTCCTCCAGGGGCAGGACGTGGGTGGTCAGGTCCTCGACACCCAACGGGTCCCCAGTGTCGGTGAGCAGGGGGAGGATCTCGTCGGTCCAGCGCCGGACGTGGGCCTGCCCCATGCGGATCTGCACGCCCTTGTCGAACAGGTCGAGCATCGGCATCGGGTCGGCCTGTCCCCCGTAGACGCCGCTGATGGAGACCGTTCCGCACCGGCGCACCAGGTCGAAGGCCAGGTTGAGGGCGGCCATCCGGTCGACCCCGGCGCGCCCGATGAGCCTCTCACTGACCGCGTCAGGCAGCTTCCCGGCCAGCGTCTGGGCGGCCTTGGCCATCGGTGAGCCGTGCGCCTCCATGCCGACGGCCTCGATCACCGAGTCGGGGCCACGGCCCCCCGTCATCTCGCGGACCCGCTCGGCGGCGTCTCCGGTGGACACGTCGAGGGCGGTCACGCCGTGCCGGCGGGCCATCTCCAGCCGCTCGGGCACCAGGTCGAGGCCGAAGACCTGCTCGGCCCCGCGATGGCGGGCGATGCGGGCGGCCATCTGTCCGATCGGTCCCAGCCCGATGACGGCCACCGATCCGCCCGGCGGAACGTCGGCGTAGTCCACCGCCTGCCAGGCCGTGGGCAGCACGTCGGACAGGTAGAGGAACCGTTCGTCCGGCGGCCCTTCGGGAACCTTGATCGGCCCGAAGTGCGCCTGGGGCACGCGCAGGTACTCGGCCTGGCCGCCGGGGACGTGTCCGTAGAGCTTGGTGTAGCCGAACAGCGATCCGCCGGTGCCGTGCTCGCGGTTCTGGGTGGTCTCGCACTGCGCGTAGTAGGCCATCCGGCACATGTGGCAGTGCCCGCAGGAGATGTTGAAGGGCACGACCACGCGGTCGCCGGGGCGCAGGCCGTCCACCTCGGAGCCGACCTCCTCGACGATCCCCATCGGTTCGTGCCCGAGGATGTCACCGGGTTCCATGAACATCGTGAGCACCGAGTACAGGTGCAGGTCCGATCCGCAGATCGCGGTCGAGGTGATGCGCACGATCGCGTCGGTGGGTTCCTCGATCACGGGGTCGGCCACGTCGGTGACGCGGACGTCCTCCTTGCCCTGCCAGGTCACGGCTTTCACTCCGCCTCCTCTCCACCGGGTCACGCCGCGCTCGCGCGACGCCGTCGTGACTCCCCTGGCCTCGATCCCGACCGGTAAACCCGCCGCAAATCCGTTTAGCCCCATCGATCCCTTGCGTGATGGAACGCAGCCTTTTGCTCCCCGTGGGTGCATGTGCGCTGACACGCCGGGTAGCCGCCCCCAGGACCAAGGAGGTTTCCCGTCACCGTGCCGGGCGAGCCCTCCCGATCCACGAGCGGAAGGCAGAGGATGTTCCGTCACACCAAGCACCTACAGTTCGAGGCCAAGCCCGAGAAGCCGGACGCCTTGTACGCCGCGAAACTCCAGGAGCTCATTGGCGGCGCCTACGGCGAGATGACGGTCACCATGCAGTACCTGTTCCAGGGCTGGAACTGTCGCGTCGAGGGCAAGTACAAGGACATGATCCTCGACGTCGCGACCGAGGAGATCGGCCACGTCGAGATGCTCGCGACGATGGTGGCCCGCCTGTTGGAGGGCGCTCCCGACGACGTCATGGCCAAGGCCGTGAAGGATCCCGCCGTGGGCGCGGTCGTGGGCGGGATGAACCCGCAGCAGGCGATCGTCTCCGGCGGCGGTGCGGTCCTCGCCGACAGCGGCGCCACCCCCTGGAACGGCAAGTACATCGTGGCCAGTGGCAACCTGATGGCCGACTTCTACGCCAACGTCGCGGCGGAGGCCCAGGGCCGGCTGCAGACGGCCCGGCTCTACAACATGACCGACGATCCCGGCGTCAAGGCGATGCTCAAGTTCAACCTGGCGCGCGACACCGTCCACCAGAACCAGTGGCTGGCCGCCATCGAGCAGCTCAAGGAGGACGGACTGGAGGGACCGATCGTGCCCAACGCCCTGTTCGACGAGGAGAACCAGGAGCACTCCCGCACCCACTGGCACCTGTCCGACGGCACGCAGGCCCAGGACGGTCCGTGGGCACAGGGAATCGCGCCCGACGGTGTGCACCAGCTGGAGTTCCTGGCCGATCCGGCCCCGCTGGGCGGCCCGGCCTCGGCGCCCCCGCCGCCGGACCACCTCTACGGCACCAAGGCCGCCGGACACGGCGGTGAGGGCTCGGCCAAGGGTCCCTCGGGTGCCCCGAACAAGTCCATGGGCGACAAGATCAAGGACACCTTCTCCTGAGAGGTCCGCGGTCCCGGGGCCGTCCCCGGGACCGCGCCCGTGTCGGCCCCGGGCCCCACCCGATACCGGGGCCGCGTCGTGTGGGCCGCCTGGGTCAGCCGACGTAGCGCCGGGCCCGCGAGGTCCGCTGGGGCTCCTCCAGCAGCCGTAGCCCCTGTTCGACCCGGGGCGGGACGGGAGCCCGCTCCCGCAACACCCACGGAAGCCCCGCCGCGGCCTCGGCCAGCGCGGCCAGGCTCGCCGCGTCCGGCGGGATGGAGCGCAGCACCGCCACGGTCCGCCGCAGCGCCCCCGAGGCCGGCCGGCGCAGCCACGCCGTCCACAGCGTGTTGCGGATCCCCAGCTGACGGCGTCGGCGCGGGTCACGGCTGTGTGAGGGCGCGTGGTGGACGACCAGGTCCTCGATCCAGCACATCCACCAGCCGGCGCGGGCGAGGTCGAGGGCCAGGAGCTCCTCTTCCCCGCCCAGCCACAGGCGCGGAGAGAAGCCGCCGACCTGGTCGAAGGCCGAGACCCGCAGCACCGACGCGCCGGCCAGGATGCTGAGCAGCGCGGGCCCGGGCAGGCTGTCGGGGGCGGGCACGGGCGAGTCGCGCAGCTCTGGGGTGATCGGGTCCTCGCGTGAACCGGGTTCGACCAGGATGCGGCCGGTGAGCGAGGCGACGTCGGGGTGGGCGTCCAACAGGTCGGCGGCCTGGGACAGGGCGCCCGCCTCCCACCAGGTGTCGTCGTCGCAGAAGGCGACATAGGGCGCCGTCACCGCGGCGACCCCGATGTTGCGCGCCACGGCCCCGAGGTTGGCGCGGGCCCTGATCACCTCGACCTCGGGATGGCGTTCGGCCACCGCCGTGGCGGTGCCGTCCCGCGAGGCGTTGTCCACGACGACGATCTGCGGGCGTTCGGGCACCCGGGTCATCCGCTCCAGCACGCCGAGCACCTCGTCGCGCCGGTTGTGGGTGATGACGACGACGGCGACGCGCGGGTCCGGCCCGCGCCGCGCGCTCACGTCGTCTCCAGCGTGCGCAGGGCGTGCTCCACCCGACCGGGCAGCCGGCGTCGCTGTCGCAGCGCTCCGGGAAGCCGGCGCAGCGCGTCGGCGAGGGCGCCCCGGGCGTCGGGGTCGGTGGTCGCGGCGTGGGCCAGGCGGGCCGTCTCCCGGGTCGCGCGTTCCACCGGCCGGCGCAGCCAGGCCGAGAGCAGCCGGTTGCGCAGGTCCAGGCGGACACGCCAGGAGGCCGGCGGCCGGGCGGCCGAGGGATGGTGGTGTGCCCGGACGTCGGCGACGTGGCACGACGTCCAGCCCGCCGCGGCGAGGTCCTGGGCGAGGAGCGCCTCCTCACCGGAGAAGAAGAGCAGCCGGCTGAACCCGCCGACCTCCAGGAAGGCCGACCGGCGCACGACCGCGGCGCACGCCAGGAAACCGAGTACCTCCGGCCCGGGTGTCCCCGCGCGCCGGGGCAGCGGGCTCTCGGCCATCAGCGCGTTGATCGGGTCGGGCCGTTCCTCCTCGCCCACGACGACCGAGGCCGCGAGCAGTCCCAGGCTCGGGTGGGCGTCGAACACGTCGGCCGCCCGCTCCAGGGCCCCCGGAGCCCACCAGGAGTCGTCGTCGCTGAAGGCGACGTAGGGAGTCTCCGCGAGCTCGACGCCGATGTTGCGCGCCGCGCAGCCGAGGTTGTCGCGCACCCGGATCGAACGCGCCCAGGGGTACTCCCCTCGGACGAGGGCCGACGTGCCGTCCGAGGAGGCGTTGTCCACGACGATCACCGCGGGGCGGGGATCGAGGCGGGCCAGCTCGTCGAGTGTGCGGGCCAGTTCGGCGTGGCGGTCGCGGGTCGCCACGACGACCGTCACCCGAGGCGGATCGGTGCCGGGCGCCTCGTCGTTGCTCACGTCGTCGCCTCCTTGGGGTCGGGGGTGGCCGGGTCATGGCCGCGGATTCCGCTACCCGTCATCCCCTGGTGCATGCGAATGGCGTGTAAAAACGTCCCCATGGAGCGCGCCGACTGTTCCACCGTGACGACGCGACTACCTAGACTCGACGTGTCGTGTTCAAAGGTCCGACAGAGCGGCCTGTCCTGTCAGCCACATCCGAAATAGATCTCAGAATCGCGCCGTACCGAATGAGGTCCCGCGCCCGCGCACACGACACGCGAGGTTTCCGGACATACCACGAATACCCTGCGAGCGATTCCACGATCTCCTCAGGACACAGGCGAGATGTGATCGGCACATCGCCTGCCGTGCGTTGGGAGAGGTATTTCGATGCGCGCATCGAGCACTCTGCATGAACAGACGGACACGAGCATCCCACAACCCCGTTCCCCCCGTAACCGCACGTCCGACGAGGAATACCGGCGGCAGACGCGGGAACTTCTGGAACGGCTCCGCACGGTCGGGCGTGACGACCCACAACGGGAGCGTATCTGCCACCGACTCATCGAACTGCACATTCCCGTGGTACGGAGGATCGCCCGCCAGTACCGAAATCGCGGGGAATCCGAAGAGGACCTGCGCCAGGTGGCGATGGTCGGTCTGATGCAGGCCATCCGGGACTTCAATCCCGACTACGGCAAAGAATTCATCTCCTACGCCCTACCCATGATGACCGGTGAGGTCAAACGGCATTTCCGCGACCGCACATGGGCCATTCGGGTTCCCCGCAAACACCAGGAGAAGAGGTCTGAGCTCAACCGCGCGACGGCCACCTTCACCCAGGAGAACGGCCGTACGCCGACGGTCGCGGAAATAGCGAAGATGCTGGAGATGTCGGTCGAGGACACGATCGAGCTCATCGCCGCGTCGACGGCCTACAGCGCGTTGTCACTCGACGTGCCCTACGGCGCCGACGAGGAGGAGAAGACCTTGGGGGACACCATCGGACAGAACGACGAGGACCTGGAGAGCGTGGTGGACCGAGCGGCGCTGCGCCCCGCGCTCGCCGCCCTGGCGCCCCGGGAACGGCGGATCCTGCTGCTGCGCTTCGCCGGCAACAAGACCCAGGCCCAGATCGCCGAGCTCGTCGGCCTGTCCCAGATGCACGTGTCGCGCACGCTCAGCGCGACGCTGCGCAAACTGCGCGCCGAGCTGCTCGGCGACGTGTGACACCACCTCCCCGCCCACGCGGGTGGGGGATCCCAACGACGCGGCGCCGGTGGAACCCGTCCACCGGCGCCGTGTCGTCCGCGCTCACCCGGTCATCCCGCGGACACCGCCGAGGCCGCGCCACGGTCCCCGTGGTCGGCGCGACGTCGCTGGAACCAGGCGATCGTGCGACGCAGTCCCTCATCCATGGGGACCAGGGGTCGCCATCCCAACAGCTCGGCCGCCAGGGTGGTGTCGGGGCGACGGAATCGCGGATCGTCCTCCGGTCTGCCGACGAAGACGATCTCCGACGCCGATCCGGTCAGCGAGCGGACCAGTTCGGCGAGGCGGATCATGGACAGCTCCTCCCCGCTGCCGATGTTGATCGGCCCGGTCTCCCCGCTCTCCGCCAGGGCGACCAGGCCGCGCACCGTGTCGTCGACGTAGCAGATGGAGCGTGTCTGCAGGCCGTCGCCGGCGACCGTGATCGGCTCGCCGGCCAGCGCCTGGCTGATGAACGTGGGCACCGCGCGCCCGTCGTGGGGGCGCATCCGGGGACCGTAGCAGTTGAAGATCCGGGCGATCGCGATGTCGGCGCCGCGGGCCCGGTGGTGGGCCATGGTCAGCGCCTCGGCGTAGCGCTTGGCCTCGTCATAGACACTGCGCGGTCCGACCGGGTTGACGTTGCCCCAGTAGCTCTCGCGCTGGGGGTATTCCAGCGGATCACCGTAGACCTCGCTCGTGGAGGCCAGCACCAGCCGGGCGTCATGGGCGTGGGCCAGGCGCAGCGCGTTGCGCGTGCCGAGGCTTCCGGCCTCCAGCGTCTCCACCGGCAACCGCAGGTAGTCCACTGGTGAGGCGGCGGAGGCCAGGTGGAACACCAGGTCGACCCGGCCCGTCACCCAGAGAGGGTGGGTGACGTCGGCCTTGACCAGTTCGAACCCCGGTCGTCCGGCCAGGTGCCGCACGTTGTCGGGCGTGCCGGTGGCGAAGTTGTCCACGCACACCACGTCGACGCCGCGTTCCAGCAGCCGCTCGCACAGGTGGGACCCGACAAAACCGGCGCCACCGGTGACGACCGCACGCCGTCGTTGTCCTGCTGTCATTTCCTCGCCTCCTCGGCCACGCTGTCGTCAGATCAGGGCCAGGACGTCTCGCGCGACGGGCAGATCACCAGTTCGCGCACCTCACAGCCCGGAGGTTGCCGCAGCGCGAACAGCACGGCCCGCGCGACGTTTTCAGGGGGGTTGAGCTTGGCGTCGGGACCAGGCCGGTACTGCTCCGCCCGCCCGTCGAAGAAGGCGGTGTCCATCCCGCCGGGGACGATCAACGTCACGCCGACCTGACCGGCCGTCTCCGCCGCCAGCGCGCGGGTGAAGCCGACCACGCCGAACTTCGATGCGCAGTAGGCGGTGGCGTCGCTGAGGGCGCGCAGGCCCAGGGTGGAGGCGACGTCGACGACCACGCCCTCGCTCGCGCGCAGATAGGGCAGTGCCGCGCGCACGACGGAGGCGGTGCCGATGAGGTTGACCTGGATGACGCGCTCCCAGTCGTCGGCGGGGACGTCCTCCAGCCGCCCGCAGGCGTCGGTCCCCCCGGCGTTGACGATCGCGTCCAGGCCGCCGGCGGTCTCGGCGAGACGGCGCACCGCGGCCTCCGTGGCGGCCCGGTCGGTGAGATCGGCCCGTTCGAAGTCGAAGCCGCCCTCCGGTTCCCGCAGGTCCAGGACGAGGGGTCGGCCTCCCTCCTCCTGCACGGCGCGGGCCAGGGCGGCGCCCAGCCCCGAGGCCCCGCCGGTGATGAGGGTGTTGCCCAGTTCTCGCACGTGTTTCCTTCCTGTGGAACGTCGGATCTCTTTCAGCGGCCGGTGGCGCGCATCGCGGTGACCAGGCCGGTCGTGGAACGTCCGGGAAGCAGGGGGAGCAGGACCACCTCGCCCCCGTAACCGGAGACCACCGGCGCCTCGGGCAGGCTGGTGATGGCGTAGTCGCCGCCCTTGACCCACACGTCGGGGCGGAGCCGCTCCAGCAGGGCGCTGGGGGTGGGGTCGTCGAACACCGCGACCGCGTCGACGCACTCGAGCGCGGTCAACACCCTGATCCGGTCGTGCAGCGGCGTCAGCGGCCGGTCCGGTCCCTTGAGCCTGCGGATCGCGGCGTCTCCGTTGATGCAGACGATCAGGCAGTCGCCGAGCGCCCTGGCCCGGCGCAGCAGGCTGACGTGCCCGGCGTGCAGGACGTCGAAGCAGCCTCCCGCGGCGATGACCCGCCCGCCTGCGCGGCGGATCCGTTCGGCCACCTCGACGGCCCCTTCGCTCAGGCCCATCGGCAGCGCCCCGGTCATGGGCCCCACGGTGGTGGCCGCGCCGGCGCCGCCGGCCGCGACGAAGCGGGACGCGGCCTCGACCGCCTCGCCGACGACCGCTGCGGTGTCGGCGCCGTCGCCCAGGGCGGCGGCCGCGCAGGAGGCGAACCGGTCACCGGCGCCGCAGACGTCGTCGGCCGGGCCGACCGGTGGGGCGGGCAGGTATCCGCCCTTTCCGCCGGAACCGGCCCACACCGCGCCGTCACCGCCCAGGGTGATGGCCACGGCGTCGGCCTGCCAGCCGCGGGCCAGCTCAGCGGCCCGTTCCAGGCCGGCGGCCGAATCCCCCTCCGTCACGCCCGCCTCCGCGGCGTTGGGGGTGACCAGGCGGGTTCCCGGCACCGGTGGGGGACCCGCCGGATGGGGGTCCCACACGATCGGGATGTTCGCGGCGCAGGCCGCCAGTCTCTCGCGCACGGCCGGCAGCTCGGCGACACCACGCCCGTAGTCGGAGACGAGCACGGCCCTGGCCTCCTCCAGCGCGGCGAGGACCCGGTCGGCCGGGCCGTCCGCAGCGGCGCGACCGTCCCCGTCGTCGACCCTCAACAGCGGCCTCTCCCCGTCGAACACCCGCGTCTTGACGGGCGTCCGCCCGCACAGGGGCAGCCGGGTCAGCGCGACGGTGTCGTTGAGCAGTCCGGCCAGCCGCTCGCCCGCGGCGTCCTCGCCGACCGCGGCGATCAGCACGACCGGGACCCCTTGGCGCGCGGCCAGCCAGGCGGCCAGCGCGGCGCCCCCCGGCCGGTGCCGCACGTCGGCGTCCTCGACCACGGGTACCGCCGCGTCGGGCGTGCGCCTGCGGCTGTTCCCCCGCAGGTCGACGTCGAGCAGCGCGTCCCCGATGACGACGAGCGGGCCGGGGCTCACGCCCCCACCTCCTGGCGCCCCTGGCCCGTCGCGGCGTCGGCGCGGTGGATCTCGGAGTCGACCACCGAGCACAGCAGGTGGATCAGCGCGAGGTGGACCTCCTGCACCGTCGACGGAGAGGTCGAGGCGACCCGCACGGTCGCGTCGCACACGGCGGGCAGGGTGCTGGGGGTCGCCCCCGTCAGCGCCCAGCTGGTGAGACCGATCTCGCGGGCGGTCATCGCGGCGATGATGACGTTCTCACTGGCACCGCTGGTGGACAGGCACATCAGGACGTCGCCGGGACGGCCGTGGGCCCGGACCTGGCGGGCGAACACGTCGCGGTAACCGTAGTCGTTGGCGATCGCGGTGACACTGGAGGTGTCGGCGTGCAGGGCGATGGCGGCGAGTGGGCGACGGTCGGACTCGAAACGCCCGACCAGTTCGGCGGTCAGGTGCTGGGCCTCGGCGGCGCTGCCCCCGTTGCCGCAGACCAGCAGCCTTCCCCCGGCCGCCAGGACACCGGCCAGGTGCCGCCCCCATTCCTCCACCCGTTCGGTCTCGGTTTCGCGTAGTGCGGCCTGCAGTTCGGTCAGATGCGGGTGCATTCAGATACCTCCCGATGGGATGGCCGGCGTCGCGCACGCGGCACGGCCGGCGTCCTCGGTTCGGGGCCGGACGACGACGGCCGTCCGCTCCCCGCTCCGGCGGCGCAGGACCTCCTCGTAACGTTCCAGGGTCTGGGACCCGATGAGCGGCCAGGAATAGCGGGCGGCGGCACGGTCGGCTCCGGCGATGCCGTAGCTCTCCATGCGGACCGGGTCGGCGAGCAGCCGGCGCAGCCTACGGGCCAGCACGGCCGGATCGCGCGGGGGTACCAGCAGTCCGGTGACGTCGTGGATCATCGTGTCGAGGTGTCCGCCGACCCGGGAGGCGACGACCGGCACCCCACAGGCCATCGCCTCGACCGGGGCGATGCCGAACGGCTCGTACCACGGCACGTTGACGGAGACGTCGGCGGAACGCAGCAGGGCCGGCACGTCCTCACGGGAGACCCGGCCGATGAAGCGGACCCGTTCGGCGACGCCGATCTTCTCCGCGATGGCGCGCAGCCGCATGGCCTCGGCGTCGGTGTGCAGCTCGTCCTCTGCCGGCCCGCCGGCGATGACCAGCTCGGCGTCGGGAACGCCGGGCAGCGCCCGCACGATCGTCTCGACGCCCTTGCGCTCCACCAGCCGCCCCAGGCTGAGGAGCCTGGGGCGTTCGCCCCGTGGGGCCGCCGGGCCTTCCGGAGTGAAGCGGTCCAGGTCGACCCCGCAGGGGACGACGGACAGCGCCGCGGGGGCCACCCCCCAGGAGCGCAGTTCGCGTACCTCGGCCGAGGAGGTCGCGATGACCATGTCGACGCGCCGCGCCACCGACTTCTCGGCTTCGACGCGGCCGGAGGGGCTGGTGTCGCGCGCCCCCTGGAAACGGCGCTTGACCGTCCCCAGCGCGTGGAAGGTCTGCACCACGGGAACGTCGACGCGCTCCGCCGCCTCCAGCGCGGCGGTCCCGCTCATCCAGAAGTGGGCGTGGACGATGTCGGGGCGCTCCCCCGCCCACTCGGCGGCCAGCCAGGCGGCGAACTCGGGCATGTGGTGGACGAGGTCGTCCTTGGCGATCTCGCGCGCCGGGCCCGCGGGGACATGCCGTACCCGGGCGCCCGGCGCGAACTCCACCGTCTCCGGCTGGTGCGGGTCCGTCCTTCGGGTGTAGACCGTCACGTCGTGGCCGTCCGCGCCGAGCACGCGGGCCAGCTCGGCGACGTGGACGTTCTGCCCGCCGCCATCGGCTCCCCCGAGCGCGGCCAGCGGACTGGCGTGCTCGGACACCATGGCGATCTTCATCGGGTCACCTCCTCCAGCAGTCGGTCCCACGCGGTGAGGAACCGAGAGAGCGGATATCTGCGCAGGGCCGCGGCGCGGGCCGCGGTTCCGGTCTCCTCCGCGCGGGCGGGATCCGCGGCGAGGTCGCGCAGGGCACGGCTCAAGACGTCGCGGCGGGTGGTGAGGACGCCGGCCTGCTCGGGGACGGCCTCGACCGCCTCGGTCGAGGCGAGCGCGACCACGGGCATGCCGAGCATCATGGCCTCGATCAGCGAGAGCCCCAGCGACGTCCAGCGGATGGGATGCAGGTAGACGCGGCGACGCGCGAGTTCGGTGTGCATGTCACGCTGAGGCAGGTCCTCGAAGCCGCGCAGGCGCTCGGGGGGCAGGCCGAGCCGTCCGGCCGTCCCCTCGACCCCCATTCCGAAGAGGTCCAGCGGAACCGCCTGCGACAGTTCGGGCAGCAGGTCGGTCCCGGTGACCCGCCAGCGCCGCAACGGCTCGTTGATGACGACGCCCGCGCGGGGCAGCTCACCGGTGTAGCGGTATCCGGGGTCGACGACGCCGTGTTCGATGACGAGGGTCGGCGCGCGCCCGCAGTCCCAGAACAGCTCGTTGAAGTGGGTGACGTGCACGACGGGCACGTCGGCCCGGTCGGCCACCGGGTGGCGGGTGAGGGGGACGTCCCCCTTGGGGGTGTTGTGCTCGACGTAGAGCGCGGGAAGGTCGCGTCCGGGGCGCCGCCCCAGCCAGCGCCGCGCGAGTTCCAGTTCGTGCGGACGCTGCGCGATCACGACGTCGACGTCCTCGTCGCGCAGCGCCTCCGGCTCGACCTCGACCGCGTTGTCGGGCCACGACCAGGTCCGGGCCCTCCCCCTGCCGTCGGGGCCACGGTCGGGGGTCACCGGTAGCAGGAAGGTGTGCCGCCCGTGCACGAACGACGTCGTCCAGGATCCGTGCACGTGCCACAGCAGGACGCGCAGCGTCCGCCGCGGGTTCCCGCGTCGTCTCGGCTCTCGGCCGACGCTCGGCGCGGCTCCGGACGGGGCCGGGTCGGTCGTTGTCATGCCTTCTCCTTGCTGAGTTCACGAACGGCCGCCACGACGTCGGCGGCGGTGACGGAGGACAGGCAGGGATGGCCGGGAACCGGACACTCCCGGGCCCGGGTGCCCCGGCAGGGGGCGTGGGGGTCCCCCAACAGCACCACGGGCACGCCGTAGGGCGCCCAGTTGCGCGCGGGGACGACGGGGGCGAACAGGGAGACCACGGGGGTGGCGACCGCCGCGGCCAGGTGGGCGGGGCCGGTGTTGCCCGAGACGAGGACCGCTGCCCCGTCGAGTACCGCCGCGAGTTCGGCGAGGTCGGTGCGCCCGGCCAGGTTCACCCCGGTGGCGCCGGCGATCGCCGCGCAGTCGTCGTGTTCGGCGGAGGAGCCGGTGACCACGACCCGGTACCCCTCGGCGGCGAGCTTGCCCGCGGTCTCGACGGCGAGCGCGTGGGGGACCGCCCGCGCGGGAACGGAGGCACC
Source organism: Marinactinospora endophytica (assembly GCF_054780875.1). Taxonomy (NCBI): domain Bacteria; kingdom Bacillati; phylum Actinomycetota; class Actinomycetes; order Streptosporangiales; family Nocardiopsidaceae; genus Marinactinospora; species Marinactinospora endophytica. The sequence goes on along the minus strand of NZ_BAAGVM010000011.1, from coordinate 44,271 downwards.
GCCGTGGATGACGACGTATCCCGGCGGCCCGGTCAGGGCGCTCACATCGGGCAGTGGCCGGCGCACGGCCAGTCCTCCGCTGTCACCCGGCGGAAGGCGGTAGCCCGCGGCCTCGGCCAACGACAGCATCCGTTCGGCCTCGGGTCCCTCCTCGGGGAGGCGGTGCCGGAGGTCCAGCAGGCTGCCGGGATAGTCCACGCCGATCGCGCCGATCCAGGGCACTCCCGCCAGCCGCAGCAACAGCGCCAGCGGCAGCGGCGACTGGTGGAAGGAGGTGAGGATCAGCGCGGCCCGCGGCGCCTCGGCCTGTACGGCCGCGCACAACTCCTCCACCGCGGAGGAGGTGAGCGGGGGTGGCTGCGGGTCGATCCAGGGAGCGCACCACTCGATCACCCGGTCCACTCCGGGCAGCAGCTCCGCGGCGGCCCGGCCGCGTGGGCCGGCGAGGAGCACCACCCGCCCGGCCTCCTCGGCGACCGCCCGGATCGCGGGGCCGGCGAGCAGGACGTCGCCGACGTTGTCCTGTCGGGCGACGAGCACCGTTTCACCCCGGGCGGGTGGGATGCCGGCCGCCGCGTGGTCGTGTCCGGCCGTCATCCCGCGGGCCCCCGCAGGGCCCGGTCGACGGCCTCACCGAGGGTCCCGGCGGTCTCGGGCGCCGCGGCGACCTCCGCCGGGCGGGTCCGCCCGTTGGGGACCAGGATTCCGCGGGCCCCCGCCGCGCGGGCCGCCTCGACGTCGGCGCCGATGTCCCCGATGACGACGCACTCGCCGGGCTCGACGCCGAGCTCGGCGGCGGCCGACTCGATCATGCCGGGGCGAGGCTTGCGGCAGTCGCAGCCGTCGCCGTCCCCGTGCACGCACACCCGCCACACGTCGAAGGGGCCGAGCAGTGCCTCGACCCGGGCGTTGACCCGTCGCAGCTGTTCCGGGGAGATCAGACCGCGGGCCACCCCCGACTGGTTGCTGACCACCCCCACCCGCACGCCCGCCGCGCGGGCCCTCCGCACCGCGGCCCGCGCCCCCCGTACCGGGCGGACCAGGGCGGGGTCGGCGTTGTAGGGCACGTCGTGGACGAGCGTGCCGTCCCGGTCGAACAGGATGGCGGCGGGCGCCCCCGGGGAACGGGGCAGCGCGCGGCGGTGGCGGACCTCCCCCACGGCGCGCTGGTAACAGGCCAGCGGCGGGATGAGGGCGCTGGTCACCACCATGGCGGTGACCTCGGCGGGGTTGAGCGGGCCCGCCGCGATCCGCCTCGCCGCGAACTCGGCGGTGAGCGCGCCCCAGGCCAGGCCGAGCGCGGCGGCGCTTCGGCGGTGCCCCGTCGCCGCGGCGAACGCCGTCCCCGCCAGCAGCGCGCTGGTCAGGGCGTGGCGGCGCAGTCGGCCGGGCCGCTCCCCCACCCGCTCCCGCCAGCGGGGTCCGTGCACCCGGCGCATCAGCGCGTTGTCGGCGTTGCCCCGCTGAGCCCGCAGCGACCCCCAGTGCCCGTCCTCCCGAAGCGGGTGCGGGCACCGGCGTTCGCCCCGGACGAGCCCGTAGCCGGCGTCGATGACCCGCAGCGCGAGGTCGGTGTCCTCGCGGTAGGCGCGGGGGAAACGCTCGTCGAATCCCCCCACCTCGGCGAGGACCGATCTGCGGTAGGCCATGTCGGCGGTGATCCAGCGGGCCTCGGACAGCGCCAGGGTGCCTCGTTCGGCGTCGGTGGGCCGGCGGCCGACCGGTTCGGGGACGACGATCCGTCCCTGGCTGCCGGCCACGTGCGCGGGCAGTCCGGCGAGGTCGGCGGCGAGACGCGACGGCCAGTCGGCCGGGGGCGCCACGTCGTCGTCGAGGAAGGCGATCCACTCTCCCGTGGCGGCCCGCCATCCGACGTTGCGCGCCGCGGCCGGGCCGCGCCCTCCCGAGCGCAGGACCCGCACGCCCGCCAGCCCCGCGACGGGCAGTTCGTCCGCGGGCTCAAGCCGGTCGTCGACGACGACGATCTCCAACGGCCCGTCGTCGCCCGCGTCGAGCAGGGGACGCAGCACCCGCTCCAGTCCGGGCCGTCCGACGGTGGGGACGACCACCGCGTAGTCGGTTCGCGCCACTCCTACCGCCGCCCTCGGGCAGCACGGCGACGTACGACGAACGGCCCGATCGCGAGCAGGTCGACCGGGGCCGAGCCGAAGCACTCCAGCGCGTCGCGGGGGGAGTCGACCATGGGGCGTCCGGCGGTGTTGAGGCTGGTGTTGACGCACACCGGCAGGCCCGTGTGCGCCTCGAACCGCTCCAGCATCCGGGCCACCAGCGGTTCGGCCGCCGGATCGACGGTCTGCACGCGCGCGGTTCCGTCGGTGTGCACGACCGCGGGAATACGGTCGCGCCAGTGCGGTGCGACGTCGTGCACGAACAGCATGTAGGGGCTGGGGAGGGGACCACGCGAGAAGATCTCGGACGCCCGTCCGGCGAGCACCATCGGGGCGACCGGCCGGAACTGTTCACGCCCCTTCACGTCGTTGAGGCGCTCCAGGTTGTCCGGGTGGGCCGGATTGGCCAGCAGCGACCGGTGCCCCAGGGCGCGGGGGCCGTACTCGCTACGTCCCTGGAACCAGGCGACGATCTCGTCGCGGGCGAGGGCGAGGGCGACCTCCCCGGCGAGGTCGTTCGGACGCTCATAGGCGATCGCGGCACGGTCCAGTTCGGCGGCGATCTCCTCATCGCTCCAACCACGCCCCAGGTCGGCGCCGCCCATCGGGACCAGGCGCTCTCCGGCCTCCTCCGCCAAGTGCAGCGCGCATCCCAGCGCGGTCCCGGCGTCTCCCGCCGCAGGTTGGACCCACACCTGCTCGAACGGCCCCTCGGCGGCGATGCGGGTGTTGGCGACGCAGTTGAGGGCGACACCACCGGCCATGGTCAGCAGCGACGCGCCCGTGCGCTCGTGCAGCCATCCCACCAGTTCGAGCAGGACCTCCTCGAACCTGCGCTGGACGCTGGCGGCGAGGTCGGCGTGGTCCTCGGTGATCTCGTCGGTGGACTCCCGCCGCTTGACCAACGCGGCCCAGTCGATGGGACGGACCTCGATCAGCCCCTCCCCCCGGTAGCGGATGTGGTCACGCATCTCCTCCGCGAAGCGCGGGGTCCCGTAGGAGGCCAACGCCATGACCTTGTACTCGTCGCTGGAGCGGCGGAACCCGAGGTGCTGGGTCAGGTCCTCGTAGGTCAGGCCGAGGGAATCGGGCAGGCTCTGGCGGGCCAGGACCTCCAGTCGACCGCCGCGGTAGACGCCCGCCAGGTGGGAGGCCGTCTCGCCGCGCCCGTCGGCGACGAACACGGCCGCGTCACGCCCCCCGGGAGCGGCCAGCCCCGCGGAGGCCGCGTGGGCGACGTGGTGGGGGACGAAACGGACCCGGGCGGGGTCCAGCCCGGGCAGCGCGGTGGCGAGGAATCGCGGCGCCCGTTCGGCGTAGAGGGTCCGCAGGCGTTCCCAGGCGGGATCGTGCCCCTGCATCCACCCGGTGACCAGGGAGGGATCGTAGGAGTACCCCACCGCGTCGAGTTCCTCGGGCTGTATCCCGGCCTGCTCCAGGCACCAGCGCATCGCCTGCTCGGGGAGTTCCCACGCCGAGAAGGGGACCGCCTCCTTCCCGTGCTTGCGCCTGCTGAACCGTTCCTCCTCGGCGGCTGCGACGATCTCGCCGTCGACGACCAGTGCCGCGGCGGGATCGTGGAACACGGCGTTGACACCGAGAAATCGCATGGGGCGGCGCCCTTCCGGAATCGCGTGGCCTGTCGCGTGCCCGGTGGTCTGAGCACGTCGGTCAACTACCAGACGAAGCGACGCTCAAACAGCGAAGGCTCGAAAACCCCTACCAATAGGCTCTCGAACACGGATTCGACCACGTAGAGTGACGAAATTCCGCAGGTCATGATCTCGCAAACGCATCGCCCCGACTGGGAACGACCCGCGTGGGTAGTCGCCCGGACGCGGCCGGGCCGGCCGCTCGTCATGTCCCACTGGATCCTCGGGAGAGAACCGACGTGGACGTCTCCGCCACCCACATCGCCTACGACCACGGTGATCACATCAACATCGTCAACATCGACCCGCAGACCGCGCGGTCCAGTGACGAACCCGTCTCCGCCGAAGACCTGGCCGTGGGCGGGGACCGCGACGCCACGCTGGCCGCCGCGGGATTCCGGCGTGTCGGTGAGTGGCGCCGCGAGAACGGTCTGGAGTCGGCGCCGCTGGAACGCACCCGCTGACGGGGCGTGGCCGCGGTGGACGTAGAGACGGGCCCCGCCCTCTGCTCAGAGGACGGGGCCCGCGTAGGCCGGCGGGGCGGAGAGCGCCCCGTTTCCGGGCGGGATCACGGTTCCTGGGGCGCGGAGTCGAGAAGGCGTCGGGCCTGCTCGGCGTACTCCGGCTTGACGACGATGTCGTAGCGGTCCGCCCGCAGACCGCGGAGTGAGGAGAAGTCCCGCCTTCCCCCCTGGAGCGCATGCCCCACCAGACCGAAGATCGCCCCGGCGATGGCGCCCCACACCAGACCGCCGAGGACGAGTACCGCCCACGAGCCCACCCCCGCCGTGAACAGGGCCAGGAAGAGCCCGATCAACAACCCGAACCACGCCCCCGCGGCGGCACCGCCTCCCGTGGCCCGCAGGTTGGTCACCCGGCCGGTCACCTGTTCCACCAGGCGGATGCCCACGCCCACGATGGCGGTGTGCTCCACCGGGAACTCCCGATCCGACAGGTGGTCCACCGCGGCCTGGGCGTGCAGGTAGTCGTGGTAGCTCGCGACGGTCTCGCCCGATCCCAGGGGACCGGACTCCTGTGGCGCCGGTACCGTCATCGGCCTCCTCCTCACCTCGTTCCCCGTGCCGGGTCGCACCCGGACACCCGTGTCAGGAGACGCCCCTACCCTTGAGGACCCCGCTGTCACATGGGGGGCCGGCCCCGGAAGGGGACACGTGGTCACGAGGTCTCCTGAGCACCCCCGCGGTGTGGAGTGGCCGGGCCCGCCGCGCGGATGGCGGCGAAGACCCGTCCCAGCCATTGGGGGGAAGGGTCCCGGTCGATCTCGTCGAGGACGCGGTCGAGCAGTTCGTCGTCGGAGAGCTTCTCCCATTCGGTCGCCTCGCTCACCGGCGGCTCCTCCGGTTCGTTCGGTCGTCGTCCGCAGCGTCCTGCGGCGTTTTCCGACATCCCAGGGTAAAGGTCTCCTCTGACAGGGGGAACGGGGTCTGCCGCGCGCGCACAGGCCGACCGCGCCGCGTCCAAGAGAAGCGAGGGACAGGGGAACCGGTCCCTTCCCCGTCCTTCGCGGACTCGTCGAAGGGGCACGGCGCGGCCCCCGGCGGAAAGGGCGCGGGAACCGCGGCGGGACGTTCTCTAGCTCCTCGACCGGCTCACGAGGGACGATCCGCCTCACGGGATCGATAAGGGCCTGCGGGGAACGAGGGATCCGTCCCCTGGGAAAGCACGTGGACAGGGGCGTCGACGGCGGCCCGCCGGAGCGGACGCCACGCCTCGGCACGGCTCACGGGGAGACCGGATGTGGACACGATGCGCCGGGGCGTCGGTACGGGACCCGGCCGGAACCGCGCCTTCGGGGTCGGCGCCTCTTCGCGCGGGCGCCGCCGGCCGGAGCGCGGCCCCGAAGGGTTGCCCCAGGTTCGCCGGCCCGCCCCGGGAGTCCCCGGGCCGAGCCCGTCGGAGCCGCGGCCCCTCCAACGGCCGCCCGTGGAGGGCGGTCCCGCGTCCCCGGCGGCCCTCCGCCTAGTCCGGCGGTTCGGGGGTGGCGGAATCCTCGATCTCGTCCTCGTCAGGCTTGCGGTCCTCCCCCTCGACCTTTCCCTGCGGCCGGTCGACCGGACGCGCCGAGTCCTCCAGCGACGCGGGGAGTCCGGGGTCGCCCGGCGGCAGCGGCGGATCGGGGGTGAGGGGGTGGTCGTCTGCTTCACTCATGACCGCCCCCTACCCCCCCGCGCCGGGGATCATCCGATCCGGACGATCCGCCCCTCGCCCCCTTCGGGATAGTCCGCGGCGGTGACACGGCCGCCGAGTTCCTCCGTCAGGTAACCGAGCAGCGCCTGCTGGTAGGTCATGCCCACCGAGGTGAAGGGCAGGCCCCGGAACGGGTACTGGTCGCCACCGCGGGCGGAGAAGTCGTTGGTGACGATCGAGATTCCGGCACCGTCCACGACCTGACCGTCGGCGACGATCACGGTCCCGTCGTCCAACGTGGCCTCGCGCACCCGCTCCCCCGCCCGCACGACGGTGCCCGCGTCGTCCACCTGCTGTGCGGTGCGCGCCGGGTCGTAGGTGAAGCGCACCCCCGCCACCTGGGCGAATCTGCCGTCCGCGGCGGGCGCGGAGGAGACCGCGTTCTCCAGCAGCTCCTTGACCTGGGCCCGCGGCACGTCCGGGACGACCGCGACGAAGTCGGCGAAGGGCGCGACGGCGTAGGTGTCCAGCTCGGTGACGCTCCCCGCAGGGATCAGCGCGTTGTTGCGGATCCCCCCGCTGTTTTGCAGGGCCACCTGCGGCGCCGCGACCCCGTACCGGTCCGCCTGGTCCCGCCCCGCGTCCAGCAGCGCGTCGGCGAGGAGATTGCCGAGGTTGGTCTCCCGCGTGCGCACGCCCGGATCCCGTCTCCCCTCCAGCGCCACATCACTGGAGGCCACGACCCGGGCCTGCAACCCGGCGACGTAGTCCTCGACCGGCCGGGTCACCTGGCGCCGCACCACCGGGTCCGGGCGGACGGCGTCCGCGCCGACGCCGGAGACGCGCACCGGCCCCGAACGCTCGGCCACGGAGGTGACGACCCCTCGGGCGTCGAAGTCCACGACGATACGTCCCACGTACTTGTAGTCGCCGGCGGTGGTCACCACGGGAACGTCGACGCCCTCGGCGTCAACGGCGTACAGCGGGTAGCGCAGCGGTTCCCCCGTCTGAGGGTCGCGTGTGATGGTGTCCCCCGGGACGAGGGGATCGTCGTCCGCGGCCAGCAGCTCGTCGCCGCCTCCGGCGATGGCCACGTCCACGTCCCGCAGCCGCGCGAGGAGCGCGCGGTCCTCATGGATGCCCTGGAGATGGGAGATGAGGATGATCTTGTCGATCCCCCGCGCGGTGAGCGCGTCGACCTCGGCCTGTATCGCGCCGCGCACATCGGGGTCGACCACGACGTCGCGCGGGCTGGAGATCGACGCCAGCGCCGGCGTGGTGGCGCCGACCACGCCGATCTGCTCGCCGCGCTGGCGCACGACCGTGCTGGAGGCGATTCCGCCCTGCTCGGCGAGTCCGGCCAGGGCCGGCTCGGCCGACACGTCGAGGTTGGCCGACAGGAAGGGGGGTCGTCCCGGCACACCCGATACGTAGTCGGCGAGGATGTCGGGACCGAGATCGAACTCGTGGTTGCCGATCGCGACCGCGTCGTAGTCGATCCGGCCGGCGGCCAGCGAGTCGTAGAAGGGGACCCCCTTGTCCAGGCTCGCCGCGAACTGCGGACCGGCCAGGAAGTTGTCCCCGGATGAGAGGGTGAGCACGCCGCGCCGACGTGATTCGCCCGCGCCCGCGTTGGCCGGATCGCGCTCGGTCTCGCGCAGTTGGCGCACCAGGGTGGCGAACCTGGCCACGCCCCCGTAGTCGGGATCGGCGGGCGCGCCGAGCAGCTGCGACTCGCCGTCGTTGTTGTGCAGGATCGTCAGCGTGAAGTCAGCCCGGTCGGCGTGCTGCCCGGCCGAAGCCGCCGCAGCCGGCGGGGCGGCCCCCACGGTGAGCACCAACGCCACGGCCACGGCCACGACGCGGCGGGTCTGGGAGGCGGTTCTCGTCATGGACGGCTCCTGTCCGGAGGTACGCGGTCACTCCCCGTGAATCGCCGGGGAACCGTCCATGCTAGGCCCGCGAGAGAACGGAGCGGGCGGGAAAAGGTCGCGGTCGGGTCACCGACCGCCCCGCCGTGGGCCGTTACTCCTCGTCGCCCTCGTCCTCCTCGCCCTCGAAGAAGTCACCGATCTCGTCGACGACCTCGGCCGCGACCATTCCGGCCACCACACCGCCGGCCACGCCCAGTCCGACGGCCGCCGCGGTCCCCAGTCCGCTGCCGCCGTGGTCGTCGTGGCCGTGGTAGCCGGGGTGCCCGCCCTCGTAGCCGTAATGGCCGCCCTCGTACCCGTAGTGGCCGTGGCCCCCGAAGAGGGCGCGGTGGCGCTCCAGCGCCCCGGCCACCCAGGAGTCGACCTTGGCGGTCCAGTCGTCGTACCCGGCCTCGGCGTGCTCGACCCGGAACCGCCCGTAGAGGTCCTGCCCCTCGGTGAACATCCCCCCGCGGCGGTCGAACTCGATGATGACGTCCATGCCGTGCGGATCTGCGACGAAGCTGACCTCGACCTCGTTGACCTCGTGGGCGTAACGCGGCGAGGGGTGGAACTCGATCTCCTGGAAGAACGGGAACTCCTGGGCCGTCCCGGCCAGGTGCCCGGCCTCGACGTCGGCCCCCTTCAGGACGAATCCGAGCCGGTGCAGGGCCTCAAGGACGCGGTCCTGGACCGGTAGAGGGTGGACGAGCACCCGGTCCAGGTCGCCCTTGTCGGCGGCGCGGTCGACGACGACGTCGGTACGCAGGCCCAGGACCATCCCTGGCAGGGAGCCGCCGCCGGCCTCGGTGAGCGGGGTCTGCCAGGGGATCGGGAAGCGGAACGGGATGGAGTGGCGCTCCCCCGCCGCGAGCCGGAAGGAGCCGGCGACCGGGATGCGCGCGAACTCCGCGCCCACCTCGGCGTCATGTCCGTCGAGTTCGACACGGCTCACCAGGGCGAGGACGATCTCCTCGATATCGACGTCCACCTCGCCCCCGGCCAGCTCGACGTGTCCTTCGAGGAACGTCCCCGGACGCACCTCGGGGTTGGCCAACACCGTGTCGACCGTGGGACCACCAACACCAAACATGGAGAGAACGCGCTTGAAGACCATTTCGCCCTTCCGAGACGGAACCGGCCCCTTCGGCCGACCCGTCCCTCCACCGCCACCCGCAGACGTGATGGCGCACCGGAACTTTCATCGGCTCCAACGCCCCGTCCCCACAGGCGGTTCCGGCTCCCGCGGGTTTCTCGTGGCCGATCCGCGCCGCGCGCCGTCCCGACCGTGGGCTCAGGCCCCCGAACTGGACAGGGCGAAGGCGAGCAGGAAGCCGACGACGGTGATCAGACCGATCAGCAGGTGCGCGTCCTCGAAGGCCTCGGGGATCATCGTGTCGGCGACCATCGCCAGGATCGCCCCCGCGGCCAAGGCGGTGATACCGGCGACGACCTCGTCGGGAGCCGAACCGAGCAGACCGTACCCCAGCATGGCCGCGATCCCGCTCGCCACGGCGATCGCCGTCCACAGCCCGAAGACGTACCCGCGCCCACGGCCGGCCCGGCGCATACCCGCGGCGCTGGACAGCCCTTCGGGAACGTTGCTGATGAAGACGGCCGCCACGGTCACCACGCTCACCGCACCGCCGGCCAGCATGCTGGTACCGATCACGACAGACTCCGGAACCCCGTCGAGCAGCGCTCCCAGCGCGATCGCGTTGCCCGACCCCGGCTGTTGCTCCTCCGAAGGCTGCCGTCCCCCGGAGCGCTTACGGTGCCGCGCGCCCCTGCGAGCCAGCACCACGTTGCCGGCGGTGTAGAGGACCGCGCCGGCCAACGAGCCGACCACGACCGGAACGATCCCCGCCCGCTCGTGCGCCTCGGCGACCAGCTCGAACGACACCGCCGACAGCAGCACCCCGGCCCCGAAGGCCATCACCGACGCCAGGACCTTGGGGCGCACCCGCACGAAAAACCCGACGGCCGCTCCGATCAGCAGGGCGAACCCGGCGAGGAAACCCCATCCGCCCGCTTCCATGACTCCGGCCATGCCCGTCCCGCTGCCCGGCGAACCCCTGGTCATGCGCACGCGAGGGCACGAGCAGGGCGACGCGCCACGGGAAGGACGCGGATGTCACCCCCATGGGGGATGCTGGAAGCATGCCCGCTTTCGAACCGCTGCCCTTCCCCGGGCAGGGACCTGCGCAGACACCGTCCGACGCAGAACCGCTCATCGAGGTACTGGCCGCGTTGGCCCGTCGGCAGAGCGAGGCGTTTCGCGGGCACAACGCCGTCGTCGGCGGCTCGCGGGTCGTACATGCGGTGGAGGAGGTCTCCTGGATCGGCGGCGCCACGATGCCGGCCCCGGCCTGCCATGTCGGGGTGCACGGTGGGGATCCCACCCGCCTGCGTCCCACGCGCGCCGAGGTCACCTGCCGACGCTGCCGGGCGCGCCGGCAGGCCCGGCGCGCGGGCGGCGGCTCCGCGCCCCGGGTGGTGGATCCGGCCCAGCTCAGCCTCGACCTGGACTGAGCCGGGCGGCTTTGGGCCGCAGATCAGCGCGCAGGGGTCACCCGGAAGTCCAACGCGAAGTGGTCGAGGGTGTGCGGGAGCGGCCGGCCGGGGTCGAGATCGGACGGCTCGGCCAGTTGGTAGTCCCGTTGACGCACCAGTTCCGCCAGCAGCGCCGTCGTCACGAGCAACACCAGGTTCTGGCCGGGGCAGTGGCCCGGGCCACGGCTGAACGGGGCGAGGGCCCAATTCGCGTCCGCCCGTCCGTCCAACCACACCTCAGGGGTGAAGGCGTCGGCGTAGGGCAGCGCGGGATCCCTCTGGAAGAAGGAGGTGAGGATGAGGAAGGGCGTCCCCTGCGGCACGTGGGAGCCTCCCCACTCGGTCGGAGCCGTGCTGTCGCGCAGCAGGGCGAGCGTCGTCGGCCACAGCCGGACCGACTCGAGGACGCAGGCGCGCAGGTAGACCGCCGACACCAGGTCCGGGACGGAAGCCGGATCGCGACCGTCGAGTTCCGCGCGCACCAGCCCTCTTTGCCGCGGGTGGGTGGCCAGGAGGGCCAGCGCCCGGAAGGCGGCGATGGCCGCGGCGTCGAAGGCGAACAACCAGTGGGGGACCTGTCCCTGGGGCCGGGTCCCGTCCGTGCTCGGCGTCGCCGCGAGCCGGGCGGCCAGGCTCCCCTCTTCGGCACGCTCCAGATGGGCGGACAGCCTGCGCGCGAAACGCTCGCGTAGGCGGCCGCGCCCCGGGTGGAAATAGGCCCAGTTCGCGTCGGAGCGCAGCTTGTCGAGCAGGTCGGTGACCTGGTGGTCGTCGCGGGCGGCGTCGCCCAGCACCACCCGTCGGACGACCCGCCAGAAGGCCGGGTGGAACCGCTGCCAGGTGAGCCGGCCGGTGGCGTCGACCTCCTCCAGCAGCGCCGCGGCCTCCTCCCGGGTCTTGGCCAGGAAGGCGGCAGCCTCATGGTGGGCCGGACGGTCGGCTTCGAGGACCGTCTCGTTGAAGCGACGGCGTTCGTCGCGTTCGGTGTCGCGGGAGATCAGGACCCCGTGCGGCTGGAAGTGCGCCAGCGCCGCGCGCTTCTCACGGTTGGCGGGGGTGAACGGCTGCGGGGTCTCGGCGAGGAGCCGGCCCACGTGCTCGGCGTCCAGGAGCAGCAGCATGCGTCGCCCGAGGACGTCGATCCACAGGGGGCCCGTCCCGTATCGGGTCCGCAGCCGGCGCAGCAACCGGGAGGCGTGCCGATCCGCGTCGACCTTGGCGGCGAGGGCGACCATGGGACGGCGCCGGAGGATGACACCGCGCGCCACGTTGGGCGCCAGCACGCTCAGGGCCACCCTCAAGCTGTCCGCGGCCGTGGCCTGGGGGAGCGGGGTGTGACTGGACACGGGCATGCGACTCCTCATCGGTGCTGCGTGGCCGGGCGTCACAGGCGCCGGCCGTCGGGATCGGGGCGTCGGGGGGCGGAGGCGGTTTCGTCTCCGACCACCGACGCCCCGGACACGTCTGCCCCGGAAGGAGTAGGACAAACAGCGTCAACAGGACAGGCGATGAGATGTCCGGCAGCAGGCACATCGGTCCCGGGCCTCCCCCCGGTCACAGCGCCCCGCCCCCGTCACATCCGGGGCGCTGGTGAGCGAGGTCTCAGCGAACGGCGAACGTTTCCGGTGCGGAAACCGCGCCTTGCCAAGGCTTTACATCCACCCGTCCATCTCGTGACGAAGCACACGTTTGAAATCGCGGAACATCCGGATGAGACCGGGGTGCGCATCGGTTAGAAACGGACGTGGTGCCGGGCGGACCGTGCCATTACCTTCCGCCCCTTTTCTCCATCACCTTCTCTGCTCTTCGCAGTCGCTTTCTCCTGTTTCTGCCTTCTCCATGTCATGAGGAGTTCTCCCGTGGCCCTGACCAGCGTGCGCCCGGAGTCCGCCGCCCCGCCCGAGACCACAACCGACCCTCCACGGTCACGTCGTTTCGTGGCCCTGCTCGTCGCGGTGCTGGGCATGCTGTCGGCGACCAGCTCCCTGGCGACCGACCTCTACCTGCCCGCCTTCCCGCAGATCTCGGCCGACCTCGGCGCCTCCGAGGCACAGATCCACCTGACTCTCACCGCGATGATGATCGGCCTGGCCCTCGGCCAGCTGATGATCGGCCCGTTGAGCGACATGTGGGGGCGCCGTCTCCCGCTGCTGGTCGGTGTCGGGGTCTTCACCCTCACCTCGTTCCTGTGCGTGGTGGCCCCGTCCGCGGAGGCCCTCACCGTCATCCGTTTCGTCCAAGGGCTGGCCGCGTCGGCCGGCGCGGTGATCTCGCGGGCCGTCGTGCGCGACGCCTTCGACGGCGACGCCGCGGCCCGGTTCTTCTCCCGCCTCGTGCTGATCTCCGGAATCGCGCCGCTCATCGGACCGGTCATCGGTGGACAGCTCCTGCTCCTGGGCTCCTGGCACGTCATCTTCGCCGCGCTGGGCACCGCCGGGCTGGTCAGCCTGGTCCTGGTGTTCTTCGGGATGCCGGAGAGCCTGCCCAAGAGCGAGCGCCGGCCACAGCGTCTCTCGGTCACCGTCAGCTCCTTCGGCAGGCTGCTGCGCGATCCGGCGTTCATGCTCCCGGCCCTGACCATGGCGCTCAGCTTCGCCATGTCCTTCACCTACATCTCGACCTTCTCCTTCGTGTCGCAGTCGCAGTTCGGCGCCTCCGCCCAGCAGTTCAGCCTGGTCTTCGCGCTCAACACGCTCGGCATGGTCCTGGGCAGCCAGGTGAACGCGGCGCTGATCGGCCGCATGCACGCCTCCCGTCGTCTGACGACGGGCCTGGTGGGGGCCCTCACCTCCGTGGTGCTCCTGGCCCTCTTGGACGTCAGCGGCAACGCGACGCTGGTGACGAGCAGTGTCGTGCTGTTCGCGATGATGTTCTTCACCGGCCTGGTCTCCCCCAACGCGACCTCGATGGCGATCTCCAGCCAGCCCTCCTCGCTCGCCGGTACGAGCTCCGCGCTGGTCGGCGCGCTGCAGTTCGGAATCGGCAGTGGGCTCGCCTCCCTCGCCGGGGTCATCAGCGGTGGTCACGCGACCCTGGGCGGCATGATCGTGATCATGCTCGCGACCTCGGTGGCGGCGGCGCTGAGCTTCCTGTGCGCGCTGCTGCGCGGTCGCGCCCACGCGCACGCGACGGCCTGATCTCCACGCCGGCCCCCGAGGTGGCACGCGCCGGGGCGCGGTGACGGCCGGCAGGGCCATCACGCCGAGCCGGACCAGGCCGATAGGCTGACCTGTATCCGGTTTCCCGCCGCAGGAGGAGACCCGATGGTGGACGGACGGCTCGACGACGCGGCTCGTACCCTCCGCGGACTGGCGCTTGGCGACGCCTTCGGCGAAGGCTACTTCCTCCCCGAGGAACAGGCTCGACGGGCCATCGCCGACCGTGTTCTCACCCGCGCCCCGTGGCGCTGGACCGACGACACCGAGATGGCCCTGTCCGTTGTGGAGGTCCTCGCCGAGCACGGCCGGATCGACCAGGACGCGCTGGTGACCGCCTTCGTCCACCGGCACGACCCCTCCCGCGGTTACGGACCTTCGGTGGAACGGATGCTGCGCGCGGTCGCCGCCGGCGCGGACTGGCGCGAGCTCGCCGGCGCACAGTTCGGCGGGGAGGGATCCCACGGCAACGGAGCGGCCATGCGCGTGGCCCCCCTGGGGGCCTTCTTCTCCGCCGACCTCGACCGCGCGGCCGAGGAGGCCGCCCGTTCGGCGGTGGTCACCCACACCCACCCCGAGGCGATCAACGGGGCGGTGGCCGTGGCCCTCGCCGCCGCGCTGGCGGTACGCGGCCGCGACGCGGCCGCCCCCCAGCCCCGGGAGTTCCTCACCCGGATCGCCGCACGCCTGGATCGCTCGACCGTCCGCGGCCGGCTGGAGGAGGCCGCCCGGCTGGCATCGGACACCGTACCCGCCCACGCCGCGGCGGTCCTGGGCGACGGAAGCGCCCTGTCGGCCCAGGACACCGTCCCCTTCGCGCTGTGGAGCGCGGCGGGACACCTCGACGACCTGACCGAGGCCCTGTGGGCGACCGTCGCCGGCCTGGGGGACCGGGACACCACCTGCGCGATCGCCGCGGGGGTCGTGGCGGCGCGCAGCGGGGTTCGGGGCGTGCCACGGGAGTGGCTGGCGGCCTGCGAGGAGCTCCCTTCCTGGAGCACGGCCGGGGAGGATGGTGTCGGGACGGCCTGACCCCGCCCGGCGGGGCGGGAGGCCGCGGATTCCTGCTCAGTCCTGACCGGCGCCGGGCCCGTCGCCGGTCGCGGAGGAGGCGGCCCCACTCAGGCGGGCGTTCTCGTCCTGGAGCTCCAGGATCTGCCTGATGCCGCTGGAGTTGACGCCTTGGGCGGAGAGTTCGGCGATGCGCCGTGAGCGCGCGATGTCGTTCTCGCTGTAGCGGCGGGTTCCGCCGTCGGTGCGCCGCGGTGTCAACAGCCCTTTGGCCTCCCAGGCGCGCAGGGTCGCCGGGGGGATGCCGGCGAGTTCGGCAGCGACGGAGATGGCGTAGAGGGCGCGGTCGGGGTGCGGCCGAACGCCGTCCCCTCCACCGTTCTCCTCCCGACCACCGGGTTCCGGGGCTTCGTCTCGGGTCAACGCCCCTCCCTCCGATTCGTCTCCCGACTTTCTTCTGTATGGATGTTTATCGTCTACGGGGAGCGGTATAAAACCTGCGTGAGGTCGCATCAGGTTATCTTCGGAAACGATGGAGGTGACAGTAATGCTGATGCGCACCGACCCGTTCCGTGAGTTCGACCGGCTCACCCAGCGGCTCCTGGGCGACTCCGGCCATCTCTCGGCCCTGCCGATGCCGATGGACGCCTACCGTGACGGCGACACCTTCGTCATCCACTTCGACCTGCCGGGGGTCAGCCCCGACTCCATCGACCTCGAGGTCGAACGCAACGTACTGACCGTCCGGGCCGAACGTCCCGAGCTCCTCCGCGAGGACCGCGAGGTCGTGGTGACCGAACGCCCCACGGGCTCGTTCTCCCGGCAGCTCTTCCTCGGCGAGACCCTGGACGCCGACGGGATCGACGCCTCCTACACCGATGGCGTGCTGACTCTGCGCATCCCGGTCGCCGAACAGGCCAAGCCCCGCAAGATCAGCATCGCATCGGGCGGAGAGCAGCCCCGGCGCATCACCGCCTGAGGCCCCCCGGTCGGAAGGTCCGAACCCCGGACGCTCCCCTGGCCTGGTTCCGGGGTTCGGACACTCCCCCACCGCCGTTTCCGGCCATGTCGGGCATACCCGTCTCGGCGACGCGCGGGGTAGCCTGCCGCCGTGGAAAAGGAAGGCGATCACCGAAGGATCTGCCAGTCGCCACCGGAGGGCACGGGCCGACAGGAGCGCACCATGTCCATCCGGCGGTCCCCGCCACACTTCAGCACGACCCTGCGCCGTCTGCGCTCCCGGGCGGCCTGCCATCCCGCGGGACTGTGCGGCGCGCTGCTGTTCTTCTGGCTCTCCCTCCTCCCTTCCCTGCTCCCGCGTCCCTGGTTCTACCAAGCGCTGCTCAGCGGCATCCTGGCCACCATCGGCTACGCCCTCTTGCGAGCACTATGGGCACTGGCGGTCGCCGGGCCGCTCCGCCGGGTCGAGTGGCGACCACCGGTGCGGGGAAGGCGCGCCCTGTGGTGGCTGCTGGTGCTGGCCGCGGGCAGCGGGACCCCGTGGATGTTCTGGCGCGCCGCGGCCTGGCAGACCGAACTCCGCCTGCTCATGGGCATGCAGAGCCCCGGCCCGCCGCACTACCTGCTGATCCTGTCGGTGGGCGGCGCCCTGTTCGCCGGCTTGATCGTGGCCGGCCGGCTCCTGCGCCTGGCGGCCCGGATCCTCGCCCGGCGGCTGAGCCGCTGGTTCCCGCCGTTCGCCGCGGCCGTGCTGGGGGCCGCCGCCGTGGCGACGGCGACGGCGTGGACGATCCAGTACCCGGTCTTCCACCTGTTCATCGGGGCCTCCGACGCCCTCTTCTCCCAGGTGGACCAGCAGGAACCCGAACACGGCGGCCCTCCCGTGGAGGCGACGCGCAGCGCCGGCCCCGGCTCCGCGGTGACCTGGGAGGGGCTGGGGCTGTACGGACGGGAGTTCGTCAGCAGGGGACCGCGAGCCGAGCACCTGAGCTCGTTCAGCGGTCGGCCCGCGGCCGATCCGATCCGGGTCTACGCCGGCCTGCGCTCGGCACCGGATCCCGCCACACGGGCCGAACTCGTGGTGCGTGAGCTGGAACGCACCGGCGGGTTCAGCCGCTCGGTGCTGGTCGTGGCGGCGACCACCGGGACGGGGTGGGTCGATCCCAACGCGGCCGCGTCGATCGAATACCTCTACAACGGCGACACCGCCATCGCCGCCGTCCAGTACTCCTACCTGCCGAGCTGGATCTCCTTCCTCGCCGACGCCGACCGTGCCCGCGCGTCCTCCACAGCGCTGTTCGAGGCGGTGCACGCGCGCTGGACGCGGCTGCCCGAGGGGGAACGCCCCCTCCTGCTGCTCTACGGCGAGAGCCTGGGCGTCCTCGGGGGCGAGGCCGCCTTCGACGACATCGACGAGGTGATGGCGCGCACCGACGGCGTGCTGTGGGTGGGCCCGCCCCAGTCCAGCCGGCTGCACTCGGAGGTCGTGGCCCGGCGGAATCCGACCAGCCCGGTCTGGCTGCCGGTGTACGGGGACGGCGAGGAGGTGGCGTTCACCGGCGACGGCACCGTGGACACGGCCGGACGGCCCGCCGTCGTCTACCTCCAGCACCCGTCGGACCCCATCGTGCTGTGGTCGACAGACCTGCTGTTCTCCCGCCCCGAGTGGATGGACCCGCCCCACGGCCCCGACGTGTCCGAAGATCTCAGGTGGCGTCCCATCATCACCTGGTGGCAGATCACCGCCGACATGGCGGTGTCCACCCGCGTCCCCGAGGGGCACGGCCACGCCTATGGGACCGAGCAGCTCGACTCCTGGCTCGCGCTCACCGACCCCCCGCACTGGACCGACCACGACACCGAACGCCTGCGCGACCTCCTGTTGCATCCACGCCGATCCACCCCCGATAAGGAACCCGGTGATACGCATGCAGAGCGGTGACGCGGTTAGCGAGTTCCCTTGACGTCCGACGCCGAGGCTGGGGAGTTCCGATGCCAGACCACGACGACTGGGCCGGCATGACCGACGAGGAACTGCTCGACGTCACATCCGAACTGATCGAGCAGAGGCCCGAACCACCCGAGATCACCGCCCTGGTCCGCGCGATCGCCCATGCGGGCACCTCGCCCCCCGACCCGTTCGCGCGGTGAGGCCCGAGGGCAAAAGCGCGCTCCCGTCCCGCGCCCGGCGCCGCCAGGACGCGGCGGGGCGGGGGACAGGCCGGCTCGCACGCGAAAGCCCAGCAGGACCGGTCCTCGTCCCACTGGGCCCGTGACGGCGGCGGGGCCGGGTCAGCGCTCCCCGGCCGGCCCCGGCGTCGGAATCGCGCGCAACACCTCGTCCGCGCCGTAGTAGTCGGCCGGCGGGATCGCGCGCAGGGCGCTCATCGCCTCACGGTCGACCCCCTCGCGCTCCGCACAGGCGACGATCTCCTCCTTGCCCGCGGGAAAGCTGAGGTCCCTCAGCGCCCGACGGACGCTCTCGACGTGTCGCACCGTGACCACGGCGTTCCCCTTTCGGCTTCCTCGGCGCCGTGGTGGCGGGTGGGTCCACCCGCCACCACGGCGCGTCCAACCCGGCTCGGCTGGGCGGCTGCCCCACCGCGGAGGGTTCAAACGACGCCGCTCAGATGTCGCGGAAGGTCTCGATGCGGGCGCCGACCGAGTTCAGGCGCTCGGCCAGGTCCTCGTAACCACGGTTGATCACGTAGACGTTGCGCAGGACCGACGTCCCCTCCGCCGCCATCATCGCCAGCAGCACCACGACGGCCGGGCGCAGCGCGGGCGGGCACATCATCTCGGCCGGACGCCAACGGGTCGGCCCCTCGACCAGGACCCGGTGCGGGTCGAGCAGTTTGACCTCGGCGCCCAGGCGGGTGAGTTCGGTCAGGTAGATGGCCCGGTTGTCATAGACCCAGTCGTGGATCAGTGTGCCCCCCTGCGCGGAGGCCGCGATCGCGGCGAAGAAGGGCACGTTGTCGATGTTGAGGCCGGGGAACGGCATCGGGTGGATCTTGTCGATGGGCGAGCGGAGCTTGGAGGGACGCACGGTCAGGTCCACCAGGCGGGTCCGCCCGTTGTCCGCGACGTACTCGTCGCCGCGCTCGTGGTCGAGGCCCATGTTCTCCAACACGGCCAGCTCGATCTCCAGGAACTCGATCGGTACCCGGCGGATCGTCAACTCCGAGGAGGTGACCACCGCCGCGGCGATCAGGCTCATGGCCTCGACCGGGTCCTCAGAGGGCGAGTAGTCGACGTCGCGGTCGATGACCGGGACACCGTGGACGGTCAGCGTGGTCGTGCCGATGCCGTCGATGCGCACGCCCAGTTGCTCCAGGAAGAAGCACAGGTCCTGGACCATGTAGTTGGAGCTGGCGTTGCGGATGACCGTGACGCCGTCGTGCCGGGCCGCGGCCAGCAGGGCGTTCTCCGTCACGGTGTCGCCGCGTTCGGTCAGCACGATCGGACGGGTCGGCACCACGGAGCGGTCCACCTCGGCGTGGTAGTAGCCGCCGGTGGCGGTGATCTCCAGGCCGTACCGCCGCAGCGCGCTCATGTGCGGCTCGACGGTGCGGGTGCCGAGGTCGCAGCCTCCCGCGTAGGGGATCTTGAAACGGTCCTCCCGGTGCATCAGGGGACCGAGGAACATGATGACGCTGCGGGTGCGCCGGGCCGCCTCGGTGTCCATGGAGCCGAGGTCCAGCCGGGCGGGCGGCGTGATCTCAAGGTCGTCGCCGTCGTTGACCCAACGGGTGCGCACGCCGATGCTGTTGAGGACCTCGAGGATGCGGTAGACCTCCTCGATCCGCGCCACCCTGCGCAGGGTCGTGCGTCCCGCGTTCAGCAACGAGGCGCACAGCAGCGCGACGCAGGCGTTCTTACTGGTCTTGACACTGATGCTGCCGGAGAGACGGCGGCCACCGACCACCCGCAGGTGCATGGGACCTGCATACCCCAAGGAGACGATCTCGCTGTCCAGCGCCTCGCCGATGCGCGCGATCATCTCAAGGCTGATGTTCTGGCCGCCCCGCTCGATGCGGTTGATGGCGCTCTGGCTGGTTCCCAGCGCTTCGGCGAGCTGCGTCTGGGTCCATCCCCGGTGTTGCCGGGCATTACGGATGAGAGTGCCGATCCGCATGAGGTAGTCATCTGTCATGGTTCGCACCATATCTCAAATATGAGATAAGGGCGGCACGACACCGGCGCCTCCGGAAACGTGTTCGGCGAGTCTTTACACAGTGATAATGACGATGACGAGAGGATTCCCCTCATGAGCGACCACGGCACCGACCCCCTGCCCCCTCCCTCCACCCCCTCCGAGCCGGACCGCCCCTCCCCTCCCCGGCGCGAACCCGAACGGAAGAAGGGGTCCTTCTGGCGAGAGCTGCCGTTGCTGGTCGCGATCGCCCTCGTCCTGGCCTTCATCATCAAGACCTGGGTGGTGGAGCCGTTCTACGTCCCCTCGGGCTCGATGGAGAACACCCTGCTGGTGGGCGACCGGGTCTTCGTCAACAAGCTCGTCTACCACGTGCGCGACATCCGGCGCGGCGAGGTGATCGTGTTCGACGGCAGCACCTCCTGGGACGCCGCCACCTCCCCCGAACCCGCCACGGGCCCCCTCGCCCGGGTGGGCGAGTTCTTCGGGATCTCCCCCGGCGGCAAGGACTACATCAAGCGCGTCATCGCCCTGCCCGGGGACACGGTCGAATGCTGTGACGCGCAGGGGCGCCTGCTCGTCAATGGTCAGCCCCTGGACGAACCGTACCTGTACCCCGGGAGCCCGGAGTCCCACACCCCCTTCGGGCCGGTGACCGTGGGCGAGGGACGGCTGTGGGTCATGGGCGACCACCGCGCGATCTCCTACGACTCCCGCGGCCACGCCACCGACCCGGGGGGCGACGGGACCATCCCGATCGACGCCGTGGCGGGAAGGGCGTTCATGATCCACTGGCCCCTGAACCGGATCGGTTCGCTGCCCATCGTCGACGCCACGTCGGCGGACTGACCCCACGCCTCCCCGTCTCGGGGTGGCCCCCGTCATATGACCAACTAAACAGGTAGACTTAATGGAGAAAATGGGCATCATGGAGACGTGGCCGCTCCGTCCGCCGACACGCCTCCAGGTCCGTGGACGGAGCGGCGCCCAGCGGACCCCGCCCGAAACGCCCGTCCCACGGAGCTCCCATGACACCCACCACCCCCACCACACGCGACACCGTCCCGAGCCACGGCTCGCGGGAACAGCTCCCCCTCCCGGCCCCCGCCGAACACCACACGGCAGTGATCGCGGAACGCCTCCTCGGCACGCTCCCCGCCACGGGCCTGCTGGTCGACCGGGTGTCCCGCCGCGCCGTCCTCGACGGAGCGCAGGTGGAACTGAGCTATCGGGAATTCGAGCTGCTCGCCCACCTCGTGGAGGAGCCGTGGCGCGTCTTCACCCGCTCCGAACTGCTGGAACAGGTCTGGCCGACCCGCTCGTCCCGCCCCACCCGCACCGTCGACGTCCACGTTCACCGGCTACGCCGCAAGCTCGGCCGTTTCGGGGAGCGGATCGTCACGGTACGCCGCGTCGGCTACGCCTACCGCCCCTGACCCCTCCTCTCCGCGTGGGCCAGGCCACATCCGGGGCTCATCGGCCCCGTTTTCCGCCTCTGTACCGCCCCGGTAGCGCGACAAGCGCGCCGGACAGCGGCAGAATGCACCCTGCAACCCCACGTGAGAAGGCGGAACAGGATCGTGACGACCTCTATTCACCAGCGGATCGCCGAGGAACTCGGTGTGCGCGAACGGCAGGTGGAAGCCGCTGTCGGCCTCCTCGACGGCGGTGCCACCGTCCCGTTCATCGCCCGCTACCGCAAGGAAGCGACCGGAGCCCTCGACGACGCGCAGTTGCGCACGTTGGAAGAACGGTTGCGCTACCTGCGTGAACTGGAGGAACGGCGCAGTTCCGTCCTCGAGTCGATCAGGTCCCAGGGCAAGCTCGACGAGGCCCTGGAAGCCCGCATCATGGCCGCCGACTCCAAGGCGCGCCTGGAGGACATCTACCTCCCCTACAAGCCGAAACGGCGCACCAAGGCGCAGATCGCCCGCGAAGCCGGCCTCGAACCGCTCGCCGATCGGCTGCTCGCCGACCCCGTCCTGGAGCCCACCGCCACGGCCGAGGCGTTCGTCGACCCCGAGAAGGGCGTCGCCGACACCGCGGCGGCGCTCGCCGGCGCTCGCGCGATCCTCGTCGAACGATTCGCCGAGGACGCCGACCTCATCGGCACGCTGCGCGAACGCATGTGGTCGCGTGGCCGCCTCGTGGCCCGGGTCCGCGAGGGCAAGGAGGAGGCCGGCGCGAAGTTCGCCGACTACTTCGACTTCGCCGAGCCCTTCACGAAGCTTCCCTCGCATCGGATCCTGGCGATGTTCCGTGGCGAGAAGGAGGAGATCCTCGACCTCACCCTGGAACCCCAGGAACCCTCCGGTGAGGAGGAGACGACCGGACCCGGCGACTACGAGCGGGCCATCGCCCACGCCTTCGGCATCGCCGATCACGGGCGCCCCGCGGACCGCTGGCTCGTGGAGACCGTGCGCTGGGCCTGGCGGACCCGCATCCTGGTCCGTCTCGACATCGACCTGCGCATGCGCCTGTGGCAGGCCGCCGAGGAGGAGGCGGTGAACGTGTTCGCCGCGAACCTGCGCGACCTCCTGCTCGCCGCGCCCGCCGGCACCCGTCCCACCATGGGGCTGGACCCCGGATACCGCACCGGGGTGAAGGTGGCGGTGGTCGACGCCACGGGCAAGGTCGTCGCCACCTCGACGATCTACCCGCACCAGCCGCAACGTCGCTGGGACGAGGCGATCGCCACGCTGTCCCGCCTGTGCCGCGAACACGGCGTCGACCTCGTCGCCATCGGCAACGGCACCGCGTCGCGCGAGACCGACAAGCTCGCCGGCGAGCTGATCTCGCGCCACCCGGAGCTGAAGCTGACCAAGGTCATGGTCTCGGAGGCCGGCGCCTCGGTGTACTCGGCCTCGGCGTTCGCCTCCCAGGAACTGCCCGACCTGGACGTGTCGCTGCGCGGGGCGGTCTCGATCGCGCGCCGCCTCCAGGACCCGCTGGCCGAACTCGTGAAGATCGACCCCAAGTCGATCGGGGTCGGTCAGTACCAGCACGACCTGTCCGAGGTGAAGCTGTCACGATCCCTCGACGCGGTGGTCGAAGACTGCGTGAACGCGGTCGGCGTCGACGTCAACACGGCGTCGGCCCCGCTGCTCACCCGGGTGTCGGGGATCAGCGCGAGCCTGGCCGAGAACATCGTGGTGCACCGCGACGCCAACGGCCCCTTCCGATCCCGCACCGCCCTCAAGGAGGTGCCCCGGCTCGGCCCGAAGGCGTTCGAACAGTGCGCGGGCTTCCTGCGCATCCCCGACGGGGACGACCCCCTGGACGCCTCGAGCGTGCACCCCGAGGCCTACCCGGTGGTGCGCCGCATCATCACGGCGACCGGCGGTGACATCCGGTCCCTGATCGGCAGCACATCGCGGTTGCGCGCCCTGCGTCCCGAGGACTTCGTCGACGACACCTTCGGCCTGCCGACCGTCACCGACATCCTCAAGGAGCTGGAGAAGCCCGGCCGCGATCCGCGTCCGGCGTTCACGACGGCGACCTTCAAGGAAGGGGTCGACGAGATCGGCGACCTCGAACCGGGCATGCTGCTGGAGGGAGTCGTCACCAACGTCGCCGCCTTCGGCGCGTTCGTCGACGTCGGGGTCCACCAGGATGGCCTGGTGCACGTCTCCGCGATGTCGAAGAAGTTCGTCGAGGATCCGCGCGACGTGGTGAAACCGGGCGACATCGTCCGGGTCAAGGTCCTCGACGTCGATGTGGCGCGTAAGCGCATCTCCCTCACCCTGCGCCTGGACGACGAGGTCGAGCCCCGGGACGGGCAACGAGGCGCCTCGGGGGCGTCTCGCCGCGATCGGGGCGGCTCCGGCCGCGGCGGGGGCCGTCGGCGCCAGGAGCGCGCGGACTCCCGGGCTCCCCAGGGCGCCCTGGCCGACGCGCTGCGCCGCGCCGGACTCGACAAGGGACTGGGCGGGGCCGGCCGGTGAGCCCCGGGCCGCCGGACTTCGCCGTCCGGCGGCCCGGTCCCCGCCCGCGCTCACCCCTCGTCGATCCCCGGAAGCATGTCGGCCAGGTGGGCGCGGACCCCCGTCAGGTCGGTGCCAGCGGCGCGGTAGGCGACATGCCCGTCCGGGCGGACCAGGTAGTGCCCCGCGCGGGCGACGCCGAGTTCGGCGAGCACCGTGCCGCGCGCGTCACACAGCGTCCCCGGGGAGGGTTCGGCCGCGAGGCGGTGCACCATGAGCAGACCGGACCGGACCAGGGGCAGCAGGGGCGCCGTCCGGGCGGCGCCCCACTCCTCGACACGGCCGCACAGCAGTAGATGGTGGCGGGGGGCGGCGAGGGCCTCGTGCAGACGGACCGGGGTCCCGTCGCGGATGACCTCCGCGTCGACCATCCGTTCGCCGGCCCGGGGACCGCCCCGGAGCCGCGGCTCCCCCTCCACCGCGTCCGGGCTACCGTGGTAGGCGACCGCGGTCCCCCGGAACAACGATCGCCGGCCCTGCTGGAGCGCCGGCAGCAGCGGTGCCAGGTGCGGTGCAAGCCCGCTCCTGGCCAGCAACGACGCCAGCCTCGGTGAGGTGGCCGCCCGCAGCGCGCGGTCGATGTGGCGCGGTACGGCATCGGCCACCGGACGGCGTTCGGTCTCGTAGGTCTCCAACAGCTTCTCGCCGGCCGCCCCGCGCACCACGAGCGCGAGCTTCCAGCCGAGGTTCCAGGCGTCGCCGACACCGACGTTGACGCCCTGCGCCTCCAGCACGTCGTGGGTGTGCGCCGCGTCGCCGGCGAGCAGGATCCGTCCATGGCGGTAGCGGAGCGCGACCCTGTGCCGGGGGCGCGGCCGTGTCACCCGTTCGACCTCGGTGACCTGGACCGTTCCCGCGCCGAGACGGTCGGCGCCGCGCCCCGGCTCCGCCGCCCCGTCGGGGCGCTCCTCGGTGCCGTCCCTGTCGACGACGAGCAGACGCCATCCCGGTTCCCTCGTCAACGGGTGGAGGAGCAGGAGGCCCGCCTCCCCGGTGAAGACGTGGATCTCGTCGCCTCGCGGCCCGTCGGCCACGCGCACGTCGCCGGCCAGGAAACGCCACGGTCCCCTCTCCTCACGCGACTCGACGTGGGCGGCGTCGCCGGCGACACCGTGCCGGCCGTCACAGCCCACGAGGTAGCGGACCCGGAGGCGGCGGGTCCGCCGGTCGGGCCTGCGCAGCATGCAGGTGACGTACTCCCTCGACTCCTCCGCGTCGAACAGTTCGGTGTCGTGTTCGATCTCGACCCCCCTGGCCGCCAGGTAGCCGGTGAGCGTCCTTTCGAGGTGTTCCCGGGAACACAACAGCAGGAAGGGATAGGCGGTACCGGGCGACCCCGTGCCGAACGGGGTGAGGGAGACGGCACGGCCACCGGCGTGCAGGCACAGCCGCCGGATCAGGGTCCCCCGGTCCAGCAGGGGACCGGTGACCCCGATGCCCGAGAGGAGTTCGAGGGTCCGCGGGTGGAGGGCCAGGGTCTGCGGGTTGGTCAAGGCCGCGCCGCGGCACTGGACGATCCGCGGCCTGACCTCGCAGGCCGTCAAAAGGGCGGCGAGCGCCAGACCGGTGGGTCCGGCCCCGTCGATGAGCACATCCACCGGTTCGCCGGACTGCGGCGTCGCGGACATGTATCCGACAGTACCCCCGGCCCGGATCCGTCCGACAACCATCTTTCCGCCATTTCCGGAGAATTCCGATTTTATCCTCACTTTCACTTTTCCGCGTTTTCCCCGTGGCCGCGAATGACCGCCCCCGGACATCTCATCACGCGCGTGGAACGCGGCGAAGGGGAATCCCGGGAGGGAGAGGAGAAACGGACCAAAGACTCTTGAACAATCCACGACCACCCGTTGACGAGGGATTTACGATGGTGGACCACCGGGACACTCGGTCTGGAAAAGAGGCCCATGAACGACTTCCTGTCCGCTCCACCCCCTGCGCAGCCGCCCCCCAGGATCGACCTGTCGGTGCCCTCGGTCGCGCGCATTTATGACGCGATGCTCGGCGGCAAGGACCATTTCGAGTCTGATCGCAGGGGGATGGCGGCACTTGAGGAGGTCAATCCCGGAACCTCCCTCCTGGCCCAGGCCAACCGCGCCTATCTGTCCCGCGCCGTCGACCATGTCGCGCGCACCACGGGTGTCCGCCAGTTCCTCGACCTCGGCGCGGGACTGCCCACAGCGGACAACACCCACCAGATCGCCCAGCGCCTCTCCCCGACGTCCCGCGTGGTCTACGTCGACCACGATCCGATCGTCCTGGCGCACTGCCGCGCCCTGCTGGCGGACAACCCCCACACCTCCGTGACGGGTGCCGACCTGTGCGACGTCGACGCGGTCCTCGACTCCCCCGAGACCCGGCGTCTCATCGACCTCGGCCAGCCGGTCTGCCTGATGCTGGTGAACCTGCTGCACTGCGTCCCCGACGACTCCGACCCGTTCGGGGTCGCGCGCGCCTACTTCGACCGGCTCCCCCCGGGGTCCCACCTCGTCTACTCCCACCTCGTCTCCGACGACGAGAAGGCCGCGCGGGAGTTCACCGACCGCTTCCTGTCCCTCGGCGTCCCCTGGGGACGGGTCCGCTCCCCCGAGGAGGCCGCCCGCGCGTTCGACGGGTGGGAGATCCTCTCACCGGGCATCAACGGAGCCGCGCCACCGCGGCTCGTCGACTGCTCCACCTGGCGCGCTCCCGGGGTCGCTCCGGCTTCCCGCCCCTCGGACCCCGACGTCAGGCTCTGGCAGCACGCGGGGGTCGGCCGCAAACGCTGACGGCCCCTCCGGGCCATCCACGCGTGGGACGGGTCGCCGCCTCAGGGGCTCTGACCGCGTCTCCCACGCGACCTCACCGGCGCGGGACACCCGACGGCCGATCCCCTCGCTCCTCCCGAAACGGCCCGGCGAGAGGCGTCTCCGGCATCACGCCGCGTCGCGCGCCGAAGCGGCCAACCGGTACGCCAGGGCGGTGTGGCGGCGCCCGGCCGTCGCGTTGCGGATCGCCTGGGCGATCGCCCGACGCGCCCCGACGAGGACCACGAGCTTCTTGGCCCGGGTGATGGCGGTGTAGAGGAGGTTGCGCTGGAGCATCATCCAGGCGCTGGTGGTCACCGGGATCACCACGGCCGGGTACTCACTGCCCTGAGAGCGGTGCACGGTCACGGCATAGGCGTGGGCGAGCTCGTCGAGCTCGGCGAACTCGTAACCGATCTTCTCGTCCTCGTCGGTCACCACGGTGAGCTCCTGTTGTTCGAGGTCGATCGCGGTGATGACGCCAAGGGTCCCGTTGAACACGCCGTTGGCGCCCTTGTCGTAGTTGTTGCGGATCTGGGTGACCTTGTCGCCGACACGGAAGACCCGCCCGCCGAACCTGCGCTCGGCCACTCCCTCCCGAGGCGGGGTGAGCGCCCCCTGGAGGAGGCTGTTGAGGTTCCCCGCGCCGGCCGGGCCCCGGTGCATCGGGGTCAGCACCTGTACGTCGCGACGCGGATCGAGGCCGAAGCGGCGTGGAATGCGGTTGGCGACCACGTCGACGGTCAGCTCCGCGGTGGCGTCGGTGTCGTCACAGGCGAAAAGGAAGAAGTCCGTCATGCCCTCCAGGCGGATGGGCTGACCGGTGTTGACGCGGTGGGCGTTGGTGACCACCCCCGACTGCTGGGCCTGCCGGAAGACGTGGGTGAGCCGCACCGCGGGCACCGGGGAGCCCTCGCCGAGAAGGTCGCGCAGCACCTGGCCGGCCCCTACCGAAGGGAGCTGGTCGACGTCGCCCACCAACAGCAGGTGCGCGCCCGGTGGGACCGCCTTGGCCAGCTTGTTGGCCAACAGCAGATCGAGCATCGACGCCTCGTCCACCACGAGCAGGTCGCAGTCGAGCGGCCGATCCCGGTCGTAGGAGGCGTCGCCACCGGGCTTGAGCTCCAGCAACCGGTGCACGGTGGAGGCTTCGTGGCCGGTGAGCTCGGTGAGCCGCTTGGCCGCGCGTCCGGTGGGCGCGGCCAGGATGATCTTCGCCTTCTTCGCCGCCGCGAGGGCGATGACCGAGGCGACGGTGAAGGACTTTCCACACCCCGGTCCTCCGGTGAGGACCGCGACCTTGCGGGTGAGGGCGAGGCGGACGGCCTGTTCCTGCTCCTCGGCCAGCTCGGTCCCGGTACGCCGCCTGAGCCAGCCCAGGGCCGCGTCCCAGTCGACGTCGGCGAAGGCCGACAGCCGGTCGGCCGGATGGTCGAGGAGCGTGCGGAGCTGGTTGGCCAGCGAGGTCTCGGCCCGCTGGAAGGGCACCAGGAAGACCCCCGTGACCTGGTTCCCCTCCGCGTCGGGGACCTTCTCCCGGACCACGCCCTCCTCTGCGACGAGTTCGGTGAGGCAGTCGATCACCAGGGAGGAGTCGACCTGGAGGATCTTGACCGCCTCGGCGATGAGTCGCTCCTCCGGCAGGTAACAGTGACCGTCTCCGGTGGACTCGGAGAGGGTGAACTGGATGCCGGCCTTGACGCGCTCGGGGCTGTCGTGGGGGATGCCGACCGCGCGGGCGATGGTGTCGGCGGTCTTGAACCCGATCCCCCACACGTCGGCGGCGAGCCGGTAGGGGTGGTTGCGGACCACGTCGATCGAGGCGTCGCCGTACTTCTTGTAGATGCGCACGGCCAGCGACGTGGAGACGCCGATCCCCTGGAGGAAGACCATGACCTCCTTGATCGCCTTCTGCTCGTCCCAGGCGCGCGCGATCAGTTCGGTCCGTTTGGGACCGAGTTTGGGGACCTCGATGAGACGCTGTGGCTCGTTCTCGATGACGTCGAGCGCCGCCACGCCGAAGTGTTCGACGATCCGCTCGGCCAGCCGTGGACCGATCCCCTTGATCAGCCCCGAACCGAGGTAACGCCGGACGCCCTGGACCGTGGCGGGCAGGACCGTGGTGTAGTTCTCGACCTGGAACTGTCTCCCGTACTGGGGGTGCGATCCCCACCGGCCCTCCAGGCGCAGGGACTCGCCGGGGTGGGCGCCCAGCAGCGATCCGACCACGGTGACCAGGTCGCCGCCGCGCCCGGGATCGACACGGGCGACGGTGTAGCCGGTCTCCTCGTTGGCGAAGGTGATGCGTTCCAGCACCGCCTCCAGCACCGACAACCGAAACGGTTCGCGTCCCGTCACGTCTACCTCCCGGTAGCGGTCTACCACACCGTGGCGACGCCGCGAGGCGGGACGGCGGGCAGCCCCCTCCCCTTGGAGCCGCCCGATCCCTTCCGGAGCATTGGCCCGATTTTCACCATGACGCACATGGGAAGGCAGTTTTACCTGTTCAGGACCGGGAACGCCTGACGTGTAACCCCCGCCTGTCGGGACGACGAAGGACGTGGTCCCCGGGACGGAGGAGGCCGAGGATGGATACGGGCCTGTTGGTCGCCCTGATCGTGGCCGTGGTGATCGTCGCGCTCATCGTGATCCTCGTCGTGGCCGTGCTCCTCCCACGGCGGCGTCGCAGCCACCTGAGGGAGAGGTTCGGCCCCGAGTACGACCGAGCGGTCGAGGAGCACGGTGGCCGGCGCGACGCCGAACGCGAGCTCGCCCAACGTGAGAAACGCCATTCACGCCTGGACCTGCGCCCGCTCACTCCCCGGGCCCGGGAAGAGTACTCCAGGGGCTGGGCGGCGATACAGGAACGGTTCGTCGACTCGCCCATCGAGGCGGTCCGCGAGGCCGACGACCTGGTGTCCCGCCTGATGGTCGAACGCGGCTATCCCACCGAGGGCGAGGAGCAGAGGCTCGCGGACCTGTCGGTGGAACACTCCGCGGCCATGCAGGACTACCGCGCCGCCAGGGAGGTGCGTGCGCGCGTCGATCGGGGTGAGGCGCCGACCGAGGAGCTGCGCGAGGCGATGGTCCGCTACCGCTCCCTGTTCGCCGACCTGCTCGACGAGGGGAGCGGCGAGAACCGAGGGGCCGACTGACGCGTCCAAGACGCCCCTCACATCCATCGAAGGAGAAGGTGGTCCCGATGAAGATGAAGCGGGACGGCGATCTGACACATGGACCGGGTCCCATGGGCGCGGCCGAACGCCCCGAGGACGTCCAGGGCGCGCCGACCAACGAGGAGCCGGTGGCCACGGGAGTACCCCAGCCCCGGGAGGACTTCTCCGAGGCGGGCGTGCAGGAGCCCAGTGGCAGCTCCCAGGAGCCGGAGCAGGAGATGGCGGGCGCGCGCCCCGAAGGGGGCGAGGATGCCGGCGCTCGCCTGTTCACCCCGGAGGAGGTCGACCGCTTCCGCTCGCAGTGGCGGGACGTGCAGGGCGACTTCGTCGACTCCCCGCGCGACGCGGTACACGACGCCGACCGGTTGGTCGGGGAGATCATGGACAGCCTGACCGCCAAGTTCTCCGAGCACAAGCGTCGCTTGGAGGAGCAGTGGTCCAGCGGCGGGGAGCCCGAGACCGAGGAGCTGCGGGTGGCCCTGCGGCGCTACCGGACCTTCCTCGACCAGCTGTTGATGGGGAGGTGAGCGCCCCGGCCCGGTCCGGGTGGTCCCGGCGCTCCCGGGACCACCCGGACGCGCGAGGGGACTGAGCCGGCCCTGGCGATCCCGGCGGGAGGAGCCGGACCCGGCGGGTCCGTGTTCCGCCCACACCGGGCAGGGCGTGCCGGCCGGGCCGCGCGGCCGGCCGCGCCTTTGGGGACGCGGCGGTGAGCCGTCACACCCCGCGTGGCCGACCACTCCCCTCCGCCGGCACCACGGCCCCTCGAAACCGACATGCCTGCTGGAAGGGCTCCGCGACGACCAGGCGGGGCCGTTGGCCCTCGCGCGTGGGCGACGGGCCCTTCCCGTAGCGGAACGGGCCGGGGACATCGGCCTCCGCACCGCGGGGACCGGATCGGTGGTCGGGACGGCGGACCGATCCGGGGTGGCGGGCCGGACGGACGCGTCCTCCCACCGCGTCCCGACCGGACATGCGCCTCCCCCGGGGCCGCCTCCGGCCCATGGGTCGGGATCGCTCGCGCCCCGGGCCCCGTTCGCGCGAGACTGGTCTCCCCGACCCCCAGGAGGAGACGCCCACCGTGCCAGCCCGCCCCCGAACCGCGCCGCTCGTCCCCGCCCCCGTTCTCCCCTACCGGTCGCCTCTCTCGCGCGCCGGCGGCCCCGCCGTCGAGAGGGGCGTCGCATGATGGGGGCCAGCCATGCCGCGACCGGCGCGTTCGCCGGGTTGGCGGCCAGCGCCGCGGTCACCGCGCTGGGCGGCGCCTCGCCCGACGGGTGGACACTCGTCGGCGGTGCCCTGGTCGGCGCGGGGGCGGCGCTCGTGCCCGATCTGGACCATCCCGATTCGACCGCGACGCGCTCCCAGGGGCCGTTCACCCGGTGGCTGTCCACCGGGGTCCGGGCGCTGTCGGCAAAGGTCTATCTGGCGACGCGCACCCGTTGGGACCGCTCCTCCGACGGCACCCACCGCTACCTGTTCCACACCCCCGCGTGCGCGCTCGCACTGGGCCTGATCGTGGGCGTGACCGCCGCGCTGTGGTGGCAGGTCGCCGCCGTCGTCGTGTGGTTCACGCTGTCGCTGGCGTTGCGCGGCCTGGGGCGTTGTCTGCCCGCGGGGCCGGCGCGCACCGCGGTGACCTCGTGGTTGGGGCTCTTCGGGCCGAGACGCCGGGGTGGGGGGATGCTGCGGCCGGCGACCCGTTACCGGCTGGTGGAGTGGGCGTCGGTGTCGATCGGTGCCGCGCTGCTGACGGCCCTGCTCTTCAACGCGGGAAGCCACCTCGCCGGCGCGCCGGTGGGGGCCGCGCTGGCCCTGGGGATGATCGTGCACGTGCTCGGCGACGCGCTCACCCGCAGCGCCGTCCCACTGGCCTGGCCCGTGGCCGTCAAAGGGCAGCGCTGGCGGATGGTCGGCGCGCCGCGTTCCCTGCGGTTCTCGACGGGTTCCTGGCAGGAGGTCGTCATCCGGGTCGTCTGCCTGGCGGGCACGCCGTTGCTGGGCCTGGCCGTCCTCTGATCCGATCCCCGAGGCGCTGGTGGGGCACCTGATCAGGTGCCCCACCAGCGCCTTCGCCGTTCGTGTCACTTAATGTGAAGCCGTGGGAGGTCTTTTCCCTCCGTGTCGCCCACGGCACTCCCGGCACGCCCTGGTCCCCGGCCGGACGCCTTCGGGGACGCCTCCGTCGCTCTGATCTGAACTTTTTTCATCTTCACGCTCCTCCTGTCCCGCAGGCGTTTCCGCTCTCCCTCCCACCTCCCCCCACCCCCCTGGCATTGACATGGATCACACCGTGGTTCAATCTGTTAACCGTTAACAGTTAACCGAAAGGGTGCAATGTCGGAGATCCTGCCCATCAAGCAGCGGGCCCTGGGCGAGCAGGTCGCGCACGAACTCCGGCGCATGATCATCACCGGGCGCTACGCCCCCGGCACCACACTGGTCGAGGGCCACCTCGCCGAGCAGTTCAACCTCAGCCGTGGCCCCATCCGCGACGCGATCAAGATGCTCACCGCCGAGGGACTGCTGGACACCAACCGGCGCAGCGCCACCGTGGTCGGCCTGAGCGTGCAGGACATCGACGAGCTGTTCTCGCTGCGCGAGTCGATGGAGCGCCTCGCCCTGGAGATCGCGATGCGCAGGAACCGCCCGGCACTCGCCGCCGAGCTCGACACGACGCTGCGCTCCATGCGGCGCGCCGCCGAGGACCACGACACCGACGCCTACACCGCCGCCGACCTGCAGTTCCACTCGGTCTTCTACAGCGTCGCCGAACACCGCCGGCTGGGCGACGTCTGGGCGCAGTACCGCCCCACGATCGAGATGCTGCTGCTGGCCTCCAACGAGCGCTACGAGGACCTCGGCCCCTCCGTGGCGGCCCACGAAGTCCTCGCCGGCCTGATCGGCGCCGCCGACCCCGACGAGGTGTTCGCCGAACTGCACTCCCACCTGGACAACGCGCGGCTCCGGCTGCGCGCGCCCTACTCCCAGGAACAGGAGTAGTCCAGGGGCGGTGACACACCGCCCCTCCCACCTCCCATCCCCAAGGCGGGGCGCACCCGTCCTGCGCCCCGCCATGCTCCACCCACCCCGAAAGGAAGCACATGCGCACCACCAGCACCCGGATCGCGGGAGGCGCGCTGGCGCTCGTCGCCCTGGCCGCAGCCGCCGGCTGTGCCAACCGTGGCGGAGCGGCCGAGGACCCCGCCGACTACCCCAACGGGGACATCACCCTCGTCGTCCCCTACCAGGCCGGTGGCGCCTCCGACCTCGCCGCCCGCACCCTCGCCTCCGAGATGGAGGAGACGCTGGGACAGACGATCGTCGTCGAGAACCGCACCGGCGGTGCCGGGTCCGTCGGCCTGCAGCACCTGGCCGGTCAGCCCGCCGACGGTTACACCATCGGCTACCTGCCGGTGGAGACCGTCATGCTCGGCTTCCAGGGCTACGACGTCGATCCGGCGGACTACGACCTGATCGGTCAGATGGTGTCGGTGCCGGCGACGATCGCCGTCCCCTCCGACAGTCCCTACAAGACCCTTGAGGACCTGCTCGAGGCCGCGGAGAAGAAGCCCGGAGAGGTCACCGTGGCCAACTCCGGTGCCGGTTCCATCTGGGAGGCGGCCACCCGCGAGCTGGGCCAGACCGGAGGAGCCGAGTTCCAGCCGGTTCCCTTCGACGGAGGCGCCCCCGCCGTCACGGCGGCCGTCGGCGGCCAGGTCGACGCGGTCGTCGCCGGCATCTCCGAGACGGCGCCCGCCCACCAGGACGGGCGGCTGCGCGTGCTCGCGGTCCTCGCCGAGGAGCGCTCGGAGTCGCTGGCCGACGTGCCGACGGCCGGCGAAGAGGGCGTCGACGTCGTCATCGGCGGCTGGGGCGGCATCGGGGCGCCCACCGGACTGCCCGAGGAGGTCGCGACCACGCTGCGCGACGCCTTCGCCACCGCCGCGGCGTCGGAGGAGTTCACCACGGTCATCACCGACTCCGGCAACCTCCCCGTCAACGTGCCCGCGGACGAGTACGCCGCGTTCGTGGAGTCGGAGACGGCCCGCTTCGACAAGCTGCTCACGGACGGGTCCTGAGCCCCATGTCCACCTCCCCTGCCCCCACTTCCGAGGTGACGTCCGCGCAGGAGGCGGCGCGGACGTCGTCCCGGTGGCGCGAACTGGTCCCGGCCCTGGCGGGCGTCGCCCTCGGCGTCACCACCCTGGCCCTGAGCACCCAGATCCCCGACGGGGCCGCCTCGGTCCGTTTCAGCCCGCGCTGGTGGCCTGACGCGCTGGCGTTCCTGCTGATCGGGTTGGGCGTGGTCCACGCCGTCCTGTCCTGGGTCACGGGCGGTACCGACGAGGCGCCCGAGCCCGCCACCCGCGCCGGGGCGATACGCCTGGTCGCGATCCTGTCGGCGATCGTCGGCTACGGCGTGCTCTGGTACTTCGTCGACTTCCGGGTCTCCACGACGGTGCTGTTCGTCGCGCTCACCTACATCGCGGGAGGCCGCGGCTGGAAGGCCCTCCTCCTGTTCCCCGTGGTCACCACGATGGTGTTGTACCTGCTGTTCGGCGTCCTTCTGAGAGTCCCGCTATGAGTCCGTTGGTCGAGGGGTTCGGCGCGCTGCTGGACCCAACCGTCGCGCTGTGCATCGCCGGGGGCGCCCTGCTGGGCATGCTCGTCGGCGCCTTTCCCGGTGTCACCGCCACCATGGCCGTCGCCCTGGCCAGTGGCTTCACCCTCGCGCTCGACCCGATCCCGGGCCTGGCCGTCCTGCTGACCATCTACGTCTCCGCCAACTTCGGTGACCGCATCCCCGCGATCCTGATCAACACCCCGGGGACGCCCGCCTCGATCGCCACGACCTTCGACGGCTACGCGATGGCCAGGCAGGGGAAGGCGGGGCTGGCGATGACCGCGTCGGCGTTCGCCTCGGCGTGGGGAACCCTGGTCGGCATCGTCTTGCTGATGGTGGCGGCGATCCCGTTGTCGCAGCTGGCCCTGCGGTTCGGACCGGCGGAGATGTTCGCCCTGGTCGTGTTCGGTCTGACCATGATGATCGGGGTGTCGGGAGGTCGCATCGTCAAGGGCCTGATGGCCGGCGTCCTCGGCCTGCTGCTGGGCGCCATCGGACGCGACCCGATCACCGGTGCCGCCCGGTTCACCTTCGGCGTCCCGGAACTGTCGGAGGGCATCCCGTTCATCGCCGCCATCATCGGCCTGTTCGGCATCGCCGAGGTCCTCGACCAGATCCTCACCCACCGGGCTTCGGCCGTGAAGCCGGTCACCCAGTTCGGTCGCTGGTTCCCCACCCGCGGCGACTGGCGGAGGATGCTGCGTCCCCTGGCCGTGGGAAGCGGCGTCGGCGGGGCCGTGGGGATCGTCCCGGCCACCGGCGGCGACATCGCCGGCATCCTGGGCTGGGACCAGGCGCGGCGGGTGTCGAAGCGTCCCGAGGAGTTCGGCTCGGGCTCCCTGGAGGGGATCACCGCCGCCGACACCTCCTCCAACGCCACCCTCGGCGGCTCGGTGACCACCACGCTGGCGCTCGGCATCCCGGGTGACTCGGTGATGGCCGTCATGATCGGCTCCATGGTGGTCTGGGGGATCCAGCCCGGTCCCTCCCTGTTCGCCGAACAGCCGGCCCTGGTCTACAGCATCGCCGGCATCATGCTCGTGGCGACGGTGCTCACGTTGGGGATCAGCCTGCTGCGGATGCGCGGCGTGGCCAAGCTCCTGGAGCTGCCACCGCACTTCCTGTGGGCGGTCATCCTGGTGTTCTGCATGGTGGGCACCTACGCCGTCGGCAACAACGTGTTCGACGTCGTGGTGATGCTCGTGTTCGGCCTGGTCGGCCTGTTCCTGCGCCGGTTCGGCGTTCCCGCCGGTCCTGTCGTCCTCGGCCTGCTGCTGGGCGAGCTGGCCGAGGGGAACCTGCGGCGCGCCCTGGAGATCGGCGGTGTCGGCAACATCGTCTCCAGCCCCATCGCGATGACCATCCTCGCGGTCAGCATCCTGGCTCTCGTCGTCCCGCCGGTACGCGCCGGCCTGAAGCGGCGTCGGGCCTCCCGCGCCACCGCCTCCGCGGGCGAGGGCCGGTGACCCGGCCGTCGCCCGCTCGCCCCACTCCCCTACCGAGAAAGAAGGTCATGTCCCTCCACACGCAGGTCATCACCGCCGTCCCGACGCCTTTCACTCCCGACGAGCGACTGGACCGTGACGGCCTGGAAACACTCCTCCGGGCGATCCGTGACCGAGGGGCCGACGCGGTCTTCGCCGCCGGTACCACCGGCGAGTTCACCGCGCTCGACGACGACGAGCGTCTCGACGTCATCGCCGCGGCCCTGGAGGTCTTCGGCCCCGAGGGCACCTACGCCCACGTGGGCGCGGCAGCCTCCCTCCAGGCCGAACGGCTGGCCCGACGCGCCGTCGAGGCGGGGGCCGCGCGCCTGGCCGCGATCACCCCGTTCTTCCTGCCCGCACCGGAGGAGGCGGTGCTGCGCTACTACGAGCGTCTGGTCGCGGCCGCCGGTGACGCCGAGGTCTTCG
Source organism: Marinactinospora endophytica (assembly GCF_054780875.1). Taxonomy (NCBI): domain Bacteria; kingdom Bacillati; phylum Actinomycetota; class Actinomycetes; order Streptosporangiales; family Nocardiopsidaceae; genus Marinactinospora; species Marinactinospora endophytica. The sequence continues at coordinate 8,109 of NZ_BAAGVM010000011.1, read as the reverse complement.
CCTACCTGTTCCAGGCGCGCACCACCACCCCGATGCCCCCGGAGACACTGGGCCGTCTCGCGGAGGTCGGTGTGCGCGGCGCCAAGATCAGCGGCGAGGACGACGCGGCGGTGGCGGCGTACCTGGCCGCGGCACCGCGCGACTTCGTCGTCATCTCCGGAAACGACGTCTCCTTCGGCGAGCTGGTGCGTTCGGGGGGAGCGGGCATCGTCTCCGGGGTCTCCTCGGTCTTCCCCGAGCCGTTCACCGCGCTGCGCGACGCGCTGCGCAGCGGTGACGCCGAGGCCGCGCGGGCGGCGCAGGCCGGTGTGGAGCGGGCGGTGTCGGCGGTGAAGGCCGGAAGCATCGCCCACCTCAAGGCCGGCCTGGAGGTCCGGGGACTGCCGGCCGGCCCGGCCCGGGTCTCCTGCGCGCCGGTCACCGCCGAGGACCTGCGTGTCCTTCGCGAGACCGCCGAAGCCCTGGGCTGACCGACGGCCGCCGGGGGCACGCCCCCGGCGGCGCTCCCCCGACAGCGACCAGAAAGCGAGCGACCGACGTGGCGCTGAAGAAGATCATCAACCGGCCGGCCGACTTCGTGGACGAGCTGACCGAGTCCCTGTTGCTGGCCCACCCCGACCGGTTGCGTGCCGCCTCCGAGGACCGGCGCGCCCTGGTGCGCGCCGACGCTCCCGTACCGGGCGAGGTGGGCATCGTCACCGGCGGCGGATCGGGCCACCTCCCCCTGTTCCTCGGCTACGTGGGCGAGGGCCTCGCCCACGGGGTCGCCGTGGGCAACGTGTTCTCCTCGCCCTCGGCCGAGCAGATCGCGGCGGCCACCCGGGCCTGTGACGGCGGTGCCGGCGTGCTGTACCTGTACGGCAACTACGGCGGCGACATCTACAACTTCGACCTGGCCGCCGACATCGTGGCCGCCGACGGCATCCGGACGGCGACCGTGCTGGGCACCGACGACGTCTTGTCGGCTCCGCCGGACAAGGAGGACACCCGTCGCGGCGTGGCCGGACTGTTCTTCGCCTACAAGACGGCCGGGGCCGCGGCACGCCGCGGTGACCCCCTGGAGGGGGTGCGGGAGATCGCGCAACGCACCGTCGACCGGACCAGGACCATGGGCGTCGGCCTGTCCCCCACGATCCTGCCGGCCGCGGGGGAGCCCACCTTCACCCTGGAGGAGGGTGAGATGGAGGTGGGCATCGGCATCCACGGGGAACCCGGCAGTCACCGGGGCCCGCTGGAGACCGCCGACGAGATCACCGACCGTTTCCTCACCGAGATCCTGGGCGAGCTCCGTCCCTCGGCGGGCGACCGGGTCGCGGTCCTGGTCAACGGCCTGGGGGCGACCCCCCTGGAGGAGCTCTACCTGATCTACCGTCGGGCGCACCAGGTGCTCACCGAGCGGGGTGTGCGCATCCACCGCACCTACATCGGGGAGTTCGCCACCAGCCTGGAGATGGCGGGGGCCTCCCTGTCGGTCCTCCTGCTCGACGACGAGCTCGCCGGGCTGGTGGACGCCCCCGCCGCCTCACCGTTCTTCTCCCAGGGGGCCGCCGTGTCCCCTCGGCCGGACCGTGACGCGCCGCGGCAGGGCACGGCCCCCGTTACGCGTTCCTCCTCCGGACAGGAGGACGGGCCGCGCCGCACCGGGCGGTCCAGCCGCCTGCGCGCGGTGCTTCCCACCGTGCTGGCCGACCTTTCCGGCCACGCCGAGGAGCTGCGCGCCCTCGACGCCCGGCTCGGCGACGGCGACCTGGGCATCACCGTGTCCTCGGGTGCCGCCGCCGCGCGCGAGGCGCTGCTGGCCCTGCCCGAGGACGTCCACCCCGGTGACGCCCTGCGCGCCGCCGGCACCGCCTTCGCCTCGGCCAACCCCTCGACCTTCGCCGCGCTGGTCGGGTCGGGCCTGCTCGCCGCCGCGGCCGAGGCCGACGAGACGGCCGACGCCTCGCCGGCCGGGGTGGCGCGGATCGTGGCGACGCTCGCCCGCCGGGTCCAGGAGCGTGGGGGCGCCCGGTTGGGCGACAAGACCTTCCTGGACGTGCTGGAGCCGGTCCGTCAGACGCTGACGGAGGCGGCGGAGGGCGCGTCTGCCCTGGAGGTGGCCGATGCCGTCGTCTCCGCCGCGGCCCGCGCGGTCGAGGAGACCGCGGGGTTGACCTCGGCACGCGGCCGCGCGGCCTGGGTCGGCGATCGAAGCGCCGGTGAACGCGATCCCGGCTCGGTCGCGGTGCTGCGGTTCGTGGAGACCCTGCGCGCGCACCTGGGCTGACGACTCCGTTCGCCTCGATGAGGGTCTCCCCTTCCCCGTCCATGGGGAGGCCCTCAGGGGCGAGGAGAAAACGGGATGACCGCCGCCACCCCGTCCTCTAGGGTCGGGGCGTGCCCAGACATATCGCTCTCATCCGCCCCACCGGACTCACCGACCAGGTCGACTACGCCTACGCCGCCGTGACCGACGCCCCCGTGAGGAGCATCTTCACCGCGGGCGCCTGCCCCTTGGACGAGGAGGGGCGCACGGTCGCCGTCGGCGATGTCGCGGGCCAGGCCGAACAGGTGATGCACAACCTGACCGTGGTGCTGCGCGAGGCCGGGGCCTCGCTCGGCGACGTGGTCAAGTCGACGGTCTATGTCGCCTCCTCACGGCAGGAGGACCTCGTCGCGGCCTGGAACGTAGTCAAGAGGCATTTCGGCGAACACGACGCGCCGAGCACGCTGCTGGGCGTCACCGCCCTCGGTTACGACGACCAGCTGGTCGAGGTCGAGGCCATCGCGGTCCTCGGCTGACCGTCCCGTTGTGGCGGGAGGGGCAGGCGCCGCTCGACACCGCCACCCGAGGTCTTCCACGTGGCCGCCGGGGGCGCGTTCCCGGTCGCCGCGGCCCGGCGGAGGCCCGGGCGGCCCGCCTCCACCGGTCAGTCAGCGTCCCGCCCGGCGTCTTGGCACGGCACGCGACGCAACGGGGCCGCGTCCAGGCCACAGGCGTAGGGAGAGGGGCCCTCCTCCACCTCGCCCCGCGGACGCCGGATCAGCAGGAGGGCGACCAGTCCCGCCGACGCGGCCAGCGCCGCGGCCACCAGCATCGCGCTGGAGAACCCCGCGTCGAACCGGGCCGGGTCGAGATAGGCGTCGCCCGCCACCCCCACCAGCGCCGGCACCGCGGCCACCGAGGCGAGCTGCGCCGCCCGCGACACCGCGTTGTTGACCCCCGAGGCGACGCCCGCGTCGGCGGGACCGGCCGCGCTGAGCGCGGTCGCCGTCAAGGGTGCCACCGTGGTGGCCAGGCCCAGCCCCGACAACGCGACCGCGGGCAGCACCTCCATCACGTAGCCGGATCCCGGCCCGATACGTCCCATCAGGAGCAGGCCGAGCGCCATGACCAGTGGCCCGGCCGTCATCTGCGCGCGTGGGCCGATCCGGCGGGCCAGGTCGCCCGAACGCGCCGACAGCAGCAGCATGAGCAGCGTGATCGGCAGGGTGGCGACACCGGCCTGCACGGCGCTGTAGCCCAGGACCTGTTGGAGCTGGATCACCAGCAGGAAGAACGTCACGCCCAGCGCCGCGTACACCCCCAGCGTCACCAGGTTGGCCGCGACGAAGACGCGGTCGGCGAACAAGCGGGGCGGGATCAGGGGATGACGGCTGTGCCGCAGCGATCGGGCGAACAGCAGGACGACGAGGACGCCGGTTCCCGCGGGGACGAGGAAGCGCCACGAGGAGACGCCCACCTCCCCCGCCACGGTGAGGGCGTAGGTCAGCGCCCCCAGGGACACGACGGTGAGCGTGGCCCCGGTCCAGTCGAGCCTCCGTCCCCCGCCCTCCTCGGGGCGCGATTCGGGGAGATGGCGCAACCCGACCGCCACCACCAGGGCCGCCAGCGGGACGTTGATGAGGAAGATCAGACGCCAGTCGCCGATGTCCACCAGCCAGCCGCCGAGGAACGGGCCCGCGGCGTTGGCGACCCCGGTCAGGCCCGACCAGGCGCCGATGGCCCGGCCCGAGTCGTCCTCGGTGAACTCCGCCTCCAACAGGGCCAGGCTGTTCGGGGTCAGCAGGGCGGCGCCGACACCCTGCGCGACCCGCGCGGCGATCAGCGTCTCGATGGTGGGTGCGAGCGCGCACAGGACCGAGGCCAGCGCGAACCCCACCGTGCCGATGAGGAAGACCCTGCGCCGCCCGACACGGTCGCCCAGCGAGCCGCTGATCAGGATCAGCGCGGCGAGGGTGAGGGTGTATCCGTTGAGCACCCATTGCAGGCCCGCCATGGAGGCGTCCAGGTCGCGCCCGATGGCCGGCAGCGCCACCCCCACGACGCTTCCGTCCAGGAATCCCATGCCCGATCCCACGACGGTCGCCAGCAGTACCCAGCGCGCCCGCGCGCTTCCCCAGGTGATCGTGCCCACGCCTGCTCCAGCGGATCGTCCACACCCGCGAGGGGCGGGTTCTCGGGTCGGGGCGTCGCAGTGGCGGACCACCCCGAGTGATCACGCTAGGTCACCGGTCCGTCCCGGGCGCGGCGCCACCCCGATGCTCTCGGGATGGCGCCGGCTCAACCGGTGTAGCCGAGCCGGCGAGCGGCCAGGCCGGTCATGATCTCGTCCGTTCCACCGCCGATACCGAGGATCCGCACGTCCCTGTAGTGCCGTTCGATCTCCGCCTCGCGCATGTAGCCGAGACCGCCGTGGAGCTGTACCGCCCGGTCCACCACCCACGCCCCGGCCTCGACGGCGGTGTTCTTGGCGAAGCAGGTGGCCGTGACGACGTCCTCGCCCGCGAGGTGGCGTCGCACGACGTCGCGGACGTAGCAGCGCGCGACGTCGATGCGGCGGGCCATCTCGGTCAGCGTGTGCTGGACCTGTTGCCGGGAGATGAGTGGACGGCCGAACGTGGTGCGCGTCCGGCACCAGGCGACGGTGAGGTCGAGGGCCCGTTGCGCCGTGGCGTAGGCCTGGACGGCCAGTGTCAGCCGCTCGGCGAGGAAGTGCCGGGCGATCTGGGCGAACCCGGAGTTCTCGGCGCCGACCAGGTTGGCCACCGGAACCCGGCAGTCGGTGAACGCCAGCTCCGCGGTGTCGGAACAGTGCCAGCCCATCTTCTCCAGCCGGCGGGAGACCGTGAACCCCGGTGTGCCTCGTTCGACGACGAGGAGTGAGACACCGTGCGCCCCCGCGCCTCCGGTGCGCACCGCGGTGGTGACGAAGTCGGCCCGGCAGCCGGAGGTGATGAAGGTCTTGGCCCCGTTGACGACGTAGACGTCGCCGTCACGGACCGCGCTCGTGCGCAGGCCGGCGACGTCGGAGCCGCCGTCGGGCTCGGTGATGGCCAGCGCCCCGATCAGTTCTCCGGCGAGGGTGGGCCGGACCCACCTGTCGATCTGTCCCGGATCGCCCGCGGCGGCGAGATGGGGGACGGCGATCCCGCACGTGAGCAGGGAGGCGACCAGTCCACCGGATCCCCCCGCGTAGTGCATCTCCTCGACGACGGTGAGGGAGTCCATGAGGTTCCCGCCGCCTCCGCCGACCTCGACCGGGAAGGCGGCCCCCAGCAAACCCGCCGATCCGGCGGCCCGGTGCAGCCGGCGAGGCAGTTCGCCGTCCCGCTCCCAGGCGTCGAGGTGGGGCAGTACCTCGGTCTCCATGAAGCGGCGGACCGACTGGCGCAGGAGGTCGCGTTCGGGGGTGGCGAGGGGGTCAGCCGTCATCACGGCCCCCCGGACCGGGCGAGGCCGTGGGTGGCGTTCCTGTCGGGGCGCGCCCGGGTCCGGGGGGTCCGGCGAACGCCTGGGCGATGTCCAGCCAGCGGTCGGCCTCCCGACCGTGGGCGCGCAGGGCGAGGTCGTCGCGGTGGCGGCGTCGGGTGACGAGGAGGCAGAAGTCCAGCGCCGGCCCCCTGACCCATTGGTCGGCGTCCTCGGGCCCCCAGCTCCAGGTGCGCGCCGTCCCTTCCGGGGACGGCGGAGCGTCCAGTTCGACGCGGAAGGGGGCGGGGGGCGCCGGCAGCCCGTTGGTGGCGAAGGCGTGGTCGCGGGCGCGCACTCCGATGTGGGCGACGTGGCGCAGCCGTTCCGTCGGTTCCGTGGCGATCCCCAACGCGTCGGCGACGTCCAGCCCGTGGGCCCAGGTCTCCATCAGGCGCCCGGTCATCATCGACGGTGCGCTCATGGGCGGCCCGAACCAGGGCAGCTTGGTCCCCTGGGGTATCCCGGTCAAGACGTCGAGCAGCGCGTGGCGTCCCCTCCGCCAGCGGTCGAGCAGCGCTGCCGGCTCCTCCTCGGCCCCGGCCTCGGCCCCGTCGTCGACGTAGCGGTCGAATTCGAGGGCCCTGGCGAACTCGGCCGCGAAGTCCGCCGGCCGGGTGGCCGCGAGCAGGGCGAGGCGGTCGGTCCAGGCGAGATGGGCGATCTGGTGGGCGATCGTCCAGCCGGGGGCGGGGGTGGGCGTCGCCCATCGGCGTGGTTCCAGTGGCGCGACGAGCCGGTCCAGGGCCGCGCCCTCGGCGTGCAGGTCCTGGGCCAGGCCGGCGGGGTCGATCATCGGTACACCTCCCGGGGCGGCGGTGGGCCGCGTCGGGCCCAGCCTCGCACCGCTCCCGGACAAAAACAAGCACGCGCGATTGTTTTTGTCGGCCGGTCCGCGCCTCCCGCTTCCCTCCCTCTCCTCCGGGTAGGGAGGCGGCCATGCGCGTACTGGTGACGGGATGGTTCAGTTTTTTGGACGGAGAGGCGACGGCCGGGGACGTGGGCAGCGCCCGGACCGTCGCGGCGGCCCTGACCGGGGCCGGGATCGCCCACGACATCGCCTGGAGCCCGGCCTTCCGCCCCGGCGCGACCACCCTGGAGGACGCCGACCCCCACCACTACAGCCACCTGTTGTTCGTGTGCGGGCCCGCGCACGGGGACCAGGTTCGCCGGCTGCACGAGCGCTACGCCCGCTGCCGCCGCGTCGCCGTGGGAGTGTCCGTGATCGATCCGCACGACCCGGCCGTTCGAGGCTTCCACCACCTGATCGCGCGCGACGCCCCCGGCCGCGCCCCCCGCGCCGACCTCGCCCACTCCGCGCCCGTCGAGGACGGCGGCCCCGTGGTCGGTGTCGTCGTCGCCCCTCGTCAGCCCGAGTACGGGAGGCGGGGGGCGCACGAGGCGATCCATGGGCGGCTGACCGGGTGGTTGGCGCGCCGGGACTGCGCGCGGTTGCCGCTGGACACCCGGCTGGCCTGGGAGGAGTGGCGGCACTGCGCCACCCCCGCCCAGTTCGACGCGCTGGTGCGGCGCGTGGACGTGGTGGTGACCACCCGGTTGCACGGGCTGGTGCTGGCGTTGCGCAACGGCGTCCCCGCCCTGGCCGTCGACCCGGTGCTCGGCGGAGCGAAGGTGGCCGCCCAGGCCCGCGCGTGGGGATGGCCGGTGGTCGTGACGGACACGGGGACGCTCCCGGTGGACCTGCTCGAACGGACGTGGGAGTGGTGCCTGTCCCCCGACGCCCGGACCGCCGCCCAGGCCCTCGCACCGGCCCCGCCCGAGCAGGCGCCGTTGGCCGCGGGACTGCTCGACCTGTTGGACGGGAACGCGGATCCGGCACCCGCCGCAACGCGCTCCGGCCCCGAAACGCGGTGAACCGTTTCGGGGCCGGCCGGGATCGTCCGTGTCGAGGAACTACTTGTGCCCGCTCGTCGCCTCGGAGGCGGCCACGTAGGGATGGTGCAGGTCGAACGCTGGACGCTCGGTCCTGATGCGCGGGAGCGAGGTGAAGTTGTGGCGTGGGGGCGGGCACGAGGTGGCCCACTCCAGCGAGTTGCCATACCCCCACGGATCGTCGGCCTCGACCGGGACGGCCCTGCGCGCGGTGATCCAGACGTTGGCGAAGAAGAACAGCGTGGAGGCGCCCAGGACGAAGGCGCTGACGCTGGAGATCAGATTGAGGGTGGTGAAGCCGTCAGAGGGCAGGTAGTCGGCGTAGCGGCGGGGCATCCCCTCCGCGCCCAGCCAGTGCTGGACGCCGAAGGTGCCGTGGAAGCCGAGGAACAGCGTCCAAAAGTGCCACTTCGCCAGCTTCTCGTTGAGCATCTTGCCGGTGAACTTGGGCCACCAGAAGTAGAAGCCGGCGAACATCGCGAAGA
>NZ_BAAGVM010000010.1:0-246163 GCF_054780875.1 Marinactinospora endophytica | reverse complement strand
CCGCCTGCACGGCGAGATCGGGCTGGTCCCGCCAGCGGAGTTCGAGGACGACTTCTACCAGCAGGTATCGGTGTCAGAGCAGGACGAAGCGTTGGTTCCGAGCCTCTAAAGAACCCGGCACGAAACAAGTAGATAGGAGCCCGTTGCGACACTCCACTTGGCCGCAAGGGCCTTTGGATCACCCCAGCACGGTGACGTGGAGGTGGTCGTAGTGGCCCCCTGTGACATCGGAGGGGTCGTGCATGTCGCCGCCGTTGTAGGGCCGCCAGCCTTCGTCGGCGCGGGCCAGAGACCAGATCTGCCCCTGCCAGATGAGGTATTCGACGCCCAAGGTTTCGGCGTGGTCCTTCATCCAGTTCGTCACCGCCCACCCGGCTTCCAGTTGCTCGGGTGTGGGCCGCCCACCGATCGGGTTGCCGAATGTGATGTCACAAGCTCGCCCGAGCGGGTGCTCGCTGCGGGTGCCGGGTCGGGGTGAGTAGCAGGCCCAGGAGGTGTCCGGGAACGTGGCGGAGGCTTGCTGGTAGAGGTGGAGCATGCGGGCGGTGATCTGCCCGTCACTGGTCGGATCCTCGACCATCCGATCCGGGTCCCCGCTGACCTCGTCGGGCTTGTCACCCGGACTTGTGCCGGCTTTGCAGCCACCGGTGCCTGGCGTGTTCGGGGTGTCACTGGCGGGCAGGTCGGCGGCCTCGTGGTCGTTGAGCCACGCCGCGGGGTCGATGGCTTCGGCGTTTGTTCTCCGGTCGCATGCGCGTCCCTGTTAAAGGAGCTGCGGCATGACCGGGCTCAACGTTGAGTGGGCTCTCGGGGAGCTGGACAAGTTCATTTCGCAGACCGTGCTCACCAACAACAGCGGCAGCCGGAACGGTGTCACTTACATCACTCACGCGTCGAGCACTGCGGTGCCGGACACCGAGGTCACCAAGCAGGCGCAGGTGATCGAGAAGATCCTCGATCGGGTTGTCCCCAACTGGCGCAGCGAGATTGAGCTGCGTAAGAGCAATCGTTGGACGCGGCATCGCGAGGCGGCTATTCGTGCCAAGGCGGAGCTGGAGCGTCAGGAGGAGATCCGCAAGAATCTTGGCGACGACGCTCCCGAGCTGTCGGCTGCGAACCTGCATCCGTGGGTCTGGGGCGGTGCTTCGTCGCTGTGGCACTCGGGGCACTTCCGCGAGGCCGTAGAGGGCGCGATTCGCAAGCTGAATGCGGAGACGCAGAACAAGCTCGGTCGTCGTGATGTGAGCGAGACGGATCTCTTCAACCAGGCGTTCAGCGAGCAGCCAGCCGCTGCGAAGAATCCGCGCCTGCACCGTATGCCGGATGACGGCAGTAAGACCTTCAAGTCAGTGCAGCGTGGGGCTCGCATGTTTGCCGAGGGTGTGTTTGCTCGGTATCCGTAACCCGCTTGCTCATGAGGCTGACCAGGAGATGCCCGAGCAAGAAGCGCTGGAGTACTTGGCGGCGCTCAGTGTGCTGGCGCGCTGGGTGGATGGATCGACGTTGGAGATTGCATCGTGAGTGCTTTCAACGAGAACACCGTCGAGCTGGCGGCGCTGGAGTACTTCTCGGAGCTGGGCTACCGCACGCTGCATGGGCCGAATATCGCTCCTGGTGAGCCGAGCGCGGAGCGGGACTCCTACGAGGAAGTGTTCCTGTGGGGACGGCTGCGTGATGCGATCCGTCGTATCAATCCTGGGACTTCTCCTGCCCTTGTCGATGAGGCGATCAAGCGTGTGCGGCGCGCTGAGTCGCAGAGCTCGATCGATGAGAACTACCGGCTTCACCAGCTCATCACGGAGAGTGTGCCCGTCGAACATCGGGACGCGGACGGTTTGCTGCGCACGACGCGGCTTCGGCTGATCGACTTCGAGCGGCCGGAGAACAACGACTGGGTGGCTATCAATCAGTTCACGATCGTCGAGAACAGCAAGAACCGGCGCCCCGACGTGCTGGTGCTGGTCAATGGCATGCCGCTGGCGCTGCTGGAGCTGAAGAATCCGGCTGCCGAGCACGCGATGTTGAAGTCGGCGTGGAACCAGGTGCAGACATACCGGCAGGACATCCCGTCGGTGTTTGTCCCGAACGCGGTGACGGTGATCTCGGATGGCACGTCGGCTGCGATGAGCAGCTACGCAGGCGCGTTCGAACATTACGCGCCGTGGAAGACCATCGAGGGCCGCGAGGTGGTCAGCGACCGCCCTGCCCTTGAGGTGCTTATCAAGGGGGTATTCGAGCCGAAGCGGTTCCTTGATCTGTTGCAGAACTTCATCGTCTTCAGCGACGAGACCGCCACCGACAAGGCCACTGGGCAGCCGACGCGGGTACTGGTGAAGCGTGTGGCGAAGTACCACCAGTACTGGGCGGTGAACGCGGCGGTCGAGTCGACCGTGCAGGCATCTCGTCCGGATGGTGACCGTCGTGGTGGTGTGGTCTGGCATACCCAGGGCTCGGGCAAGAGCTTCGAGATGGTGTTCTTTGCCGCGAAGATCATGCGCGATCCTCGGATGGCGAATCCGACGCTGGTGTTCATTACCGACCGCAACGACTTGGACGACCAGCTGTTCGGGGAGACGTTCGCCCCTGCCCGCATCCTGCCGGAGACCCCGGTGCAGGCCGCGACACGTACTGACCTGCGGACGAAGTTGAAGCGCGCGTCGGGTGGCATCGTCTTCACGACGCTGCAGAAGTTCGCTCCCGGTGAGGATGGCGATGCCAACCCGGTGCTGACGGATCGTCGCAACGTCGTCGTCGTGGCCGACGAAGCGCATCGAAGCCAGTACGGCTTCGGAGAGACGCTGGATCGTCACGGACGCTTGCGCTCAGGCTTGGCGAAGCACATGCGCGACGCCCTGCCCGGCGCCACCTATCTCGGCTTCACAGGTACACCGATCGAATCGAACGACAAGTCCACGCGCTCGGTGTTCGGTGACTACATCGACGTCTACGACCTCACTCGCGCGGTCGAGGACGGCGCGACCGTCAAGATCTTCTACGAATCGCGTCTGGCGAAGATCGATCTGTCCGACGACGACCTTGCCGCGCTCGACGAGCTGGCGGACGAGATCACCGAGACCGTCGAAGAGGATGCCGTCACAGCGGCGAAGTCTCGCTGGTCGCGCCTGGAAGCCATCGTCGGCGCCGACTCGCGGCTCGACCTGATCGCCCGCGACATCGTCGAGCACTGGGAGAAGCGGCGCGAGGCGCTGTTCGGTAAGGGCATGATCGTCACGATGAGCCGCCGTATCGCGGTGCGCCTCTACGAGAAGATCGTCGCTCTCCGCCCCGACTGGCACTCGGATGATCCGGATAAGGGCAAGATCAAGGTCGTCATGACCGGTTCGGCAGCGGACCCCGCCGAGTTCCAGCCACACATCCATTCCAAGGATGTCCGCAAGGATCTCAAGCTCCGGGCGAAGAATCCTGACGACGAACTCGAGCTGGTGATCGTCCGGGACATGTGGCTGACCGGCTTCGATGCGCCCAGCATGCACACGATGTACGTCGACAAGACCATGCAGGGCGCTGGGCTGATGCAGGCCATCGCCCGCGTCAACCGCACCTTCCGGGACAAGCCCGGCGGGCTCATCGTCGACTACATCGGTGTCTTCGCCAACCTCCAGGCGGCGCTCCAGGAGTACTCACCCTCTGACCGTGACCAGGCCGGCGTACCGATCGACGACATGGTCGCCGTCATGCTGGAGAAGCACGACATCATCCGGGGACTGCTGCACGGCGTCGACTACGGCTCCTCGCCGACGCTCACCGCCTCCCAGCGCTTGGCGGAGTACGCCAAGGTGCTCGACTTCGTCATGGCCGACCCTGACCGCACGAAGCGCTTCAACGACCAGGTGCTTGCGCTGGCCAAGGCATTCGCGTTGGCCGGGGCACGCGACGAGGCGGCTGCGATCCGCAACGACGTGCGCCTGTTCACCGACGTGCGTGCAGCCATCTTGAAGATCCAGAACCCCGACTCCGGGCGTGGTGGCTCCGGCGCTGTCGAGATTGACACCGCACTGGGGCAGCTGCTCAACGAGGCGGTCGCTGCCGACCAGGTCGTTGACATCTACAAGCTGGCTGGTGTTGAGACACCGGAGCTGTCGATCCTGAGCGACGAGTTCCTCGACTCGCTCGCGGAGAAGGACAAGCCCAACCTCCAGATGGGGCTGCTACGGCGCCTGCTCAACGACCAGATCCGCACTGTGCATCGCACCAACGTCGTACAGGCGCGGAAGTTCTCCGAGCTGCTCGACGAGGCGATCAATCGGTACACGAACCGGTCGCTGACGACGGCAGAGATCATCGCGGAGCTGGTGAAGCTTGCCAAGCAGATGCGCGACGACCAGAAGCGGCATGACGAGTTGGGGCTGCGGGAGGACGAGGTCGCGTTCTACGACGCCATTGTCCAGAACGATGCGGCCGTGCTCGAGCTTGGCGACGAGGTACTCAAGGAAATCGCGCAGAAGCTCGTCAAGGCTGTTCGCGAGTCCGCCACCATCGACTGGAACCTCAAGGACTCTGTGCGCGCCACCATGCGCACCAAGGTGCGGCGGCTGCTGGCACGCTATGACTACCCGCCCGACGCCGAGGCGAAAGCCATTGAACTGGTTCTCGAGCAGGCGGAGCTGTTCGCTAAGGGGGAGGTCGACTGATGCCTGAGCTGGACATCACTCGCGCGCCGCGAGGCGTTCTGGCGGCACAGGAGCTTGTCGCTGCTGTCGCAGAGCAAGGTGATATGGCGGAGCGTCACTACCTCGAGCTCAAGAGCACGCTTGATCTTTCGGCGAAGAAGGACAAGGAGAAGATCGCTAAGTTCATCCTCGGAGCTGCAAACCGTATGCCGGACGTGGCAGCAGCGGCTTTCGAGGGGGACGGCGTCATGATCATCGGTGTGGCACAGGGTGCTATCACCGGCATCCCGGCCGTCGAGATGATGGAGATCTCGAAGGTGATCCAGAGGTACGTCGGCGCAGCCGGCCCTCGCTGGGACATCGTGTGGGTGCCGGTAGAGGGATCGACAAACCAAGTGCTCGTGATCATCGTGGATCCGCCGAAGCTTGGACAGGCGCCCTTCCCTTGTCGCGCGAGTGGTGACTCGCTCACAGACGGCCGCATCTACATACGCGCTGATGGCGAGACGCGGGAAGCGAACTCTGAGGAGCTCGATCTTCTGATTCAGCGTGGCTCAGCAGGAGCACAAGTCGAGGTTGACTTCGCAGTCGAGGTGCTCGGTGAGATTGCCTCCGTAGCCGTTGACGAGGAAAGCACCGTCGATGAGTACTTGAGCAAGATGCGTGCGCGTCTCATCGATACGATGCCGAGGCCTGAACCGCGATCGACGGATGCGGCTTCTCTGAGAGCTGGTCTCGCTGGACTATCTGCGTACAGGGCCGCCCTCGATGGCTTGTCACCAGTAGAGAGTGCCCTGATGGAACCTGAGCAACGTTCTGAGGAGGAGTACCTCGAGTCGATCGACCGTTGGGAGTCGAGGTTCCGTGCAGCATGGACAGCGGCGCTCCCCAAGATCGCAGCAAGCCAGCTTCGCCCGGCCATTGTCAGGATCACGAACCGAACGACGACGTTCTTCCACGATGTCGAGGTGAACCTTCACCTCGAAGGGGACATCTTTGCCTTCGACTACAGCAAACCCGAGTGGGCGGACGACTTCTCGGACCTCGAGCTGCCTCATCCGCCGCGCAAGTGGGGGCCGACGCAGCGCTCACTTGGCATCCCGAACTACGCGAGCATGGGCCACCTCTACACGCCGAGCGCGACGCAGTACGTCCCGCCCTCGATTAGCTACAAGAACGGCGGCTCGGTCGACCTCAACTTGGATGTGGGCGAGCTACGGCCGCGCGGAACATATGAGTCCGAAGATGAGGAGATCGTGCTGGTCGTCGCCGATCGTTCGCTTACGTCGATTCGCGGTACCTGGGCGCTCACCGCTCGCGACCACAACGATGTCTACACGGGAGAGATCGACGTGGCCGTGGCGGGGAATCGCGACTTGACGGCTGTTGCACGTCAGATCTTGGCTCTGGAGGAGGCTGTCGAGTGAGGCCACGCTCCGCTCGCTGGAAGCGACAGCGATCGCTCAGTACGTCAGCGACGCACTTCCTATCGGAAGGTCGTTCAGTATGGCCACGGTAGAGCAGCAGGTTCTGGACTCGAGCAACGCGATCGACCAGAACATCTCGGTAATCATGACCGACCGCGGATTCTTGTCACAGAACCTGCTGCAATACCTGCGCCATCTCGTCGAGGGCTTGGTCGTCTATGCGCACGTTCCAGATCGGACGGTGACGTACAACTACCAGACGCAGTTTGATGCTGCCCGGGACGCAGTGAACGGCGATGCCCGTTATCGACTGCTGACGCGCTTCCACAGCCTGCTCCAGATCAGCGTCTCGCACTACACCCTCGATCGGGATCCCTCTGAGCGCCTGATGCTCAAGTACTACGAGTACCTGCTACGCACGCGCGATCTCGCGAAGCAGCACCTTAGCCTGGACATCCTCCGGAATCTCGAGCAGTTCCCGCTTCACGAGGATCCGGCACTCCGCGCGTACTACGAGAAGATCGCTGGGCGGATCGAGGCTTCACGACACGACCTGCTGACCGGCAAGACCGAGCGCTACTACATCAACAGCTCTCGACCGTTCTTCATTGGCGGCCGAATCTACTACGAGGTCACCTTCAGCCTCGCCCACAACCGGACGAGCAAGTTCGATCGGATCATCGGCTTCACCGACATTGATGTGAGCGACTACTACGCTGCGCAACTCGAGCTTGCGAACGACTCGATCGACGTACTCGGTCAGACGATGCCAATCATCATCGTGCGCGACTGGTCGGTGTCGATCCGTCCGTGCGAGTTCGACAACTTCGCTCGACTCCTCGGCCAGCAGACCAAGGTGCAGTCAGGTCACGTCGAGTACCGCAACCTGATGCAGTACCTAACGCTGACACGTCACAGTCTGCTCGACCTCATCGACTCTTCAGACGCGGTGTACAACCAGGTGAAGACCTGGGCCCTCGCGAACGCCCAGCGGACGCCGCTAATCTTCCCTGCACTGGACGCGGCGAGGGCAATCATCCAGCGGAACCGTCCAGGCACTCGACTCCTGCGCTACCTGATGCTCCGGATGAACAACCAAATCCTGAAGGCGCAGTACGACGTTGATCAGTGCGGGTGGCTCTCCTCGCTGAATGTCTCGAGTGGGTGCCGGCCGTTCGACACCATGCCGTTCTGTACGTCGCCCCGGAAGCACAACCCGAGGTTTGCTGACCTTGCGGCGAGCATCGATTCCTCGACCAGGAAGCACGAGCTACTTGCGCGACGGGTACGCGTCAACGTCGAGCAGCACGGCGTGATCTACACACCCGAAGGCGACCTTGAAGACCTCGGGGACATCGACGACCTGATCAGGCGCTATAACGCCGCTCTTCCGCCGACGCCGCGGCACGCCCCACGCAAACTCCAGCGCGCCAACGGCCACGTATTCATCGCCGGGTACGAGGACGGGACGGTAGAGATCATCGAGCAGCTCCAGAAGTTCGCCTCGAGTGGCATCGATGACTATGCGGACGACGTCGCCGCATGGCTCGACGAGAACGCAAAGCTTCCGGACGGCGATCCGCAGAAGGTTGACGATGAGATCAAGGCTGATGCCCTGCGGAAGCTCTTCGCCCACTCGAAGGTCGCCCTCATCTATGGCGCAGCCGGCACGGGCAAGTCCACGATGGTCAACCACATCGCGAACTACTTCGAGAGTGAGCGGAAGCTCTTCTTGGCACACACCAATCCGGCCGTCGACAACCTGAAGCGCCGCGTCGACGCACCCAACGCACACTTCAGCACGATCTCGAAGCATGTGCGGGGCGATTGGGACACCTCGGGTCATTTCGATGTCGTAGTCATCGATGAATGCAGTACAGTCAGCAACGCTGCGTTCCTCGAGGTGCTCGCCAACACCGACTTCGATCTGCTGGTGCTGGTCGGTGATGTCTACCAGATCGAGTCCATCGAGTTCGGGAACTGGTTTGGCACAATTCGCTCGTACATCCCGCCAGAGTCAGTACACGAACTGACACACCCGTTCCGCACGACCGACGAGGCACTCCTGACCCTCTGGGATCGCGTGCGCGACCTTGACGACCGGATCGAAGAATCGCTGTCGAAGAATGAGTACTCCAAGGAACTGGGGGAGTCGCTCTTCACGCGGCACGGTGCCGACGAGATCGTGCTCTGCCTCAACTACGACGGCTTGTACGGGATCAATAACGTCAACCGCTTCCTTCAGGCAAGCAACGCGAACCCGGCCTACGTCTGGGGTGAAGCTGTCTACAAGGTTGGCGATCCGGTGCTCTTCAATGAGACGGATCGCTTCCGTCCGCTGATCTTCAACAACATGAAGGGCAATATTGTCGGGATCAGCCAGGTGCCCGGGAAGATCACCTTCGACGTCGACCTCGGGCTCGGGCGCGACGTGACAGCGATGGAGGCGATGCTCTCGAACCTCCGCGTCGTCGGAGGCTCCGTGGTTCAGTTCGACGTCATCGAGCGCCCAGACACGGACGAGGACGATGACTCGACGACGACCATCGTGCCATTCCAGATTGCCTACGCGGTCTCGATCCACAAGGCGCAGGGTCTCGAGTTCGACTCGGTGAAGGTCGTCATCACGGAAGCCAATGAAGAGAACATCTCGCACAGCATCTTCTACACAGCGATTACGCGGGCTCGGAAGCACCTCGAGGTCTACTGGACGCCGGATACTCAGAATCGGATCCTTAGCCGACTGGAAGTTCGCGAGAACAAGAAGGACGAGAACCTGCTTCGGCAGCGTCGTGGAGTGGTTCCCGTCGCCAAGGTGCCCAGGCGACAGAAGGCGCGTCAAAGACCGTAACTGCCTTGAGCGGGTCACCCTGTTGGAACTCCCGCTTCCCCGCGCTCTACCTGCCCGCTGGGTGTCGATCACTGGTGAGCAGGTGCGACCGAAGTGCCGGGCACTTGGGATGCGACCGGAGGACATCGACACCATCGCGGGGGCCGCATTATGGCGAAGGAGGGCTTCGCGACCGCTGAGCCTTCCGACGAGGAGTAGGTGCTGTTCATCACCGAAGGCGCAGCGCCCGCCTGATCGTTGACTCGCTCACTCCGTACATATGCATCAGCTCGCGCCGGGTCGTCCCGCCCTCGAACAGACGCCTTGCCTCGGTCTTCTGCTCCTCGCTGAGGGCTGCACGCTTTGCCTTGACGGTGAGGTCGAATCCGGCGCGGCGGAGCGTGTCGCGGACGGTGTTGCGGCGCACGTTGTACCGCTCGGCAAGCTCGTACGTGGAGGAGCCGGCTTCGTAGTCCTCGATGAGGAGCTTGACGACCGAGCGATGGAGCGTGTTCTGCCGCGAGAGCGGGCGGTCGTTGATCTCTCGTGTCGACTCGCGTGCCGTGGCCAGGAGATCAGCCAGTTCCGCGGTTCTCCGCCCTTGTTGGCAGTAGTTTCGCAGCAGCCCGAGATGCTGAGTGTTGTGGAGCGGGCGCCGCTCGGGCAGTCGTTCAGGGATCCTGATGTTGAGGCTGGTCGCACCGTGACGGCGCTCCAGCCAGCTGCGGTGAGGCCCACCAAGGATGGAACGATCTCTCCGGCGTGGCTATCGACGTCGGCGAGTAAGCGGAAGACCGACACTCGGATCGGACGCTCAGCGCCGAGGCCCGCCTTCTCGTTCACGATGTACTGTTCGACGAAATGGAAGGCAGGTCCGACGATGACGGATCGGCCTGATTGTGCAGGCCTAGCGCCCGTGCGAGTCGCGCATGACGACCCGGGCCGCGAGCAGATGGGCCCTGACAGTGCCAGGCGAGTAGCCCAGTACTGCGCCGATGCGTTCAAGTGACATGTCTTCGTTGTAGCGTGTCTTCATCTGAGCAGTCTCTTCCCGAGTAGGGGACTGGTTCCGTAGCCTGAGTCCGCGCTCGCGGAGGAGGCGTGACAACCGCTCATGCCCGATCCCAACTTCCTTCGCGACCGCCTTCAACGACCGCCCCGACAGGTACGAAGTTTCCGCCTCCTGAAGGGCAGCCTCATCCGGTCGAGACAGCTGAAGAAGGCTCCGCCTCGGTGCGCCTGGTGGACACGCACGCCTCCGAATAGCCCCGTGGCTCGCGACCATCCGCGCCAGCGCTGGGGCAAGTTTCGACAAGCCTCCCGCTAGGTCCACCCTCGGCGAGGCCCGGGTCCGTTTTCGGATCCGGGCCTCGCCGTTTCGTGTCCGTGGGTCTTCCGGTGTGCGGCGGTTCGCTTTCCTCCGGAAGCGGGTGGCCGCCGGGGCGGTACGGAGCAGTGTCGGTGATCCGGTACCGTTGTACGTGCACCTTGGGGCTATGGCGCAGTTGGTAGCGCGCCTCCATGGCATGGAGGAGGTCTGGGGTTCGAATCCCCATAGCTCCACGTTGTTCGAGAAGATCGCGATCCGCCCCGTCCGACGACGGGGCGGTCTCGTGTCCGGGCGCGGGTCGCGGAGGTGAGCGGCGACGCCCCGTGCGAGCGGCCACGCAGCGGGAGCCCGGCTCCCGGCCGGCCTCCGCTCCGACGGGCCATCGCTCTCGGCGACATCAGCACACGTGGGATAATCACCCGGACAGTCCGTGCCGCCGCCGGAGGAGACCACGAGTGGAGATCGGCCCGTACGAAGCCGCACTCCGGGACGCGCTCCTGCAGCTGTCGATCCGTGCCTGGCGCCCTGTCTTCACCGAACTCGCCGCGGCCGTTCCCCCGTTCGTCTTCGCCGCGTTCTATCCCCGAGGCTGGGAGGCCAGGCAGATCGAGGACCTCGGTGAGATCCTCGACGACCAGCCCGACAGCGTGTACGTGGCGTTCGTCGACGGAGTCCCCGTGGGCTGGGTCTGCGTGCGTATCCATCCCGACGACGACATGGGCGAGATCTACGTCCTCGCCGTTGATCCCGCGTACCAGCGCCGTGGTATCGCGACGGCGCTCATGGAGCACGCCTTCACCGTCGTCCGTGAAGCGGGAATGAGCATGATCATGGTGGAGACCGGAGACGATCCCGGCCACGCGGCTTCACGCGCCACCTACGAGGCGGCGGGATTCCGACGTTGGCCGGTGGCGCGCTACTTCAAGGACCTGACGGCGGTTTCGGACGGCCCCGACCGGGACTAGCCGGTCCGGCGGGCGTACGGCAAGAGCGCGAAGGCCCGCGGGACGACCACAGGCGCGTGGCGGTCGGCCCGCCCACGCGGCGTGACGTCGACCCCGAGGCGTCGGGGAACGGTACCGACTCGTTCGAATGGCTTCCCCGCCGTCGGATCCGGACATCGCGCTCGTGAACGTGAGCGGGCTTCCGAGACGCGGCGGAGGTCTCCCCGGTGGTGGGACGGGGCCGTCGCGGGCGGGCGTGGTCGTCTCCACACCACGCGTGGCGGCCCACCCGTACTCTCCCCGCGTCGCGGGAGGGGAGCCAGGCCGGACCGAAGCCGTCACGGGGCCGGGGCGACGTGTCGAGCCGGCGGACTCATCGGGAACGGGACCGAAGACGCGAGTCCATGACGGTCACGGTGACCAGGCCGCTGATGAGGACGAGGCAGCCCAGGAGGACCGGGAGGGTGAGCTGCTCGCCGAGTACGAGAATGCCGAGCGCGGCGGCGAGCAGCGGCTCTGCGAGGCTGAGTGTTCCAGCGGTCGGCGCGCTCGTACGGTCCAGACCGTAGACGAAGGCCGCGTAGGCGACGGCGGTTCCCGCCACAGAGGTCCAGGCGATCAGCGACAGGGAGTTCACATCGGTCAGATGCCCGGGACGCAGCACGAGGATCGGCGAGAGGGCGAGCCCGGCGAGGAGCAGGGTGAGCGTGGTCGCCGGTAGTGCGGGGGCGCCGGCCTGAAGGAAGCGCTTGGCCGCGACCGTGTACACGCCGTAACAGGTTCCCGAGAGCAGGGCGACGCCGACGCCGAGACCATCGGCAGGCGACTGCCAGGGGGAGAGGAGCACCGCGCACCCGAGCACCGCGGCCACAGTGCCGGCGACCCATCCCGGCGTGAGGCGTTCGCGGGTCCACCAGCGTGCGCACAGGCCCGTGGCGACGGGCGCGACGCCGAGCGCGACCGTCGTTCCCAGTGCGGCTCCGAGCCGGTCGACGGCGTGCATGAACGTGACCTGATACACCCCGGTCGCCGCGGCCGCCAGCAGGATCCAGCCGAACACCTCCCGGCGCACGACGAGTCGCCACACCGCGCCCCCGGCGCACAGCGCCGCGAGCGCGAACCCGCCGAGGAGCAACCGTGCCACTCCCAACGCGCCGGGGTCCGCGGCGGAGGAGGCGAGGACCTGGGCGGGACCGACCGTGCCCCACAGGGCCGCCGCGCCGAGCACGGCGGCCGCGCCCGTGACGCGACGACGGGAGTCGGCGGTCGCCTTGATCGTCGCGGTGGCGGTCACGGCAGGAGCTTCAGTCCGCCGACGATCCGGTCCACGGCCTTGCGCGGCCCGACCAGGCTCACCGCGGCATAGGCGATCTCACCGCCCGGCAACGTGGCCAGCGTGTCCACGTATTCGTCGTAGACCCGTGTCTCCTGCGCCGCGATCGGCATGTCCGCGACGAACACGTCCTCGCGCCGGTCGGCCTTGTCCCGGATCTGGCGCAGCTTCACCACGTCGGCGCCGAGGATCGTGCAGCCCGCCCAGGGAAGCCCCGGATGAGTGGAACCGTCGGCGTCGACGCCCTCATGGGCGAGCAGCCCGGCCACGTTGACGGCCGTGGCCGAGGCGACACACGAGCCGGCGTTGACCGCGCGCCCCGCGGGCAGGGCGGCGTCGACCACGATGACCCACTTCAATCTCGCGTTGCGGGTCTCCTCACCCGTCCGAATCTCCTCGGCCTCGAACCCCACCGGCTGGTCACTCATCCTGCGATCGCCCCTAAATGTCGTATGTCTAACGAGGTGAGCGGGCTAGAGACTACGTGAATGTCGATGTTGTCGCATCTATCCCGTATTTAATTTGGCTAGGGTGGAGGTATGGCGTCTTTGGATGAACTTGATACGGCGATCCTGCGGGAACTGCAGCGTGACGCACGGCGGACCAACCGGGACGTCGCCGCCGCGGTCGGTGTCGCCCCGACCACCTCCCTGGACCGGACCCGTTCCCTGCGGGACCGCGGCGTGATCACGGGGGCCACATTGGAAGTCGACCTCGCCAAGATCGGCAGGCCGGTCCAGGCCCTCGTCGCGGTGCGGGTGCGGCCGCCGACCCGCGCCAACATCGAAGGCTTCCGGGAGTGGGCGGCCGGTCTTCCCGAGGTGTTGGGCCTGTTCGTGACCAGCGGCACCGAGGACTTCCTCATCCACGTGGCGGTGCCCGACAACGACCACCTCTACGCCTTCGTGATCGACCGTCTCACCGCGAAACCCGAGGTCGCCGACGTGCGGACCTCGGTCGTCTACGAGCACATCCGCTCGACCACCGTCCTGCCCGTATCGGCCCAGCGCCGCTAGCCCCGACCGGTCGGATACGACGGCGCGGTGAACGCCACGGCCTGTTCGATCGCCGCGATTCCGGCCGCGCGCTCCCCGACAACGGGGTGGAGGTCGCGACGAGGCCCATGTACCGCGTGGTGCCGTGGCCGGCGGGGAGCGGCTTCCCGCCGAGGAGGTCCCGGTGACCGGTGGTCCGCGCGGCCTCCTCGATCCGGCCGATCTCCGCGCGCCGTGCCCGGTCGGGGACGTGCCCGGCCTTCTTCCCGCGGATCTCACGTGCGGCCCGGTCCGATCGCTTCGGTGCGCACGGCGGTGAGAACGGCCGTCGTAACCCCGTGGCCGGGAGGGCGGGGCAGGGGGCCAGTGGACCATCACCGTGGCCGCCGCGACGCCCACAGGGACATGGTGGGCGGAGCCGGCGCGGACGGCATGACCCGCCATTGTCCGCGCCGGGGCCGGCGGTGGCGGCGTCCCGCCGGGCCGCTCATGCCGCTCCGGGGGGCGGCGATCGCCGGGGCGCGGGGCATCGCGATCCGGCTCGGTGGAGGAGGCCGGCGGGACGGAGCACGGTGGTGAGCGGCCGTCTCCTGGCGGGGCGGCGCCGCGCGTCCCACCCCCGGGCGGTCCCGTCTCGCTGGGCCGCAGCCCGTGGTCCGGGACGGGGGAGGACTGCGCCTCGCTGGGAGCGGAGCGTTCGGCCGGATCTGCGTAGGTGGCCGAGGGCCGGGAGCCGTCCGAGGTGTCGGGGCGGCCCGTCGTTTCACGGCTCTGCCCCGGGCCGGGGCCGCTCCAGCGTCCGCGATGCGCCGATCGAGACGGGTGCCCTCTCGCCGATCATCCTCTGCTGTCGGGCACAGGCCCTCGTGTGACGGGCACGGTGCCCCAAGCGGAGCGGCGCGCCGAGCCCGCGCGCGAGGGGGAACGGGACTCGACGTGCCCCGCAGGGTCCACGTCCGGCGGAACGGTCCGACCCCCGCGGCGGCGACGTCACGGGTCCCATGGCGGCGCGGGGACGGGGCCGTTCCCGCCGGGATCGACTCCTTCGGGGTCGGGTATACTGGCGGAGTTCACTCGGGGCTATGGCGCAGTTGGTAGCGCGCCTCCATGGCATGGAGGAGGTCTGGGGTTCGAATCCCCATAGCTCCACTCGATCTCGGGGTCCCGTGTCCGATCAGGACACGGGACCCTCGTCGTTTCGCGGACGCCGTGTCCGGCCCGCGCGGAGCCGGCCCCGGGGACGACATGCGGGACCCTCGCGGTCCGCACCGTCCGGACCGTCGTGGGCACGGCCCCTTGGGGCCGGGGACGCGAAGCGACGGGCGCCCTCCTCTCCCGACGGTGGTCCGGTCCGGACGGGACCGCCCCGCGCGATGACTGCCACCGTCCCCGCGCGGGCATGAACTTCGGACGCGGCATCGACAACAAGGGGGACACCATGTCGCTGACCCTGGGGGGAGGGCCGCTGGCCGCCGACGCGCCCACAACGGTGAACTACTCCGTCGACGGACCCCGGCACGCCCTGTACCTGCATCCGTTCCCACGCCGGGTCCGGGCCGAGCTGGCCGGGACCATCGTGCTCGACAGCGACCACGGCCATCTGCTCCACGAGACCGGCCTGCTCCCGGTGCTCTACGTCCCCATGGAGGACGTCACGCCGGCCCTGCTCACCGCGACCGACCACACGACGCACTGCCCCTACAAGGGGGACGCGGCCTACTGGTCGGTGACGGTCGGCGACCGAACGGCCGAGAACGCCCTGTGGGCCTATCCCGAGCCCAAGGCCGAGGCGGCGTGGCTGCGCGGCCTCGCCGCGTTGTACTGGGAGGCGGCCGACGCCTGGTACGACGAGGAGGAGAAGGTCCACGGCCACCTGCGCGACCCGTTCCACCGGGTGGACGCGCGCCAGTCCAGCAGGCTGGTCCGCGTCATGCTCGGCGACGAGGTCCTCGCGGTGTCCGGACATCCCAAGGTCCTCTCCGAGACCGGACTCGCCAACCGCTACTACCTGCCCCCCGAGGCGGTCCGCACGGACCTGCTGGTCCCCAGCCGTACCCGGCGCCACTGCCCCTACAAGGGGGAGGCGGTCTACTGGTCCGCGCGGATCGGGGAACGCGAGGTCGCGGACGTGGCCTGGTCGTTCCCGCACCCGCTCAAGGACGGCCAGGACGTCAAGGGGTACTACAGCTTCGACCACGAGGCGTTGTCGATCGACCTGGAGAACCAGCACTGACCGGTCCGGCGGGCGCGGCCGGCCCTGTGGGAACGGCCGCGCCCGTCCTCATCGGGCGGTACTGTCACTTGCGTGGCTGAACTCCCCGACGTCGACGAACTCCTGGACGCCGCCGTGCGCGCACTCGGCGGCGCGCGCCGCGAGGGCCAGGTGACCATGGCACGGGCGGTCGCCGCCGCCGTGGCCGCCGAGGAGCACCTGGTCGTCCAGGCCGGCACCGGGACCGGCAAGTCGCTGGCCTACCTGGTGCCGGCGATCCGGCACGCCATGGCCGAGGACACCACCGTCATCGTCTCCACCGCCACCCTCGCCCTACAGCGCCAGCTCGTCGAACGCGACCTTCCGCGCCTGGCCACCGCGCTGGCGCCGCTGCTCAAGCGCGAGCCCACCTTCGCCATTCTCAAGGGGCGGCGCAACTACCTGTGCCGTAACCGACTGGCCAGCGCCGCCGACGCCGAGCCCGAGGAGGCCGGCCTGTTCGACCCGCGGGCCCTGTCCTCACTGGGCCGTCAGGTCCAGCGTCTGCACGAGTGGGCCGAGGACACCCTCACCGGCGACCGCGACGAACTGGTGCCGGGGGTCTCCGACCTCGCCTGGCGGCAGGTGTCGGTCGCCGGCAACGAGTGCGTGGGGGCGGCGGCCTGTCCCTTCGGACAGGAGTGCTTCGCCGAGCAGGCCCGCGCCGAGGCCGGTGGCGCCGACATCGTCGTGACCAACCACGCGCTGCTGGCCATCGACGCCACCCAGGGCTACCACATCCTGCCCGAACACCGGGTCCTCGTGGTGGACGAGGCCCACGAGCTCGTCGACCGCGTCACCTCGGTGGCCAGCGGGTCGCTGAGCGAGCGCGCCGTCACCACCGCGGCCAAGCGCGCCGCACGCCTGTGCGACGTCGAGCTGACCGAGCGCCTGGGCGAGACCGCGGACGGCCTGGCGCTCCTCTTCGCCGATGCCGAGGACGGGCGCATCGACCACATCCCCGATTCCCTCGCCACCGCCGTGGCCGGCGTCCGCGACGCCGCGCACGCCTGTATCAGCGACATCGGCCCGGAGAACAAGGAGGATCCCCAGGCGGCCACGGCCCGCAGGCTCGCGCTCGCGGCGCTGAACGAGGTGCACGACACCGCGGTCCGCATTCTCGAGTCCTTTGAACCGCCGCTGCGCGACCGGCGGGACGTCGTGTGGCTGGCCAAGGGGGCCAACCGGCCGCCCGCCCTGCACGTCGCTCCGTTGACCGTCGGCGGGCTACTGCGCGAGAAGCTCTTCGGCGACCGCACCACCGTGCTCACCTCGGCCACGCTCACGCTCGGGGGGTCCTTCACCGGGTTCGCCGCCCAGTGGGGACTGGGCCGTGAGATCACGGGCGAACCCGCGTCCGCACCGCGCGGCGAGCGTCCGAAGGCCGAACCCGGCGAGTCCGACTCCGCCGAGGGCGAACCCCGTTGGCGGGCCCTGGACGTGGGCTCCCCCTTCGAGCACGCGCGCAGCGGCATCCTCTACGTCGCCGCGCACCTGCCGCCCCCGGGCCGAGACGGGCTGGACCCCCGTTACGTGGACGAGATCGCCGAGCTCATCGAGGCGGCGGGGGGACGCGCACTGGGACTGTTCTCGTCGATGCGGGCGGCCGCCCAGGCCGCCGAGGAGCTGCGGGAGCGGCTGGACCACCCCATCCTGTGCCAGGGCGAGGACTCCACCGGGCAACTGGTCGAACGCTTCAGCGCCGATGAGCGCACCTGCCTGTTCGGCACGTTGTCGTTGTGGCAGGGCGTGGACGTTCCCGGCCCCTCGTTGCAGTTGGTCATCGTCGACCGCATCCCGTTCCCGCGCCCCGACGACCCGCTCGCCTCGGCGCGGCAGCGCGCCGTGGGAGCCCATGGGGGCAACGGGTTCATGGCGGTGGCGGCGACGCACGCCGCGCTGCTGCTCGCCCAGGGGACCGGCAGGCTGCTGCGCGCGACGGGTGACCGGGGCGTGGTGGCGGTTCTCGATCCGCGGCTGGCCACCGCGCGCTACGGGGGTTTCCTGCGGGCCTCTCTTCCGCCCTACTGGGGGACCACGGATCCGGGGGTGGCGCGGGCGGCGCTGCGTCGGCTCGACGAGGCGGCCCGGGTGCCCAGCGAGGTCTAGGGAGGTCTAGCGGCGTACCCGGTAGCCGAAGAGGCGGACGGCGTAGCCGGGGGATTCGTCGTCGGCGGGGTGGATGTACCAGCGGTCGTCGTGGTCGCCGATGGACAGCTCGTTCCACATCAGGTCGATCAGCTTCAGGCGGGCCACGACCGAGGCGTTGGGGTCGAGGACGATCGCGTAGGCGTGGTCGGTCAGGCGCTGGGTGACCATGCCCACGGGCTGTCCGTCCCAGATGGCGGGTACGGGGGCGTGCCCGATGTCGATGCCGCACAGCCGTAGCTGCTCGATCTCCTCGTCGAGGGCTTCGGCGGCCAGCGCGTCGTCGAGGTCGAGCGCCTCTTCGAGTTCGTCGCGTTCCTCGTCGGCGCGTAGGTAGGCGTGGTAGGTCCGGTGGCCGCAGACGCGGCACATCCGCCACACCACGCAGCGGGCCAGGCCGTAGGCCGATTGGGCTTCTCCGATACCGCGGTAGGTGCTGACCGTGCGGATCGCGCCGCACTCACAGCACAGAGCGGTGAGATTCTGTTCCATCCTTCAGTCCCCCCTCCCAGGCGAGTATGCGATGGGAACCCCTCGTTAGGGAACCGGTTCGGTGAAGGAGTTCCTACAAACTGTCGCCATCAATGCCCAAAAAGGTCAGGTCGGAGGGAATCGCCCATCGGTGTGACGTCGTTCCGGAGGGCGCGGTGAGGTAGGTTGCCCTCCGCGCCCCGCCGTCCGGGCCGCTCAACGGACGTCGCGGGGAGAAGCGGGGGAGCCATCCCCCGCGTCGTCCTCGCCCACCCCGTCCTCGACCGACGGGGCGTCCTCCTCGTCCTCGGAGTCGGCGGATCCGTCGAGCAGGGGGTGCTCCTCGACCTTGTAACGCCTGATGTAGAGGCCGAGGAAGGTCTGCAGGCTCGCGCCGACCGGGAGCGCGAGCAGCGCGCCCGGGGCCCCCAGGATCGCCGCCCCCGCGATCACCGACCCGAACGCCACCGCCGGGTGCATGTCCAGCGTCTTCGCGGTGATGCGCGGCTGGAGCAGGTAGTTCTCGAACTGCTGGTAGAGGGTGATGAACACGAGGATCCACACCGCCTGCCACGGTCCCTGCAACAGGGCCACCAGCACCGGCACGGCGCCCCCGATGTAGGTTCCCACGGTCGGGATGAACTGCGACAGCACGCCCACCCACAGGGCCAGGGCGAAGGCGAACGGGATGTCCAGCAGGACCAGCACCAGGTAGTGCGCCGCGGTGCACACCAGGGCGAGCAGGGCGCGCGAGTAGATGTAGCCGCCGGTCTTGTCGATCGCGATCTCCCAGGCGCGCAGTACCTCGCGCTGGGTCCGAGGGGGGAGCACCGAGCAGATCGTGCGGCGGAAACGCGGTCCGTCGGCGCACAGGTAGAAGGTGAACAGCGCGATGGTCAGGCCGTTGAACAGCAGCGCCAGGACCGTCGTCCCCGCCCCCCAGACGTTGCCCGCCAGGCTGGAGGCGTACTGCTCGATCAGGCCGCTCGCGCTGGAGATCTCGCTCAACAGGTTCGTCGGGGAGAACGAGGTGTTGAACGTCGCGTTGACCCAGCGCAGCACGGCGCGGGTCATCGCGGGCAGTTCGTCGACGAACGCCAGAACCTGGCCGACCAGCATGGAGCCGAGCACGGTGAAGAACGCGCCGAGCAGGACGAACCCGGCGGCCATCACCGCGCCGGTGGCCAGGCCGCGCGGCCAGTGGCGCCGGTGCAGCCAGTTGACCGCGGGTTCCAGGGCGAGCGCCAGGAAGAGCGAGATCAACAGCAGTACGAGCAGGCTCTGCAGCTGGACGAGCAGCCACCACGCGACGCCGAAGGCGGTGACGGTCCAAGCGGCCAAGAGCATGGCCCGGGGCAGCCAACGGGGCATGCCGCTTTTACCGGACGGCCCGGAGACCGTCCGTTTCCTGGTCGGAGCGCTCGTGCGCAAGCCGGGGCTTCTTTCTTCTGCTGGTGTCACGAGGTGGAGTCCACCCTTACGCACCGTCCTCCAGGGACAGGCCGCGCTTGTTACGCGCGGTCCAGTCGCGCATGCGCTTGGGGTAGCCGACGATCTGGACGTCGTAGGCGGGCACCGCGAGCTTGCGCGCGAGTTTGCGGACGACCTCGGGAGAACCCGCTCGGCGACGGATCCACTCGCCGTCCGTCGCGACCGCCACCGCCGTGGTGCCGGTCGCGAAGGTCTCGGGTTCGACGTAGAACTCCACGCCCACACGGCTCTTGGCGAAATCGACGAGTGCCTGGAGGTCGGCGTCCTCGGCCGGACGGTCGAACCGATTGGTCCCGGGGCCGCCACGCCGACGTGCCCGGCGCAGCCCGAAC
The DNA here is from genome assembly GCF_054780875.1 of Marinactinospora endophytica. NCBI lineage: Bacteria > Bacillati > Actinomycetota > Actinomycetes > Streptosporangiales > Nocardiopsidaceae > Marinactinospora > Marinactinospora endophytica. The sequence goes on along the minus strand of NZ_BAAGVM010000010.1, from coordinate 225,980 downwards.
CGATCCCGCCATCCCATTACAGCGCTCCCATCGCCGCTGGCGTGTCCACGGGTCGAGACCGGACCCCGGCGAGGGCCAGGGGGACGGGCCCGTTACCCGGCGCCACGCCGGACCTGTCCGTCGCCCCCGGTCTTCCCGAGTCTATAGGCAACGTCTGGGAACGCTTTTCCCGCTTAACCCGCGCGCGCGTAACCGTGCTGCTACGTTCGGTATTCACACGGGAGGGGAAGGTGCCATGGCGCTGTGGGCGTGGGTCGGCGGGACGGCCCGGGAACTGAGAGCTGCCGGCCATACCGAGCTCGCCGCCGCGGTGGAGCGGATGCCCCGGCTCGCGCTCGAAGGCAATCTCACCCGTCTGGACGCCGAACTGCCGCAGGCGTTGCGCGTCGCGCGGGCCGCCGAGGGAGTGCCGCGCCTGGAGGAGTACCTTCGGCACTGGCCGCTGGCCGCCCGGGTGGGCCCGCTCAAGCACGGGGCGATCGCGCTGGCCGACGCCGAGGCGCACCGTGGCGCCCTCCACGCGCAGGGGACGGGCTACTGCCCTCCGCCGGTGTGCGGCGCGGAGAACCTCCTGTCCTGCTACGCCAATATCGACGGCCCCGGATACGCCGTCGACCGCGCGGCCCTGCTCACCGAGGCCGCCCAGCACACCGAACCCGGACAGCCGGCGTTCGAGGCGCTCGCCCTGGCCCACGCGGCCATGCTGGTCGACGACGAGCGTCCGGACGAGGCGGTGCACCATCTCGACGCCCAGGCCGCGCGGGTCCGCGCCACGGGGACCGACGTGGGGCTGTACTACGGCTTCGGCTACGTCCGCGCGCTACGGCACCTCGACCGGCACAGCGCGGCGCTCGACGTCCTGGCCCATCTGGAGAACAACGGTGTCGCCCGATGGCCCGAGGGGGCTCCGCGCACCGACGCCCATCGCCGGATCAGGTTCGAACGGGCGCGGCTGATGGCCTGGTTGGCGCGGACGGGACGCCGCCCGGCAGAGGAGGCCCTGGCCGTGCTGCCCGACGTCCTTGAGGCCGAGGCGCACCCCTCCCTGCGCCTGACCTGGGTCGAGGCGGTGGAACAGCTCGTCGAGGTGGGAGTGGTCCGCAACGACTGGCGCATCGGTGCGACCCTGACCAGCTGGACCCGCTACCTGGAGAAGGTGGGGGCCTATCGGCCGTGTCTGGAGATGGCCCTGATCGCGCTGCGGCTCGCCACGGCTCGTGGCGCCCGCTGGGTCGCCCTGTCCACGGTCCAGCGCGCGCAACGGGCGCTGTTCCGGCTCCGGCGCGCCGACGACCTGCGTGACGACCTGATCGAGGCCCGCGAGGGGGCGGCCAGGATCCCTCCCTCGGTACTCCAGGTCGAACCCGAAGAGCTGTTGGTGCGCCTTCGCGCGGAGCAGGCCGACGAGGTGGACCCCGAACGCCAGGCCGACCTCGTGCTCGCCGCGCTCGAACTACGCCCCGACGACACGACGCTGCTCGCCGCGTTCGGCCAGGTGGGACGGACGCTCAAGCTCGCCGACGTGGTCGTCGAGACGCAGTGGGCGCGGGTGCGCCGCGCCCCCGGCGACCAGATGGCCGCGCTGGCGTTGCTGGAGACGCTTCTGCACGATGAGGACGTTCCGGGGGTGCGCTCCCTGGTGCGCACCCTGTCCAGTGCCGCGGCCATGCACGCGACACACGCCTGATCCGCGCTCAGGCGCCCCGTGAAGGGGCCGGCAACGGCGGCAGCGCCAGGAGGGCGCCGGCGGGGTAGGACAGCGCCGCGTCGGGCAGCGAGGCGGGGCGGCCACTGGCGAGCACGGTCAGGCTCCCCGTGCGCGGGGCGTCGGTCCGGGGGCCCGTGCCCAGTCGGCGCAGGGTCTGGGCGGCGACCGCACCGGCCGCGGTCAGTAGTACGGGGCGCCGCCCCAACGCGTCGGAGATCCGCTCTCCGACGAGGTCGTAGTGGGTGCAGCCGAGGACGACGGCGCCGACGGTGGGGGGAGTCAGCCTGGCGGCGTCGGCGATGGCCTGTTCGACCGCCGCCTCGTCGACGTGTTCCACCGCTTCGGCCAGGCCGACACAGGCCACCGGGGTGACCGGGACATCACGCGCGAAGCGGCTGATGAGATCGCGTTGGTAGGGACTTCCGGTGGTGGCGGGGGTCGCCCAGATCGCGATCGGCTCTCCCAGGTCGGCGGCCGGCTTGACCGCGGGGACCGTGCCGATCACCGGGATGGCGGGTTCGAGCTCGTCGCGTAGCGCGGCCAGGGCATGGACCGAGGCGCTGTTGCAGGCGACGACGATCGCGTCGGGATCACTCGGCAGGGCGGCGCGGGCGCCGGCCAGCGCCCGGCGGGTGATGTCGTCGGGTGTGCGTGGACCCCACGGCATGTGGTCGGGGTCCATGGACACGATCAGGTCCGCGTCGGGGCGGGCCTCCCGCAGCGCGGCGGCGGTGGACAGAAGTCCGATTCCTGAATCGATGAGGGCGATACGCACGTCTGTCGATCCTATGCGCTTGCCGAGGTGCCCGGGTGGTGGCTCGTCGGTGGCGCGCCGGCACGCGGGCGAGAGGCGGCCCGGTCCGGTTCCGGCCACGGTCGTGGCCGGAGTCGGACTCGAAGGTGTGGACGATGGGGCGGAGGGTGAGGGTTCACCGTGGTCACAGCGAGGGGGAGGAGGACGGACGGTGTGGACGCGGTCTTCGGCACGGACCGATCCAGACGCTACTAGCCGGTAGAAAAACGGGGAGGAGCGGCCGCGTCGCTGGTTCTGGAACCGGTCGGAAATTACGATGGCGCCTTGTGACAGAGCGGGTGAATGTGAGTCGTCAGCACGTCCGAGCAGATCTGGCCGACCATGTCGCCGCCGCGCAACGGCTGCGCCGTGACTACGCCGCCCTGCCGGTGGACGCACCGGTCCGGTTGGCGAAACCCACCTCCAACCTGTTCCGCTTCCGCGACCCCGGCGACGTCCCGCGGCTGGACGTCAGCGCCTTCACCTCGGTGCTGGCCGTCGATCCCGACGCCCGTATCGCCGAGGTCGGCGGGATGACCACCTACGAGGATCTGGTCGCCGCCACCCTGCCGCACGGACTCATGCCCCTGGTCGTACCGCAGTTGCGCACGATCACGCTCGGCGGCGCGGTGACCGGTCTGGGCATCGAGTCGTCGTCGTTCCGCAACGGCCTGCCCCACGAGTCGGTGGAGGAGATCGAGATCCTCACCGGCGCGGGCGACATCGTCGTGGCGCGTCGGGACAACGAGCACCGTGACCTGTTCCGCGGTTTCCCCAACTCCTACGGGACCCTCGGCTACAGCCTGCGCCTGCGTATCGAGTTGGAGCCGGTCAAGCCCTACGTCCACCTGCGCCACCTGCGTTTCCACGACGGGGCCGAGGCGATGGAGGCGTTCGCGGCGATCTGCGCGGCGGCGGAGTACGACGGGGAGCGGGTGGACTTCGTCGACGGTGTGGCGTTCGCCCGCGACGAGCTCTACCTGACGCTCGCCTCCTTCACCGACCGCGCCCCCTGGACCAGCGACTACACCGGCTCCGACATCTACTACACCTCGATCCCGCGTTACGCGGGTCCCGGGCCCGGCGACTATCTGACGATCCACGACTACCTGTGGCGCTGGGACACCGACTGGTTCTGGTGTTCCCGGGCGTTCGGCCTGGGCAACCCGACGGTGCGCAGGTTGTGGCCGCGCTCGCTGAAGCGTTCCGATGTCTACCGCCGCCTGGTCGCCCTGGACCGGCGGACCGACTTCAGCCGGCTGCTGGCCCACTACCGGGGGCGCCCCCAGCCCGAGCCCCTCATCCAGGACATCGAGGTCGAGGTCGGACGCGGCGCGGAGTTCCTCGACTTCTTCCACACCGAGATCGGTATGTCGCCGATCTGGATGTGCCCCCTGCGGCTGCGCGAGCAGCCGGAGGCCGGCGGGGAGGACGGCCATGTCTGGCCGCTGTACCCGCTGGAGCCGGAACGGCTCTACGTCAACTTCGGATTCTGGGGCATGGTGCCCATGCGCCCCGGACAGCGCCGGGCCCACCACAACCGGCTCGTGGAGGAGGAGGTCGCCCGGCTGGGCGGGCACAAGTCGCTGTACTCCGATGCTTTCTACAGCGAGGACGAGTTCTGGGGGCTGTACAACGGGGACGCCTACCGGCGCCTCAAGCACGCCTACGACCCCAAGGACCGCCTCCTCGACCTCTACGCCAAATGTGTCGGGAACCGGTGACACGCCGTCCCGGGCAGGGACGGGGCGACGTGCGGCGAGAAGGGAATGGTAATGCGGCTGGCGGAGATCTTCGAGCGGGTCGTCGGGGCTGACGCCCCTGTTCGGTTCCGCGCCTACGACGGCAGCACCTCGGGAGATCCCGAAAGCGAGATCACCCTCGTCGTGCGTACCCCGGTGGCGCTCAACTACCTCGCCCAGTCCCCGGGGGCGCTCGGCCTGACCCGGGCCTACGTCGCGGGGCACATCGATCTCGAAGGGGACATGTACACCGCGCTCAAGCGGATGTCGGAGATCGCCTTCGGTGACGGGGTCAGGCTTCGCGACTTCCTCGCCATCATCAAGGACATCGGCTGGGTCAAGTTCGTCAACCGCGTACCGCCGCCTCCGCAGGAGATGCGCCGCTCCCGGCTGCTGGAGCGTGGCCGGCGGCATTCGAAGGAGCGCGACGCCGAGGTCATCCACCACCACTACGACGTCTCCAACGCCTTCTACGAGATGGTGCTGGGGCCGTCCATGACCTACACCTGCGCCGTCTACCCCACACCGGACGCCTCCCTTGAGGAGGCCCAGTTCCACAAGTACGAGCTGGTCTCGCGCAAACTCGGGCTGGCCAAGGGGATGCGGCTGCTGGACGTGGGCTGTGGCTGGGGCGGCATGGTCATCCACGCCGCCCGTGAGCACGGCGTCAAGGCGCTGGGGGTGACGCTGTCCAAGGAGCAGGCCGAGTGGGCGCAGAAGAAGATCGCCCAGGAGGGGCTGGGCGACCTCGCCGAGGTGCGCCACATGGACTACCGCAACGTCCCCGACGGCGTCTTCGACCGGATCAGCTCCATCGGCCTGACCGAGCACATCGGCAAGAAGAACGTGCCGGACTACTTCGCCTCGCTGTACGCGAAGCTGAAGCCCGGCGGCCGGCTGCTCAACCACTGCATCACGCGCCCCCGCAACGACCTTCCCGCGATGGTGCCGGGCGGGGTGATCAACCGCTACGTCTTCCCCGACGGGGAGCTGGAGGGGCCCGGGTGGCTCCAGGCGCAGATGAACGACGCCGGGTTCGAGATCCGGCACCAGGAGAACCTGCGTGAGCACTACGCGCTGACGCTGCGTGACTGGTCGGCCAACCTGGACCGCAACTGGGACGCGGCGGTCGCCGAGGTCGGCGAGGGGACCGCGCGGGTGTGGCGGCTGTACATGGCGGGCTGTGTGCTGGGGTTCGAGAAGAACGTGGTCCAGCTCCACCAGATCCTCGGCGTCAAGCTGGACGGTGACGACTCGGGCATGCCGCTGCGCCCGGACTTCGAGCCGCGGCGCGGCTGACCCGTTCGCGATCGGGGGGGAGCGGCCCGGTCCGCGGTGTTCGGCGCCGCGGCCGGGCGGGCATCATGGAGGACATGCCTGGGACCAATGACGCGGACGGCGTCACGCAGCTCGCCATCTCCCTCGTCGACGCCTATGTGCGCAAGGACCGTGACGCGGTGGGCACGGCGGTGGCCGAAGCAGAGCGCTCCGGCCGGATCGACGATGTCACCTCGGAGCTGAAGGTCTACGCCTCGTTCCTCACCCGACGGGTGCAGGAGACCGGGGTGGTGTGGAAGCCCGCGGACTCCCGCGAGGCGGTGGCCCGGACGGTCGCCGACATCTTGGAGCCCGAACTGGAGTTCGCGGTCGTCACCGCCTGGGAGGCGCACTCCGTCGGCGAACACGAGGCGGCGGAGCGTTTCACCCGTGGCGACCCGCTGGTTTTCCTGCACATGCTCGCCGCCTTCTGCGCGGCGATCGGCCAGGCGGTCTACAAGCCGGCCGAGCTGATCTCGACGTTGCGGATCGCCTCGGGGTCGGCCGAGTAGGGCCACCGGCGCGGTGGCGATACGGGCGTGTCCCGGCCGGTGACGGCCGGGGCACGCCCGTCGTCGTCCACGGCCGGGGGCTCGTCGCGATGGGGCGGAAGACCGGTCCGGGCGCCACCCGCGACGGTGATTCCCTATTGCTCTCTGTCGATGTACGGTGACTCGTGGTGGTCATGGTGGGTGTGCGGTGATTTTTTGTTGTTTACTTCACAGCCTCCTGGATTTTGCGTAGGTTTCTTACACGTCCCCAGGACGGGAGAAGAAGACGACGACCGCACGTCGCCGCGCATCCCGTGGCGGCGAGGACGGGAGGGTCCATGGGTCAGAAACGCATCCTGTCCGCCACCGCCGCGAGCACGGCTCTCATACTGGCGCTGAGCGCCTGCGCGGGTGGCGATTCCAGCGGCGGGGGAGAACGAACGCTGGACGTGTGGATCATGGAGGGCACCCACCCCGACGCCTCGGCGTTCTTCGACGAGGTCGCCGCGGACTTCGAGGAACGCACCGGCGCCACCGTCAACGTCGAGTTCATCCCGTGGGCCGACGCCCACGACAAGTTCGTCACCGCGATCGCCGGCGACACCATGCCCGACGTCGCCGAGGTCGGCACCACCTGGACACCGGAGTTCGCCCAGGCCGGCGCCCTGGCCGACATCACCGACCGGGTCGGTGACACCAGCGCCTACGTTCCCGGGCTCATCGAGGCCGGCACCGTCGAGGACCGGCTCTACGGGGTGCCCTGGCACGCCGCGGTGCGGGCGGTCCTCTACCGCACCGACGTCTTCGAGGAGCACGGTCTCGAAGAGCCGCGCGACTGGGAGCAGTTGCGCGAGGCCGCGCTCACGATCAAGGACGCCGAGGAGGACATGATCGCCTTCCCCGTTCCCGGGGGCGCCGAGTACTCCCTCCTCCCCTTCGTCTGGGGAGCCGGGGGCGACATCGCCGAACAGGGGGACGACGGGACGTGGACCTCCGGCATCGACAGTCCCCAGGCGCGTGAGGGGATCACCTTCTTCACCGACCTCGCCCTGAAGGACGGCCTGTCCTCCACCGGCGCGGCCACCTGGCTGGAGACCGACGTCCAGGACAACTTCGTCGACGGGAAGGTCGCCATGGCGATCTCCGGAAGCTGGACCCCCAAGGCGATCCTTGAGGCCAACCCCGACCTCGAAGGGCGCGTCGCGGCCTTCCCGATCCCCGGGCCCGAGGGCGGCCACAGCCCGAGCTTCCTGGGCGGGTCCCACCTGTCGGTGTTCAACGGGTCGGAGGACCAGGACCTGGCCTGGGAGTACGTCCAGCTCCTGACGAGTGACGAGTACGCGCGGCGCTGGACCGAGGAGACCACCTACCTGCCCGGTAAACAGGAACAGCTCGCCCGCTACGCCGAGTCCGAGGATCCGCTGATCCGTCCGTTCGCGGTGCAGATGAGCCAGGCCGGGCGCGGGGTCCCCGTCACCCCCGCCTACGGCAAGGTGCAGGGGCAGAAGGTCCTGCAGACGATGGTCCAGTCGATCCTGTCCGGTGACGCCTCGGTCGAGGAGGCCTCCGCCACCGCCGCCGAGACGATCGAGAAGACACTCAACGGAGACGGGTGAGCCGTGGCCAAACCCGTCCTCACCAGGCCGGCCGCTCCCGCGGCCGACCCCGGTGGCCCCCGCCCCGCCCCGTCCCGCCGTCTGTCCGCCAGGACCCGACGGCTCGTACGGCCCTGGGTGCTGCTCGCGCCGGCCCTGCTGGCCATCGGCGTGCTGCTGATGTACCCGCTGGCGCGGGTGGTGTGGCTGTCGTTCCAGGACTACGGGTTGGACAACGTCGTCTCCGGCCAGCCGGACTACAACGGCCTGGACAACTACGTCGAGCTCCTCACCGACCCCTACCTGTGGACGGTGGCGCTTCCCAACACCGCGGTGTTCGCGGTGTTCGCGGTCGGTGGGACGGTCGTCCTCGGCACGCTCATCGCCCTGCTCCTGAGGTCGCTGAGTCCCCTATGGCGCACGGTGGTCACCGGTTGCATCATGGTCGCCTGGGCCATGCCCGCGGTCACCAGCACCTACGTGTGGATCTGGATCTTCGACGTCGACCGCGGCCTGGTGTTCCAGGCCCTGCACGCCCTCGGCCTGATCGGGCCTGAAGGATTCAACTGGTTCACCGAGAGGCTGACCTTCTACGCGATCGTCACCCTCAACATCGTCCACCACGGTTTCCCGTTCGTCGCGGTCACGGTCCTGGCGGGACTGCTCACCATCCCGCGCGAACTCCACGAGGCCGCGCTGCTGGACGGCGCCAACGCCTGGCAGCGTTTCTGGCGGGTGACCGTGCCGACGATCCGGCCCGTGTTCGCGGTCGTCACGATCCTGTCCACGATCTGGGACTTCAAGGTGTTCGCGCAGGTCTACCTGATGCCGGGAGGGGCGGGATCCAACGCCGAGGTGCTCAACTTCGGGGTGTGGTCCTACGTGCGTTCCTTCTCCCAGCAGAGCTATGGGCTCGGATCCGCGATCGCGGTCCTGCTCACGTTGATGCTGCTCGCCATCACCATCGTCTACCTGCGGGCCCTGTTCCGGGACGAGGAGCTGCGATGACCGCCACCACGGACCGCGCGCCGTCCGGCCGCCGCACCGCCGTCGCCTTCGGTAAAGGGGCGGCGGTGGCGGCCGTCCTCCTCTTCACGCTGTTCCCCGCCTATTTCATGCTCTCCAGCGCGCTGTCGCGGCGATCCGGGTCGGGGACCGACGCGCTGTTCCCGGCCGACCCCACCCTGGACCACTTCATGGGCGTGTTCACCCGGGGCGGCTTCCTCACCTATCTCGGTAACTCCCTCTTCGTCGCGCTGCTCACGGTCGTCGGGAGCAGCCTGCTCGCGCTGTTCGCCGCGGTCGCGGTGGCGCGCTTCCGGTTCCGGTTGCGCACCACGGTCCTGGTGATGGTGCTCGTCATCCAGATGGTCCCGCTCGAGGCCCTGGTCATCTCGCTGTTCCTGCTCGCCCGCGACCTGAACATGCTGAACTCGCTGTGGGGACTCGCGCTCGTCTACGTCGCGCTGTCGCTGCCCTTCGCGATCTGGATGCTGCGCGGCTTCGTCGCGGCGGTGCCGGCCGAGGTCGAGGAGGCCGCCTACATCGACGGAGCGTCGTGGGGGCGGATGTTCTGGTCGGTGCTGTTCCCCCTGGTGGCCCCGGGGCTGGTGGCCACCAGCATCTTCTCCTTCATCACCGCCTGGAACGAGTTCATCCTGGCGCTGACGTTCATGAACGACGGCGAGAAGTACACGGTCGCGGTGGGACTGCGGCAGTTCTTCGGCCAGAACACCACCGACTGGGGCGCGGTCATGGCGGCGTCGACGATCATCACCCTCCCGGTCATGGCGTTCTTCCTGTTCGTCCAACGGGGCCTGGTCTCAGGGCTGGTCTCGGGAGCGGTGAAGGGATGACGATGACGGAACCGCGCCGTGATCCACGGATCGTGCGGATGGTCCACCAGGTGCTCATGCCCGGGTTCGTGGGCACCGAGCCACCGGGATGGCTGGCCCGGGCGGTCGACGAGGGGACGGGCGCCGTACTGTACTTCGGACCCAACCTCACCGGCGACCCGGCGGCGCTGTCCCGGACGCTGCACGGGCTCCGCCCCGACCTGGTCCTCGCCTCGGACGAGGAGGGCGGGAGGGTCACCCGGCTGCACGCGGTCCAGGGGTCGCCCTACCCCGGGCACGGGGAGCTCGGCGCCACGGGAGACCTCGCCCGCACCCGCGCCGTCGCCCACGCGATGGGCGGGGAACTTCGCGGTGTCGGCATCGACGCCGCGCTCGCGCCGGTCGTGGACGTCAACGTCAACCCGCGCAACCCCGTCATCGGGCCGCGGGCGTTCGGAGCCGATCCGCGGGAGGTGGCCGGGCACGGCACCGCCTTCATCCGCGGCCTCCAGGAGGCGGGGGTCGCGGCGGCGGCCAAGCACTTCCCCGGCCACGGCGACACCGAGGTCGACTCCCACCTCGCCCTCCCCGTGGTCGACGTCGACCTCGCGACCCTGCGCCGGCGGGAGCTGCCGCCGTTCGCCGCCGCGATCCAGGCGGGAGCGCGCATGGTCATGGTCGGGCACATCCGGGTGCCCGCGCTGGGCGAGGCCCCGGCCAGCCTCGACCCCGGCGCCTACGCCCTGCTCCGCGGCGAACTGGGCTTCGAGGGGGTCGCCGTGACCGACGCGCTGGACATGCGCGCGGTGGCACGTCACCTGGGACGCGGTGAACTCGACGGGATCGCCGACGGCGCGGTCGGCGCGCTACGCGCCGGAGCCGACCTGCTGTGCCTGGGCAACCCACACGAGGCGGGCGGCAGCGACGAGAAGATCTTCGGGGCCACGGTGGAGCGGATCTTCGCCGCCCTCTCCGATGGGACCGTGCCGGTGGCGCGCCTGGCCGAAGCCGCCGGACGGGTGGGGGAACTGGCGGCCTGGTGCGCGCGGAGGCGACCGTGACGGCGGTCTCTCCTTGACCGGGCGACGGTTCTCCGTGAGTGTTGGCGGGAATGGACCGATGCCGGAGGGGTCCGAGGCGCGCAGGGACGACGCAGCGGTCCGCGCGCGTCGGAAACGGAGTGGGGGAGGACACGTGGTCACAGTCGAGGACCATCCGATCGAACCGGACTACCCCTGGCCCAAGAGCCCGACCAACGTCCTCATCCGCTGCAACGTCTGTGTCGATCTGCGCTACTTCGCCGACCGACACGCGGAGCACCTCGACGACTACAGTCCGGGACCGCACTGCAAGGCCTGCGGCAAACGCATCGAGTTCAGGTGCACCGTCTGCGACTCCCAGTGGAGACCCCTCTCGTGAGAGGGGTCAGTTCAACACGACGATCGCCCCGTTGAGCGCGCCCGCGTAGGCCACCCACACCAGATAGGGGACGAGCGCCACCGCCGCCACCCGGCTGTGGCGGGCGAAGAGCGCGATCAGCACCGCGAGGGCCACGCCCAGGACCGTGATGTCGACCAGGGCCGCGCCATAGCGCCCCGCCGCGAAGAACAACGGCGTCCAGGCCGCGTTGAGCAGCAACTGGAGAGCGTAGAGGGCGAACGCGACGGGCGCCCCGCGCAGTCCGGCGGAACGCCAGACCAGCCAGCCCGCCAACGCCATCAGAACGTACAGCACGGTCCAGGCGGGGCCGAACAGCCACTGCGGCGGTGCCCAGGAAGGCAACGTCAACCGGGCGTAGACCTCCGCCGACCCGCTCGCGGCGGCCCCGCCGATGGCGGCCGTCGCCAGGACCGCGAGTGCGAAGGCGACGGCAGCGCCCGTCTGACGGGAGCGCGAGGGCGCTCGATCGGCCATGCTGACCCCCTCGTGGGACGGCGACCCTCACCGCCCTGCCCGCCGATCCGGCGCGCAAACGGAAGTGGGGCCGCGTCGAGGGCCGCCGGCCGCGTCGGTCAGCGCAGCTCGCGCTTGAGGATCTTGCCGGTGGCGGTCATCGGCAGCTCGTCGCGGAACTCGACCAGGCGCGGGTACTTGTAGGCGGCCAGCCGCTCCTTGGCCCAGGTGATGAGCTCCTGCTCGGTCACCCTGGCGTCCTCCTGGCGGATCACGTAGGCCTTGATCTCCTCGCCGTGGGTCTCGTGCGGCACCCCCACCACGGCGGCCAGGCTCACGTCGGGGTGCGTCATCAGCACCTCCTCCAGTTCGCGGGGGTAGACGTTGTAACCGCCGCGGATGATCATGTCCTTGGAGCGGTCGACGATGTAGTAGAAGCCCTCCTCGTCGCGCCGGGCGATGTCGCCCGTGCGGAACCACCCGTCCTTCAGGACCTGCTCGTTGATCTCCGGCCGTTGGTGGTAGCCCTTCATCACGCAGTGGCCGCGTACCGCGATCTCCCCGGGCCCCTCGCCCTCGACCTCGTTGAACTCGGCGTCCACGAGTCTCATCTCCACCCCCCAGATCGGCAGCCCGATCGAACCGGGCTTGGCCTTGCGTCTGGGGTCGTTGAACGAGACGACCGGCGAGGTCTCGGACAGCCCGTAGCCCTCCAGGATGTCGACGCCGAAGCGATCCCTGACCCGCTTGGCGAGTTCGCCGGGCAGGGCCGAGCCGCCCGACACGGCGGTGTGCAGGGTGCCGGTGATCTTGTCGATGTCGTGTTCGCCCTTGGCGCCGAGCAGTCCCCAGTACATGGTGGGAACGCCGGCGAACATGGTGACGCCCTCCTTCTCCATGAGGGCGAGGGTCTCGTCGCCGTCGAAACGGGCCTGGAGGACCATCGTCCCCTGCCGGTAGAGGGCGCAGTTCATCATCGTGGTCTGGCCGAAGATGTGGAAGAGCGGCAGCACGGTGAGGAAGATGTCGTGGCCGTTGGGCGCGCGGCCGAACAGGCGGCTCGAGGCCACCGCGTTGAGCAGCAGGTTGGCGTGGGTGAGCTGGGCCCCCTTGGGCTGACCGGTGGTGCCGCTGGTGTAGATGATGACCGCGGTGTCGTCGGCTTCGGTGCGCACCGTCTCGAAACGTCCCGAACGGCCGGCGAGCGCGGCCCACAGCGTCTCGGCGCCCTCGATCGTCGACTCGGTGGCGCCGGGCGTCGCCGGGAGGTCGATGTAGACCTCGCAGCCCTCCACCTCGTTGAACGCCTTCCAGGCGCGCTCCCCGAGCGGGAGATCCGGCGTCCCGGTGAACGCGAACAGCGCCTTGGCGCCGGAGTCGCGCAGGTGGTAGGCGATCTCGCGCGGGGTCAGCAGTACGTTGAGGGGGACCACGACGGCGCCCGCCTTGAGCGCGCCGAAGTAGACGAAGGGGAAGTAGGGGGTGTTGGGGGAGGCGATCGCGATCCTGTCCCCGCGCTCGATGCCCCGTGCGACCAGGAGTTCGGCCACCTGGTTGGCGATCATGTCCACCAGCGCGTAGTTCAGGCGCAGGTCACCGAAGACCACGGCGTCGCGGTCGGGGTGGTTTCGGGCCCCGTCCTCCAGTAGTACCGACAGGTTGAGCATCGCGGCCTCCTCCAGAGAGTGCTGTCGGTCACTGTTCTACCGCACGGTAACTTCTGTGGAAGAGGCCGGGTGCCCCGGGTCACTCGACCCGCGTCAGCGCCGCCGATCCGGGAAGCGAACCGGTGGAGTCGCTCATCCCGATCTCCGAGACCCGCCAGGTGCTCCCACCCGCCTCCACGGTGTCACCCAGTTTGAGGGTGTGCTCCTTGGCGGGACCGTCCTCCTCCCCGACGCTGATGATCACGGCCGGCTCCTCGCCCTCCTCGTAACCGACGACCTCCAAGGTGGTCGGCTGCTCGCTCCCCGCGTCCAGCGTGTAGGCGACGCCCTCGGTGAGCTGGATGCGATCGTCGTTCTCACCCAGCAGCGGAGCCGGGCTGCTGCTCTGCGCGGTGGCCTCGGTCTCGCTCTCACCACCGTCACCGCCTCCGCAGGCCGCGGCTCCCAGCACCACACCGGAGGCCAACGCGGCGGAGGCGAGGAAACGGGCGATAGGACGGGCACGAACGAGGACAGCCATGTTCATTGATCTCCATCAAGGTCCTGGGACGCCGGCGGAGGATCGGCCGGCGCTTGCCTCCCAGTCTCGGTACTGGGACAGGCGGGAAGGGGAGGGACACGCGGAGGCGTGTTCGAGTGACCGGGCGGTCGGCCGCGTGCTGTGTATTGTCCCACCGGCGCGGGACACGTCGGCCGGGAGAAGCCGGTCGCCCCGACCCCGGACCGGCCCATTGGAAGGGCGCCCCTCCGCCCGCACGCTCCCACGGGGCTCGGGGAGGGCCGGACGAGGCGGTGAGGTCATCCCCACCGCACGCTAACCTTGGGATCCGAAGACTCATGCGGCGGCCTCCGGTCGCGGTGCGCCTCGCCGGCGCCTCCCTCCGGACAGCCGGGGCCCGCCCAAGACCACGTGCTTCGACAGCGCGAAGCGGTAGAGGACAGTTCCAGCGATGACAGCCGTAGACGGAGACCAGGTGGCGAACGACTCCTACGACGCCCACACCCTCCAGGAGAAGTGGCAGGCCCGGTGGGCCAAGGAGAACCCCTTCGCGGCCAGCGAGGATCCGGCCGACGACCGTCCGCGCTCCTATGTGGTGGACATGTTCCCCTACCCCTCCGGCGACCTTCACATGGGCCACGCCGAGGCGTTCGCCATCGGCGACGTCGTCGCCCGGTACCGTTTCCAGCTGGGCGAGAACGTGCTCCACCCGATCGGCTGGGACTCCTTCGGCCTGCCGGCCGAGAACGCCGCGATCAAGCACGGGACCCACCCCGCCGAGTGGACCTACGCCAACATCGAGACCCAGGCCGAGTCCTTCCACCGCTACGGGATCTCCTTCGACTGGTCGCGACGGCTCCACACCAGCGACCCCGAGTACTACCGCTGGAACCAGTGGTTCTTCCTGCGCTTCCGCGAGCGGGGCCTGGCCTACCGCAAGGACGGCCTGGTCAACTGGTGCCCCAAGGACCAGACGGTGCTCGCCAACGAGCAGGTCGTCCAGGGGCGGTGCGAGCGCTGCGGCACCGAGGTGGTGCGGCGCACCCTCAACCAGTGGTACTACAAGATCACCGAGTACGCCGACCGGCTGCTGGAGGACATGGCCCAGCTCGAGGGCAAGTGGGCCGACGAGGTCTTGACCATGCAGCGCAACTGGATCGGCCGCTCCCAGGGCGCCGACGTCCGGTTCGCGATCGAGGGACGCGACGAGCCCGTCACGGTGTTCACCACGCGCCCGGACACGCTCTACGGCGCGACCTTCTTCGTGGTCGCCGCCGACGCGCCGTTGGCCGACGAGCTCTGCGCCCCCGAACAGCGCGAGGCGTTCGAGGAGTACCGGGCCCAGGTCGCCAAGCTGTCCGACATCGAGCGTCAGTCCACGGAACGGGAGAAGACCGGCGTCTTCCTCGGCCGCTACGCGATCAACCCGGTCAACGGCGACCGCATCCCGATCTGGGCCGCCGACTACGTCCTGGCCGATTACGGTCATGGCGCCATCATGGCGGTCCCGGCCCACGACCAGCGCGACCTCGACTTCGCACGGAAGTTCGGGCTGCCGGTGCGCGTGGTCGTCGAGACGGGCGAGGCCGACCCGAACGACAGCGGTGTCGCCACCGCGGGCGAGGGCAAGCTGGTCAACTCCGGTCCGCTGGACGGGCTCAGCAAGAGCGAGGCGATTCCGCGGATCATCGAGATCCTCGCCGAGCGTGGCACCGGTGAGGGGACGATCAACTACCGGCTGCGCGACTGGCTGCTGTCCCGGCAGCGCTTCTGGGGTACGCCCATCCCGATCATCCATTGCCCCTCCTGCGGCGAGGTCCCCGTACCCGACGAGCAGCTCCCGGTGCTCCTGCCCGACGACCTGCGCGGTGCCGACCTCGCCCCCAAGGGGGTCTCGCCGCTGGCCGCGGCCGACGATTGGGTCAACGTCGACTGCCCCGAGTGCGGTGGCCCGGCCAAGCGCGACACCGACACGATGGACACGTTCGTCGACTCCTCCTGGTACTTCCTGCGCTACTGCTCGCCGCACGAGGAGAACGCGCCGTTCGACCGGGACGCGATCAACAAGTGGGGACCCGTCGACCAGTACATCGGCGGCAAGGAACACGCCATCCTGCACCTGCTCTACAGCCGGTTCTTCACCAAGGTGCTCTACGACATGGGCATGGTGGAGTTCACCGAGCCCTTCACCCGGGTGCTCAACCAGGGCCAGGTCATCAACCAGGGCAAGGCGATGTCGAAGTCGTTGGGCAACGGCGTCGACCTCGGTGCGGAGATCGACAAGTACGGCGTCGACGCGGTCCGTCTGACCATGCTGTTCGCCGGCCCGCCCGAGGACGACATCGACTGGGCCGACGTCTCCCCGGCCGCCTCCCTGAAGTTCCTCAACCGGGCCTTCCGGGTGATGGTCCAGGCGGGAGAGGCGTCGCAGCCGGGCGTCGACCCCGCCGAAGGCGACCTCGCGTTGCGCAGGGCCACCCACCAGACCCTGGACAAGGTGACCGCCGCGGTCGAGGCCCAGCGCTTCAACGTCGCGATCGCCCGCATCATGGAGCTGGTGACGGCGGCACGCAGGGCCATCGACTCCGGCCCGGGCGCCGCCGACCCCGCTGTCCGCGAGGCGGCCGAGGTCATCGCGATCACGCTGTCGCTGGTCGCCCCCTACGTGGCCGAGGAAGGCTGGGAGCGGCTGGGACACCGTGGATCGGTGGCCATCGGCAACTGGCGCACGCCCGACCCCGCTCTCCTGGTCCAGGAGTCGGTCACCTGTGTCGTGCAGGTCGCCAGCAAGGTCCGTGACAAGCTGGAGGTGGCGCCGGACATCTCCGCCGAGGAGCTGGAACGCCTGGCCCTGGCCTCGGAGAAGGTCCGGAACTTCATCGGCGACCGCCAGATCCGCAAGGTCGTGGTGCGCGCACCGAAGCTGGTCAACATCGTGGTGGGCTGACCCTCACCGACCGGTCCCGCCCGGCGCGACGGATCTCTCCCGGCGCCGGGCGGGGCCTTTTCCGCGGTGCCCGAGACTAACGAGGAGCCCAATGTCGTCAAGGAGCGGCGGCGTGAAACGAGTACTGCTCGTGACCGGTGGCGTCGTGGTGGTGGCGGCCGTCTCCATCACCGCTGGTCTTGTCTGGGGCGCGCGAGGACCGGCCGCCGAGGCCTCGCCCTCCGACGCCTTCGCGGCCGCTCCGGCCTGTGCTGACGTGACGGCCGAGGTGATCGAGCCCGCGGTGCCGTCGGCGCAGCCGGAGGTCGTGGCGGCGGGGCCGTTGGAGAACGCGGCCGCGGGCGCCTGCGCCTGGACCTCCTTCGGTGACGCCTCGGCCCCTCCGCGCTCCCTGCACGTCGAGTTCGAGGCGCGTTTCAGCAGACGCGACGGGCAGGAGAGCGGGGAACAGGCCGCCGCCCGTCGGCTGGTGGAACTGGCCCCCGCCGGCGAGACCGAGGGGGCGGCCCCCGTGGCCTCGCTCGGAGAGGGAGCGGTCGTCCGGCCGGGGACGGCGGAGGGCGGGGCCGCGGAGGTGGTGTTCCGCAGGGACAACCTGTTGGTGCGCGTCTGGTACGGCGGGGACAGGGGAACCGACGGCACGCCGCTGTCCTACGCGCAGGCGCGCGACGGGGCGATCGGCGTGGCCGAGCGCCTGGCCGACTCCCTCTGAACGTTCGGCGGCCTCCGGCCTCCCGTCCGTGGGAACCGGCGGAGGGGTGAGGACGTCCTAGGACACGTCTCCGGTCCCCTCCGGGACGGAGCATCCAGAACGACGGGACACCGGCGTTCTGGGGGTGCAGAGATGTCGGACGCGCTGTTGGAATGACGGGTTATGTGCCCGTAACGGTGTCGATCAGGTAAATGGCCCCTGATGTCTGCTGGCTGACGGTCCGGCGGCGAGTAGCGTTGACGGGCCGGCCGCCGATCCCCGTCGAGGAAAGGACCGCAGATGCTCCAACCGCCCCACGGGGGTCCCGGACAGGACCCGCCTGGGGGAGACCCGGGTCCCCGAGGAGGCCCCCCTGCCCAACCGGGACCGGCGTGGTCCCCCTCCTCCACCGCGCCGGGAACGCCCTCCCAGGGCGGGTGGCCGACCGCGGGGCAGGCAGACCCCGGGCGAGAGACGCCTTCCGCTCACCCCCTCGGCGGGGAGCGCCAGATCGAGCCCACGCCCCGGGCCAATCGGGGATGCGCCATCGCGCTCCTCGGCACCGCGGCCGTCACCGTGCTGCTCCTCCTGGTGGGAGGGGTCACCGCCGCCGTCTGGCTCGACGCCGACGGAGGCGAGTACTCGGTGGCCCCCGACTGCTCGGTGGCCGAAGGCGAGGTCCTCTCCCGGCTGGTCCCCGCCCACGAGACCGTCCTGGCCGAACGGATCGACACCGAAGGACAGGAATGGTGGGAGGGGCACCAGTGCGTGTGGGAGACCGCCGCGACAGCGGTCGAACCACCGGCCAAGGTCGCCCTGTACACCATGCGCAACGAGAACCGCCCGGGAGCCGGTGGGGAGGAACAGGCCGCCACCGACCTCGCCGACGACAGCAGGGGGCATGAGGCCGTGGCGGTCGAGGAACTCGGAGACGAGGCACTGGCCTGGTACGACAATGGAAACAGGTTCGGGTGCGTCGGCGTCCGAACGTCCAACCTCTATGTCTCCTCCTGCTACTACGCTTCGACGGACTACTCCGGTACCCGAACCGTCCCCCAGGACGAGGCGTTGAAGGGCGCGGAGGAGCTCGCCCGAGACGTCGTGGCCAGGATCGAGACCGGTTCCTGACCAGGGCGGGCCGCCACGGTCCCGTCGACCGCGTCCTCCCTCTCCACGTGCCCCCCAGGAAGAGACGCGGGCATCCCCAAGCCCATCCCTCCGATTGGAGACCCCATGACCCAGCCCCCTTACGGCGGCCCTACGGGAGAGCCCTCGGGGCCGCCCCCGGGTGGTCCCTCCGGTCCGTCCGGAGCCCACGGTCCCTCGTTCGAGGGGTCGTCGGGCCCTTCCGGCCCCCACGTTCCGCCGAGCGGTGGACCGTCCGGTCCGTCCTACCCCTCGGGCTCCTATGGCCCGCCTCCGGGAGGGCCGGGCGGTCCCGCCGGTCCGCCTCCGGGAGGACCGGGTGGTCCCGCCGGTCCGCCTCCGGGAGGGCCGTACGGCCCTCCGCCGGGAGGACATCCGGGTGCCTATGGTCCGCCGCCCCCCAACGGGCCCTACGGCCCCAACCCCTACACCACCGTACCGAAGAAGAACAACGGTTGCCTGGTCGCCTCGATCATCGCCGCGGTGATCGCGGTCGTCCTCGTCCTGGGCGTCGTCAGCGCGGTGTTCCTCCTCTCCGGTGAGGAGGACGAGGGGTACGCCGCGACCCCGAGTTGCTCGGTCGCGGAGGGGGCTTCGCTGTCCCTGCTCGTTCCCGATTACCAGGCCGACCGGCAGGAGCCGATCGACACCGGGGGTCAGGACTGGTGGGACGGATACGAGTGCAGCTGGATCACCCCGACCACCTCCTCGGGCACCCCCGCTTTCGCCTACATGATCGTCATGCGTAACCAGGACCGGCCGGGTACGACGGGTCAGGAGGAGACCGTCACCGACCTGGAGACGCAGACCGCGGGCTACTCCACGACACCGGTCGAGGGGCTCGGGGACGAGGCCCTGTCCTGGTACGACGGCGCGGAGGAACTCGGCTGCGTGGGAGTCCGGATGTCGAACATCTTCTTCTCGACCTGCTACGACGCCGCCACCGACTACGCCTACACCGAGTCCATCCCCGAGGAGGAGGCGGTCGACGGCGCGGTGAGCATCGCGCGCGACGCGGCCGAGGCGATCCGCAACGGCGGGTACTAGTCGGCGGCCCTCCTCGCCCGAACGCGGGGCGCCCTCCCTCGCGGAGGGCGCCCCGCGCGCGTCGGCGCCCTACAGGGCTCGGTCGAGGAACGAGGTGAGGGCGGGGGCGAGCTCGGGGGACACAGGACGCTCCTCGTCGAGGACGGGCGCGCCAGGGGAGCCGTCGTACAACCGGAACACATGGTCGGCGTCGGGCAGGTCCACCCGTTCGGCGTCGTCCAGGCCGGTCATGAGCCGGTCCACCTCCGCCCCGTCGACCTGGGAGTCGGCGGTCCCCCACAGAACGAGCGTCGAGACGTCGGCGGGCAGCTCACGGGCGAGGTCGACCGGGTCCATCGCGTCGATCTCGCGGAGGAAGGTCTCGTTCGTCGGTGAGAACAGCGCGTCGAGCTGGGGAGAGAGGTCCTCGGGGAGCTCGCCGCCGGAACGGAGCCGGGCGATGGCATAACGGGTGTCGGACAGCACTGCGGTCGCCTCGGCCGCGTCGAGCGCCCCGCCGCTTTCGGCGGTTCGGACCTGTTCGGTGAGCTGCCGGTCGAGAAGGGAGAGGTAACGTTCCCCTACCGGGGCGGCGAGCACCAGTGCCCGTGGCGGGTGCTCGTCGATCACGTTCGGGGCGCGCAGCGCGAAGATCGATCCCTCGCTGTGGCCGATCACGACCAATCGGTCCGGGTCCACCTCGGGTCGGGAGGCGAGCTCCGCGTAGGCGGCCGTCATCTCGTCCTCGAACAGGTCGTAGCCGACGGGCTCCTCCGGGTCGCGTGACGCCGTTCCGGTCGAACCGGAACCGTACTTGTCGTAACGCAGGGAGGCGATTCCGGCGTCGGCCAGGATCGCCGCGAGATTGTGGTTGGTGTCGGCCTGGGAGCGGTACGGACTGTTGCCGTTCCGGTCGGTCGGTCCGCTTCCGGACACGATCAGCGCCGCGGGTACCGGTTCGCCGGCGTCCTGTGGCAGCGCGAACGTCCCGTACAGGGTGTCGGGGCCGCTGCGGAACTCCACCTCGTACTCGTCGGCGGCGACGTCGAGCCGCTCCACGCCCCCTTCGTCGTCGCGCTCGGCCGTCGCGCAGGCGCTCGACAGCAGGAGCGCCCCTCCGGTGAGGAGGGTGCCGCAGACCTGGAGGGGGCGGGGAAACAGGCGCATGCCCCTACGGTAGGGGAGCCCGAGGCGGGGCCGGTCCCAGGGCGCGGCTCCGGGGTGGAGCCGATCACGGGTCCGTACCGAACCGAGGCGAAGTCGTTACACCTTGCGCAGGACGGCGACGACCTTGCCGAGGATGGTGGCCTCGTCACCGCTGATGGGCTCGTAGGCGTCGTTGCGGGGGACGAGCCAGACATGCTCCCCGTCGCGCTTGAACGTCTTGACGGTGGCCTCGTCGCCGATGAGCGCCGCGACGATGTCGCCGTTGTTGGCGTCGGGCTGCTGTCGGACGACGACCAGGTCACCGTCGGTGATGGCCGCGTCGATCATGGAGTCGCCGACCACGGTGAGCATGAACAGGCGGCCTTCGCCGACGATCTGGCGCGGGAGGGTCAGCACGTCCTCGACCGCCTCTTCGGCGAGGATCGGGCCGCCCGCGGCGATGCGGCCGACGACCGGGACGTTGGCGGCTCGGCCCTCGCCCGAACCCTGGCCGGTGTCGTCCTCGTCCCAGGAGCGCACGGGAGGCTGTCCCGGAATGCGAATTTCGACCGCTCTTGGGCGATTCTGGTCACGGTGAAGATACCCCTTGCGTTGCAACACCTTCAGCTGGTGCGCGACACTGGAGGGGCTCGACAAGCCCACCGCGTCACCGATCTCTCGGATGGACGGGGGGTAACCGCGTTGCCGCACGTAACGGTGGATGACGTTGAGGACGCTCTGTTGGCGATCGGTCAGCTTCGGGGCTGGCTTCGGCGTTGCGGCGTCCGGGACGTCGGAATCGGTGGCGGCGGACCGGAGCACGCCGACGGCCTCGTCGTCCGCGTGCAGTTCCTGCGTTCCGCGGTTCTCCTCCGGCACGTCCGGCCTCCTCGGCGGTCGGGGTTCTCGGTGTGGGCTGTCAGCGGAGTCGTCGGTGTCCGTGTAACGGCGGCATATCGAAGGGGTCTCGTGTGGGCGATGACGTCGGTATACCGCAGTGAAACATGTCCAACATTAGTGCCTGGGCAAGGCGATATCAAACAAACGTTCGAGATGGTGCTGAAAAAAACGCCGAGATGCGGTATTAGTCGAACGTCAGTTCTAAGGGGCGGGCGCTCGATGGAGAGGGCGATGTCCGATCCCGTGCCGTGGCTTCCCAGTGACCGGTGTCCGGTCGGCGCCTCCGTCGTGCGCCGGCCCGCCCCGGTCGGCGGCCGTCCCGTTCCGGTGCCGACGACCGATCCGTGGAGATCCCTGAATGGCGAGGAGAATCCGTGAGGACTGAGAGCGGTGACGGCGTAGCCGCCGTGCCCCCCCTGGCGCTCGCAGACCTTCCCGAACTCGACGCCTGCCCACCGGGCAGGCATGGCGCCCGGCTCACCCGACGTGGACGTGTGGTCATCCTCTCGGCCCTGGCCGCGGTCGCGGCCGGCGGGTTCTCCATGGCGGTGTTGACCACCGTGGCGCTGGGGGCCTCCACCGCGGGCGCCTCCACCGACGCGCTGCTGCCCACCGCGACCCCGACGGTCATCGTCGAAGAGGGCGATACGCTGTGGGAGATCGCGGAACGCGTCCGTCCCGGGGACGACCCGCGTCGGACGGTCCATGAGCTCGTCGAACTCAACGGGTTGGCCAACTCCGCGCTCGAACCCGGTCAGGAGCTCCTGGTTCCGGACGCGCCCTGACGGGGTGTCCGGGTTCTTTGAAAGTACTCTCCGCGGACCGGAGGGGGCGTGTCCGACGCGCCCCTTCACCCGGTCCGCGTTGTCGTGTCCGGGGTCCTTGTGGTGGTCGTGGTGGCGCGGGCGCGCGTGACACGCCGGGGGCGGGGACGAACTTGTCCGGGGCGACCTGGGGATCGGCTCCCCGAAGGCGTGTCGACTCTTGCGATCTCTCCCGTTCCGATCATAGGTTGCCACAATATGTAGTGCCCGTCTGGTTCGAGGTGCCCACAAGTTGTGCTTAAGTAGGTACCTGTTCGTTTCCGGGCCCCGGCTTGGGACGGACGGACGGCGATGTCGCAGGGCTGCCCGCCATGCTGTGGTACGGGCTCGCCCGGCCTGTGCTGGGAGACTCAACTGATGCGGTTCTGGAAGGAGGCGTGCCGGCATGCACTGCCCGTTCTGCCGCCATCCTGACACCCGGGTGATCGACAGTCGGTCCACCGACGACGGGGCGGCCATCCGCCGTCGCCGTTCGTGCCCGGAGTGCGAGCGCCGGTTCACCACCCAGGAGACCGTGCTCCTCATGGTCGCCAAGCGGTCTGGTGTCACCGAGCCCTTCTCCCGCAGCAAGATCATCGCCGGCGTGCGACGGGCCTGTCAGGGCCGCCCGGTCGACGAAGACGCGCTGGCCCTGCTCGGCCAGAAGGTCGAGGAGGCGATCCGGGGGCGTGGCATCGCGGAGGTTCCCGCGCACGAGATCGGGCTTGCGATCCTCGGGCCGTTGCGCGACCTGGACGAGGTCGCCTACCTCCGCTTCGCTTCGGTCTACCGGAGCTTCGAGTGCCTGGAGGACTTCGAGAACGAGATCGCCGGCCTGCGAGCCGATCGATCCTCGTCTTAAGCAGTACGGCGTGGTGCCGCCGACACGCGCGCCCTGACCTCGCGCGCGGAGCACCAGATCAGACGTTTCACATCACAACCGCTGCGTTTGTGGCGGTTCACCATGCGATGGCGTGAATTGGGTATGGGCGAGACAGGGGGAGCGAAATGACGGAGACCACCAGTGGCTCAGCAACACGCAAGGGCAAGGGGCAGCGTAAGGGCCTGAAGATCCAGCGCATCTTCACCACAGCCGGCGTACACCCCTACGACGAGATCGAGTGGGAGCGCCGTGACGTCGTCATGACCAACTGGCGCGACGGCTCGGTCAACTTCGAGCAGCGGGGTGTGGAGTTCCCGGCCTCCTGGTCGATGAACGCCACCCAGATCGTTGCGAGCAAGTACTTCCGCGGGGCCGTGGGCACCCCCGAGCGTGAGTGGAGCCTCAAGCAGCTGGTCGACCGCGTCGCCGGGATGTACACCAAGACCGGCAAGGAGAACGGCTACTTCGCCTCGGACGAGGACGCCGAGATCTTCGACCACGAGCTGAAGTACGCGCTGGTCAACCAGCTGTTCAGCTTCAACTCCCCAGTGTGGTTCAACGTCGGCACCAACTCCAAGCAGCAGGTCTCGGCCTGCTTCATCCTCTCGGTGGACGACACAATGGAGTCCATCCTCGACTGGTACAAGGAAGAGGGGATCATCTTCAAGGGCGGCTCCGGCGCGGGTGTCAACCTGTCGCGGATCCGCTCCAGCAAGGAGCTGCTGTCCTCCGGCGGTACCGCCTCGGGGCCCGTCTCGTTCATGCGCGGCGCCGACGCCTCGGCCGGCACCATCAAGTCGGGTGGCGCCACCCGGCGTGCCGCCAAGATGGTCGTCCTCGACGTGGACCACCCCGACATCGCCGAGTTCATCGAGACCAAGGCGCGCGAGGAGCACAAGATCCGCGCGCTGCGCGACGCCGGGTTCGACGTCGACCTCGGCGGCGCCGACATCGTGAGCGTCCAGTACCAGAACGCCAACAACTCGGTGCGCGTCTCCGACGCCTTCATGCGGGCGGTCGAGACCGGGTCGGACTTCGGGCTGGTCTCGCGGACCACCGGCGAGGTCATCGACACGGTGGACGCCAAGGATCTCTTCCACAAGATGGCCAAGGCGGCCTGGGAGTGCGCCGACCCCGGTATCCAGTACGACGACACGATCAACGACTGGCACACCGCCCCTGAGAGCGGCCGGATCACCGCCAGCAACCCCTGCTCGGAGTACGTCCACCTGGACAACTCCTCCTGCAACCTCGCCTCCATCAACCTGCTGAAGTTCCTGCGCGATGACGACCGCTTCGACATCGACCGGTTCGTCAAGCTGACCGAGCTGATCATCACCGCGATGGACATCTCGATCACCTTCGCCGACTTCCCGACCGAGAAGATCGGCGAGACGACGCGCGCGTTCCGTCAGCTGGGGATCGGCTACGCCAACCTCGGCGCCCTGCTGATGGCGACCGGCCACGCCTACGACTCCGAGGGGGGCCGCGCGCTCGCCGCCGCCATCACCTCGCTCATGACGGGCACCGCCTACAAGCGCAGCGCGGAGCTCGCCGGCATCGTCGGCCCCTACGACGGTTACGCCAAGAACGCCGAGGCGCACAAGCGGGTCATGCGCAAGCACGCCGCAGCCAACGACGACCTGCGCACGCTGCACGAGATGGACCGCGACATCGCGTCGGCGGCGACCAAGGCGTGGGAGGAGTGCCTCAAGACCGGCGAGAAGAACGGCTGGCGCAACGCCCAGGCCAGCCTGCTCGCCCCCACCGGCACCATCGGCTTCATGATGGACTGCGACACCACCGGTATCGAGCCGGACTTCTCGCTGGTCAAGTACAAGAAGCTGGTCGGCGGCGGGTCCATGCAGATCGTCAACCAGGCGATCCCGCGCGCCCTGAAGAAGCTCGGCTACCAGCAGGAGCAGATCGAGGCCATCGTCGAGTACATCTCGGAGAACGGCCACGTCGTGGACGCCCCGGGCCTGCGCCCCGAACACTACGAGGTGTTCGACTGCGCCATGGGCAAGCGCTACATCAAGCCCATGGGCCATGTCGAGATGATGGCCGCGGTCCAGCCGTTCCTGTCCGGCGCCATCTCCAAGACCGTCAACGTCCCCGAGGAGGCGACGGTCGAGGACTTCGAGCACATCTACTTCCAGGGGTGGAAGCTCGGCCTGAAGGCCCTCGCGGTCTACCGGGACAACTGCAAGGTCGGCCAGCCGCTGTCCACGGGCAAGGGGGAGGCCAAGTCCGCCGACGAGCCGAAGGCCGAGCCGGAGCCGAAGGTCATCGAGGTCAACCGCCCGGTCCGCCGGCGTCTGCCGAAGAAGCGCCCGAGCCAGACCATCTCCTTCACCGTCGGCGGCGCCGAGGGCTACATCACCGCGGGCTCCTACCCCGACGACGGCCTCGGCGAGGTCTTCATGAAGCTCGGCAAGCAGGGGTCGACCCTGGCCGGCGTCATGGACGCCTTCTCGATCGCGATCTCCATCGCGTTGCAGTACGGCGTCCCGCTGGAGACCTACGTCGAGAAGTTCACCAACATGCGCTTCGACCCGGCGGGCATGACCGACGACCCCGACATCCGCATGGCGCAGTCGGTCGTCGACTACATCTTCCGCCGCCTGGCGCTGGACTACCTGTCCTACGACCAGCGCGCCGCCCTTGGCGTGCTGTCGGCGGAGGAGCGCGCCGCCCAGCTCGCCGGTGAGGACCCGGCGCAGGTCGCGGCCCAGGTGGAGTCCTACGCCCAGTCGGCCCCGGTCGCGGGCGAGGAGGTCAGGACCGAGGAGGCCGACCGGGGCGCCTCGGCCGAGCCGTCGCGCGCGGCCCGGACCACCACGGAGCTTCTCGAACTGAAGCAGGGCTTCACCGCGGACGCGCCGCTGTGCGTCACCTGCGGCACCAAGATGCGCCCGTCGGGCAGCTGCTACGTCTGCGAGGGCTGCGGTTCGACCAGCGGTTGCAGCTGACTTCGGTCGGGGCGCGGCTGACCCGGCCTCCGGTCGGGTGACCGGGACCGCGGACGTCTGAAGGTGAGGGGGATCCGGATCCGTTCCGGGTCCCCCTCACGGGTTGTCCCGGTGCCCTCGGGAGCGCGGTGGAGGAAACGGCCGGGCCGGGTGGGCGAGGGGGAGGTCGTCGAGGGCGGCCCCCCGGGGCGGGGCCGGGTGGCGGCGGCTCCCCGAAGACGCCGTGGTGGTGGGCGGCGCCACGTCCGCCCGCCTCCCCATGTGACCACCTGGCGCCGGGACGGGCGCGGTGAACGGGCACCCCGTCTCCTTCGTCGGGGGCGACGGTCCCGGGAGCCTAGGGGCGAAACGCCCGTAGGGCGGCATCGACCAGGGCGTCGGCGTAGTCGGGGGTCAGCGGTCCCGAGCGCAGCAGCCACCGTTGGTACAACGGGGCGTAGAGGATCTCCAGCATCAGGTCGAGGTCGGCGTCCTCGGCGAGCTGCCCGGTGGCCCGGGCGGTGCGCAGGCGCCTGCGCACCGCCTCGTTCATGGGATCGGCCATCCTCTCGCGGTAGGTGGCGGCCAGTTCGGGATCGTCGATGATCTCGCTGTTGAGGGCGCGGATCGGGGCTTCGAAGGCGGGGTCGGCGAACTCCGCCACGGTCGCGCGTATGACGAGTCTGAGGTCGGCTTCGATGTCGCCGGTGTCGGGGAGGGAGATCTCGCCCTTCTCGTCCTCGCTCATGGCCAGGATGGAGTCGAGGATCACCGCGCCCTTGGAGGGCCACCAGCGGTAGATCGTCTGCTTGCCCACCCCGGCGCGGGCGGCGATGGCCTCGATCGTGACCTTGCGGTAGCCGGTCTCGCCGACCAGCTCGCGGGCGGCGGTGAGGATGGCCTGGCGGGAGCGTTCGCTCCGCCGGGCGCTGTCGGGGGATCTGCGCGTCGTCATGAGGACAGGGTAGCCAGTGCGAGACGGAACGTTTCGTCTTGCCTGAGGGAGCCCGCCTGGACGTCCGGCAGGGGCGGTACACGATTGGCGTTCGTTCGGCAAGGGTAACTCTCCGTCACCGAGCGAAAGGTGGCCGCTGTGTTGATCGCCGCGATCCTGAGGGCCAAAGGCCCGGCCGTGGTGACCGTCCGCCCCGACACGACCATCGCGCACCTGTTGACCGGCCTCGCCCGGCATGACATCGGAGCCGCCGTCGTGGTCGATCGGGACGGCCGCGTGGTCGGGGTCGCCTCCGAGCGCGATATCGTGCGCCGCCTGGCCGAGCAGGGATGGGGCCTTCTCGCGGCCAGGGTCCGCGACATCATGACCTCCCCCGTGACCGTCTGCGCCCCGCATGACAGTGTCGACTCCCTGGCCCTCGTGATGACCCGGCGACGCATCCGCCACATCCCCGTCGTCTCAGGGGAGCGCCTGGCCGGGGTCGTCAGCGTCGGCGACGTCCTCAAGAGCCGGATCAGCCAGCTCGAGGTCCACCGCGACCATCTGGAGGCCTACATCACGCGGGGCTGAACGGCCCGCCTCAGTCGGTGGCGCGGCGCTCGCCCAGCGCGTAACCGGCGATCGCGGTCGCCGCGGTCACGGTCAGCACCGATGGCCACGCCCCCAGCCGCTTGGCCAGCGGATGTGACACGCCGAAGGCCGCCACGTAGACCCCGGACAGCGCGGCGGCCCTACCCGAGCCGGCCCGGTGCCGCCAACGCCGGAAGGCGGCCACCCCGCACGCGGCCAGCACCGCGCCGCCCAACGGCCGGTTGCCGGTCGAGCGGGCGACGGCGTAACCGCCGATCAATCCCGCCGAGGTGAGGATCGGGCTGGGGAGATCGGTCATGATGTCCTCCTGGTCGCTGGAGACGGGCCGCGGGACAGGGCCCGGGCCCATCGGAGCGGGCACCCGGACACGGTCCGCGGTCGGGGACGGCGTGCTGGACGGCCCGTAGACGACCGTAACCCCTTCCCGCGGCCATGAGAGGGCCGGCCCGCCGAGACGGGTGCCCGCGTGGGATGCGTGTCCGCGCCGGGTGGGGTTGGGACAATGAGCGGGTGACACGCTGTCTCGGCCGTAGCGATCTGCTCCGCCTCTTCGACGCGCACGCCTGCCTGGACCGTCTGTGGCATGGTTTCACGGCCTCTCCCGCGCGGATCGGCGCCCAACGGGTGCGCACCGACCTGCCGGGCCCCGCGAGCGCCAGCGTGCTGTTCCCCGGCCTGCTGCCGGGGATCCCCGCCTACACGGTCCGAGACGAGACGGGGCACCGGGGATCCGGCGCGGTGTCACGCGGCGTGGTGTGCCTCCACGACCTCGACACGGGAGAGCCCCTGGCCCTGCTGGACGCCGGAGCGCTCGCCGACTGGCGCACCGGGCTGTCGGCGGCGCTCGGCGCGCACGCGCTGGCCCGCTCCGACGCCGACGTGCTCGGTGTCCTCGGCTGTGGCGCGCGGGCCGAGGTCCTCACCCGTGGCCTGGCCGCCCTGCGCCCGCTCGCCGGGGTGGTCGTGGCCGACCGGGACGGGGAGCGCGCCGTCGACTTCGCCCGGCGCTGCCAGGAGGCGCTGGGGATCCAGGCCAGGAGTGTCGCCACAGCGGAGGAGGTCGGCGCTAAGGCCGAGGTCATCGCCGTCGCGGCGGACACGTCCGTCTCCCTGCTGGGACGGGTGGGCGAGCGGCCGGGGGTCCACTACGCGCTCCTCGGGGTGGGCGCCGTGGACGGTGGGGAAATCCTCACCGGTCTGCCGCGGGGCGCCCGGGCGATCGTGGACGACACGGAACTCGCCGACGGCTTCGGGGGCGACGCCCCGCGCGTCGCGGGAACGCTGCGCGACGTGCTCACCGGCACGGTCGCGGCGCGTACGAGCGCGGACGCCGTCACCGCCTACGTCCCGTTCGGCCCGCCCTGGCAGGACCTCACCCTGTCCTGGCTGGCCTACCGCTCCGCTGTGGAGGCCGGCGTCGGCACCGACCTGGACTTCCTCGCCTGAATCCCGTCGCCCGGCCGTTGACGTGCCCGAGGGCGGTGGAGGAGGATGTCGCGACTTCGCCGACGATGGAACCGAGGGCGTCCTCACCACGTCGGATCCCATATCCCTTGAACATCCGTGAGGAGTCGATGCCCATGTCCTTCGCGCAGACGGTGCGCGGGGCCGCAGGCGCGGTCGCCGGAGGTGGAGATCTCAGGGAGGCGGTGGCCGGCGCGGTCGGAAAGGCGACGGAGGGCTTCGGGTTGGACCCGGGGGACTTCCTCGCCGCTCGCGACCAGGCGGCCTCCGTCGGCACCCTGATCGAACAACAGACCACCTCCCTCGACAACGCCGGCGAGGTACTCAACCGCAGCAGGTTCGAACGAGGAACCGACGGTCCGGTCCACGTCATCAGCCCGATGGTCATCCCCCGGGGACGCCGGCTGACCGCGATGCTGCCGGCGATCCTGCTGGCGGCCGTGGGTCTAGTGGGCACGGTGCTGACCGCGGTGCTGCCGGGCGTGACGCTCGCCCTCTTCGGACCGCACTTCTGGATCATCACGCTGGCCATCGCCGCGTTCTTGTGGTGGCGTCAGGGCATGGTCATGGTGCCCGACGGCTGCCAGGCGCTGATCACCAAGTTCGGCAAGCTGGAACAGGTCGTGGGACCCGGGCGCGTGACCCTGCTCAATCCGTGGAAGCGGGTCTCCTACATCGTCAACACCACGCGCGAGTACCCGTTCAACGCGCCGATCCGTGAGGCGCCGACCAAGAGCGGCGTCAAGGCGTCGGTGGACCTCTTTCTCCAGTTCCGGATCGAGGACCCCGAACAGTTCATCTTCGTCCTGGGCGCCGTGCAGGGCTTCCAGGACAAGTTGAACAACGCCATCAGCGAGACCACCCGCAGCCTCATCTACGACCAGCAGGCATCGGAGATCTACGACCTGGTGGGCGAGACCACGGCCCGCCTGCTGGACCAGCTCAACGAGCAGTTCCTGCCGGCGGTCCGCCTCACCAACGCCAACATCACCCACGCCGAGCCCTCCAGCCAGGAGTACCGCATGGACCTGGCCGCCCCGGAGATGATCCGCGTCGCCAAGGAGGCCTACACCTACGAGTACGAGCTCCAGCTCCGCAAGGAACAGAACGAGGGTGACCTCAACAAGGAGCTCGCGTCCCTGAACGAGACGCTCTCGGCCATCCAGGCCGACATCGCCCAGTACCAGGCGCAGATGGACACCGCGCTGGAGCGTGAGACCAACCGCGCCCGCTCGCTGGCCCGGCAGCGTTTCGTCGAGGCGGAGAGCACCGCCAACGCCAACGCCGCCCTCCTGGAGGCCCAGGCCCTGGACATCCGCGCGGTCAGCGCGGCCGAGGCGCCCGAGATCCTCGACTACCGCTTCCAGCAGGACCTCCTGGACAAGCTGGAGGCGGTGGCCGACAGCCTGCCGCAGGTCGTCCAGATCGGCCCGGGGGACTCCGCGGGCGTCGACTTCCTGGAGATCGCCCGGCAGGTCATCGGCGGTGCCGACGCCCGTCTGTTCTCCGAGGAGGACATGGCCGCCATCCGGACCCGCCTGGAACTGATCTCCGAACGCATCGCCGCGCGCGAGGCCGAGATCGCCGAGCTCCTGGAGGACGAGGGGGCCACCGTCGAGGCGCCCCAGCCGACAGAGGAGGTGCCCGGGGCCGACCGGGTCGAGGAGATCCGTCGTTCGGTGTCGGAACAGGCCATCGACGAACGCCTGGCCGACGCGCAGGAGGCGGCGCGGCCGCACCCGCCGGCCGCCGATCCCGGCCCGGACGGGCCCAACCGGGAAGGGGAGCGTTAGATGAGCGAGAGCGCAGTGCCCGGCCGCGCCGCCTCCAGCATCAAGGAGAGCCTGGCCGGCTGGAACGACATCGCGCGGCTGCTGCGCGGCGGCGACCAGGGAACCCTGGTCCCCGTGGTCATCCCCCGCGACGGGCGGGGAATGAAGTGGCTCGTGCCCGTCTGGATCGGCCTGTACCTGCTCGGCTACGCCGTCGTGGTCCTCGCCGCGCAACCGTTCCTGCTCACCTGGACGGCCCTCCCGGCGTTCGTCCTCGGGCTGGTCGCGGTCCTGCTGGCGGTTCTGTGGTGGTGGCGTTCGGCGATCGTGGAGATCGAGCAGGGCACCACCGGCGTGCTGACGAAGTTCGGCGCGGTGGTGGGCGTGCTCGAACCGGGTCGCCACTACCTGTGGCACCCCTGGTCGCGCGTGGACTTCGTCGTGGACACCTCCACCGAGATCCCCTACACCGCGCCCGTTCTGGCCTGCCCCACGCGCGAGAACGTGCCGTTGAAGTCGATCGAGTTCTTCCTGAAGTTCCGCATCATCGACGCGGTGGCCTTCGTCCGCACGATCGGCGCGAGCAACTTCGACCTGGTCCTGGCCAACGCGGTCCAAGACGCGATCCGTCAGCGCAGCCGTCAGGTCAACACCGAGGGCGCCTACGATCTGCGCGGCTCCGACGTGGCGGACATGCAGGACCTGCTCAACCGGCAGCTCAGCCGCTACGGGGTGCGCATCATGGGGTGCAACATCCCCGACGTTCAGCTCCCCAACCAGTACCAGCAGCACCTCGCCACCCGCGAGCGGGTGGCCAAGGAACTGGTCGCCTACGAGCAGGAGTGGGAGCTGACCCGCAAGCGGCGCATCGACACGCTGCTGATGGACATCGAACGGTCGAAGAAGACCCGGGACGCCAAGATCGTCGAGGTCAACGCGGCGCTGAACAAGGCGCGCAAGGACGTCGCCCAGATGCTGGAGGAGCAGGAGACCGAGGCGCAGCGCGTCCGCTACGAGATCGAGACGCGGGGACGCGCCGACCTCGTCGCCGCTCAGAACGAGGCGAAGGCGCAGCGCCGCCTGGCCACCTCCTACCGGGACAACCGGGCCGTGCTCCAGTACGAGCTGGCCCGGCGCCGCCTGGACGTCGGAGCCAAGCTCGCCGAACGGGCCCCGCAGCCGCTCGTGGTGCGGGCCGAGCAGGGCAGCGGGGACTCCTCCGCGCTGTCGACGCTGCTCCTCGCCCAGATGCTGCCGAGGCTGGGCGAGCGTGGTCACGGCCGCGCTGCGGTGTCCAGCGGTCCTCTCCCCGAGGGGGCGGCGGGCCTGCTCGCCGACAGCCTCCGCCAGGAGGCCCAGGAGTGGCGCGCCGCCGGCGACGGGCGCGACCAGCGCCCGCGCGAGGGGCGATGATCCCCTAGGGACGCGAACGCGGGGGAGGGGAGCCTTTCCGGGCTCCCCTCCCCCGCGCGTTGTCGCCGCGCCGCTCCTGCCGGGACAGCGGCACGGCGGCCTGGCGGGTTCAGGCCGCGTGGGTGAGGGCCCGGTAACCGCCGTCGATGTCGACGCCGTGCCGGGCCGCGATCTCGATGAGGTCCTCGATCTCACCCGCCTGGGAGAGGACCAGGTCCTCATCACCCCGTTGCCGCGCGCGGCGCAGTGACTCGACCGCGTCGTGGATGCGCAGGTGCAGGGTCGTCATGAACTCGTTCATCTTGTTCCTCGCTCGGAGACACGGAGGATGATCCTCCGTGGTTGGTCCCCGGTCCGGTCTACCCCGATGAGCTCGGGAAGCACGTCGAATTTGCGAGGGGAAGACCCCGCGGCCGCGTGAGCGGCGCCACGGGTTCGCGGATCAGTAGTCGCTCCAGGAGTACCAGGGGCCCGAGATGTGCTCGTAGACGACGCCTCCGTGGCCGGGGAGGAACTGGTCGGTCTCCAAGGGCTCGGAACTGTAGGCCAGGCCCGAACCGTCGAGCAGACCCGCCCCCTCGACGGTGAAACGGGTGACGCCGTCGGTCACCGTGGCCGCCTGGAGCGGGTAGAGCCCCGCCCACTCGCCGTTCAGGGGGATCGTGGTGGAGCGGTCGAGCGTGGCGCGCAGGTGCAGGAGGTCCTGGGTGGAGGCGTCCAGCCGGGCCTTCAGCGGGACGTCGGAGACGGACAG
Organism: Marinactinospora endophytica; assembly: GCF_054780875.1. NCBI lineage: Bacteria > Bacillati > Actinomycetota > Actinomycetes > Streptosporangiales > Nocardiopsidaceae > Marinactinospora > Marinactinospora endophytica. The sequence goes on along the minus strand of NZ_BAAGVM010000010.1, from coordinate 192,998 downwards.
GACGATGGTGGCGAGTGCGATGACCGGCGCGGTGAGCCAGCGCAGCCAGTAGCGGCGGATCATCGGACGGGCCAGCGACAGCGCGATGCCCAGGCGCAGGGCTCCCATGGCGGCCAGCAACGCGCCCGCGCCCATGCCGATCAGGAAGCTGGGCAGGTGCCCCCCGGGCATGCTGTCCTCGTAGAGCAGGATCAGACCGGTGAACACGCAGGCGGGAAGGTAGAGCCGTCCCGGAGGGCGCGACGCCCACGACACCAGCCGTTCCCCGAACGTCGGCGGGTGGGCGATCTCGATCAACTTCGCGACCGAGTCCTCCCCGTCCTGCGAGGTGTTCCCCTGCGGCGGGATGCCACCGGGTACGGGAGTGGCGGCGGACATGGCGGGCGGCCCCTAACGGCTCTTCGGTTGACGCGGACGGCCGGCGGTCCGGTGGGCCGACAGCCGCCTTGGGCGGGCCGTGACACGGCACGGCTCGATGATCAGGATAGGGGAGTCGCGCCCCGTGTTCGGGCGCTTTTATCGGACCGCAATGGGTTTCGGGCCGTCCCGGTAGGAGCGCGGCCATCGTGACGGCGCCGCCCACGGCGGCGGTGACGGGGAGGGGGCGTGGCGTCTAAGCTTGGCCGGGTGCCCGTGAAGTCCCCCATCCCCCCGCCCACCTACGAGCTCGAACGGGAACTCGCCGAAGGCGGTGCCACCCTCATCGCCGGAGTCGACGAAGTGGGCCGTGGCGCCTGGGCCGGCCCCGTTGTCGTCTGTGCCGCCGTGACCGACGGCTCCCCGCCGCCCGAGGGGCTGACCGACTCCAAGCGGCTGTCGCCCAAACGGCGGATCGCCATGGCCGACCTCGTCCGGCCCTGGGTGCGTGACCACGCCTTCGGGCAGGCGACCCCCGAGGAGATCGACGAGGTCGGCATGACCGAGGCGCTGCGCCGGGCCGCCGCGCGCGCGTTGGAGGGGCTGACCCTGCGGCCCGACGCCGTCATCCTCGACGGCAAGCACGACTACCTCGGACGCCCCTGGGCCGTGCGGACCCAGGTCGGGGCGGACCTGACCTGTGTGTCGGTCTCCGCGGCGTCGGTCCTGGCCAAGGTGTACCGCGACACCATGATGGCCGGGTTGGACGCCGACTTCCCGGGTTACGGCTTCGCCACGGCCGCGGGGTACCCTTCGCCGGTCCATCGGGCGACGCTGGCCGAACACGGGCCCACCCCGCACCACCGGATGTCCTGGTCCTACCTTGATGACCTGCCCAAATGGCGGCACCTACGGAGAAGACGGTCGGATCCGGGCGGACAGCTCAGTCTTCTGTAGCCGAAGCGGAAGGCGACACGCCGCGCGGCGGAGGGAGAGCGCTGTCTACTCAACACGGTCGGTTCCCGGCAGTATGGAACCGGTTCCGGGCCGTCGAGGGGTCCGGAACGCGCCGGGAGCCGGCTCCCCCTGTCCTGGGACGCGGCCCGCGAGAGCCGCACGGGACGGTGACGCACGGCTGCCGGATGCAGGGGCGAACAGCGGCGAAGGGGCACGACCATGGCGCGCGAGGATCGACCCCGGACCGCCGAGGGGCCGGTGAGGACACCGCCACTGCGGCGGATCCGGGAGCTGTACTACAGGTGTCCGCCGCGTACCCGGCTGTTCGCGGGCGCGGGGATCGCGACGGCCGCGGCCCTCGCCGCGTTCCTCGTCGGTATCCCCGTCCTGTCCGCGCTGGGGGTCACGCTGCTGCTCCTCGGGGTGTTCGCCGCCCTGATGCGCTCCGGCGAGGCGGTCGCCACCGTGCTCGTCTGCCTCGTGTGGATCGCGCTCGCCTACCCCCTGTTCCAGATCCCGTTGGCCGGCGCCCCGGTCCTCCTGTTCCTGCCGCTCCTGCCGCCGCTCGTCGCCTTCGCCGCGTCCCGGGTGACGCAGTTCCCGATCTGGCACACCACCCTGATCTCGTTGCTGGTCGGGCTGATCCTCGGCCTCGCGGTCGCCCTGGCCGGCATGGTCACCGACACGGTGCCCCCGGCGGTCGGAGTCGCCTGTACCGCGGCGGGGGCCGCCGCCGCGCTGCTGTGGCGGGTGGTGGCGGGGCGTCGACTACGGCGCGAACTGAGCTCCGCCGTCTCGGCCGCCGCCCCTGCTGACGGCGGGCCGCGGGTCCGGCAACGCGCCGCGGGGGGAGCCGCGGGCTCCCCCGCGCGGCGAGACGACGTCCAGGCCGAGCCGCCGCTGCCCGTTGACGAGGCGCTCGCGGAGCTGGAGGCGATGATCGGCCTGGAACCGGTCAAACAACAGGTGCGCGCGATCGCGGCCTCCATCGAGGCGGCCCGGCTCCGGGCCGACGCCGGCTACACGGTCGACAAGCCCCTGCGCCATCTCGTCTTCTCGGGCCCCCCGGGGACGGGGAAGACCAGTGTGGCGCGCACCCTGGCCACGATCCTGCACTCCTTCGGGCTGCTGCCCACCTCGCGCGTCGTCGAGGCCCAGCGCGCCGACCTGGTCGGCGAGTACCTGGGGGCGACCGCGATCAAGACCAACGAGCTGGTGGACCGCGCGCTCGGCGGGGTGCTGTTCATCGACGAGGCGTACTCCCTGGTCAACGACGGTGACGGGCAACCGGACCGGTTCGGTAACGAAGCCGTCCAGACCCTGTTGAAACGGGCGGAGGACGACCGGGACCGTCTGGTCATCATCCTCGCCGGCTACGAGCAGGAGATGGAACGCTTCCTGGCCTCCAACCCTGGCCTGGCCTCGCGGTTCGCCACGCGGGTGACGTTTCCCAGCTACACCTCCGAGGAGCTGTTGCGCATCGCCGAGCACCTGTTCGGTCAGCGCGGTGACCTTCTGGACGAGGAGGCCCGGCCCGCGCTGGGACGCTGTCTGGAACAAGCGGTGCGCCGCGGCGCCATCGACGAGCTCGGCAACGGCAGGTTCGTGCGCTCCCTGGTGGAGAAGACGGCCGAGGCCCGGGACGTCCGCGTCGTCACCAGCGGTCAGGCCGGCCACCAGCCCGAACCGGCCGAACTGGTCACGGTGCGCGCGCGCGACGTCGTGACGGCCTATGAGCAGCTCACCGAACGGCTACCGGGTTTCGCGCGGACGCCCGACGTCTCCGAGGCGCTCGCGGAGCTCGACGCGATGATCGGGCTGGAACCGGTGAAGCGGCAGGTCCGCTCGATCGCGGCCCAGTTGCAGGTGGCCGAACTGCGCGAGGGGCAGGGACTGCGCGCCCAGCCGCCGATGCGGCACTTCGTGTTCGTCGGCCCGCCGGGCACGGGCAAGACGACGGTGGCCCGCATCCTGGGCCGGGTCTTCGCGGCGCTGGGCCTGCTCAACCGGCCCGATGTGATCGAGGCCCAGCGCGCCGACCTGGTGGGCGAGCACCTGGGGGCCACGGCGGTCAAGACGAACAAGCTGGTGGACCGCGCGCTCGGTGGGGTGCTCTTCGTCGACGAGGCCTACTCGCTCGCCAATCCCGGCTACAGCGGAGGCGACGCCTTCGGCGCCGAGGCCATCCAGACACTGCTCAAGCGCGCGGAGGACGACCGGGACCGTCTGGTCATCGTCCTCGCGGGCTATCCGGCGGAGATGGACCGTTTCCTGGCCAGTAATTCGGGGCTGTCCTCCCGGTTCAACGTCCGGGTGACCTTCCCCAGCTACGCCCCCGACGAGCTGACCGAGATCGCCGAACGCGTCGCGGCCCGAACCGGTGACGCCTTCGACGAGCAGGCGCGCGACGACCTGCGCCAGATCTTCGGCCACGTCTGCGAGGCGGGCTGGATCGACGAGTTCGGCAACGGCCGTTTCGCGCGTTCGCTGTTCGAGAAGGCCTGCTCCTACCGTGACCTGAGGGTGGCCGAGGAGCTGGGGGCCGCTGCCACCGCCGCCGACCTGACCCTCATCACCCGAGCCGATCTGCGTCTGGCCTACTCCGAGATCACCCAGTCGTGAGGCGGGGCCGGACTTCCGCGACGAGGGGCGGGGCGCCCCTGCTAGGGTCCGCTGCATGACTGCTTCCACCACCCCCGTCAGCCAGGCCGTCATCCTGGCCGGAGGGCAGGCCACCCGCCTGCGCCCCTACACCGACACCCGCCCCAAAGCGATGGTGGAGGTCGCCGGGCGGCCCATCATCGACTACCAGCTGGAGTGGCTCGCCGGCCACGGGGTCGAGCACGTGGTCGTCTCCTGCGGTTACAAGGCGGAAGTGCTACAGGAGCACCTGTCCGGACGGACCGACGGCCCCACGGTCACCTTGATGACCGAGGACGAGCCTTTGGGCCGGGGCGGCGCGCTGCGCTTCGCGGCTTCGGGGTTGCGCGACGCGGAGTCCCCCTACTTCGCGCTCAACGGTGACATCCTCACCTGGTTCCCGTTGCGGGAGTTCACCGCCCACCACCGGGCCAAGGGAGGGCTGGCCACCCTGGCGCTCGCCCGTTTCCGCACCACGTGGGGTGTTGTCGACATCACCGACGACGACCGGATCGAGGGTTTCACCCAGAGCCCCGTCCTGCCGTTGTGGATCAACGCCGGCGTCTACCTCTTCGAACCGGGGATGACGCCGCTCCTGCCGGTCAAGGGCGACCACGAGTCCTCGACCTTCCCGCGGCTGGCCGAGGAGGGACGGCTGCACGGCTACCGGATCGACGGCTTCTGGCGTGGTGTGGACACGGCCAAGGACGTCAAGGAGGCCGGCGAGGAGATCCGCGAGCTACAGGGCGGCGCTCTGACGTCGTGACCTGTGCCGGCCGTCCTGTGCCGGGGCGGTGGGGGATCGGTATTGTCGCGTCCGTGAACAACGACTCCTCGATCCTGCGCACCGCCCCCAACTTCCGCGACCTCGGTGGTTACCCCACGGAGGACGGACGGCGGATCCGCCGTGGCATGCTGTTTCGCGCCGACGCCCTGAGCCGACTCGACGAGGAGGACCTCGCGACGCTGGAGAGACTGGGCCTGCGTCTGATGATCGACCTGCGCACGGTGTTCGAACGCGAACGCGAAGCGGACCGGGTCCCGGCCGGCGCCGAACACGTCGTGCTCGACGTGCAGGGGAACCACCGCACGGGCGGCGACCTCGCGGCCATGTTCAGCGACACCGAACGGGCGCGGGAACTGCTCGCCGACAACGGAGCCGAGCGGTTCATGCACGAGGTGAACCGGACGCTGGTCGGCGCCGACGACGCCCGTTCGGCCTACCGCGAACTGGTCGAGCGCGCCGCCGAGGGGCCGTTGCCGCTGGTGTTCCACTGCAGCGCGGGCAAGGACCGCACCGGTTGGGGCGCGGTCATCCTGCTGACGCTGTTGGGGGTGCCCCGGCAGACCGTCGTCGAGGACTACCTGGCGAGCAACAGCCGGCTCAGCGCGGCGACCGCCTGGATGCTGGAGCTGATCCAGGGGCGCGGCATCGATCCCGAGGAGGTCAGGCCGATGCTGGAGGTGCGCACCTCCTACCTGGAGACCGCCTTCGCCGAGGTGGAGCGGTTGCACGGTTCCTTCGACGATTACGTGCTCTCGGGGCTGCGGGTGAAGCCCGAGACCGTCGAGGCGTTGCGTGAGCGGCTGCTGGAGCCCGCGGCCTAGCCCGTCCGGAGGGCCTGGATCACAGGTCGTCGAGCCGTTCGTCCAGGTCCTCGCCGTCCCCGGTCTCCCCCAGCACGTCGAGCAGCGTCTCCAGCACGGCCGAACGGGAGTGCCCGCGGTCCAGCAACCGTTGGGCGGCGTTCCACAGGGCCGGAGGGTCGCCGTGCCACAGCCGTTCGGCCAGGCGTTCGTGCGCCGCCAGCGTCTCCTCCGGCTCGGGGACCTCGGGGTGCTGGAGGCGAGGTGCCGGCTCTTCGGGGGCGGAGTGGCGGCCACGCCCGCCGGAACCGTCCCCGTACTCGCCGAACAGGTCCAACCGCAACAGCGCGCGTCTTCCCTCGGCGGTCGAGGGGTCCAGGCCGGTCTCCTCCCAGACCAGGTCACTGGCCAGGAGGGGGAAGGCGAACATGCGGCGGGGGAGCGCGGACAGGTCGCCGTCGGGCAGCAGCCGCCGCACGGCGTCGTGGCGCAGACCGAAGGAGGAGGGGTCCCGGTAGGAGCGCGTGAACGCGGCCGTGGACTCCCACACGGCGTCCAGCGTGGCGCCCACCGCGATCTCGGGCAGCCCGCCGCGCGGGCCGGCCCAGCGGATCCAGGCGGCCAGCACGTGGGGCATCGCCTCCTGTTCCGCGGGCAGGAGCACCACCCGGCGGGGCAGCCAGGAGAGCAGGAACGCCTCGACCTTGCGCGGGCTCACCCGCAACGGGCGGCCGAAGTCGACGTCGCACCCGTAGTCGATGATGTGGTCCACACAGCGGCTCGCGGCGTAGCTGTCGGAGAGTTCGGCGGCCGCGTCGGAGGCGAGGAAGCGGGCCGCGAGGACCGCGCGACGGTCCCGCCGCCACGACGGGATCCCCACCGGCTTTTGCGGCCGGGGCAGCGCGCGGACGCGGGCGCTGAGCAGCGCACGGTGCGCCGCCAGGGAACCCCCGGTGAGGCCGTCGCCGCCGCCGGGGAGGCGGGCCGGCCGGTCGCCGCCGTTGACCAGGGACTCGGTCCGCTCCAGCGCCGCCTCCAGGAGTCCCCGCGCGCGTTCCGGGGTGACGGTCTCGAAGGTGGCCATCGGGTTGGCCTCGGCCTCGTCACGGCAATGGGCGAGGAGCCGTTCGACCTTGGTCGTCACCCAGACGTCGCGCAGCACCCCGCCCGCGTTGTGGTCGACGACCGCGATCAGGGCGTGCTCCGCGGTCTGCTCGCCGGCCGCGGCGTCGATGTCGCTGCGGAACGTGCAGACGATCTCGTCGGTGTCACCGAAGAGGGAACCGGACACGTGGCACTCCAGCGGGCGGACCCGGCCGACGGACGCGGCCCATGAGGGGCCGGCGACGCCGTGCCCGATGAGCTCCGTCACCGCCTCGGTGGCGAGCCGGCGTTGCCGCTCGGAGGTGCCCAGCGCGGAGATCCCGGCCAGCAGCGCCAGGCCGGCGGGGGAGCCGGTCCCCGCGGCGTAGGAGACGAGACCCTCGCCGAGGACGCGTTCGACGTCGACGCCGGGGACGCGCTGCCCCCACCAGGAGCCGAGGAGTTCGCTGACCACCAGTTCGGCGTCGAGCGGGTGGCGCATCGCCAACAGGGAACGCGCGGCGCGCAGCATCTCGGCGAAGACGTCGTTGGGGGGAGGTGGGGTGGCGGATCTCAGGGAAAGGGGTGGCAGGGACACCCAACGAGACTATGGCACCCGCGTGGGAAAGGTCGCCGATCCGGTCGGGTGGGGCCGCACACGCGCAGCGCGCCCTGTCCGGGGCGCGCTGCGCGCGAGGTCGTTCGCGACCGTTCGGGAACGGCGGATGCTCGGACGGAGGCGTCGTCAGCCGGTGCGGCCGTGGGGGCCGGAGCCCGGGACGACGGTGGAACCCAGGTTCGACGGCGGTTCGGATTTGACCATGGCTTGGAGGTGTTCCCGGGCGACGCGTTCCACGAGACCGGGGGTGACGTCGAACCCGAGGTGCTCGGCGCATCTCCAGGTGTCGGCGACGCAGCGTTCGACGCGCTGGTGGGAGAGCGCGCTGAACTCCGCGTGAAGTCGGGTGGTGACCTGCCGGAGGTCACCGACGGGATAGGTCTTGAGCATCCTCGCTCACGCCCCCTCGATGGCAGTGGTCTGGACGGCGACCACATCCATTTCACAACGTCGCCCTCTGGTGTCAACCCCTTACCGAGCGCCTCTTACAGAGCCTTTGTGCGACCCTTGACCTATGACGGTCCGGCTTCACCTCGCCCAGGACGACTCCGCCGACCGCCTGCTCTCCCGCAGTCCCCTGGCCTTGGTGGCCGGCATGCTGTTCGATCAGCAGGTCCCCATGGAACGCGCCTTCGCGGCTCCCGCGGCCATCGCGCGCAGGCTCGGGCGCGAGGACCTGGACGCGAGGGGGATCGCGCAGTACGACCCGCAGCGCTTTGCGGCGCTGCTCTCGGACAAGCCCGCGGTCCACCGTTACCCCGGCTCGATGGCCCGGCGCCTCCAGGACCTGTGCCGCCATCTGGTCGAGCACTACGAAGGCGATGCCGAGGCCCTGTGGCGCGATGTCCCCACGGGTGCGGAGGTAGCGCGCCGGTCGCGGGCCCTGCCGGGGTTCGGCGAGCAGAAGAGCCAGATCCTCCTGGCGCTCCTCGGCAAGCAGCTGGGGGTCCGTCCACAGGGCTGGCGTGAGGCGGCGGGGCCCTATGGCGAGGACGGAACGGCGCGCTCGGTCGCCGATGTCCACGATCCCGAGTCCCTGGCCCGGGTCCGCGCGTTCAAACAGGAGCGGAAGGCGGCGGAGAAGGCGAGGACCGCGCGTTCCTGAGCGCGCCCGCCTTCCCACCGGCCCGCTCGGGAAGGCCGAGGAGCAGCAGGTCAAGAATTCTTTCCCGGTATTGGACTGTCCGGAAAACGCGCCTTTCCGTCCGCTGTTCGCACCACCACGTATCATTCACTTTCGGCTATGACCGGTCACCGTCCGCTGTGGGCGGATCAGCGCGACCGGCGTCCCGTGGCTTATGCTGATGCGACCGGGAGCGCGGAACCGGCGAGCCGGCCGGGGCCGTCCGTCCCGGGAGGAGGGCGTGGTCCCGCAGACCCGGGTCGCCGTGGCGCTGCGGGTCGCGGGCCGTGGGCGCCCGACAGCCATAGATCCCCGGCAGCGGGAAGGATCCCGGAGGTGTCCCGTATGAACACCGAGACGTCCGTGCCGCCTCCTCGGCTGTCCGGATTGAGTCCGGTGGATGCCGCGTTGCTGGACACCCTCCTCAAGGAGGCTCCCATCGGGTTCGCCTTCTTCACCCCCGACCTGCGCTACCAGCGGGTCAATCGCACGCTGGCGACGATCTACGGGGTGGACTCCGGCGACTGCCACGGACGTACCCCCTCCGAGGTCCTCGACGAGGAGGACGCCTGCGCCCACGAGACCGCGCTGTCCGCGGTCCTGGCCGGGGAGTCCGTCGTCTACAGCGACCACCACCTCATCGGTGGCACGCCGAGCCGTCCTGACGACGACCGCCACTGGGCGATGTCGTGGTTTCCCGCCCACGACGCCGAGGGGCAGGCCACCGGCGTGGCCCTCATCGCGGTCGACATCAGCGACAGGCACAAGGCCGAGACCACCCTGCGGCGCAGTGAGGAGCGCTACCGCTCGCTCCTGCAGGCCAGCAACCAGATCGTCTGGGCGGCCGCGCCCGACGGACGCACCCACGAGGACTGCGCCGAATGGCGCGCCATCACCGGCCAGGACCCCGAGGAGTACCTCGCCGAGGGCTGGTTGGGCCGGGTCCACGTCGACGACCGCGAGCGCGTGGAGCGCGCCTGGGACGACGCCGTGCAGGACCGGACGCCCTTCGACGCGACCTTCCGGGTGCGCATCCGCTCCGGCGAGTTCCGCCACTACCACTCCAGGGCGGTCCCGCTGGTCCGCGACGACGCCGTGGTCGAGTGGGTCGGCACCCACAGCGACATCACCACCCAGCGCGAGGCCGAGGAGATGCGCCAGCGCCTCACCCAGCAGCTCGGCGAGGCCGCGCTGCGGACGGTCAGGTTGCAGAAGGCGACCTCCGACCTCGCCGAGGCGCTCACCGTGGACCAGGTCGTGCACGCCATGACCGAGATCGGCGAGACCGCCGTCGGCGTGTACCGCACCGCTGTGGCCCTGCTCGACCGCGAACGTCTGCGGTTGCGGCTGCTCAACTCCGACGGGATCCCCGACATCCCCGGCGCGCCGCCGGCCGAGGTGGCCCTGGAGTTCCCCAGCACCATGACCCTCGCGGTGCGCGAGCGCAAGCCCGCCATCGCCGGTTCGCCCCAGGCGCTCCTGGAACTGATGGAGCACCACGAGGACGCGGTCACCTACCTGCGTCACACCGACGAGCGCGCCTGGGTGGCGCTGCCCCTGATGAGCGCGGGCCGGGCCATCGGGGCGCTGCGTTTCGCCTTCAACGGAACCCGCGACGTCTCCGACGAGGAACGGATCTTCCTTGAGGCGCTGGCCGGCCAGTGCGCGCTCGCGTTGGAGCGGGCAACGCTCTACGAGCGCGAACACCGCACCGCCGAGGCGCTCCAGCAGAGCCTGCTGCCCGAGGACCTTCCCGAGGTGCGCGGCATCCGCTTCGCCTCCCTGTACAACCCCGGCACCAAGTACGTCCAGGTCGGCGGCGACTGGTACGACGCCTTCGAATTGAGCGACGGCAGGGTGGCCGGTGTCCTGGGCGACGTGATGGGCAAGGGCATCAAGGCCGCCACCGGTATGAGCCGGGTGCGCAACGCGCTGCGGGCGCTGGCCTTCAGCATGCCCGAACCCGCCGACGTGCTCACCGGGCTGGACCGGATGTTCGACGCGACCGAACGCGACGACCAGATCACCACACTGGCCTATTTCGTCCTGGAGCCCGGCACGGGACACGGCTACCTCGGCAACGCCGGGCACCTTCCGCCCCTGGTGGTGGCGCCCGACGCCGAGCCGCGGCTGCTCGAGACCGAGCCCGCGACGCCCCTGGGGATGCCCTTCGAACGGGCCCACCACAAAATTTTCGTCCAGCCCGGTAACACCGTGGTGCTCTATTCCGATGGACTAGTAGAGAACCGTAGGCGCTCGGTCGCCTCGGGTCTCGACGAACTCGTAACCGTCGCGTCCCAGGCGCCAGCGGAGGTGGTCGGCGACCCGCAGAAGATGCTCGAATACCTTGTTGAGAACATGCTCGCGGGGTATGAGCAGGACGACGATGTCACGTTGCTCGCCGTCCATGTTCCGGCGATCGAGGCCGAGCCGGAAGATTGAGACTGTACGAAGAACTCTCCGACCTTGCCTAAGGTGGGATGAGGATCCACCGTGGTGGTCTCCGCGCACGCGGGGATGATCCGATGAGGACCCGAACCACTGGATTGAATCCGCGTAGCTGCGGTGAAAATCCTACTGGGCGGGCGTGCCCGAACGCCAGGGACGGCACGTACGCTCGACAGAAAACAACGCCCTCCGCACAAGCGAGGGGCGTCCCGGGCTTGAGTGAGGAAAAGAGCACCACCTTGCCTCCTGACTCTTCGGGCCGCCGGGTCCAGCAATCTCGCCACACGTCCGTTCGAGAGGTGTTTGTGTCACCTGCCAGTTCGACCCGCTCCAAGCAGCAGGAGTCGCTGCACGAGCCTGTCATCCAGCAGCTGATCGAGCGTGGGCGGTCCCAGGGGTACCTTGAGCCCGAGGACGTGCGCCGTGCCTTTGAAGAGGCCGACATTCCCATGTCGAAGGCTCAGGCCGTGCTCCGCAGCCTGACGAAGGAGGGGGTCACCCTCGTCGTCGGCGCGGCGGAGTCCGCACCGACGCGGCGCAAGTCCACACGTCGCAAGACGACCGCTCCCAAGACCACCACGACCAGGGTGAAGCGTGCCGCGGCGGCTCAGGAGCAGCCCGACAGCGTGACCGCCGTGGTCGAGACCGCCAAGGCCGCCACTCCCGCCAAGAAGCGGGCCACGGGTGCCGCCACGGGCGAGGGGGGAACCAAGCGGACGGCGAAGGCCGCGACCGCCAAGAGCGCGCCGGCCAAGCGCACCACGGCCAAGAAGGCGGCCGTCAAGACCACGACGAAGAAGACCGACGAGGTCAACCTCGAGGACGAGGAGATCGATCTCGAGGTCACCGACTTCGACGACGCCGAGGAGACCGGCGCCGAGCTGGAGCTGGTCGAGGACACCGACGACGAGGTCGAGGTCGTCGACGGTCCGGTGGCCGGGTCGGGGCTCAAGCCCGAGACCGCGGGCATCCCGGAGAAGGCCACCGCCAACACCTCCGAGGACGAGGCGTTCGTCCTCTACGACGATGACGACGACGCCCCCGCGGCGCAGGTCGTCGCCGCGGGCGCCACCGCCGACCCGGTCAAGGACTACCTCAAGCAGATCGGCAAGGTTCCGCTGCTCAACGCGGAGCAGGAGGTCGAGCTCGCCAAGCGTATCGAGGCGGGGTTGTTCGCCGAGGAGAAGCTGGCCGAAGAGGGCGACTCGCTGCCGTTCGAGTTCCGCGACGAGCTCGAGTGGATCGCCGAGGACGGCAGCCGGGCCAAGAAGCACCTGCTCGAGGCGAACCTGCGCCTGGTGGTCTCGCTGGCCAAGCGCTACACCGGACGCGGCATGCTCTTCCTGGACCTCATCCAGGAGGGCAACCTGGGTCTGATCCGCGCGGTCGAGAAGTTCGACTACACCAAGGGTTACAAGTTCTCCACCTACGCCACCTGGTGGATCCGTCAGGCGATCACCCGGGCGATGGCCGACCAGGCCCGGACCATCCGCATCCCGGTGCACATGGTCGAGGTCATCAACAAGCTGGCCCGCGTCCAGCGGCAGATGTTGCAGGACCTCGGTCGCGAGCCCACTCCCGAAGAGCTCGCCAAGGAACTCGACATGACCCCCGAGAAGGTCGTCGAGGTTCAAAAGTACGGCCGTGAGCCGATCTCGCTGCACACCCCGTTGGGCGAGGACGGAGACAGCGAGTTCGGCGACCTCATCGAGGACTCCGAGGCGATCCAGCCGGGCGAGGCGGTCAGCTTCACGCTCCTGCAGGAGCAGCTGCACTCGGTCCTCGACACGCTGTCGGAGCGCGAGGCGGGTGTGGTCTCGATGCGTTTCGGGCTCACCGACGGTCAGCCCAAGACGCTGGACGAGATCGGCAAGGTCTACGGTGTGACCCGCGAGCGGATCCGTCAGATAGAGAGCAAGACGATGTCGAAGCTTCGGCATCCGTCGCGCTCCCAGGTTCTCCGCGACTACCTGGACTGACCCGTCTTCGTGCCGGCCGCCCCGAGAGGCCGGGCCGAAGAGGCGGGCCGACGGGCTGCCACCCCGAGCAGGGGCGGCAGCCCGTCGGCATCGCCGGCGTTCTCTACCACGGCGGTTCGCTCCACGGATGTGGCGAGGTCCGTGCAGCGTCGTGGCGAGGGTGCTTGCGATGACTCCCTCCATCCGGTATGCCGATCATCCCGCGGGCGATGTATGGGCGAGATAAAAAACCGAGACCGGTTTGTTATCTCGAATCACAGTTGATCACACCATTTACGGCGATAAGGCCGGTTTGCCGCTTGTGGCGGAAAAGAGGTGTTCGTGTTCTTAGGAGCCGCTAATCTCGCTCCATGAGGCTCTTCGGGCGCCGTAAGCGCGTCGACCATGGCAAACCCCAGGTCACCTACATCCCCGGCCGTTGCTGGAAGGATCCCGCCCTGGACGCGGGCGTCGACGCGGTCGAGGAGGGGCACCTCCTGGCCGGAACGGCGCTGTTGCGGGAGTGCCGCGACGATCCGGAAAAGCGCGCCCAGCGGGTCGAGGCCCTGGGAGGAGCCGCGGTCGGGCACAGCGGGCACATCGCCGGTCTCCTGGAGGAGGAGACCGATCCCCGGGACGCGGCCGACATCCTGCTGTGGTTGGGGTCCACCCTCATCAGGGAGGCGTGGAAGATCCGTGGTGGCGGCTGGGCCGAAACCGTGGGCCGTGACCGGTTCAAACTGTTCTTCGCCACCCTCGCCGAGGCGCGGGAACCCCTCCTGGCCTCCGCGCACCTGTTCCCCGAGGACCCGGTGCCCTGGGTGTGCCTCCAGTCCTTCGCGATGGGCTCTCAGCTCGACCGGGCGGACAAGGAGGAGATCTGGCGCAACATCATCGAGCGCTGCCCGACGATCTTCCCCGGGCACTGGGGGCGTCTCCAGATCCTCTCCGACAAGTGGGGCGGCTCCCATGAGGAGATGTTCGACTTCGCCCGGACCACGGCGCGTACGGCGCCTTCGGGGCATCCCCTCGTCGCGATGCTGCCGCTGGCCCACGCCGAGTACCTGCTGCGTGAGCGCATGCCCCTGCTGGACGAGGGAAGCTACAAGGCGTTCGTGCGCTTCTCCGTCGACCATTACTCGGTGGAGACGGTTGCGGAGCTGAAGGAGGCGTCGGAGCGATGGCTCTCGGGGGGAGAGGAGCACCCGCGTGACATCGAGGCCCACCATCTCTTCGGTGGGGTCTTCGCCGACTGCGGGGACGACGACGCCGCCCGTCTCCACCTGGGCCGGATCGGGGACCGCTTCATGGCGGTCCCCTGGGACTACTTCGGTACGGGAACCGCGATGGAGGAGTTCCGCGAGACGATGGAACGCCTTGAGCTGGGCTGAGCGGGCTTAGAAAGTTATCTCAACCCCGCTTTCGGGCTATTTCGGCGCTATCCTCCCATGCTCATGGGCTTGTTCGGAGGGGGCCACAGGGCCGGTCGGGTGGAAACGGTCATGAGCGGGATCGTCGCCGACCGTTGTTGGAACGATCCCGCCCTGGATGCGGGCGTCGACGCGGTGCGAGAGGGCCATCTGCGGGCGGGGTTGGTCCTCCTGGCGGAGACACGAGGGAATCCGGAGACGCGCGCGCTGCGCGTCGACGCGCTCGGCGCCGCCGCGGTCGGCCTCAGCCGTGAGATCCACGCTCTGCTCACCCGGGAGACGCCTCCGCAGGAAGCCGCCGACATCCTGGTGTGGCTGGGACGGACGCTGATCGTCGAGGCGTGGCGGATCCGAGGCGGCGGTTTCGCGGACACCGTCGGCACGGACCGCTTCAAACTGTTCCACCGCACCCTCGCCGACGCGCGAGACCCCCTCCTGGCCGCCGCCGAGCTCTTCCCCGACGACCCGGTGCCCTGGTCGTGCCTCCAATGGGTGGGGCTCGGTCTGCAGTTCGACCGGAACGACAGCGACACGATCTGGCAGCGGGTCGTCGAACGCTGCCCCACCCTCTTCTCCGGTCACTGGGCGCGGTTGCAGCTCCTCTCGGAGAAGTGGGGCGGCAGCCACGAGGAGATGATGGACTTCGCCCGTGCGACGGTGGCCAACGCCCCACACGGCCATCCGGTGGTCTCGATGATCGCGTTGGCCCACATCGAGCGGTTCCTCGGACGGCAGCGCGGGCTGCTGAAGTCCAAGAGGTACCTCGCCGCGATGAGGCAGGAGGTCACCTACTTCAACGGGAGGACCCTGGACGAGGTCGCCGCCGCAGCGGACAAGTGGTGCATGAGCGCCTTACCGCATCCGCGCGACCTCGAAGCCCACCACCTCATGGGGTGGGTGTTCCACGCGGGGGAGGAGAAGGTCCGCGCGCGGTGGCACTTCTACCAGGTGGGGCACCGTCTGCACAGGGCACCATGGTCCTACACGGCGGGGGACGAGGAGGGGAAGCGGGCCTTCGCCAACGCCCTGATCGAGCTGCACCTGGCGTGAGAGGGCTCAGCCCCAGGGCAGGGCGGTGAGCATCCCGCCCAGCGAGCCGGCCACCAGCCCCCACCCCAGGGCGCGCAGGGCGCGGGGACGGCGCGGCGGCGCGAGGTAGCCGCCGACGCCCAGCAGGGCGTAGAACACCACCTGGAAGGGGGCCGCGTCCTGAGCCCCGGTCGCCGTCACCAGCAGGGTGGCGAGGAACCACACC
This sequence comes from Marinactinospora endophytica, assembly GCF_054780875.1. Lineage (NCBI taxonomy): Bacteria > Bacillati > Actinomycetota > Actinomycetes > Streptosporangiales > Nocardiopsidaceae > Marinactinospora > Marinactinospora endophytica. The sequence continues at coordinate 177,541 of NZ_BAAGVM010000010.1, read as the reverse complement.
GAGAACAGGCCGACGCAGAAGTACAGGGGCGAGGTGCCGGCCGTGACCGCGGTGCCGGTCGCGGGGGCGGACGGGCGGACCGGGCCGGGGGAGGGGCGGGAGGCGGGCAGGCGAGACGAGGACATGGGCACCACCAACGAGGACGGGGCGTGGAGCACGTCGTGTCGCGTGTCACATCCTAGTCTCGCACGACCACGTCCATCCGATAGGGCTGTCCCGTCCGCGCGGGCGGGGCGAGTTCGACGTCGTGGTCGAGGTCGCGCAGCGCTTCGCGCAGTTCGTGAGGGGTCCGCGCGGTGACGCGCGCGCTCAAGAGCGCGTGCGCGATCACTCCGCGGGTGGCCTTGGCCATGTGGCTGACGACGGTGCGCCGCGGTTCACCGGCCACGATGGTCTCGCGCAGGACCCGAAGGGTGACGGTGCGTTCGGCGGTCGCGCCCGTGGGACGGAACGCCGCCGCGTAGGTCGCGGAGCGGCAGTCCACGACGAGCCGCTCCTCCGCCCGTTTGGTCAGCAGGTCCGTCAGGTGGGCGCGCCAGAACGCGCCGAGCGCTCCCAGCGCCGGCAGCCGCACCCCCATCGACAGACGGTACGGGGGGATCGGGTCATCGGGGCCGACCACGCCCCACAGGCCCGAGAAGATCAGGACGGAGTCTCGGGTGAGCTGCGCGGAGTCGCCCGTGAGCAGGTCGGGCAGGCGCAGGGCGTCGTAGAGGACGCCCGTGTAGAGGTCGGCGGCGCGCAGAGTCGGAGCGGTGCGCAGCGCGCGGTTGCGTTCGAGCGCGGTGGCGGCCTGTCCCGGGGACAGGTCCAGCGCCTTGCGCGCCTCCTCGGCGGGGCCCGCGCACACCCGCTCCAGCTCCGCCAGCACGCTCTCGCGGGCGGAGCTCACCTCGGGCAGGGTGAGCGCGCCGAGGTCGAGCAGGGCGCCGCGCCCCTCGTCGGCCTTGCCCTCCGATGGCGGCAGCAGGATGAGCATGGGTCCTCCACTCCCGGGTCGTGCGACCGTGGCGCCGACCGCGGGCCGCGGTGGCCGCCTCCCAAGCTACCCAGGGTGGAAAGTCGGGGGGGCCCGTTCGGGCACGTGTCCACGATCACTCGGCCGCGCAAAGGGGGCCGGAAAAGACTTCGGCGGCGGCCTCCTCACCCGGAGGCCGCCGCCGCACGTCTCTTGTGGGTCAGCGCTCGCCGTCGGACGCGGCGGCGGGGGTGGAGTGGAGCCGGTCGGTCTCGTCCTGGATGTCCGACGCGATCTTGCGGATCGATTCGTCGTGCTTACGCATGTGGTGGGCGCAGAACAGCAGTTCGCCACCGGAGTTGAGAACCACTCGGACATACGCCTGCGCGCCGCAACGGTCGCAACGGTCAGCAGCCGTCAGCGGCTGGGTGGGGGCAAGAGTTCCAGTCACTTCGCCTTCCTCAATACTCGGCGCTAGTCACTCAGGACAACATCTAACCGGACGCAGACCTTCCCAACCAGGTCTGTTGTACGCCGACAGCGGAATCCGCCCGGTTTGTGACCTACCTCTCCGGTTCGGCGGAACATCCTGTCCGTGTCATACCCGGCGACACGCTCCGCTACGCGGATGTCGTAGGGTGCCGCTACCCTGCAATTCGAACTACTGTGCCTATGGCACGAAGATGACGAGCACGCACGGACGGCTTCGACGGCAGACGGGCGCGCTCGTCCAGTGCCCGCCCCTGTACCTCCGCGCCCCGGTCCGCCGGCCGCGGCGCGCTCGAAAACCCTCGATTCGCAGGAGAGTCCACGTGACCGCCCTCACCGCAGCCGTCCATGACCCCGAGGATTATTCCGCGCGGCACCTTTCGGTCTTGGAAGGTCTTGAGGCGGTCCGCAAGCGGCCCGGCATGTACATCGGCTCCACCGACAGCCGGGGCCTGACCCACTGCATGTGGGAGATCATCGACAACGCCGTCGACGAGGCGCTCGGCGGCTTCTGCACACGTATCGACGTGGTGCTGCACGCCGACGGGTCGGTCGAGGTGCGCGACAACGGACGCGGCATCCCGGTCGACGTCGAACCGAAGAGCGGCCTGTCCGGCGTCGAGCTGGTCATGACCAAACTGCACGCCGGAGGCAAGTTCGGCACCGGCTCCTACACCGCCTCGGGTGGTCTGCACGGTGTCGGCGCCTCCGTCGTCAACGCCCTGTCGGCGCGTCTGGACGTCGAGGTCGACCGCGAGGGACACACCAACGCCATCAGCTTCCGGCGCGGCATTCCCGGACGCTTCGACGCCGCCGGCCCCGACGCGGGCTTCACCCCCGAGTCCGGCCTCGTCCGCACCCGCAGAGTGGCCCGCAAGGTCACCGGTACCCGGGTGCGGTTCTGGGCCGACCGTCAGATCTTCCTGAAGGACGCCGACATCGCCCGCGAGGCGCTCCTCGAACGCGCCCGTCAGACGGCCTTCCTCATTCCGGGACTGACGATCTCGGTGCGTGATGAGCGGACCGAGGGCGAGGAGCCCTACGAGGAGGAGTTCCGCTTCGACGGCGGGATCGGCGAGTTCTGCACCTTCCTCGCCCCCGACGAGCCCGTCAGCGACGTGCTGCGCATCCAGGGCACCGGCCAGTTCAAGGAGACCGTCCCGGTCCTCGACGAGAACGGCCACATGACGCCGACCGAGGTCGAGCGCCAGCTGGAGGTCGACGTCGCCCTGCGCTGGGGCACGGGGTACGACACCACGGTGCGGTCCTTCGTCAACGTCATCGCCACCCCCAAGGGGGGCACCCACCTCGCCGGTTTCGACCGGGCCCTGGTGCGCGTGATCAACGACCAGCTGCGCAGCACGAAGCTGCTCAAGGCCAGTGACGACCCGGTCGTCAAGGAGGACGTGCTGGAGGGCCTCACCGCGGTGGTGACGGTCCGGCTTCCCGAACCGCAGTTCGAGGGCCAGACCAAGGAGATCCTGGGCACCTCGGCCGCCAGCCGCATCGTCTCCCAGGTGGTGGGCAAGGAGCTACGGCACTTCCTGACCTCCACCAAGCGGGCCGAGAAGCAGCAGGCGCGCGCCGTCTTGGAGAAGGTCGCCAACGCGGCCAAGGCGCGCCTTGCGGCCCGGCAGCAGCGCGAGACCCAGCGCCGCAAGAACGCCCTGGAGAACTCCGCGCTGCCCGCCAAGCTGGTCGACTGCCGCAGCGAGGGGCTGGAGCGCAGCGAGCTGTTCATCGTGGAGGGCGACTCCGCCCTGGGAACCGCCAAGCTCGCCCGCGACTCCGAGTTCCAGGCCCTGCTGCCCATCCGCGGCAAGATCCTCAACGTCCAGAAGTCGTCCGTGGCCGACATGCTGAAGAACGCCGAGTGCGCCGCGATCATCCAGGTCATCGGGGCCGGGTCGGGACGCACCTTCGACGTCGAGGCGGCGCGTTATGGCCGGGTCATCCTCATGGCCGACGCCGACGTCGACGGCGCGCACATCCGCTGCCTGCTGCTGACGCTGTTCTACCGCTACATGCGGCCCATGCTGGAGGCCGGCCGGGTCTACGCGGCCGTGCCCCCGCTGCACCGCATCGAGCTGACCAACGTCCGCAAGAAGCGCGGGGCCCGTCCCGAGGACAAGTACATCTACACCTACTCCGACGCCGAGCTGCACCGCACGCTCGCCGAGTTGGAGAAGAAGGGCAAGACCTGGAAGGAACCGGTCCAGCGCTACAAGGGCCTGGGCGAGATGGACGCCGACCAGCTCGCCGAGACCACCATGGACCCGCGTTACCGCACGCTGCGCCGGATCCGGGTGGAGCAGGCCGAGGAGGCCGCGGCGGTGTTCAGCCTCCTCATGGGCAACGAGGTCGCGCCTCGACGCGAGTTCATCGCCAAGGGCGCCCGCGAGCTCGACCTCTCCAGGATCGACGCCTAAGACGCGGACGGTCCCGGCCGCCACGTTCCCACGGGACCGCGGCGGCCGGGACCGGGCCCGCCGGCTATTCCTCCACCCACGCGCCGGTGGCGAGGAAGCGCTCCAGCGTGGCGGTGTAGGGGCGCAGGTCCAAGCCCTGGGCGGCGACCCACTCGTCGTCGTAGTAGCTGTGCCGGTACCGTTCGCCGCCGTCGCAGATCAGCGTGACGACACTGCCACGCCGTCCGCTCTCGAGCATCCGCGCCACGAGCCGCCACACCCCCCACAGGTTCGTACCGGTGGAACCGCCCGCGCACAGCCCGGTGACGTCGTTGAGATGGCGCATCGCGGCGATGCTCGCCGCGTCCGGCACCGGGATCATCACGTCGATGACCGAGGGGACGAAGCTGGGCTCCACGCGAGGACGGCCGATGCCCTCGATACGCGAGGGCATGCCGGTGGCGTAGTCGGGCGCGCCGGTGACCCAACTGGGAAAGAACGCGGAGTTCTCCGGGTCCACGACGGCCAGCCGGGTGTGGTGGCGACGGTAACGCAGGTAACGGCCGATCGTGGCCGAGGTCCCGCCGGTGCCCGCGCCCACCACGATCCAGTCGGGGATCGGGTGCCGTTCCAGGGTGAGCTGGGAGAAGATCGATTCGGCGATGTTGTTGTTACCGCGCCAGTCCGTGGCCCGCTCGGCGTAGGTGAACTGGTCCATGTAGTGACCGCCGCTCTCGGCGGCGAGCCGCTCGGCCTCGGTGTACATCTCGGCGGGGACGTCCACGAAGTGGCAGCGACCGCCGTAACGCTCGATCAGCGCGATCTTCTCCGGGCTGGTCCGGCGTGGTACGACGGTGATGAATTCCAGGCCGAGCAGCCGCGCGAAGTAGGCCTCGGAGACCGCGGTCGACCCGGAGCTCGCCTCGACGATCGTGGTCCCCTCGTCGATCCAGCCGTTGGCCAGCCCGTACAGGAACAGCGACCGGGCCAGCCGGTGCTTGAGACTGCCGGTGGGGTGGACCGACTCGTCCTTGAGGTACAGGTCGATGCCCCACTCCTCGGGCAGGGGGAAGACGTGCAGGTGGGTGTCTGCGGAGCGGGCGGCGTCGGCGGTGATCCTGCGGACGGCCTCGTCACTCCAGGAGCGGTTGCGGGAGCACGAGCGGTCGATCCACGGGTCGGGGGTGTCTGGCGAGGCTGACATGGGACGAAGCGTATACGCGGGCGGGCCGCCCCCAAGGGGAGCGGCCCGTCGCCGTCGTCGTCGCCCGGGTCAGTCGAGGGAACCTCCGGACATCACCCCGTGCATCCGGCGGTGCGGGGCGGCCTCGGATTCGCGGTTCTGCCGTTCCAGGGTCCGGGCGAGCGCGATGTGCGCCCACGCGTCACAGGGGTCGAGTTCGACCAGCCGGCGGAACGTCTCCTCCGCCTTGGCGAGCTGGGCCGAATGGAAGTAGGACCGGCCGAGGAGCTCCAGGACCGAGCGGCTGTTGGGCTCGGCCTCCGCCAGCGGGGCCAGGACCCGGGCCGCGCCGATCGGATCGCCGAGGTTGAAGAAGCGGCGGCCACGGGCAAAGGTGTCGTACGACGTCTCCGCCATGCGTACTCCTTTCGTCGGGCGTTCCAACAGAGGGGAAGCCGTGAGCATTCCCGTTCCAGCGGCCGGGTGCGGTCGCCGCGAACCCCGCCCCGTTCCCGGAAGGGCGGGGTGCCCCGCCGCCCCGGGGATCAGGAGCCCGAGGCCGGTGCGGTCACCCCGGTGTCGGTCTGGCCGCTTCCGACGAAGGCGATGGGGCGGGGAAGCGCCTCACCGGAGCCGTCGCGACGTCCGTCCAGGTCGGGCAGGCGGACCGGTCCGCCGTCCGCGCGCGAGGCCCGCGCCGGGGCGCGGCCCACCCAGGCGAAGAGCAAGGTGTCCTCGCCCTTGAGGAACCGGTGGCAGCGAACACCCCCGGTCGCGCGCCCCTTGACCGGATAGACCTCGAAGGGGGTCACCTTCGCCGCGCCGGCCTGGGATCCGGGCAGCGCGGCGGAGGTTCCGGCCACGGTGAGCACGACGGAGTCCTCGGGGACGGGAACCGCCCCGAACCACAGGGCGCGGGCGCCCTCGCCCAGCCGGACACCGGCCACGCCACCGGCCGGACGCCCCTGGGGACGCACCGACGAGGCGGGGAAGCGCAGCAGCTGGGCCTCGGAGGTGATGAAGACCAGGTCCTCCTCGCCGGTCGACAGCTGTGTCGCGCCGACGAGCCGGTCGCCCTCCTTGAGGCCGATGACCTCGAAGTCGTCCTTGTTCTGCGGATAGTCGGTGACCCGCTTGACCACGCCCTGCTCGGTGCCCACGACCAGCCCCGGTCCGTCGCCTGCGAGGCTGGCCAGCGAGATCACCCGCTCGCCGTCGGCCAGCTCCACGAACTCCGTCACCGGGGAGCCGGAGGCCAGCGGCGGCACGTCCGCCCCCTCGTCGGGCACCTCGGGCAGCTCCAGCACCGGGATCCGGATCAACCGGCCCAGGTCGGTGACGATCGCGATCTCACCGCGCACCGTCGCCGGGACCGAGGCGGTGATCGCGTCGTGGCGGACCCGCAGCCCCTCGAACATCCGCGGAAGCCGGGCCCCCACGCTGCGGCCGAGCATCCCGCTGGAGCTCAGCAGGACGTGGCAGGGGTCGTCGCCGACCTCCAGCGGGACCGCGGCGGTGCGGGTGGCGCCGGAGCTCTCCTTGAGGACGGTGCGGCGCGGCGTGGCGTACTGCTTGGCGACCTCGGCGAGCTCCTTGGAGACGACCCGGCGCAGTTTGGCGTCGGACTCCAGGATCGCGGTGAGCTCGGCGATCTCGGAGTCGAGGCGGTCACGCTCGCCCTCCAGCTCCAGCCGGTCGTACTTGGTGAGCCGGCGCAGCGGCGTGTCCAGGATGTAGCGGGCCTGGACGTCGGAGAGCCCGAAGCGGTCCATGAGACGCTCCCGCGCCTGCCCGGAGTCCTCGGATTCGCGGATCAACGCGATGACCTCGTCGATACCGAGCAGCGCGACCAGCAGGCCCGCGACCAGGTGCAGGCGCTCCTGCCGCTTGGCCCTGCGGAACTCGCAGCGACGCCGGACCACCTCGAGGCGGTGGTCGACGTAGACCGAGAGGAGCTCGCGCAGGCCCAGCGTCTGCGGCTGTCCGTCGACCAGGGCCACGTTGTTGATGCCGAAGGACTCCTCCATCGGCGTGAGGCGGTACAGCTCCTCCAGGACGGCCTCGGGGTTGAAGCCGTTCTTCAGCTCGATCACCAGCCGCAGGCCCTGGTTGCGGTCGGTGAGGTCCTTCAGGTCGGAGATGCCCTGGATCTTCTTGGCCTGCACCAGTTCCTTGATGCGGCTGACGACCTTCTCGGGGCCGACGTTGTAGGGCAGCTCGGTGACGACCAGGCCGGTGCGCCGCGGGGTGACCTTCTCGATCGACACGGTGGCGCGGGTGCGGAAGGTGCCGCGGCCCTTCACATAGGCGTCGCGGATGCCGTCGAGGCCCACGATGGTGCCGCCGGTGGGCAGGTCGGGGCCGGGGACGAACTCCATGAGGTCGTCCAGGGTGGCGTCGGGGTGTGCGATGAGGTGACGCGCGGCGGAGATGACCTCACCGAGGTTGTGCGGCGCCATGTTGGTCGCCATGCCCACCGCGATACCGGAGGCCCCGTTGACCAGCAGGTTGGGGAACGCGGCCGGCAGGACCTCGGGTTCCTGCTCCTGGCCGTCGTAGTTGGGGCGGAAGTCCACGACGTTCTCGTCGATGGAGGCGACCATCAGCTCGGCGGGGGAGGCCAGGCGCGCCTCGGTGTAGCGCATGGCCGCGGGTGCGTCGTCGCCGCCCAGAGAACCGAAGTTGCCGTGTCCGTCGACGAGCGGGACGCGCATGGCGAAGGGCTGGCTGAGCCGGACCAGCGCGTCGTAGATGGAGCCGTCGCCGTGCGGGTGCAGCTTTCCCATGACCTCGCCGACCACGCGGGCGCACTTGACGTGCGCGCGGTCGGGCCGCAGGCCCATTTCGTTCATCTGGTAGAGGATGCGCCGCTGAACGGGCTTGAGCCCGTCGCGGGCGTCCGGCAGCGCGCGCTGGTAGATGACCGAGTAGGCGTACTCCAGGAAGCTGCCGCGCATTTCCTCGGAGACGTCGATGTCGATGATCTTCTCAGCGAGTTCCGCCGGAGGTTGGGACGTAGTTCGGGCCATGACCGTAATTCTGGCCCGACCCAGTGACCACCGCGAACCGGATCGCGGGGTGAAATACCGTGCCGTCCCCGTGCCGCCGGCCGTCTCCGGCCGGAGACGGGGAGTGAGGCGTTTCATGTCATCCCCGAGAACAGGCCATACGAGGGGTGGAGACGCTGCGTAACCGGACACGGTGCTTCGGGCGGCCCGTGACGACGCGCTGTAAGTGGGACGCCGTGTCTCATCTTTCTTGTTGTATGAGATCAAACACGGTGAAATTGGGAATTCGAGCCGGTGGCGTTCCGGAGAAGGACCTGATTTTCCCGCCCTACCAGTATAAATACGGAGAGTGACGATCGTCCGTGGTCGGTCGGGGGGGCGGCAAATAGTACACCTCGGCGCGGTGACGTCAAGATGGGAAGGAGGAGTGCGGTTACCCTTTGGGGTGTTCCGTCCGTTCGACACCTCGCCCCGCCCGCCCGCCGTCCGGTGGTGAGAAAGGTTGCGCCTCCGGTCCTGACCATCGATAACGTCACTTATGCTGCTGCCCTTCATCATCGCGATCCACGCCCTGGCTGCGGTCGCGATACCGCCGTTGGTACGGCTCCTGGGACCTCGCGCCTTCCTGGTGGCGAGCCTGCCGCCGATCCTGTCCGCGGTCTGGGCGCTCTCCCAGGCACCGGAGATCGTCGCCGGCCGGGCCGTTTCCGCGTCCATCCCCTGGGTGCCCGCCCTCGACATCAACCTCGACTTCCGGCTCGACGCGCTCGCCCTCGCGATGGTGCTGCTGGTCTCCGGCGTGGGCGCCGTCATCTTCTGCTACAGCGCCGCCTACTTCTCCTCCGGCGAGCGCGCGCTCGGTCGACTCGCCTCGGTGATGGTGCTGTTCGCCGGATCGATGCTCGGGGTCGTCACCACCGACAACCTGTTCGCGCTCTATGTCTTCTGGGAACTGACCTCGGTCACCTCGTTCCTGCTCGTCGGCCATGACGACCGCAAGGAGAACTCCCGGCGCGCGGCCACCCAGGCCCTGGTCACCACCGCGGGCTTCGGCCTGCTCATGCTCATCGGCTTCATCATCCTGGGCACCATCGGCGGGACCTACAGCATCTCCGCCCTGCTGGCCGACCCGCCCACCGACAGCCCCTGGTTGCCGGCGGCCCTGGTCCTCATCCTGGCCGGCGCCTTCGCCAAGTCCGCCCAGGCCCCCCTGCACTACTGGCTCCCGGGCGCGATGGTCGCCCCGACCCCGGTCAGCGGCTACCTGCACGCGGCGGCGATGGTCAAGGGCGGCGTCTACCTCATCGCCCGGCTGTCCCCCGGTTTCGCCGACGTCGATCCCTGGCGCGTCCTCGTGCTCGGCTTCGGTCTGGCCACGATGGTCGTCGGCGGGTGGCGAGCACTGCGCCAAGACGACCTGAAACTCCTCCTCGCCTACGGCACCGTCAGCCAGCTCGGTTTCCTCACCCTGCTGGCCGGGGCGGGCACCCACACCGCCGCGATCGCCACCATCGGGGTGCTGCTGTCCCACGGCCTGTTCAAGTCCACGCTGTTTTTGACCGTGGGGATCGTCGACCACCAGACGGGGACGCGCAGCATCAGCCGGCTCAGCGGCCTGGGGCGGCGGATGCCGGTGCTCGCGGTGGCGGCCGGTCTCGCGGCGGCCTCCATGGCGGGCCTGCCGCCGTTGCTCGGCTTCGTCGGCAAGGAGGCGGCGCTGGAGGCGTTCGTCCCCGGCCACGCCGGCGAACTCCCCCAGGGGGTCGCCTGGACCGTGCTGGTCGGCCTGGTGTTCGGCTCGGTGCTCACCTTCGCCTACAGCGCCAGGTTCGTCTGGGGGGCCTTCGCGGACAAGGCCACCGTCTCCGCGCGCCGCTTCAAAGCGCCCTCGGCCCCGTTCGTGGCGGCCCCGGTCCTGCTGTCGGCGGCCGGCCTGGTCCTGGGGGTCGCCTCGCCCCTCCTCGACCCGATCGCCCAGTCCTACGCCGCCGCCTACGACGACGGCGGGTACCCCTACCACCTCGCCCTGTGGCACGGCCTCACCCCGGCGCTCGGACTGTCGGCGCTGGTCATCGTCTTGGGCGCGGCGATGTTCTGGTGGCGTCGCCCCGTCGCCAGGCTGCAGAACTCGATGCCGCGCTGGCCGGACGCCGACGCGGGCTACCACCTGTTCATCCACACCGTCTACTCCAGCGCGCTGAGCGTCACGCGCCGCTCGCAGAGCGGCTCCCTGCCGGTCTACCTCGGCATCATCCTGGCCACGATGCTCGCGCTGCCGGGACTGCGCATGCTCGCGGCCCTGATCACCGGTGAGCTGGCGCTACCCCTGGGCGGAGAGCACCTGCGCCTGTGGGACAGCCCCCTTGAGGCGGTCGTCGCCCTGGTCATCATCGTCACCGCGGTCGCGACCGTGCGCGAACACCGCAGGTTCCCCGCCCTCATCCTCCTCAGCGCGATGGGATTCGGCATCGCGGGTCTGTTCGTCCTGCACGGGGCGCCCGACCTGGCGCTCACGCTGGTGCTCGTCGAAACGCTGACGACCATCATCCTGGTGTTCGTCCTGCGCCTGCTGCCGACGACCTTCCACACCCGGCCCAACGGGTGGGCCAAACGACTGACCCTCCTCCTGTGCTCGGCCGCGGGCACCTTCATCGCGGTGGCGCTGTGGCTGACGACGAGCGCGCGCACCGCCGAACCCATCTCGCGTGAGTTCGCCGGCTACGCCGAGCAGGCCGGGGGGCACAACCTCGTCAACGTGATCCTCGCCGACTTCCGCGCGCTGGACACCTTCGGTGAGGTCGTCGTCCTGGCCACCGCGGCCGTCGCGGTCGCCTCGCTGGTCCTGCTCAACCGCCGTGACCGGATCGTGGACGAGCCCGACGTCGACATCAACGAGGAGGAGATCGAACTGGCGATGCGCGCCCCCGGATCCCCCGTCAGCGAGAACGCCGACCTCGGCACGCGCGGCGAGGAGGGGGCCGACCTGCGAATCTCCCGTTCCCGAACCGGCGACAAGCCCAAGGAGGGAAGCTGACCATGGCCCTCGAAGGCAGTGGCGCCCCGCGCCCTCGTGCCACGGCCGGCGGGAGCTCCGCGGGACCGCCCGAAGGCTGGGAGGCACCGCGTGAACGGTGGCTGAGCACGGTCGTCCGTCCCGCGTTCGGTCCTCGCTCGGTCCTGCTGGAGGTCGCGGCGCGGCTGCTGATCCCCGCCATCCTCACCCTGTCGGTCTTCCTCCTGGTGTCCGGACACGACCGTCCCGGCGGAGGGTTCGCCGGAGGGCTCGTGGCGAGCATGGCCTACGTGCTGCGCTACATCGCGGGCGGTCGCCATGAACTCGCCGCGGGACTGCCGATGCGGCCCAACACCCTGCTCGCGCTGGGCATGATCGTCGCCTGCGGCGCGGCCGGTGTTCCGCTGCTGTTCGGCCGGCCCATCCTCGACACCGTCAAGTGGGAGTTCACCCTCCCGGTCTTCGGTGACGTCAAACTGCTCAGTGCGCTGATCTTCGAAACGGGGGTCTTCCTGATCGTCGTCGGTCTCGTCCTGTCCGTTGTCGCCGCGCTCGGCGCCCGCATGGAGGCGGAGGAGGCGGAGGCCCGCCAGGAGCGGGCCGCAGAGCAGGCGCGCGCCGCCCGCAGGCGAGGGGGTGAGAAGGCGTGAACACGCCCGGACTCATCCTCGTCGTGTGCGTCGCGGTCCTCTACTCCAGCGGCTTCTACCTGCTCCTCCAGCGCTCCCTGATGCGCGTCGTGTTCGGCATCCTCATCCTGGGCCACGCCGCGAACCTGTCCCTGCTCCTGACCGACGAGGCCATCACCCTGCCCCCGCTGCTGGGCGGCCCGTCGGGGGAGATGTCGGACCCGCTGCCCCACGCCATGGCGCTGACCGCGATCGTCATCACCTTCGGTGTCACCACCTTCCTGCTCGCACTCGCCTACCGGGTGTGGCTGGGAGACGAGAACGACGAAGTCCCCGACGACGTCGAGGACCGCCGCATCAGCCGGCTGACCGAGCCGGAGGACTCCTCGTGAACATGCTGCTCGCCATCCCCCTCGTGGTGCCGTTGCTGGGCGCCGCCGTGACGCTGCTGCTGCGCGGCGTTCCCCGGGCCCAGCAGATCGTCGGCGCGCTGACCCTGTCGGTGGTCATCGTCGACGCAGCGCTGCTGCTGGCGCGCACCGCCGACGGCACGGTCGTGACCACCCAGGCCGGGGCCTGGGCGGCGCCGCTGGGGATCACCCTGGTCGCCGACCCCATGGCCGCGCTGCTCCTGCTCGTCTCCTCGGTGGTCCTGCTGATCGTCCTGCTCTACGCGATCGGGCAGGACATCGGCGGGCTCAGCCGGGCCACGCCGCAGGTGTTCCACCCGACCTACCTCGTGCTGACCGCGGGCGTGTGCCTCAGCTTCATCGCCGGCGACCTGTTCAACCTGTTCGTCGGGTTCGAGATCATGCTGACCGCGAGCTACGCCCTCATCACCCAGGCGCCCACCAGGGCGCGGGTCCGCGCGAGCATGATCTACACCGTCGTCAGCCTGACCTCATCGATCCTCTTCCTCACCGGGATCGCCCTGGTCTACGCCCTGACTGGCACCGTCAACATGGCCGACATCGCCGAGAAGCTCGGTGCCGCCCCTCCGGAGCTGCGGATGGTGCTGGCCCTGCTGTTCTTCGTGGTGTTCGGGATCAAGGCCGCCATCGTGCCCATGCACTTCTGGCTGCCCGACAGCTATCCGGTGGCCCTCACCCGCATCTCGGCGATCTTCGCCGCGCTGCTGACCAAGGTCGCGGTGTATGCGATCATCCGCACCCAGACGCTGCTGTTCTTCCGCGACGACATCTCCGACGTACTGCTGTGGGTGGCGATCGCGACCATGGTCGTGGGGATCCTCGGCGCCCTGGTCCAAGACGACGTCAACCGGGTCATGTCCTTCGCCCTGGTCAGCCACATCGGTTTCATGATCTTCGGGCTGGGCGTGGGAACGGCCGCGGGTCTGGCCGGGGCGGTGTTCTACCTCGTGCACCACATCATCGTCCAGGCCACGCTCTTCCTGGTGAACGGGCTGATGCGGCAGTACGTGGGGCACACCTCGCTGCGCGCCATCCGCGGGCTGACCACGGTGTCCCCGGCGCTGGCGCTCTTCTTCTTCCTGCCGGCGCTCAGCCTGGCCGGGCTGCCGCCGATGTCGGGCTTCGTCGCCAAGGTCGCGCTGTTCGAGGCTGGTTTCGCCGAGGGAAGCCCGCTCGTCCTGGCCGGCATCGTCGCGGGTCTGTTGACCAGCCTGCTCACGCTGATCGCGGTCTTTCGGATCTGGACCCGGGCGTTTTGGGGCACTCCGCTGCCGGACATGGTCGAGGCGAAGGAGCGGCTGCGCAACGGCGCCAACCTCGGCGGTCTGCGTTTCATGACCACGATGACCGGGGTCATGGTCGCCGTCGGGCTGTTCGTGGCGGTCGCGGCCGGACCGTTGGCCTCGATCGGCTTCACCGCGGCCGAGGGGCTGGTCAACGGCGACGCCTACATCGAGGCCGTACTGGGAGAGGGGGCGCGATGACCGCGGCGGACGAGAGCGGCGCGGTGCGTCCCGTGGAGGCGCCCGCCGACGAGCGGAGCTGGCTCCAGCGTCTCCTGGGGCGCCTGCCCACGGTCGTCTGGCTCACGGTGATGTGGGTCATCCTGTGGGGGGACCCGTCCCCGGGAACGATCCTGGCCGGTCTGCTCGTGGCCTCGCTGGGCTACTCGGCCGCGCGTCTCCCGCACCTGCCGGTCCGGCTGGGATTTCACCCGATCGCGGTGTTGCGGCTGGCCTCGCGCATCGGCTACGACCTTTTCGCCTCCAGCGTCAGAGTGGCCTTCCACGTTCTGTGGCGGCCGGAGCGGACCCGCGGCGCGATCGTCGCGGTCCCCATGCGCACCGACTCCGACTTCCTGCTCGCCCTGGTCAGCGGAGGTCTGTCCCTGGTCACCGGGAGCCTGGTGATCGAACTCAACCGTGACCAAGGGGTCATCTACGTGCACGGTATCCCCGTGGCCTCGCCCGAGGCGGTGGAGGGGCTGCGCCGCCAGGTGCGCCGTACCGAGGAACTGATCGTCCGCGCGTTCGGCAACGCCGAGGACATCGCGGAGTTCGAACGCGCCGAACGCGAGTACGCCACGACCACGCGGAAGGAGACGTCGTGAACGTCTTGGAACACGTCTACACCGCGACGTTCGCCATGCTGGGCGCGGGCGTGCTGTTCACGCTCGTCCGCCTGGTGCGCGGGCCGTCGGTGCTCGACCGCATCATCTGCCTCAACGCGCTGTCGGTGCTGGTGGTCAGCTCGATCGCGGTGGAGGTCGCGGTCCGCGGCGACACCGCCTACATCGGCCTCATGGTGACGATCGCGCTGCTGGGCTTCGTCGGCACGTTGACGGCGGCCCGGTTCGCGGAGAGGCGGGCCCATGACCGTGGCTGACTGGGCGACCGCGGTGCTGCTGCCGCTCGGTGCGCTGTTCGCGCTCATCGGCACCTTCGGCCTGGTGCGGTTCCCCACGCTGTTGGGGCGCCTGCACGCGGCGACCAAGCCGGACACGGTGGGGCTGGTCCTGCTCCTACTCGGAGCCGCGTTCCAGCTGCCCGACGTCGGTTCGGCCGTGCCGCTGGCCCTGGTGGGCCTGTTCCAGTTCCTGACGGTCCCGGTTCTGGCCCAGACGATCGGGCGTGTCGCCTACAGCCGTGGCGAGAGCGACCGCGCCCACCTGGTGACCGACGAACTGCGGCAGGCGCTGCGCGAATCGCGCGACGACGGGGAGTGACCCGCGGCCGGTTGCCGGGACCGGGCGGCGCCGCGGCGCGGGCTCTGATAGCAAGGAGGACATGGTGACTTCAGCACCGTCCGAAACCGCGGCCCCGGCCTCGGACGAATCGGCCCTGCGCGAGGCGGCCGAGCGCCACCTCCGCGCGCTCGCCGGCCCGTCCGCCCGGCTGCGCGAGGACCAGTGGCGGGCCATCCACGCCCTTGTCGCCGAACGGCGCCGGGCCCTCGTCGTGCAGCGCACCGGGTGGGGCAAGTCGGCGGTCTACTTCGTGGCCACCGCGCTGCGCCGGGCCGAGGGGGCGGGCCCGACCGTCATCATCTCGCCGTTGCTCGCCCTGATGCGCAACCAGATCGCCGCGGCCGAACGGGCCGGGATCTCGGCCCGTACCATCAACAGCGCCAACCTCGACGAGTGGGAGCGGATCTACGCCGACATCGCGGCCGGCTCCGTGGACGTGCTGCTGGTCAGTCCCGAGCGGCTCAACAACCCCGACTTCCGCGACCAGGTCCTCCCCCGTCTCGCCGAGGGCGCCGGCCTGGTCGTCGTGGACGAGGCCCACTGCGTCTCCGACTGGGGGCACGACTTCCGCCCCGACTACCGGCGCATCCGCACGCTGCTGGCCGGGCTTCCGCGGGGCGTTCCGGTCCTCGCCACCACGGCCACGGCCAACGAGCGCGTCACCCGCGACGTCGCCGAACAGCTCGACATCGGCGACGGCGCGGGGACCCTGGTGCTGCGCGGCGCCCTCGACCGCGAGAGCCTGCGGCTGGCGGTGGTACGGCTTCCCGACAGCACCGCGCGGCTGAGCTGGCTGGCCCAGCACCTGGGCGAACTGCCCGGCTCCGGCATCGTCTACACGCTGACCGTCGCCGCGGCCGTGGAGACCGCGGCCTTCCTCGGTGAACGCGGTTACGACGTGCGCGCCTACACCGGGCAGACCGACCCCGAGGAACGCCGCAGGGCCGAGGACGACCTGCTCGCCAACCGCACCAAGGCGCTGGTGGCCACCAGCGCCCTGGGGATGGGGTTCGACAAACCCGACCTCGGATTCGTCGTCCACCTCGGCGCGCCCCAGTCGCCCATCTCCTACTACCAGCAGGTGGGCCGGGCGGGCCGTGGCGTCGAGCGCGCCGAGGCCATCCTGCTCCCCGGCCGCGAGGACCGCGAGATCTGGGCCTATTTCGCCAGTCTCGCCTTCCCGCCGGAGGAGATCGTGCGCCGCACCCTCGACGCCCTCGCCGAGGCGGACGGCCCGGTGTCGTTGCCGCGGCTGGAGGCCCGCGTCGACCTGGGCCGCAGCCGGCTGGAGCAGATGCTCAAGGTGCTCGACGTCGACGGCGCGGTGCGCCGGGTCCGTGGTGGCTGGACCGCCACCGGACGTCCCTGGAGCTACGACGCCGACCGTTACGCCGCGGTCGCCGCGGCGCGCGAGATCGAGCAGCGGGCGATGCTCGACTACGCCGACACCACCGGGTGCCGGATGGAGTTCCTGCGCCGTCAGCTCGACGACGCCGACGCGGGGCCCTGCGGCCGGTGCGACAACTGCACGGGGGGCCGCTGGCCCGTGGACGTCGATCCCGCGCAGCGGCAGGCCGCGGCCGAGCATCTGGATCGTCCCGGTGCCGTCATCTCCCCCCGCAAGCAGTGGCCCACCGGCATGGACGCGCTGGGGGTCGGCCTTTCCGGCAACATCCGCCCCGAGCACCGAGCGGAGGAGGGACGCTCCCTCGCCCGCCTGACCGACATCGGCTGGGGGACCACCCTGCGCCGTCTCCTCGCCGAGGAGGCCCCAGACGAACCGGTCGCGGATCGGGTGTTCCAGGGGCTCGTCCGGGTTCTGGCGGCCTGGCCGTGGCAACAGCGGCCGGTCGGCGTCGTCGCCATGCCCTCACGCGGCAGGCCGGTCATGATCACCGACCTCGCCGCGCGGATCGCGCGGGTCGGCCGGCTGGCCCCGCTGGGGACGCTCGCATACACCGGGCCCGACGGCCCCGGGGCGCGCCGTCACAACAGCGCCCAGCGGCTCGCCTCGGTGTGGCACGCGCTCACCGTGCCCGACCCCCTGCGCGCGGCCCTGGCCGGGGTCGACGGGCCGGTTCTGCTGGTCGACGACTTCACCGACACCGGGTGGAGCCTGACCGTGGCGGCCCGGCTGCTGCGTGAGGCCGGCTCGGGCCCGGTCCTGCCCCTGACCCTGGCCTCCCGGTCCTGAGCCGTCAGGGCGCGTTCTCCGGCCGGGAGGGCGCCGAGTGAGGATGTTCGACGGCCCCCTCCGGTGACCTCGTGTGGCCCGCATCGATGGGCGGCGCGGGAGGAGATCGGGAGGGGCCTTCCCGGTTCGCGTCCGCCACCGCCTCGTCTCGCGCAAGGCGAGGCGGCGTCGCCTCGTGGCCCCGGCCGCCGGCGCGTGGTCGCGGGAGGCGCCGGATGGGTGGTCTGGGGGGCGATCGGTGTCCGCGCGCCGAAGGGCGCGCCCGGCCGCTCCCTCGGACGTCGGCCGACCGGCGTGTTCGCCCGACCGCGCGGAGCAGCGGGGACGGGGATGGGAACGTCGGGCGGCGCGCGGGATCCCGGTCCGGGGGAGCTCGGCGAGGCCGCTGCCATCGTCCCGCCGAGGAGGAGGCGCGGACCCGCGGGGCCGAGCCCGTCCGGAGGTCCCGAACCTGAGGAGGGGCACGACCGGAGGGTCCGCCCCGGACCCGTGGCGGGTTTCGGGGCCCACGGAGGGGAGGCGGACCCCGCGCCGGTCCGCGACGGGGTCAGCCGAGGTCGGGGCGGGCTCCCGGCTGGTGGAGGGCACGCGCGGCCAGGCGCTGCGCGGAGGCCAGCGCGTCCCTGGGGTGCTTGCCGGCCAGCCACGGTGGGAGGAAGCCGGCGATGAAGGCGTCGCCCGCGCCGATCGACCCGGGAGAGGGCTCGACGGGCTCGGCGGGGAGCACGATGATGTCGTCCCGGTTCCGCGACGCCCACAGGGCGCCCGCGTCACCGAGCTTGATCACCACGTTGGGGTACCAGGCGATGAGGACCTTGGCCGCGGCCTCGGCCTCCTCCCGCCCGGTGAGCACGGTGGCCTGCTCCTTGTTGGCGAACAGCAGCCGCGCGTCCGTGGTCCACTCCAGGAAGTCCTCGGCGCCGGCGCGCTCCAGCGGGGCGTGGGAGCCGCCGTCCACCGAGATGGACATGCCCGTGGACCTGGCCATGCGCAGCGCCGCGCGCGCGGCGCGCCGGGACCCCTCGTTGAGGAGGGTGTAGCCGGACAGGTGCAGATGACCGTCGGGCCCGAACACGTCGCGGGGGAGGTCCTCGGGCTGGAGCGCGGCGTTGGCGCCGGGGTCGCTCAGCATCGTGCGGTCGCCGCGGTGGGTGATCATCACCACGCAGGTGCCGGTGGGACGCTCGGGGTCCATGACCATGCGCGCGTCGATGCCGTACCCCATGAGCTCCATCTCGCGGGTACGGCCGGTGATGTCGGAGCCGCGCCGGCCGACGAGCGTGGTGTCGGTCCCCTCGACGGCGAGCCAGGCGGCCACGTTGGCGCCGGATCCGCCGCCGTACATGATCACCGAGGCGGGGGTGTCACTTCCTCTGGCCAATGGGTGGAAAGCCCGCGCGACAGCGTCGGTCATCAGATCGCCGATCACGACCACTCGCGTCATACCGTCACCGCCTTGCCGACCGAGCTGCGAGCCTGCCCCGCCCTGTTTTTCGAATGCGCTCCTGACGTTAACAGGTCCTGGGGAGACCGTGGGTAACGAAGTGACGGAGGGGAAGGTGAGATCGGTCCAACGGAAGCGTCACTACTTCTGTCCGAAACGCCCGAATCGCCGGCGTGCTGCCTCCAGCGCGTAGGAAAACTCGTTTACTCTCAAAACCGTGCAGCCTTACCCGAAACACTGGGAAGCCGACGTCGTCCTCACCGATGGCGGTACCGCGCATATCCGTCCCATCACCCCCCAGGACGCCGGCCTGCTCCAGGAGTTCCACTCCCGCCTGTCACCCGAGACCATCTACTACCGGTTTTTCGCGCCCTATCCGAAACTGTCGCGACGCGATGTCGAACGGTTCACCACGGTGGACTACGAGGACCGGGTGGCCCTGATCGCGACCATCGGCGATCCCATGGTCGCGGTGGTCCGCTACGACAAGGTGGGGCCCGACGAGGCGGAGGTCGCCTTCGTCGTCGAGGACGCCCACCAGGGGCGCGGTCTGGCCTCGGTACTGCTGGAGCACATCGGTGAGGCCGCGCGCGAGCGCGGGGTGCGCCGCTTCATCGCCGATGTCCTCCCGGAGAACCGGCGCATGATCAACGTCTTCCGGGAAGCCGGATACACGGCCCAGCAGACCTTCGACGAAGGCGTCATCCGGCTCACCCTCGACCTGGAGCCCACCGAGGAGTCCCGCGAGGTCATGCGCGCGAGGGAACAGCGCGCGGAGTCCCGGTCCATCGCACGGCTGCTCTTCCCGGAGTCGGTCGCGGTGATCGGCGCCAGCCGTACCGCCCACACCATCGGGCAGACCGCCCTGCGCAACCTCATCGCCGGCGACTTCCGCGGCCCGGTCTTCCCCGTGCACCCCGAGGCCAAGGCCGTGGCGGGCGTGCGCGCCTACCCCAGTGTCCTCGACATCCCCGACCCGGTGGACCTCGCGGTCGTCGCGGTACGCGCCGACATGGTCGCCGACGTCGTGGACCAGTGCGCCCGCAAGGGGGTGCACGGTCTGGTCGTGGTCAGCTCCGGCTTCGGCGAGGCCGGACCCGAGGGACGGGCCCGCCAGGACGAACTGGTGCTGACCGCGCGTGCCGCGGGGATGCGCGTCGTCGGCCCCAACTGCCTGGGGATCGCCAACACCGACCCCGCGGTCTCGCTCAACGCCACGCTCTCACCCGACGTGCCCCCGCGCGGCCCCATCGGCTTCTTCTCCCAGTCGGGCGCGCTCGGCCGGGCGATCCTGCAACGGGTGGCCCAGCGTGGCATGGGCCTGTCGACCTTCGTCTCCGCGGGCAACCGCGCCGACGTCTCGGGCAACGACCTCATGCAGTACTGGGAGGAGGATCCCGCCACCGAGGTGGTCCTCCAGTACCTGGAGTCGCTGGGCAACCCGCGCAAGTTCACCCGGCTGGCCCGCCGGCTGGCCCGGCACAAACCGGTCGTCGCCGTGCGCAGTGGCGGATCCTCCCAGGGGGTTCCCACCGGGCACGCCGCCAACGCCCTCGCGCTGCCGGACTACGCGGTCACCTCTCTGTTCCAGCAGGCCGGCGTGGTGCGGGTCGACGACATCACGCAGATGTTCGACGTCGCCCAACTGTTCGCCTACCAGCCGCTTCCCGCGGGGCCGCGGGTCGGCATCCTCGGTAACTCCGACTCCCTCGGCCTGCTCGTCAAGGACGCCTGCGTACGCTCCGGCCTGCGCCCCCACGATCCGGTCGACCTCGGCCCGACCGCCACCGCCGAGGACTTCGACGCGGCGCTCGGCGCCGCGCTGGCCGACGATTCGGTCCACTCGGTCGTGGTGGTGTTCATCCCCGCCCTGAACCCGATCTCCGACGACGTGGCCGAGGTCCTGCGGACCCGGGCGGCCACCGCGTCCAAGCCGATCGTGACCACCTACCTGGGCTACCAGGGGCTGCCCGAAGAGCTGCGTCGGGTCGGTCCCGACGGGGAGACCATCCGCGGGTCGATCCCCTCCTACCCGGCGCCCGAGGACGCGGTGCGCGCGCTGGCCCACGCCACCCGCTACGCGATGTGGCGCGAACGCGACCTCGGCCGCCACCCGGAGCTGGCCGACATCGACCGGGCCGCGGCGCGGGAACTGATCAGCGAGGCGCTGGCCGACGCCGAGGTGTCCGGTGAGCCGTCCCACTCGGTCTGGTTCACCAGTGAGCCGGTGCACGACGAGGAGAGCGCGGTCGCGCCCGAGATCGCCCGGCGGCTGCTGGCCTGCTATGGCATCGACGTCTGGCGCGACATCCCGGTGGCCTCCGCGGCCGAGGCGGTCGCCGCGGCCGAGGAACTGGGGTATCCGGTGGTCGTCAAGGCCAACGCCCCCGATCTGCGGCTGCGTTCGGGCGGCGGTGGGATCCGGGCGGATCTGCACACCGCCGAGGACGTGCGCGGGGCCTACACCGCGTTGCACGACCGTCTCGGCGAGGAGGCGATGCTGGTCGTCCAGCGGATGGCCGTCCTGCCGGGGGTGCCCACGGTGGTACGGGCGGGGGAGAACCCCTCGTTCGGTTCGGTGGTCGCCTTCGGACTCGCCGACGCCACCGCCGAACTGCTGGACGACCGGGCCTACCGTCTCGCCCCGCTCACCGACTCCGACGCCGCCGACCTGGTCCGCGCCGTCCGTTCCTCGGCCCTGCTGTTCGGGCTTCCCGCGGGCGCCTCGTCCCTGGCCGACCAGCCCGACGTCGACGCGCTGGAGGACCTGCTGGTGCGGGTGTCACGCCTGGTCGACGCGCTGCCCGAGGTCGCCCACGTCGACTTGGACCCGGTCGTCGTCAACGCCAGCGGCGCCCACGTGCTGGGGGCGCGCGTCTGGCTGCGCGAGGCCCCCGAGGTCCGCCTCGACTATGGCCCGCGGCGGTTGCGCGTTCCCTTCTGAGGGCGTGCGGCCCGCGCCCCACGGCGCGGGCCGCCCTCACGCCGGTTCCGGCTGGGGCTCGGGCTCCGGTGGCGGCGCCGGCGGTTCGGGGGGAAGGGGACTGGGCTCCGGCGGCACCGGGTCGGGGCCGGGCATGGGCGGTCCCGGGGGCTGGGGGGTCGGTATCGGTGGGACGGTCATCACATACATAATCGACCCCTACCCGCCCGCCCGGCCGCTATCCGTGCTCCCGCGTCCCTCCCTTGAGCCTCCTCCGCCCGGGTCGTCGTCCGGGTGCGTGCGGTCATCAGGAGAGGGCAGGATGGGGGCATGAGGAAAACGCGTGCTGTGTCCACTGACTGGCGCTCGGAGATCGAGCGCAGTGGGTACTACCCCGGGCTCGTGGCCGACGCCGTGGCCACCACCCTCGGCACTGAGACCGCCGAAGCCTTCGTGGTCCACCACGAGGCCACGTTCGACCCCGGAATGGAAGTGCGGCGGCACATCACCGTCCTGCTGCTCACGCCCACCCGCCTGGTCGTCTGCCACACCGACGAGCACCCGCCCGCGGGCCCGGGTGAGCGCCCGCACGCCTCCACGACCACCGACGCCATCAAGCTCGGCAACATCCAGTCCGTCGCGCTCACCCGCGTCGTGCCCGACCCCGCCGCCTACGTGCCGGGCACCCCGCCCAGCGAGGTCGTCTTGAGCATCAACCTCGCGGTCAACTGGGGGGCCATCGCCCACATCGATCTCGAACCCGCCGCGTGCGCCGACGAGTCGTGCGACCTCGACCACGGTTACACCGGCGCGATCACCGCCGAGCCGCTGACCCTGCGCGTCAGCCAGGCCGCTGACGGAGCCGACGCCGTCGCCAACCTGCTCGGGTTCGCCCGCGCGCTGACCGAGGCCACCACCGGCTGACGTCCCGCCCTCTCGCAACGACCCAGGAGAACCCCGTGTCCCCCGCCCCCGCCGTCTTCGACACACCCCGCTACGGTGCGGCGTCCCTGGCCGACCTCGCCCCCTCCGTGCTGGCCTCCCTCGGCGTCCCGGGGGAACCCAACGTGCTCGGCCTCGTCCCGTCCCGGCGCGCGTGCGTGCTCCTCGTCGACGGCATGGGCTGGGAGGCACTGCGCGCCAACCGGGAGCACGCCCCCTTCCTGGCGTCGCTGCTGGAGGGCGGCGGGCCGTTGACGGCGGGTTTCCCCACCACCACGGCGACCAGTCTCACCTCCTTCGGCACCGGCGCCGCGCCCGGCCACCACGGCATCCTGGGCTACCAGGTCGCCGTGCCCGGCCACGACCGCGTCATGAACTCGCTGAGCTGGGACCCCGGGATCGAGCCGGAGGAGTGGCAGCCCCGGCGGACCGTCTACCAAAGGGCCGAGGCCGCAGGGGTGCACGCCTCTTATGTGGCGGCGGGGATGTTCGAAGGGAGCGGCTTCAGCCGCGCCTCGGCACGGGGCAGCCGCTACGTCGCGGCCGACGGGATCACCGCGCTCCTGGCGCAGGCCGAGGCGCAGCTGCACGCGGCCCAACGCTGTTTCGTGTTCGTCTACCACAGCGCGCTGGACTCCAACGGCCACCACTACGGGGTCGACTCCTCGCACTGGCGCCACCACCTCGCGCTGGTCGACCGGTTCGCCGAACGGCTCGCCGCGGTGCTGCCGCCCGACGCCGCCCTGTACATCACCGCCGACCACGGCATGGTCGACATCGGCGCGGACGCCCGCGTCGACGTGGAGAGCGATCCGGAGCTGAACGCCGGGGTGCGCGTGCTGGCGGGCGAGGCCCGGGCCCGTCAGGTCTACACGCGCCCCGGCGCCACCCCGGACGTCCTCGCCGCCTGGCGGGAGCGCCTGGAGGGACGGGCGGTGGTGGTCAGCCGTGAGGAGGCGATCGCCGAAGGCTGGTTCGGACCGGTCGGCGAGGAGTTCCTGCCCCGCATCGGCGACGTGCTGGCCCTCGCGCACGGCGACACCGCGCTGGTCGCGCCGGAGGCGGAGCGGATCGAGTCGGCGCTCGCCGGACACCACGGTTCGCTCACCCCGGCCGAACTGCGCGTCCCCCTGCTCCGCTTTTCGCCCGAGGGGTGAGCACCGACCACATTCGACGGCCCGAGGAGGACAAGGCGTGCATGTAGGCGACGAGGTACCCGACTTCGAGCTGCCCGACCAGGAGGGCAGGCCCCGCCGGCTCAGCGCCCTGCTGGCCGATGGGCCGGTGGTGCTGTTCTTCTATCCGGCCGCGATGACCCCCGGGTGCACGGCCGAGAGCTGCCACTTCCGCGACCTCGGCGCGGAGTTCGCCGCGCTGGGCGCCCAGCGGGTCGGTATCAGCGCGGATCCGGTCGACCGGCAGCTCCGGTTCGCCCAGGCCAACGGGTTCGACTATCCGCTGCTCTCCGACGCCGACGGCGAGGTGGCCGCCGCGCTGGGGGTGCGCCGGGGAGGGCCGATGGCGGTCGTGGCGCCGACACGCCGGCGCACGTTCGTGATCGACACCGACCGCCGGATCCTCGCCGTCATCAGCGGCGAGATCCGCATGCGGGCGCACGCCGACGGCGCGCTGGAGGCGCTGCGCAGGCGAAGGGGCGAGGGCTGAGCCCGAACCGACACGAGGCCCCGGGTGTACCCGGGCGGGGCGGAACGGGCAGGATCGGGTCAGCATCCCGGAATCCGACCGGAAAGGGGTCCCTTGATGTCGCAGGCCACCGAGCAACTGGTGCGCGGCACCCTCGACCGGGGCGTCATGACGCTCACCCTCGACTCCCCGCGCAACCGTAACGCCCTGTCGGCGCGGTTGCGCACCGAGCTCGCGGCGGGTCTGGCCGCGGCGATGGCCGATCCGGAGGTGCGCGCCGTCGTCCTCACCGCCACCGGCCCCGCCTTCTGCGCCGGGGCCGACCTCAAGGAGGTCGCCGCGGAACTCGCCGGACAGGCCCCCGCCGCCGACGCGCCGGGCATGCCCGAACTCTTCTCGGCGATCATGGACGCGCCCAAGCCCGTGGTCGCCAAGCTCAACGGCCCGGCGCGGGCCGGCGGTATCGGGCTGGTCGCGGCCGCCGACATCGCGATCGCCCCGCAGGACGCCACCTTCGCCTTCACCGAGGTGCGCATCGGCGTCGTCCCGGCGATCATCTCCGTCCCGGTCGCGCTCCGCATGCACGACCGGCAACTCAACCGCTACTTCCTCACCGGCGAGACCTTCGACGCCGCGACGGCCGCGGCCGCCGGTCTGATCACCGCGGCGGTGCCCGCCGACCGGGTGGACGCCGAGACCGAGGCGGTCCTCGACGGACTGCGCCGGGGGGCGCCCCGCGCGCTGGCCCGCACCAAGGAGCTCCTCGGCGCCTCGGAGCGGGAGGAACGGCGCCGCCGCTTCGACGAGATGGGGCGGGTCTCCCGGGAGTTCTTCGCCAGCGAGGACGCGGCGGAGGGGCGGGCGGCCTTCTTCGAGAAGCGTCCGCCGCGCTGGGTTCCCTGACCCTCCTCCGCCGACCACGCGCCGGGCGGATCCGGCCTGTCCATGGCGTGCCCACGAGACGCCCACCACAATGGGGGACGTGAACTACTCCGGAGACACGCGGGTCGGCGGACCCGCCGACGTACGCGAACTGTCCGAGCTGACCATCAGCAAGCTCGCGGTGGGCCCGATGGACAACAACGCCTACCTGCTGCGTTGCCGACGCAGCTCTGAGGCGGTCCTCATCGACGCCGCCGACGAGGCCGATCGCCTCCTCGACCTCGTCGATGGGGCGGGACTCGACCGGATCATCACCACCCACCGCCACCAGGACCACTGGCGGGCGCTGGCCGAGGTGGCCGGGGCGACCGGCGCGCGCACGGTCGCCCACCCCCTCGACGGCGGGGAGCTGCCGGTCTCGGTCGACGAGCCGGTCGAACACGGCGCCCGCGTCAAGGTCGGGGAGTGCGAGCTGGAGGTCATCCACCTGCGCGGTCACACCCCCGGCTCGATCGCGCTGTGCTACGAGGACCCCCACGGGGGAACCCACCTGTTCACCGGCGACAGCCTCTTCCCCGGGGGAGTGGGCAAGACCTGGAGCGACGCGGACTTCCGGTCCCTGCTCGCCGACGTCGAGGAGCGGATCTTCGCCCGCTTCGACGACGACACCTGGGTCTACCCCGGCCACGGCCGCGACACCACGCTGGGCGCCGAGCGCCCCCACCTGGACGAATGGCGCGAACGGGGGTGGTGACCCCCGCCCCGGGAGGGTGGGGAGCCGTCCCGGGGCTCCGCGCTAGGCGTCGGCGGCCGAGGCGCGAACCGCCGCCGCGGCCTCGGGGGACAGGGGCAGCACACGCTCGTCGGGCAGGAGCGCGAGGGCCTGCTCACTTCGGCCGGCGTCCAGGAGCTCCCGCATCCGCAGGGCCCGCGCGGTGACGTCGGCGATGCCGGTGATCCACTCCCCGGTGTAGCGCCGGACGGCCTCACCCGACAGGCCCACCTGGATCGAGCGGTGCGCCAGCGGGGCGCCGCGCACGTCGCGTTCGGGGTCCCACTGGACGCGCACCGGGGAACGCCCCAGCGCCGCGCGCCACTCCTCGTGGGTGTCGTGCAGGGCGCGGTCGAAGTGACTCGGGCAGGAGTGGCGCAGCGCCCATTCGAAGCCCTCGCGCCGGATCCGCACGGCCAGGACCCGTTCCTGGCCGGGCTTGGCGGCGTAACCGCAGCGGTACATCATCCACAGGAAGGAGGGCTTGATCCAGGTCATCCGCTCGTGTTTGAACGGCGGGACGAAGGTCCCCGCGGCCAGGGCCGCGTCCGCGATCGGGGCGGGATAGGCCTGGTAGACGACGAGCGTGGTGTCGTCGTGGTCGGCGCGGACCTCGCGGGCGGCGGGGACTCGGGAGGGCGTGGCTCGCATGGCCTCCATCATCCCGAGGAGGACAAGCGGTTTTTTCAGGGGAGGTCGGGGTCCTCGCGTTCCCGCACCGCCTGTTCCTCGGCGCTGTAGGCCCCCCGGTCGAATCCCGCGTCCCCGGCCACCAGTTCGTCCTCGTCGTCCTCGCGGACCCCCTCGTCCTCGGCGACCAGGCGCTCGGCCGCGGGGTCGGCGTCGATGTCCCCCTCGGGGTCCGGGCGCGTCTCGCCGAAGTCGGGCTCCTCACGCGACAGCGCGACGTCGAGAGGTTCGCCGGCCTCCTTCTCGGTGCCGGTCGTCCCGAACTCGTCCATCGCCTGGGGGCGCTCGTTCGGCAGGATCAGGTCCTCGGTGCTGTCCTCCTGGGCGGGCAGGGCGTCGTTCTCCCAGTCCGCGGCGGTGTTGTTGATCGGTTCCGTGCGCTGATCCGGTTGCTTCTCGGTCATGGGGATCCCCTACCACCGCCTCGTGCGGTCATGCGCGGGACGGGCCGGTGATCAACTCGGCGGGGGATAGGCGCGCTCGGTCGGCGGAAGCGGACGACGGCCGGCGAAACCGAGGTCGATCCGGTGGTACCAGGCGATCTCGGTCTCGCCCTCGAGCCAGCACAGCCGTACGGGGGTCCCGCTGAGGAGGACGGGGAAGTCGAGGAGCAGGGGCGCCACCCCCTTGACCTCGATCCCCGCCTCGCCGAGCTCCGCGGGGATCTCGGCGAGGCGCGCCTCCAGCGCCTTCAACTCGGCCATCCCGCCCAGTGGGGACATGCCGCCGGTGTTCAGGTCGGCGGCGAGCTGGACGAGGTCCGCGCGGACGGCCACCAACTCGTCGGTCAGCTCGCGGACCCACGGTAGGAGCGCGTGCGCTTCGGCGGTGGAGAACAGCCGCCGAGCCCCGTCCCCGCCGCCCTGGTGGGGGACAGGGCCGGGGGTGTCGTCTTTGCTGTGACCCATGCCCGTACGCTATCCACTCCGACGCCGGGAGGGGGCGCAATCCAGCTCGTCGCAGGTCATCCGGCGCCAAAACAGACGAATCCCGCCTCGGAGAGGTGGTCGGCGACCGCCTGGGCCGGTGGCGTTCCGGCGAGAAGCGCGGCGTACAGGGCGGCCATGGACCGTCCGGCTCCCCTGTCGCGCACCGGCAGCATGCTTGCGATGACCGTCCGTCCGCCGCGCGCCAGCACGGTGCTCACCAACCCGAGGGGGACCCCGGTGGGGGAGGAGACCGACTGGCCCAACCCGCAGGAGGACAGGACCGTCAACCAGGGGAGGCGCGCCGGCCGCTCCATGTCGTAGGCGAACAACGGGCCGCCGTTCAGGAGGAGCCCCGAACGCATGGGCGCGTCCATCGGAACCATCCCGTGCGCGCCGAGGTGGGCGATGTCGGCGGCTCCCAGCCCGCGCAGCACGGCGTCGGCGGTCGCGGCCGCGCCGGAGAGCACGGTCGCCCCGGGCAGGAGCCGGGAGAGCGCGCGAATCTCGTCCTCGGCGCCGGCCAGCCCCGGTCCCGCCACGATGAGGGGGCGTCCCGGCGGGGACGGGGCCGGCCGCGATCGGCAGGCGAGCCAGGTCCGGGCGGAGGGGACGACGCTCACCGGGAGTCCGCGCAGACCCGGCAGCACCCCCCAGGGCAGGGCGTGGGCCTCGGGAGGGGGGACCACCACCAGGGGCCGGCCGCCGATCGCGTCGCCGATGGGGTCGACCAATAACCGTTGCACCAGGGCCGCCCGCGCCTCGGTGAGCGCGTCCGCGGCCGTGGAGGGGGTCACGACGCCCAGCCGCGCGGCGTGCAGCAGTTTGGCCACGGCGTCGGCGCGGTCGGGCGAGTCCGGCAGCCGGTGGGCGCGTACCCGACCCGCCACGAGGGTGATCGCCACGGGTCCCCTCCCGTCCTCCGCGTAGCGGACGAAGGCCCGCGAACCCAGCTCGCCGGCGAGCCGGGCCACCAGGGTGCCGGACGCCCAGGGGGAGGCGAGCGGGCGGGCGGCGCAGGCGGCGTGCCACCGGGCCAGGCCCAGCCTCAGGGAGAGCCGACCCAGTTCCCGGCGGGCCGAGACGTCCCCGGCCGTGGCCTGGTCGTGGGCCGAACGGTAGCGGTCCAGCAGGGCGGCCCAGCCGGTGTCGTGGCAACGGGAGTCGGGGGAGGAGGCCGGCCGCCACTCCAGGAACTCCAGCGCGGTGGCGGCGTCGCCGTCCTCCAGCGAGATCCGCGCCCCGAGCCCGGCCAGCTCGTGCCCGGCCGGCCGGGCGTGGGCCACCAGCTCGACATGGCCGCATCCGAGGGGAGGCCCGGCCTCCCGCGACAGGCCCCTCTCCAGCACCTGGCGTGCCACCTCGCGCCGGTCCTCGGCCAGCGCACGCAGCGCCGCGGCGTGAAAGGGACCGGGAGCCGGATCCCCGCCCAGCGGCGTGGTGGCGATCCGCAGCGCGAGCGCCCGGCCGGCGTCCGCCGTGGCCGGCAGGTCGCGGGGCCATTCCGGAGGCGGCGCCTCTGAGAGGACGGGACCGTCCCCATGGGTGTCCGGGCGCGGTCCGGACACCGCGGGTGCCTCCGTCCGCACCGCGTCGGCGGGCTGGGTTTGGCTCCGCAGGCCGGTGCGGCCGGTCGGCCCCGGACGGGGCGCGTGCGGCGTCCCGATACGCCGGGAGGGGGCGAAGCGCGCGGCCCACTCCACCTGACGGGCGATCCCGGCCCACGACGAATGGGGTGGGAACGCCTCGCGCACCCGCCGGGCGCGTTCCACCGCCGTGTCCCGGTCGCCCATGTTCAGGTGGACCTTGGCCTCCAGGAGGCGGCGAACGGCGAACTCGGAGTCGCGGTGTTCGGTCTCGCAGGACGCCGCCGCGCGGCGGATCAGCGTCGCGGCGTCGCGGAACAGCCCGGCCGCCACCAGCGCGTTGGCGCGGTCCAGCGCCAACGCGCCGAGCCGGCTGCCGGGCAGCAGGGGAGAGGCGGCGGCGAAGCGGTTCATCGCGGCGCCGACGTCCCCCCGGACGACCTCGACACAGCCGAGGTTGTGCAGGACGAGACCGCCCAGGTAGTCCAGCCCGTGTTCGCGGGTGAGCGCCAGGGCCTGCTCCAGGTCGTCGGCCGCGGCGGAGAGCCTCCCGGCGTGCATCAGCGCCAGTCCCCGGTTGCTCAGCAACCCGGACAGCAACCGTCCGTCGGGCCAGGAACGCATGTGGCGCGCCGCGGCGTCGAAGCTGTCGAGCGCGTCTGAGAACAGGCCCTGTTGGCAGGCGGCCACCCCACGGTTGAGCAGGGCCAGCGCGCGCGCCGAGGGGTCGGGGCGAGCGGCCCGGTCCAGCCGGAGGTCCAGACCGCGTCCGCCACCCCGCCGGGCCAGCAGGCCCAGCCTGGTGACGTGCGCCTGGGCGGCGAGGGCGCGCGCCCCCGAGCGGCGGGCGATCGTGACGGCCCGCAGGAGAGACCGCTGGGCCGCGGCGGGATCCCCCATCTCGTGCTGGGCCAGACCCAGGGCGCGCAGGGCGATCGAGTGGATCCGGGGATCGGCCTGTTCGGCCAGCAGCCGTGTGGCGTGCCGGTGGGCGCGCGCGGGATCGCGGCCCACCAACGCCACCACCCGCGTGACCTCGTCGTCGATCCGGAGAACCACTACGCCATCGCCTTTCCGTCGCCGGCGGACGTGCGGGAACGCGGCACAACGGTCGTCGTCGCCGACGGTCACGCGCCGCTCACAGTGATAACAGCTCGCCGTCCCGCCGGGGGAGGAAACGACGAGGAAAGGCGGCGTCCCGTGGGGCCGCGTCGCCGCCTCCGCTGTGGCTCACACGCCGATCCAGCGCGTGGCCACCGGCGGACCCGAGCCGAGATGACACAGCAGGCTCACCGGCCCCCCGGGAACACCGCGCACGACGAACGCGCCGGTCCCGTCGACGCCCTCGGTCCGCCGTCCGCGTGGCCAGCGGACGACGACGGAGACGGCGCGCGGGGGGTCGAACTGCCCGACCAGGTCGCGTCGGCTGTCCTGGGAGGTGACCTCGAGCCGGAGGAGCAGGTCGCCGACCCCGAAGGTCAGGTAGCGGGGGTCCAGGCCGAAGCCCACGGCATCGCGCAGGTCCTCAGGAGGGGTGTCCGCCGAGTCGTCGAGGACGTCGGCGAGCAGTTCGCCCGGACACAGCATCGCGTGAGCGGCGCGGGCGGCGGCGAGCACCTCCGCGGGCATGGGATCCACGACCGGCGGGTCGCCGCGCAGCGACGCGAAGAACCGCCGGTCGTCAATGGGCTCGTCCAGGGACATGCCTGGTCTTCCTTCCTGTGGACTCTGGTGCGCCGGTGGCGGGGGCCGCGCCCGCGTCCGCCGCCGCGCGCTGCCGGGGGCGCGGGGTCAGCCGTCCTCGCGGAGCAGACGTTGCAACCGGCGGCGGGTCCGCCGTCGGACGGTGCGCAGCCGGTCCAGGGGGACGCCCGTCACCCGGGACACCTCCTCGGCGGGCAGGTCGGGTTCGGTGACGGCCAACAGCGCCACGAGCCGGTCCGGCAGGTCCAGCCGGGCGATGGCGGCCCGGACACCGTGCGCCCCTTCGGCGGCGATGTGCAGCGACTCGGGGCTGCGGTGGTCGGGCTCGTCGAACAGGCCCGGATCATGGGGTGCGGTCCGCCGTAGGCGCTTCAGCTGGAGACGGCACTCGTTGTGCGCCGTCGTGGCCAGCCAGGCGCCGATGCTCGAGGGGTCGCGCAACCGGGAGAGATGCTGGGTGAGCGCGCACAGGACCGTCTGCGCGACGTCCTGGGCGTCGTGGTGGGAGAGGGGGTAGGACCTGATGACCACCCACAACCGGCCCGAGTAGCGCTCCAGCAGCCTCTCCCAGGCCTCGCGGTCCCCGTTCGCGGCCCGTTCCACCAGTTCCACGACGAACGCCGCTCCACCGGGCTGGTCACCCACCCGCACCCCCAGTAAAATCGCACATCCGGCAACGCGCGGGGCAACACGCTAACCGCTCACCGTGGCCGGCGCGTGGTTACCGCTGTTTTCGGCCGACGGAGACCCTGGTGCTGCTGATGCCCATGGGGCACAATAGAGTGAGGAGACTACCTATCACGGACATCTCCTCCGCGGATACGAGGGCGTCGGGGAAGCGCACTCGTTCGTATAGGAGGTTCGGTGTCCGCACGTGGCGTCTTGTACGTCCACTCCGCGTCGGCGGCGCTGTGCCCACACGTCGAGTGGGCGGTCGCCGGTGTAGTCGGCGTGCCTGTCAAACTCGACTGGGAGGCCCAGCCCGCGGCTCCCGGGTCCTACCGCGCCGAACTCAACTGGCAGGGTGCCCCGGGAACGTCCGGTGCCATCGCCTCGGCTCTCAACGGCTGGCAACGGCTGCGTTTCGAGATCACCGAGGAGGCCACCCCCGGATGTGACGGGGTGCGCTACAGCTACACCCCCACACTCGGCGTCTTCACGGCGGTGATCAGCGCCTCGGGCGAGGTCCTCGTTCCCGAAGCGCGGTTGCGCAACGCGATGGAGCGGGCGGCGGTCCAGCAGGTCGACCTCGCCGAGGAGCTCGACCGTCTCACCGGGCGGGCCTGGGACGACGAGCTGGAGCCCTTCCGCTACGCGGGCGACGGCGCCCCCGTCCGCTGGCTGCACGCCGCGGGGTGAGGGCCGGACGGCGGCGGAGGGAGGAACGGGCTAATCGGGCCACACCGCCGCGGCGATCAGGATCGCGGCCCAGATCCCCAGGGGGACCAGGGGCCAAAACGGCAGCATCACGCCGCCGATGAGGCTGGTCACGCCCCAGATGCCGGTCATGATGATCGCCCCGCCCAACCACCAGCGCCACTCGTCGACCCAATCCCTCCAGGGAGACGAGGAGCAGGACGGACGGCTCGAACCCGGCACGGCCGCGGGCGGGTTCGAGACGGCGGGGCGTGGTTCGGGCAGGTCGGCGACCAGCTTGCTGAGATCTCCCATGACCACCGCGCGCATGGCGAGATCGAGGCGGCGGTTGTACTCCGCCAGGTCCAGCCGACCCTCGGTGTAGGCGGTTCCCAGACGCGCGGCGACGAGGTCGCGATCCTCGTCCGAAGCGCGCATGAGCCGTTCCGGGAGACGCTCCTCCTCCATCGCCCACCCCCTCCCTGGCACGTGAAGCCGATGGGGAGATTTCACGATACGCCGTGGCGACGCGGGTGAAAACCTCCAACGGTTGACCTGCGAGTTCCTCAGTCGTCGGTCGCCCGCTGACACCAGTCCGCCACGGTGTCCGCGGTGACGGGATCGGCCGCCGCGATCAACCCGGTGTGTTCGAACCCGTCACGGTAGCCGAACGGAGTGCCGTCCAGCCGGAGCAGCGCGCCCCCGGTCTCCCGCAACAGCAGTTCCGGGGCGGCCACGTCCCAATCGCGCACGGGGACGTCCTTGACGAACAGGTGCGCCGACCCCTCGGCGATCTTGCACAGCTTCAGCGAGATGCTGCCGCACTCAAGGTAACCGCGGTACCCGAAGCGGTCACGCACCCTGCGTGCGATGCCCTGTGGTTCGGCGGTGTTGTCGGTCAGGACGCCGACCCCCGGAGGCGCCGAGCGGCAGGGCGGCAGGGGACGCCCGTTGGCGTGGGCGCCCAACCCGCGCACCGCCGTGTACATCACGTCCACCTCGGGCGCGTAGACCGCGGCCAGGACCGGATCGGTCCCGGCCAGCAGGGCGGCCTGCGTGACATACCCCGGAAAACCGTGCGCGTAGCTCGCCGTCCCATCGATCGGATCGATCAGCCAGTAGCGCTCCGGACGGGAGGCGAGCAGCGAATCCGGGTCCTCCTCGCTGAGGACGGGCAGACCCGGGGTGAGCGCGCGCAACCGGCGGGCCAGGGCGTCATGGGCCAGCGCGTCGGCCCGCGCCTTGAACTGCTGCCCCTCCCAGGAACCGTCGGTGTTGCGCGGATCGGTGCGCCACTCCCGCAGCAGGACCCCCACCTCCAGCATGAGGCGGGCCAGTTCGTCCACGAGCACCGGGGCCGGCTGCTCCAGCGGACCGACGCTCATCGCTCTGCCTGCATGATCGGGCCGATGTAGTCGGGGGAGATCCGCGTGGGCTCGAAGCCGTGCGAACCGAACGTCGCCGTGTCCACGAACTCGTCGGCCCAGCGCCGCACCATCACCAGCCCCTCACGCCAGGTGTCCGACAGGGCGGAGGCATCGCCCAGGGCCTGACGCAACAGCCCGCCGATCTCGTCGACCCCGGAGGCGATGGTCAGCGGAGCGGTCGAGGAGAAACGCGGGTTGATCTCGAAGATCCGCGGCAGGCCCGAGGAGTCGAGCGCGAGCTGGACGTTGAACGGGCCGTCCGCCCGCAGGACCCGCTGTACCTCGCGGCAGACCTCGGACACGCGCTCGTCGCGCCGGGTGACGGCGAACTTGGTGACGCCGCGCTTGAGGATCACCTCCTTGGAGACCACGGCCTGGACGCGCCCGTCGCGCCACACCACCACCGAGACCGTGTACTCCGGTCCGGTGATGCGCTCCTGGATGATGAGGTCGCCCGCGGAGTAGGGGCCGTCGTTGATGAGCCGGCGCACCTCGGCGGCGGATCCGCACACGGCGACACCGCGGCTGCCGCGCCCCGAACGGGGTTTGACCACGACGGGAAACTCCAGGTCGTCGGTCCACTCGGTGGCCGTGCGCGTCGCGGGTATCGGGATGCCGGCGGCCTCCAGCCGTTCCATCAGCACCAGCTTGTCCAGGCAGGTGGAGATGAAGTCCCGTCGTGGGGCGAGGACCGCGACGCCCTCGTCCTCCAGCTCGGTGACGGTGATCAGCTCCTCGTCCACGAGCGGGATGAGGGCGGCGGCGTTCTCCTTGAGGCAGATGCCGCGGATCTCGGGAAGGTAGTCGTCGGTGTCTCCCGGTGGGACGAGGTAACCCCGATCCGACAGGTACAGACCCGGTGCCGAGGGATCGATATCGGTGGCGACGACCCGATAGCCCTGGCGCCGCAGGTGCAGGATGGTTCCGGACGTGGGAGCCGAACCCGCGGTCGTGACGACGATGGTCGGCTGTTCGGAGCGCTCTTCAACGGACACCGGGGAACCTTTCCGATCGGTACGGGCGGTGAGCGGTGACCGGCTCGGATCCGCGCCGAAGAGCAGATCCGCCAGAGCCGATGATCTCCCTTCCCCGAGGGTAAGCCCCTGCTCAGCGCACTCCGAGGGGCTGGCCGGTTCCGGTTTCCAAGACAACCGGTCGGCCCGCTCGCGCGTGCGCCCCTCGGCTCAGAAGGTTCCGATTCGATCGATGAGGAAGGACTCCAGGTCGGTGATGCCGCCGAAGTGGTGTGCGTCGATGCCGATTCGCTTGGCCGCTAGCACGTTCTCCTCGCGGTCGTCGATGAACGCGACCTCCGCGGGATCGGCGTCGAGGTCGGCGAGGACGCGATGGTAGACCTCCGGATCCGGCTTGCACATGCCGAGATCGCAGCTGAAGAACAGGGCGTCGAAACGTTCCAGCAGGGGGGAGGCGCGCAGCGCACCGGCGATGTCGGAGGGGGCGTTGGACAACAGCGCGAGCCGGACCCCGCGGTCGGCGAGCCGGTGGATCAGCGCCACACTGGGCGGGAAGGCGTACAGCCAGCCACCGACGTCGGTCGCCCACAGCTCCTGGCGGCGCGCCGCGTCCCAGTCGGCGCCGATCCGGGCGGCGACCCGGTCCCAGTACTCCGCGGAGGACAGGCCGGCGTCATAGGGCCGCCGTTCGGCCCAGTAGGCCGCCCAGAAGTCCTCGGCCGTGGCGCCACTGAGGCGCTCCAACGCGGACCGGACCTCGGGCGGGGGCGG
Source organism: Marinactinospora endophytica (assembly GCF_054780875.1). NCBI lineage: Bacteria > Bacillati > Actinomycetota > Actinomycetes > Streptosporangiales > Nocardiopsidaceae > Marinactinospora > Marinactinospora endophytica. The sequence continues at coordinate 142,441 of NZ_BAAGVM010000010.1, read as the reverse complement.
AACGGAAATGACCTCGCCGTAGTCGAACAGCACCGTGGTGATGGAGCCGTCTTCGGCCGGGACGCCCATATGATCTCCTGCCTCGTCCAAGGGTGGGGCGGGACCAGCTTAGGGCGCCGTGTCCGGACGGCAGGGGGAGGGACCCGTCGGGACGGGAACCCTCCCCGCGACGGCCTCAGGACTGTTCGTAGACCGGGGTCACGATCGCCCGGCCGAGGGTGTGGAAGAAGAGGTTGAAGCCGAGATAGGCGGGCGTGGCGGTCTCGTCGATGCCCAGCGACTCGACGTCGAGCGCGTGCACCGCGAAGAAGTACCGGTGCGGGCCGTGGCCGGCCGGCGGCGCGGCACCGATGTAGCGCCTGCTCCCGGCGTCGTTGCGCAGCGTGATCGCGCTCTCGGGCAGACCGGCGCGGTCCTCGCCGCCGGCGCCCGCGGGCAGCTCCGTGACCCCCACGGGGATGTCGCAGACCGCCCAGTGCCAAAAACCGCTGCCCGTCGGCGCGTCGGGGTCGAAGCAGGTGACGGCGAAGCTCTTGGTGCCCTCGGGGAAACCGCTCCACGTCAGATGGGGGGAGACGTCCTCGCCTCCGGCCCCCATGATCCCGCTGACCTGGGCCTTGGGCAGGGTCGTTCCGTCGGAGACGTCCGTGCTGGTCACGGTGAACGACGGAACCTCAGGTAGGAAGTCGTACGGGGATGGCGCCTTGGCCACGAAATACCTCCCGATCGGGTGAGTGCGTCCGCTGCTCGGTCCTACCCCACGATTATCGTGTGACGCCCCTGTCGCGTGGGACCCGGGCGGTGCGGCCGCGACGAGGACGGGACGCGGCGCCCAACGCGCGAGGGGAACGGAGACGTCGCCCGGTGACGGCCGGCGGGCGACGCCGACCGCTGGGGCGGACGTAGAGACGGTTGCGCGCGATCTGACGGCGCATGTCCCACAGGCACAGGTCCTTGGGGAGGTGACGGAGCGCGCGTGGCAGCCGGGGGTAGACCACACGGGTCACATAGACGAGCCGGTCGAACCGCCGTTGCTGGGTCGCCCCCCACTCCAGGCCGAGGGCGTCGCGGATCCGGGGTGGCAGCAGGCCCGCGGCGAGGAAGCGCTGTGCCCGCGCGGCGGCGCGGAGCAGCGGGTTCGGCGGGTTGAACAGGGAACGGGTGATGTGCCGCGCGGCGTCGGTGACCTCGACCGTGTCGACCGTGTGCCGCCAGTACTCGGTGAAGGCGTCGAGGTCCTTGGGCCAGTGCTCGGCCGGACAGCCCAGCGCCGTCGCGAAGATCGACGCCTGCGCGCAGGCGACCTCCTTCTCCGCGGCGGAGAGGGGACCCACGAGTAGTTCGTACATCCGCAGCGAGCCCTCATAGAGGGTGGCGGCCACCCACACCTGGAGGTCGGGGTCGAGGGCCCGGTAGCCGTCGCCGTTGACCCGGACGTGCCGGGCGCGGACGATCCGGGAGACGCGTTCGGCCTCGTCGGCCGTTCCGAAGACCGTGCCGTAGACGAAGGTGAGCGTTCCCCGGAGCCGGTCCAGGGGGCGTTCGGCGAAGTCGCTGTGCTCGTGTACGCCCCGCCCGACGGACGGGTGCGCCACCTGGAGCAGGATCGCGTATCCCGCCGCGCCCAGGACGGCGGCCTCGCGGTTGATCTGGAGGAGAGGGGAGTCGTCGGGGAAGAGTCCTGCGCCCATGTGACAAGGGTAAAGGGGAGTTGGGGAAACCATTGACGGGTTTCGACCTCCCTGTTAAGGAGGACTGATCCGGTGGTGGCGGACGCGCGCCTGTTCCCCGGTCGGGCGATCGCCCGTGGGAGACGGCGAAGTGGCGTGGCCGCGAGCCGAACCAACGCGGATGGGCGTGGCCGCGAGCGTCCCCGCCACGGGGCCCGCGAGACGTTCGCCACGCAGAACGGCCGCCTCCCCCACACCGGCCGCGGCCCCTCGTCGACCCTCTTCCGCAGGGCGGCAGAGGGCGGGCCCCGGCCACCGGGGCCGGCACGCCGGCCTCGTCCGAAGAGGCGGGGGTCTCGCCCACGCTCCGACGCGGTTGTGGCGGGCCGTCCCCGGATCGCTCCTCCCAGCGGCGGCCATCGTCCGGCGCGGCATCGGCGAGGAGGCCGGGGCCTCCTGGAGGACCGCGGCCGCCTCCCCGTCCACGTCGACATGCACACCGCCGTCCACGGAGCCGCCCGCGCCGGGGCAGGTCGTGGAGAGCGCGTCCCGTGGCCGGCGAAGGCCGGACGGTGGGATCGGGAGGACGGCCCCCACCTGGCTGGGGCGCTCACGGAGGAGGCAGGAGGCCGTTGCCCAGCGCGCCCGTCACCTCGGTGACGCCATCGGCCGAATCCGCGCGCGGTCCGGAGACCACGGAGCCCTCTCGGGGGTGCCGAGAGGGCTCCGATCCTGGGACGTCGCCTGAGGCGAGGGGTCAGGTGTTCCCCACCTCGACACGGCGGAAGGTCCGGGCGGTGTAGACGGCGGTGGCGAGGGCGACGGCGGCCAAGAGGGCGAAACCGATGGTGTAGGCACCGGTGGCCTGGTAGACGACGCCCATGACCAGGGGCGGGAAGTAACCGCCGAGGCCGCCGGCGGCGCCGACGAGGCCGGTGACGGTGCCGACCTGGGTGGAGGGGACCAGGCGGGGCAGCAGCGCGAAGATGCCACCGGTGCCCAGCCCCAGGACGAAGGCGGTGAGGACGAAGGCGATGCCGGCGGGCAGCTCGGCCGGTGGGTGCAGGGCCAAGACGATGGCGAGCAGGGCGGTGCCGACGAAGGAGACGAGGCAGACGCGGACGGGGCCGATGCGGTCGGCGAGGACGCCGCCGAGCGGCCGGGCGGCGACGGCGGCGATGGAGAAACCGGCGGTGCGCAGGCCGGCGTCGGTCTGGGCGAAGTGGTAGGCCGTCTGCAGGAGGGTGGGCAGGTAGGTGGAGAAGGCGACGAAGCCGCCGAAGGCGAGGGCGTAGAGGGCGGAGGTCTGCCAGGTGGCGGGGAGACGGAGGGCGTCCTTGAGACGGGGGGTGAGGGGAGCGGTGTTGGGGGTCCAGGTGGGAGCGTCGCGGGCGAAGAGATAGGTGGCCAGGGCGGTGAGGGCGAGCAGGGCGGCGATGAGCAGGTGGGTGGCGGTGGTGCCGAGCGTGTTGGCGAGATGGGGGGTGAGGAAGGCGGAGACGGCGGTGCCGCCCATCCCGGCGCCGAAGACCCCGGTGGCGTAACCGCGGCGGTGGGGCGGGTGCCAGGCGTTGACGAAGGGGATGCCGATGGCGAAGGTCGTGCCGGCGATGCCGAGGAGAAGTCCCCAGGTGAGCAGCAGGGGATAGGAGGTGATGGGCAGGGCGAGGAGGAGGACGGGAACGATGCTGACGAGGGTGGTGGCGGTGAACATCACGCGTCCGCCGTAGCGGTCGGTGAGAGCCCCGACGGGGATGCGGCCGAGGGAGCCGACCAGGACGGGGATGGCGATGAGGAGGGAGGTCTGGGTGGGGGAGAGGTCCAGACGCCGGGTGTAGGTGCCGGCGAGGGGGCCGATGAGGTTCCAGGCCCAGAAGGTGATGGCGAAAGCCAGCGTCGCCACCGCCAGATTGCCCCCGGCAGAACCCCGCCGATAGACGGGGTTCTTCGTTTCCCGTGACTTCCTCGGCATCGGTAACCCCCTAAGTAATCGGTCGAGGCTTACTCTAGACCTGTATTCGCGAGGGAAGTGATCACCCCCCAAATGCGAGTCTCCGTGTTCGGGGAGTAGTTTGTGAGCGAGACCGGTCGTCTTCTTCTTTGAGAACTGCTTGCGGCCTGTTTATCGTTGCCTTCCGTCTGCCGAGAAACGGGGAAAGCCTTATGCGTGGAACCGGTAAAGAACCAGGACAGAGCGGTGATCCTGCGGATCTTCTGCTCAAGGCCGGGGTTTATCTGACAAGGTCGAAGTCATCAAGGGACCTTCGGGCCGTTTTTAAGGACGGAGGTCGCGAGGGTGACGTTTTCTATCGTGATCGATGGAGCCATGACAAGGTCGTGCGGTCGACGCATGGGGTGAATTGCACGGGGTCGTGTTCGTGGAATGTATATGTGAAGGACGGGATTATCACGTGGGAGACGCAGGCCACGGATTATCCGTCGGTGGGGCCGGACCGCCCGGAGTATGAGCCGCGGGGGTGCCCGCGGGGGGCGGCGTTCTCCTGGTACACGTACTCGCCGACGCGGGTGCGCTATCCGTATGCGCGCGGGGTGCTGGTGGAGATGTTCCGGGAGGCGCGGGCGCGGTCGGGGGACCCGGTGGCGGCGTGGGCGGAGATCACGGCCGATCCGGTACGGCGCCGGCGCTACCAGGGGGCGCGGGGCAAGGGGGGACTGGTCCGGGTCTCCTGGGAGGAGGCCGTGGAGATGGTGGCGGCGGCCCATGTGCACACGATCCGGGAGTTCGGTCCGGACCGGGTGGCGGGGTTCTCACCGATTCCGGCGATGTCGCAGGTGTCGCAGGGGGTGGGGGCGCGGTTCGTGAACCTGCTGGGCGGGTCGATGTTGTCGTTCTATGACTGGTACGCGGATCTGCCGGTGGCGTCGCCGCAGGTGTTCGGGGACCAGACGGACGTGCCGGAGTCGGGCGACTGGTGGGACGCGGCCTATCTGGTGGTGTGGGGGTCCAACGTGCCGGTGACGCGCACGCCGGATGCGCACTGGATGGCCGAGGCGCGGTATCGGGGGCAGAAGGTCGTGGTGGTGTCGCCGGATTACAGCGACGCGTCGAAGTTCGCCGACGAGTGGCTGGCGCCACATCCGGGGACCGACGGGGCGCTGGCGATGGCGATGGGGCACGTGGTGCTGCGGGAGCGGTTCGTGGAGAAGCGGACCCCGGCATTCGAGTCGTATGTGAAGAAGTACACCGACCTGCCGTTCCTGGTGGCCCTGGACGAGCAGGACGGGAGGTGGGTGCCCGGACGGTTCGTGACGGCGGCGGATGTGGAAGGGGTGGCCGGGGCGCTGCCCGGGGACCCGGACGGGACGTGGAAGCCGGTGTTCGTGGACGAGGCGTCGGGGGAGGTGGTGGCGCCGAACGGGACGTTGGGACACCGGTGGGGGGAGGCCGGGCGGGGGCGGTGGAATCTGGACCTGCAGGGACGGGACCCACTGCTGAGCTTCCATGGCCGGGAGGGGGCCGAGGCGGTGGAGGTGCTCCTCCCCCGATTCGACCTCGACGAGGCCGACGAGACCACGGGCGCGTCGACACCGCCGGGAGCCGGGCGGGTCATCGCCCGGGGCGTCCCGATCCGCCGGATCGGCGGAAAAGCGGTGACCACGGTGTTCGATCTGCTGCTGGCCCAGTACGGGGTGGGGCGCGCGGGGCTGCCGGGGGAGTGGCCACGGGACTACGACGACGCCTCGCTGCCCTACACGCCGGCGTGGCAGGAGGAGATCACCTCGGTTCCGGCGGCCACGGCGGTGCGGATCGCGCGGGAGTTCGCCGACACGGCCGAGCGGTCGGGCGGGCGGGCGATGATCATCCTGGGCGCCGGGGTGAACCAGTGGTTCCACGGCGACACGATGTATCGGGCGTTCCTCACGTTGCTGCTGCTGACCGGCTGTCAGGGGGTGAACGGAGGAGGGTGGGCGCACTACGTGGGCCAGGAGAAGTGCCGCACCCACACCGGCTGGGCCACCTATGCCGCGGCCTCCGACTGGACCCGGCCGCCGCGCTTCATGCCGGGCACGGCCTACTGGTACATGCACACCGACCAGTGGCGTTACGACGCCTATGACGCCGACGCCCTGACCGCGCCGACCGGGCCGGGCAGGCTCGCGGGCAGGCACACCGCCGATCTGGTGGCGGCCTCGGCGTGGATGGGCTGGATGCCCTCCTACCCCACCTTCGACCGCAACCCCATCGAGCTCGGGAAGGAGGCCAAGGCCGCGGGACGCGATCCCGCCGAGTACGTGGTGGACCAGCTCGGTTCCGGGAAACTGCGGTTCGCGGCGGAGGACCCGGACGCGCCGGAGAACTGGCCGCGGGTGTTGACGGTGTGGCGGGCGAACCTGCTGGGATCCTCGGCCAAGGGCAACGAGTACTTCCTGCGGCACCTGCTGGGCGCGGATTCGGCGGTGCAGGGGGCCGAGGCGGGACCGGGGTCACGGCCCTCGGAAGTGGTGTGGCGGGACGAGGCGCCCCAGGGCAAGTTGGACCTGCTGGTCTCGTTGGACTTCCGGATGACCAGCACGACGCTGTTGTCCGACGTCGTGCTGCCGGCGGCGACCTGGTACGAGAAGTACGACCTGTCGACCACGGACATGCACCCGTTCGTGCACGCGTTCGCCCCGGCGATCGACCCGCCCTGGCAGGCGCGCACCGACTTCGACGCCTTCCACGCGATCGCCAAGCGGTTCAGCGAGCTGGCGGAGCGGCATCTGGGCGTGGTGACCGATGTGGTGGCGGTGCCGCCCCAGCACGACACCCCGGGCGAGCTGGCCCAACCCGGCGGAACCGCCCCCGACTGGAAACGGGACGGGCAGATCCCCGTTCCCGGCCGGACCATGCCCGACCTGATCCCGGTCGAGCGCGACTACCCGGCCGTCGCGGAGAAGATGGCGGCCGTCGGCCCATTGGCCGAGACCAAGGGGCTCCCGGTGAAGGGGGTGTCGTTCACCCCCGACAAGGAGATCGCCTGGCTGGGGCAGCGCAACGGCGTCGTCAGCGGTGGTGTCGCCGATGGGCGCCCGCTGCTGGACACCGACGTCAAGGTGTGCGAAATGATCCTGGCGTTGTCGGGGACGAGCAACGGCCGGCTGGCGTCGCAGGGGTTCGAGCGGCTGGCCGAGCGCACCGGGACCGACCTGTCGGAGTTGATCGAGGGCGGACGGGAGCGGAGGGTGGTGTTCGCCGACACCCGGACCCGGCCCACGCCGGTGGGGGCCAGTCCGGAGTGGTCGGGCAAGGAGGCGGTGGATCGGCGATACGCGCCGTTCACCATCAACGTCGAGCACGACAAGCCGTGGCACACCCTGACCGGACGCCAGCACTTCTACCTGGACCACGAGTGGATGCGCGAGTTCGGTGAGGTGCTGCCGGTGTACCGGCCGCCGTTGGACGCCCACCGGCTGTTCGGGGAGCCGGAGCTGGGGCCGCGGGGGCAGCGCGAGGTGACGGTGCGCTACCTGACCCCGCATTCGAAGTGGTCGATCCATTCGGAGTACCAGGACAACCTGTTGATGCTGACGTTGTCACGGGGCGGGCCGACGATCTGGATGAGCCCGGCCGACGCCGAGGTGATCGGGGCCCGTGACAACGACTGGGTCGAGGCGGTCAACCGCAACGGGGTGGTCGCGGCCCGTCTCGTGGTCTCCCACCGCATGCCCGCCGGAACCGTCTACATGTACCACGCCCAGGAACGGCTGGTCGCGGTGCCGAAGACCGAGACGACCGGCCGGCGCGGCGGCATCCACAACTCCCTCACCCGCCTCCTCGTCAAACCGACCCATCTCATCGGCGGCTACGCCCAGTTCGCCTACGGGTTCAACTACATCGGCCCCACCGGCAATCAGCGCGACGAAGTGACGGTCGTGCGTAAGCGGGTCGCCGAGGTGAGGTACTGACGCCGGTCCGGAGCAGACCAGAGCGGCGGTCGGAAAGAGGGCACGGGGCGCGACGGTGACACGCGGTCGGTGTGTCGCCGATCCACGGCACGGCCGTGTGGCGGGATGCCGGCCGACCACGAACGAGCTGACGAGGTGAGGAGACGATGGAGATTCGCGATGGCGCGGGGCGGCCGATCGGGCGGGTGATGGCCCAGGTCGCGATGGTGATGAATCTGGACAAGTGCATCGGGTGCCACACGTGTTCGGTGACGTGCAAGCAGGCGTGGACCAACCGCAGTGGTGTGGAGTACGTGTGGTTCAACAACGTGGAGACCCGGCCCGGGCAGGGCTATCCGCGCCAGTACGAGGATCAGGAGCGGTGGCGGGGCGGGTGGCGGCGCACGGGGTCGGGCCGACTGGTGCCCAGAGCGGGGGGCCGGTTGCGCAAGCTGGCCACGATCTTCGCCAATCCGTTGATGCCGTCGATTCAGGACTACTACGAGCCGTGGACCTACGACTACGAGAACCTGATCGTGGCACCGTTGGGCGATGACATGCCGGTGGCCCGGCCGCGGTCGTTGATCAGCGGCGAGCCGATGAACATCGAGTGGAGCGCCAACTGGGACGACAACCTCGGCGGTGGGCCGGAGGTGGCGGGCGGGGACCCGTTGGCGCGGCGGTTGGGGGAGAAGGTGCGGTTCTCCTTCGAGGAGTCCTTCATGTTCTACCTGCCGCGGATCTGTGAGCACTGCCTGAATCCGTCGTGTGTGGCCTCGTGTCCCAGTGGGGCGCTGTACAAGCGCAGCGAGGACGGCATCGTCCTAGTCGATCAGGACCGGTGCCGAGGGTGGCGGATGTGCGTGACGGGCTGTCCGTACAAGAAGGTGTACTTCAACCACAAGACCGGCAAGGCCGAGAAGTGCACGTTGTGTTATCCGCGGGTGGAGGTGGGGCTGCCCACGGTCTGCTCGGAGACGTGCGTGGGCCGGCTGCGGTATTTGGGCGTGGTGCTCTATGACGCCGAGCGGGTCGGACAGGCCGCGGCGGTGGCCGACGAGCGGGATCTGTACCCGGCGCAGCTGGACGTGATGTTGGACCCAGAGGACGAGGGGGTGCGCGCGGCGGCGCGGCGGGACGGGATCGCGGAGCGGTGGGTGGAGTCGGCGCGGCGCTCACCGGTGTACACGTTGGCGGCGCGGTACCGGGTGGCGCTGCCGTTGCACCCGGAGTATCGGACGTTGCCGATGGTGTGGTACGTGCCGCCGTTGTCACCGGTGGTGGACGCGCTGGTGGAGACCGGCCACGACGGGGAGGCGGCCGGAAACCTGTTCGGGGCGATCGAGGCGTTGCGGATCCCGGTGGAGTACCTGGCCGAGCTGTTCACGGCGGGGGACGTGGAGCCGGTGGTGGGCGCGTTGCGGCGGTTGGCGGCGATGCGGTCGCACATGCGGCGGGTGAACCTCGGGGAGCCGGTGGACGAGGGGATCGCGGAGGCGGTGGGGATGCGGACCGCCGAGATCGAGGCGATGTACCGGCTGTTGGCGGTGGCCAAGTACGACGAGCGGTATGTGATTCCGACGGCCTACGGGGTGGACGAGGCGGATCGCGGGGTGATCGAGGAGGTCGGGTGCAGCCTGGACTTCGAGGGAGGCCCAGGAATGGGGGGAATGGGCGGCGCGGCGCCGTGGGGAGAAGCGTCGGGGCGTGCGCGTCCGGCGACGGTGGAGAACTTCCACGCGCTGCGTGTCCGCCAATCCGGTGAGAAACCGTCGGGATCGGCGAAACGGGTGAACCTGCTGAACTGGGACGGCAGGGGCCGCCCCGAAGGACTCTTCCCCAAGAAACGCAAGGACGGCGCCGAAGCGGCCGAGGAGGGGACGGAATGAGAAGGGTGAGGGGCCGCGCCAAGAGGGCCGAGAAGGAACGGGCCATCGGGACGGCGCGGGACACGGCGGTCCTGCGCCAGGCGGCGTCGCTGCTGCTGGCCTACCCCGACGCCGACTTCCGCGAGCGGCTGCCGCTGGTCGAACAGGGACTGCGGGCGCTGCCCGGGAGCCAGGCGCGCGATGCGCTGCTCGGCCTGTGCCGTCACACCGCCACGGAGTCCCCGCTGGATCTGGGGATGCACTACGTCGAGGCGTTCGACATGCGCGGGAAACGGACCCCGCACATGACCTTCTACCTCGACGGCGACACCCGCCGGCGGGGGCACACGCTCGCGGCGATCAAGGAGATCTACACCGGATGCGGCTGGGAGCTCTCCCCGCGTGAGCTGCCCGACCACCTCGCCGTGATCCTGGAGTTCGCCGCCCGCGGCGACGCCGAATGGGGCGAGACCCTGTTGCACTACTTCCGGCCCGGACTGGACCTGCTGGGCGCCGCCCTGCACGAGTACGCCACCCCCTACGCGGCCGTCCTCGACGCGGTCCGCGCCACCCTGCCGCCACCCGGCCCCGAGCAGGAGGAGGCCGTTCGCAGGCTGGCCCGCCTCGGCCCGCCCGCCGAGGCGGTCGGTCTCGACGGCTACGGCGGGCCCGTCGACCTCGGCATGCCGGGCGTCGGGTCCCCGGTGAACAGCGGAATCCTCGGGGGTGCGCGATGACCTGGCTGGACTACGCCCTGTGGGGAGTGCTGCCCTACCTGGTGCTCCTCGTCCTGGTCGGCGGGACCGTGTGGCGTTACCGCTACGACCGGTTCGGTTGGACCACGCGCTCCTCGCAGCTGTACGAGTCGCGGCTGCTGCGGATCGCCAGCCCGATGTTCCACTTCGGCCTGCTCGTCGTGATCGTCGGCCACGTGATCGGCCTGCTCATCCCCAAGAGCTGGACCGAGGCGGTCGGCATCCCCGAGTCCGCCTACCACCTCACGGCGCTGTCGCTGGGCATCGTCGCCGGGGTGTGCACCCTGGGCGGCATCGCGCTGCTGATCTGGCGGCGCCGCACCACCGGACCGGTGTTCAGCGCCACCACCGTCAACGACAAGATCATGTACCTGGTGCTGACCATGGCCATCGTCGCGGGGCTGGCCACCACCCTGCTGTCGGCCGGGGCCGATCTGACCGGCGGCCACGGCCACGACTACCGCGAGACCGTGTCGGTGTGGTTCCGCAGCATCTGGATCCTGCAACCCGACGTGGCGGCCATGGCGGCGTCGACCTTCGCCTTCAAACTCCACGTGGTGATCGGCCTGGCCCTGTTCACGCTCTTCCCGTTCACCCGGCTGGTGCACGCCTTCACCGCGCCGGTGGGCTACCTCTTCCGGCCCTACGTCGTCTACCGGGCCAGGGACCCGCGTTCCACCACCCGGACCTCCCGTCCGATCCGCCGGGGCTGGGGGTGAGGAAGGCTCCCGGGCCCCTGACGGGATGAACCCGATGACGGCCCTCACCGGCGCGAGTGGGCTCGGGCCGGTGAGGGGCGGTCGGACACCGGGCGCGCCGGGGCCCTCCCCTCCGCGGGCGGGGGCGTCCATACTCTGAGGGGAGCGATACGAGGCGCGCCGGTCCGCGGAGGCGACCCCGTGGAGCCGTCCGGCCCCTCGCCTCGGTGCCCACCCGCGTCGGCGCCGGGCCGGGGCTCACACCCGGCGGGAGGGGGCGAGATGGGAGACATCGACGCGGTGGTCGTGGGGACCGGTCCCAACGGTCTCGCCGCGGCGGTGACGCTCGCCCGGGCCGGACTCAAGGTCGAGCTGTACGAACGGCACGACGTGATCGGCGGGGGACTGCGCACCGTCCCGCTCTTCGACTCCGACGTCGTGCACGACGTGTGCGCCGCGGTCCACCCGATGGCCGCGGCCTCACGCTTCTTCCGGGAGTTCGACCTGGTCGCGCGCGGGGTGGACCTGCTCCGGCCGGCCGTCTCCTACGCCCACCCCCTGCCCCACGGGCGCGCGGCGCTCGCGGCGGCCGACCTGGACGCCACCTGCGCCGGGCTGGGCGAGGACGCCCGGCGCTGGCGCCGTCTCATGGCGCCGCTCGTCGCGCGCAGCGGGGCCGTGGTCGACCTCCTCCTCTCGGACCTGAGGCGCCTGCCCGCCGACCCGGTCGCCGCCCTCTCCTTCGCCCGCCGCGTCCTCCAACACGGTCGGGGAACCGGCCCCTTCGTCACGGACGGCGCCAGGGCCCTCCTCGCCGGGGTCGCGGGGCACGTGGTCGGTGCCCTGCCGTCGCTGCCGGGCGCCGCCGTCGCCCTCCTCCTGGGGCACCTGGCGCACACCGATGCCGGATGGCCCCTGCCCCGGGGAGGGAGCGGAGTCATCGCCGAGGCGCTCGCCGCCGACATCACCGCGCACGGCGGTGTCCTGCGCACCGGCCACGAGATCAGGGACCTCGGCGACCTGCCGCCGGCGCGCTCGGTGCTCCTCGACGTCGCCCCGCGGGGGTTCCTGCGCCTCGCGGGCGACCGGCTCCCTCCCCGCTACCGCAGGGCACTGCGCCGCTTCCGCTACGCCCCGGGTGTGGCCAAGGCGGACTTCCTCGTCAGCGAGCCCATCCCCTGGACGGCCCGGGAGGTCGCCGGGGCGGGCACCGTGCACCTGGGCGGCACGCAGGAGCAGGTCTTCCGCGTCGAGACGGCGACCGCGCGCGGCCGGCGGACCGACGAGCCGTTCGTTCTCCTCGTCGATCCCGCGGTCACCGACCCGAGCCGGGCCTCGGGGGGCAGACGCCCGGTGTGGGCCTACGCCCACGTGCCCAACGGGGACACCCGGGATCCGGTCGACATGATCCGCCGGCGGATCGAGACCTACGCCCCCGGGTTCAGCGACACGATCATCGCCTCACGAGGGGTCTCCGCCGCGGAGATGGAGGCGTACAACCCCAACTACGTCGGCGGGGACATCGCGTCCGGGGCGATGACCCTGCGCCAGGCCCTCATACGGCCCACGCCGAGGATCGATCCCTACCGGACGCCGTTGCCGGGGGTGTACCTCTGTTCGGCCTCGGTCCCTCCCGGCCCCGGCGTGCACGCAATGTCGGGATACCTCGCCGCGCTGTCGGCGCTCCGCAACGACCACGGCGTGACCGTCCCCCCGTCCCTGTCCCCCTGACCGCCTCGCCGGGGCCGCCGCCGCGCCTTGGACGGCCACGATGGGACGCGGGTCAGGAGGGAAGCGCCCAGGTGAGCAGTGTGAGCTGGGCGATGGCCCCGGCCAGGAACGCGGCCACGGCCGCGACGCGCCGAGGCGCCCCGGCCCCGCGCCAGCGGACGACGACCGTCACCGCCCAGCCGACGCCGACGGCGAGGCCGGCCGCCGTCGCGAGCCGCAGGACCCATACCGCCGCTCCGCCGGCCGGCACCCACGCGCCGCCGGTGACGAGGGGGGACAGCGCCATCATGGGCGCGGCGACCGCCACACCCACCGCGAGGAGGACCCAGGCCAGGCCCAGGCGGCGGGACGCGCGGGCCGCCGTGCCACGGCGTCCGCGCGCCCGCGCGCGCACGACGGCGCACACGGCGGCGACGGAGAGCACGAGCACACCGGCCAGGGCGGTCACGGTGAACCCCCGACGGGCCCACCACGGTGCCGGGGCCAGCGTCTGTTCGAGCATCTTGCGGTCGCCGCGGAGCAGGAACACCGCGCCGTCGGCCGAACGGACGCCCGCGATGCAGCCGTGGGGGTCGCACCAGCGACCGGGCGCCGCGGGGGCGAACCGCCGTTCCCCGAGGAGCAGATCCTCCCCGTCCCGGGTGACGGTCACCTGACCCGTCAGGCTGCGCAGCGCGAGTTCGGGCCCGCGGCCCGCGAAGAGACGCTCGTGGAAGGTGCCGACCGGGACCGCGGGGGCGAGGTCACCGGCCCAGGGCGGCACCACCGTGGGGCGTCCCGCCTGCGGCTCCGGGGCCGCCGCGACCCGGCCGGTGGCCACCGCCCACCTGGCGACGGCGTCCACGACGGCGGGGGCGAAGGGCATGGCGTCCGCGGTGTCGGAGGTGACGGCCGCGAAGACGCCGAGTCCGGCCTCGGGCAGCAGGGCGAGCCAGGCGACGCCGTTCCCACCGGCGTGCTCGAGTACGCGGACCCCCTCCCGCCACGTCTCGAAGAAGACCTGGGTGTGGCCGTCACCACCGTGCGCCGGGCGGACGGCGGTGGTCGTGGCCTCGGCGACGACCTCGGGGGAGAGCCGCCCGTTGTCGGCGAGGAGGGCGTGCAGCAATGCGGCGGCGTCGCGGGTGGACCAGGTCAGTGACGCGGAGGGGGCCTCGTGCACGGCCGGCCAGGGCGAGGCGGTCCAACCGGTGTCGTCGGGCGCGGTCAGCACGACGTCGCCGTCGGCCGGTTCCGTCGCGCCGAATCCGGCGTCTCGGGCGCCCACCGGCTCCAGCACGTGTTCCCTCGCGGCCTGGTCGAAGGGCCGGCCCGTGGCCTGCTCGATGGCGGCGCCGATCAGGGTGTAACCCTGGAGGGGGGAGTAGTGGAGCCCGACGTCGGCGGGGTGGCGCAGGGTCGGGGGATGCTCGTCCAGCCACGATCGCAGGGAGCGCGCGACCTGGTTCGCGTCGTCGGGCGGATCGGGGTGGAGGAGCAGGGGCTCCTCCAGGCCGGAGTGGTGGGTGAGCAGGTGTCTCCCGGTCACCGGGGTGCGCGCGGCCGGGGCGCGGCGGTCGCGAAGCGTGACCCCTGCGAGGGAGCCGATCTCGGCGTCGAGGTCGAGGGAACCTTGATGGTGCAGGGACAACGCGGTCAGCGCGGTCACGACCTTGGACACGGACGCGACCGGTGTGCGCGAGTCGACCGTCAGCGGGACGCCGCGCATGGGATCGGCCTGGCCCCGCGCGTCGAGCACCAGCGGGCCGTCCGCGTCGACGACGGCGATCATCGCCCCGGGGGTGGTGTGTCCCACGTGTCCGCGCGCCAGGTCGTCGATCAGTTCCTCCAGGGCGGCGCGGTCCTCCGGTCCCGTCGTCGCCGGCGGGTGCGCGTGGCCTCCCCCTTGCGCGGTGGCGGCGTTCGCGTCGCCGGCCGCTCCACCGAGCACGCTTCCGCAGACGAGCGCGACGCACAGGACGCCGAGCGCCACGTCACGTGTTCGAGGCACGGCTCCCCCTGCTATGTAATACGGGCGTGTTGGAAAGAAGCTAACACAGCTGTACTGCTAAACGGTATGGAGGACTCATGCCGCACAGGGTCGACCACGACGCCCGAAGGAGCCGGCTCGTCGAGGCGGCGATGCGCGTCGTCGCAACGGACGGCTTCGCCGCGGTCTCCGTGCGCCGGGTCGCGGCCGAGGCCGGCCACTCTCCCGGCTCGCTCAGATACTTCTTCCCCACCCAGGAGTCGCTCATCGAAGCCGCGCTCGCCCACGTCACCGAACTCGCGGCCGAGCGACTGGTCGGGCGGATCGTCGCGTTCGAGAACGCCGACGCCGGCCGCGTGGTCGACGCGGCGTGCGCGCTGATCGAGGAGCTGCTCCCCCTCGACGAGACGCGCCGCGCCGAGTGGCGCATCTACGGAGCGCTCAGCGAGCCCTCTGTCGCGACGAGCGCACTCGCCCGTTGGCGGAAGGCGGGCTGGGCCGGCACGCGCCACCAGTGCCGGCGCGTCGTGCGCGGCCTCACCGGGGGCGGCGTCAACGGCGCCGCCGCGCGCGTAGCCGACCCGCCGCCGGACGCCGAGGCGATCCTGGCCGCAGCCGAGCGACTCGCGGCGTCGCCGGACGACACCGTCGAGCAGCGCGCCGCCGGACTGCACGCCCTCATCGACGGGCTCGGAGCGCAACTCGTCCAGTTCCCCGACATGGTCACGGAGCGGGCCGCGCGGGCGACGGTGCGCCGGGCCGTCACCGACCTCGCCCGGGTCCTCTCCCCGGACCTCTAGGGGGTGTGCCGTCCACCGGCGTGCTCGCCCCGCGGACCGGTCCCGCGACGCTCCCGGCGTCGCCGTCCTCGTGAGGGGAACCGGCGGAGGTCCGCCCCGCTTGACGCGCACGGGCTGACTTGGACGTCCAGGGAGGAGCGCCATCGAAGCCGTGGAAGGGCCGTCGGCGGACCTCGCGGCCGTTCCCGGACGTCTCGTTTTCCCTATTCAGGCGGGGTATCTGAGGAGTCGGGGCGGTCGTGGCGACATCCGCCCCGGGAAGCCTCCATCGACCGATGTGACGCTTTGTGTTCACGTGCGCGCGCGGCGTGGTAAGAATTCGCTGGGCACATCGGGGAGGAGGTGACGGGTGGGATACGCGCGACGGGTCATGGACGGGATCGGCGAGGTGGCCGTGACCGGGGCCGGCGGCTCCGTCACCGGGGCACGGCTGCGGCATCAGGTCCGCCTGCTGGCCCACGCCCTCACCGAGGCCGGGATCCCTCCGGGACGCGGGGTGGCCTGCCTCCACGCGAACACCTGGCGGGCGATAGCGCTGAGGCTGGCGGTCCAGGCCATCGGCTGTCACTACGTGGGCCTGCGTCCGACGGCGGCCGTCACCGAACAGGCCAGGGCGATCGCCGCGGCGGACAGCGCCGCCCTCGTGTTCGAGCCCTCGGTCGAGGCGAGGGCCGCCGACCTGCTGGAACGTGTGTCGGTGCCCGTGGTCCTCTCCCTGGGGCCGACCTCACGCGGGCGAGACATCCTGGCGGCCTCCGTCCCCGAGGGGACACCGCTCCGTTACCGGGAGCACCCCGAGGGGATCGCCGTGGTGGCGTTCACCAGCGGCACCACCGGGACGCCCAAGGGGGTCGCCCACAGCAGCACGGCCATGTCCGCCTGCGTGGACGCCGCCGTCTCCATGTACGGCAGGGGGCCGTGGCGTTTCCTGATCCCCATCCCGCTGTCGGACCTGGGCGGTGAACTCGCGCAGTGCACGCTCGCCACCGGCGGCACCGTGGTGCTGCTGGAGGAATTCCAGCCCGACGCCGTCCTGGAGGCGATCGAGCGTGAACGGGCCACCCATGTCTTCCTCGCGCCGAACTGGCTCTACCAGCTCGCCGAACACCCGGCGCTGCCGCGCAGCGACCTGTCCAGCCTCCGCAGGGTCGTCTACGGTGGGGCGCCGGCCGTCCCCTCGCGTGTCGCGGCGGCCCGCGAGCGGATGGGCGCGGTCCTGATGCAGAACTACGGCACGCAGGAGGCCGCCTTCATCGCGGCGCTCACACCGGACGACCACGCGCGCCGCGAGCTGTTGACGGCGGTGGGCCGGCCCCTGCCGCACGTCGAGGTCGAGATCCGCGACGACAGCGGGGGCACGTTGCCACGGGGCGCGGTCGGCGAGGTCTGGGTGCGGTCCCCCATGACGATGAGCGGGTACTGGCGCGACCCCGAACGCACCGCGCAGGTACTGAGCGGCGGCTGGCTGCGCACCGGAGACGTCGGGACGTTCGACGAAGACGGCCATCTCCACCTGACCGACCGCCTCCAGGACATCATCATCGTCGAGGCCTACAACGTCTACTCACGCCGGGTCGAGCACGTGCTCACCGAGCACCCCGACGTTCGCGCCGCGGCCGTCGTCGGGGTCCCCGATCCCGACAGCGGGGAGGCCGTCTGCGCGGCCGTGGTGGTCGCCGATGGCGCCGACCCCGATCCCGAACACCTGCGCGCCCTGGTCCGCGACCACCTCGGAGACCTCCATGTCCCCCGACGGGTGGAATTCGTGCGGAGCATCCCCGTCACCCCGGCGGGCAAGCCGGACAAGGTCAAGGTACGAACCTGGTTCACCGACTGAGCGGCCCGAGAAGTCCCGCGGGCGACGTCCGCCCCCGCCCCAACCGACGCACGCCTTCATCCGACGAGCATAAGGAGACAACGGTGAGGCAGATCGAAATCGAATGGGTCCAGCCGGGCATCACGGTCACGGCCGACCTGAGCTGGGAACGCAACCCGGAGCTGGCCGAACTGCTGTGGACGGGGCTTCTCCCCTACAACAGCCTGCAAAACCACGCCCTGGTCTCCGGCAACCACCTCTACCACCTCATCGCCGACCCCCGGCTCGTCTACACCGAGGCCCGTTATAAGGAGGACCGCACGAAGTCCCCCGACGGCACGGTCTTCCTGTCCCAACTCCAGCACCTGGCGGTCAAGTACGGGCCGCTGACCGAGTACCTGCCGGCCGCGCCCGTCGGCTCGGTCGTCCCCGAGGACATCGACGCCCTGCGCGAGGCCGGCCGGGCGTGCTGGAAGGCCGCGTGGGAGACCAAGCAGCCCATCGAGGTCAGGGTGCGCCGCAAGGGCGAGGCGGTGACCGACTTCGCGCTGCCGCGCACGCCGCCCGTCGACCATCCCGGCGTGCAGAAACTGGTCGAGGAGATCCAGGACGAGACCGAGCGGGTGTGGATCACCCCGCCCGCCGAGATCGTGGACATGCACCAGGGACGGATCGCGAGCCGGGCCGGAAGCTACGACCAGTACTTCTCCACCCTGGTGTTCCTCAACGGAGAGGTGCGGCCGCTCGGCTACTGCGCCCTGAACGGGCTCCTCAAGATCTGCCGGACCACCGACCTCACCCTGAACGACCTGAAGCGGATCACCCCCACCTTCATCAAGACCCCGGCGGAGTTCCTGGGGTACACGGGCCTGGACACGTTGTGGAGGTTCACCCAGCAGGTGCTGACGCTCCTGCCCGACGTGGAGACCCGGGAACAGTACTTCGCCCTGGTCAACGCCCTCGCCCTGTACGCGAACATGCTCAACACCTGGAACCTCCACTTCTTCCCGTGGCAGCACGGCACCGACTACCGCTATCTGGACGCATGACCGACAGGGAACCGGTGGGGCCGGCCGGGCCGTACGCGGCGGTGCTGGAGGACATGCGGCGCAGGATGTTGCGTCCCGACGAGCAGAACCGCGACGAACTGCGCGAGCGGATCGGCGTCCTGTTCTCCGGCCTCCCCCGCGACACGCCGGCCGACGACTCCTGGCTCGGTACGGCGACCCCGGACTACGGCTGGTTACGGGCGTTCGAGCACATACCGCGGACCGGCGCGGATCGCGATCTGGTGCTCGGCGCGGTCGCGGCGGCCCTCAACGGGCAGTTGCGCCAGCACTCGCTGGGCACCTTCTTCAACCTGATGCCGCTGCCGCTGCTCGACGCGGTGGCGGCGGCGGCCGTGACCGATCTCTACAGCCCCAACGCCCTGTGGGACCTGGTCAGTTCCGGTGTGCTCGACGTCGAACGGCAGATCGTCCGGCAGCTCGCCGGGCTGGCCGGCTGGCGGCCCGAGCTGGCCGGGGGCACGTTCTCCTTCGGGGGCAAGGCCGGGCTGATCTACGCGATCCGCCTGGGGCTGAACCGCTGCCGGCCGGAGGCATCACGGCGGGGGCTGGCCGGGGGACCGGCCCCGGTGGTGATCACCACCGGCCACAACCACGACAGCGTGGAGATGGCCTGCTCGCTCCTTGGGCTGGGGACCGAGGCGTGCCTGCGCGTCCCCGTGGCCCCGGGGCGGGCGGTGTCGCCCCGGGCGGTCGAGGAGACGGTCGCCGGGCTGGTGGCGCGGGGGGTTCCGATCGCCTGCGTGGTGCTGTCGGGCGGCAACATCCTGCACAACGCGATGGACCCGGTCCACGAGGTCGCCGACGCGCTGACCCGGACCTGTCGAGGGCTGCCCTACCGGCCCTATCTCCACTTCGACACCGCGTTCGGCTGGCCGTGGCTGTTCTTCGGGGACTACGACTTCGCCGGCAACCCCCTCGGTATCGAGGAGGGCGTGCTGGCCCGCATCGAACAGTCCACGCGCCTGGTCACCGGGGTCGAGGCCGCCGACTCGATGACCGCGGACTTCCACAAGATCGGTTTCTGCCCCTACTCCTCCAGCGTCTTCCTCGCCAAGGAGGACGCCGAGCTGCGATCGCTCCACGGCGAAACGACGACCCCGCGCGAGGGGGCGTGGGGGGACACCCTCGTGCTCCACCACACCATCGAACACTCCCGCAGCGGGGCGGGGATCCTCGCCGCCTGGGTGGCCCTGCAAAGCGTCGGCCGGACCGGTTTCCAGGTCTATCTCGCCCACATGATCGCCATCTCCGACGTCTTCCGGTCCCTCCTGCCGGGCGGGGGGTATGAGCTGCTCAACCCGTGGGCGACCGGTCCCACGGCCGTGTACTGGCCCGTGCCGCCAGGGGGGCCGGACCGCTTCGCCGACCTGCGCGGCGGCGACTCGTCGCCGCTCATCGAGCGCGCGAACCGCTACACCCACGCCCTGTACCGGCGGCTGGCCGGCCTCGACGGGAAGGCCGGCGCGAGCAGGATCACGTTGGGGCTCCTCCCCACCTACGAGCGGAGCGCCCGAGGAGAACCGATCGCGGCACTGCGGCTGCTTCCCACCTCGCTCCACCACGACCATTCCCGCACCGCGGAACTGGCCGGACGCATGGTCGAGGTGAAGAAGGAACTCGACAAGACGGTCGAGCGCGGTTCGGGGTGGCTTCCCGACGCCCGTCTCTATCCGGTTCCGGAGTGAACCTGCGGCGCGGGGCGGGTCCGGGCCGGACACGAGGGGTTTCCGCCGGTGTCGGACGTACCGGGCCGGCGGCGACCTCGCGAACACCCAAGGCGTGTACGGGGAACCCGTGAAGCGCCGCGGGTGGCCGAGCGCGGGTTCCGCCCGCCCTCGGCCGGCGCGTACCCGTCTCGTTCCCGCAGGCGGTTCGAATCGGATGCGGTGATAGATCAATGGGTCCTTTCCCATGGGGAGCGGCCTGGACGTTCAGGTCTGGGCGAACATGGCGGCGTGGTCGCGGGCGAAGTCGGTGATGTCGCGCGCGGGCCTTCCGGTGAGGTCGGTGACGCAGGAGTACACCTCCGCGGCTTCACCGCGGGCGTAGTGGGCGTAGTCCTCGACGAGGCCGTCGAGCTGCCATGGCGGCATGAGCCCGGTCAGCGCGGCGGCGAACTGTTCGTCGGGCACCTCCTGGAAGGTGATCTCCCGCCCGGTGGCGGTGGAGAGCGCCTGGGCGATCTGGCCGTGGGTCACGGCGCGGGGCCCGGTCAACGTGTAGGTGCGGCCGGTGTGCCCCGACGTGGTCAGCACGACCGCGGCGGTCTCCGCGATGTCCCTGGTGTCGATGACGCTGACGGCGGCGTCGCCGATGGGCGCGGCGAACCAGCCCTGTGCGATGGTGCCGGCGAAACCGAGCAGCGCCTGCATGTAGAGGTTGGGGCGCAGCACGGTGTGGTCGAGGCCGAGTCGCCGCACGTGCGCCTCGACTTCGGCGTGCCAGCGCAGGAACCGCACCGGCGAGTCGACGCGCGCCGCGTACTGCGAGAGCAGCACGAGCCGGCTGACGCCGGCGTCGCGGGCCAGGTCGGCGAACCGGATCTGTAGCGCCGCGGCGTCCTGCGCCGAGGGGCTGTTGAGGAAGACCGCGTCGACGCCCTGCACAGCGGTGGCGACCGCCCGCGGGTCGTTCAGGTCGGCGACGACGTTCTCGACGCCGGGGACGGCGCGGCCGGCGTCGCGGACCATGGCGCGGACGGTGGCGCCGCGGGCGCGTAGGGCGGGGACCAGGGCGGATCCCACGGTTCCGGTCGCTCCGGTCACGAGTACGGTGGGCGTGTTCATCGGTGTGTCCTTTCCTGGTGGTGTCATCGGGGTCTGTTGCTCGAAGGGGTTATCGAAGGGCAGGAGGGGCCGGCGGCGGCCGGGGGCATTCGGGGGTGGGACAGAGGGAGAAGGGCCAGGACGAGGGAGACGACGACGAGCACGCTCTGGCCGAGGAGGACGGTCGTGAACGCGATGCCGCCTGATGTCCCCGCGGTGCCGATGGCGATCCCGGCCAGGGCGGCGAGCCCGATCGCGCCGCCCAGCCGCTGCACGGCGTTGACCAGCCCGCTGAGCACACCCGATTCGCCTTCCCCGGTGTCGTGCAGCGCCATCGAGGTGGCGGTGACGGCGCCGAGGCGGCCGCCGAGCAGCAATCCGGCGAACGCGATGAGGTAGCCGTTCACGACGAGTGTGAGTTCAGCGGTCGAGAGCCCGAGGTCCTCGCGGATCGCCGGCTCGGCGAGGTCGATCATCGCGGTGGTGAGAACGATCAGGAACATGGAGGTCGCCAGCCCGGCCACCGCGCGTGGTACCCGCGGGCGTGGGCGGGTGTCCGCCGTGGGGGGCGTGGTTGGGGCGCTCATCGGTCCGTCCTTCCAGCGAGTGTTCGCTTCCACGGTTGGGGCGGTGGTGACGCGCTCCCGTCTCGATGTGCCCGGTCGGTCGCAATTCTCTCTTTGAGAGTGAGTAGTCACTATCAAAAACTTAAAAAACACGTTGCTTCCGGCGCTCAGGAGCCGGAATCCAGAAAACGCTTGGCCCACTCGTCGTGTTCGGCGCGGGCCGGCAGGTCCATGGAGGCGGCCACCATGTACAACATGCCCGCGGCGAAGAAGTCGTGCGCCGGATCGGTGCCGACCTCGGGCAGGACCTCCAAGCGCCCGAAGACGTCCTGTGTCCATCGGTGCATCAGGTCGCGAATGTCGGGATCCTCGCAGGCGGCATACCCCTGGAGCAGGATGAGCATCAGCTCGCGTCGTTCCATCAGGCTTCCCCAGGCGTCCGCCATCGTCTGGAGTGGATCGCGTTCGGCGGCCTCGCCCGGAACGAGCATCTCCTGTGCGATCGTTTCGAAGGTCTGCTCCAGGACCGCGATGAACAGCTCCTTCTTGGTCGAGAAGACACGGAACAGGTTCGGGTGGGAGATCTCGACCGCCTTGGCGATGTTCACGGTCGAACCACCGTGGAGCCCCTTGTGACTGAACTCCTTCAGCGCCGCGGCGAGGATCTGCTCGCGGCGGCGTTCGATGCTGACCCGTGGTCTGCGCCCTCCCGGCATGTTTGATAGTTAACACTCACTACGAAACCGGCGTCAACCCTGCGGCCTCTGGAGCGGGTGCCAGGGTGTGGTGTGCGGCGACGCCGCCGTTGAGCTGGCCGAAGACGTGGTGTGGGTTGTGGCCCCGGAGTCGGGGAGGGCCGTCTTGGGACGGGTAGGGAACGCCGGAGGGGCCGGGAGCGCGGCCGTGATCTGGGGTTCGGTGTCCGGAGGCGGAGAACGGCGCACTCGCGGTCACGAGGTGCGGTGTGGGTCACATTCACGTCGGCGTGGTCTGGTGGCGGGGACGGGCGGCCCGGGCTGTCCGTCCGGGACGCCGGCGGCGGGGGAGGCGAGGCGTCCACCATCAGGACACCCCCGAGACGGAGCGGCGGGGACTCGGTGTGCCCGAGTGCCGAAGGTAGAGGGGCGTGGTGACCCCCGCCCCCCGGGGGTGAACGGCTCTTCGCCGTGACACCGGTGCTGGGGAGCGTCAGCGTCGGGAAGACGAGAACGGGTCCGCCGGGACGGTGGTCTCCCGGAGATCTCTGCGGCGGAGTACCAGGCTCCGCCGAAGGCGGCGGGCTCCAGGCGGAGTCGCCGGCCCATGCTCCCGCGGTGCGCGCAGCGGTCGGTCACGCGGTCCGATGACGCCGGCCGGCGCGTACAGCACCATGAAGGCCGCGCTGAGCGGTGGCAGGACGGGAAGACCCTTGTTCGGCGGTCACCGGGCGAGGGCCGGTTCCCCGGCGGCCCGCTTCGCGTGGGCGGCAGGACCCGTTCGCAGGACCACGCGCCCGCACGAGGGCCGACTCCCGCGGAAAACCGCCGTCCTCCGCGTCCGGCCCCGTCGGGGAGCGCGCCGGCCGCGCGCTCTGAGCGGCGGACGCGATCGCCGCAGCACCGCCGGCCGCGCCTGTCCCGCCATGCGAGGCCCTCCCCGACACCACGGGCAAGGCGCGTCTCGCCCGCGCCCTACGGCACCGCTGCGGCGAAGACCGTCGTCCTCCGGGGCGCGTACACGTATCCGAGGTGCCGTGATGAGGTGGCCCCTCGACCGTGGATCAGACGCCGCCACGGACCTTCGTGTAGACGAACAGCAGCGCGCTCATCGACGTGCCCGCCACGATCTTCCGCTGCGCGACCAGCTCCGGTACCGACGCCAGCGGTACCCACTCGATCCGCTCGGCCTCCCAGTCGTCAGCCGGATCGCCCACGCGCTCCGCCGTCTCGGCGAGGAACACGTGATGCTCGGAGTCGCTGATGCCCGGGCTCGGCTGGACACGGAGCAGCGGACGCAGCGGGCCCGGCCGCCAGCCGGTCTCCTCCTCCACCTCGCGGGCCGCGGCCGCCGCCGGTTCCTCGTCGTCGTCGATGCCGCCGAGGGGGATCTCATAGCCCCAGGTGTCGGTGATGAAGCGGTGGCGCCATTCCAGCAGCACCCGGTTGCGGTCGTCGAGGACGACGGCGCCGGCCCCGGGAGCCGAGCGGATCAGCCGGTGCCGCAGGTGTCGGCCGGCGGTGATCTCCACATCGGCGATCCGGACATCCAGCCACGGATCGGTGTAGAGCGGCTTCTCGGAATGGACGGTCCAGCGCATGGGGCGACTCCCAGGAGCGAGGGCGGCGTCAGCGGCGTCGCTCCCTAGGACACCACACCCCGGGAGGGGGCTCCGCAACGGCGTGTCCGACGGACTCCCACACTCGGGCCGACCACTGCGGGAGGCCACCGCCGCGCGCACGGACCGGAGGCGGCCGTGGAGCCACCCGGACTCGATCCCGCGAACCCGTTGCGGCGTGCGCCGGGTCCGCGCTGGCGCCTCGTCGACACGGCCACGCCGGGCGCAGCCGGGGACCGGGCCGGCGGATCCGCCCGCGCGGGTGCGCGCCGCGCTGCGCCGAAGCGAGATCGCCGAGCCGCCGTAGTGCCTCGGCTCGCCGGGGCTCCAGCAGGCCGGGTTGTACGCAGGAGGACTCCCGCGGACCGCGTGTCGACGCGGATACGCCCGGCCGGGGACCCCGGCAACGAGGCCAGGGGCGCGCCGATCGCCATACGGGCGGACGCGCGGACCCGTGCCGCGTTCGGGACGCCGGTCAGGGCCGTCGGCGCGCGCAGGGCCGTCCCGTAGCTGGACGGCCAGCCGGTACTCACTCCGTGGCGGCCACGGCCCGGCCGACAAGAGAACGGGGAGACACCGAACGCGCGGCCCCGCCCGCCCCGGCCACGCGCGGCGCGGCGAGGAAGTGGCCAGGGCGTCCTCGGTGCCGACCGACGTGTAACACCGCGCCCAGTCCCCAGGGGACACGATCATGGCCGGGGGCTCGGCAGGACACAGGGCCGGCTCGTGCAGCCCGTCGAGAAGGGCCCGCAACGGCCGGTAGCGCGAGGTGCAAGACGCGGCCGGTCGCGCCCTCGACGTGGCCCACGGGCGGGCCGTCGGGGAACTCCGGCGGCGTGACCGGGACGGCGCTGCCGCAAGGGCGGTGCCCACCCCGAAAACGAAAAAGGCCTCCCAGTCGTCTCCCACGTCGGCGTGAACCGTCGAGGGATCTCTCTGAGAGACCCATGGTGTTACTGGTGGGCGATACAGGATTCGAACCTGTGACCTCTACCGTGTCAAGGTAGCGCTCTAACCAACTGAGCTAACCGCCCGAGTCGAACTCGAGGTGGAGACGGGATTTGAACCCGTGTCGACGGCTTTGCAGGCCGCTGCCTCGCCTCTCGGCCACTCCACCGGATTCACTTGGAGGAACGCGCTCCTCCTCGTCTCCGAGCGGACGACGGGATTCGAACCCGCGACCCTCACCTTGGCAAGGTGATGCTCTACCAGCTGAGCCACGTCCGCCTGAGGTTCGGCCCCCCGGTCCGTTTTCCCGGCCCCGGCGCCGCCCTGCGAGAAGAACTTTATCGGAATCTCCGGATACGGCAAATCGAGGTGAGAGGGGTGGACGGGCTCCCCGGGGCGAGGAGGGGCCGGCGCGCCCGAGGGGGTGGGGGCACGCCGTGGCGCGGATGCCGGGGATATAAGTGGAGGGGTGCGAGTACACAGAGAGGCGAGGGCCCACGGCGCGGACATCGCCCGGCCCTGGAACGTCGCCCGCGCGGCGGCGCGCGACCTCGGCGCCCGGGCCGTCCGTCCGCCCACGCGGCGGCTGCCGTTAGAGGAGGCACGCGGCGCGACGCTCGCCGAAGACCTGGTGGCACTGGTCGGGGTGCCCTCCTACGACACCTCCGCCATGGACGGCTACGCCGTCGCCGGCCCCGGCCCCTGGAACGTCGTCGGCCGTGTCCTGGCGGGACAGCGCGACGGCCACGCGGCGCTGCGACCGGGGCAGGCCGTCGAGATCGCCACGGGCGCCCCGGTCCCCGGGGGAACCGAGGCCGTACTGCCCTACGAGCACGCGCTCCGCCGTGGCGCCGAGGTCACCGGTGAGGCCCGGCCGGGCCGGCACGTCCGCCGGGCGGGGGAGGAGACCGCCCGCGGCGAGACGGTGCTGCCGGCCGGGACATCGGTCACGCCGGCCGTGCTCGGCCTGGCCGCGAGCCTGGGACACGACGCGCTCGCGGTGCGGCGGCCGCGGGTCGCCGCCCTGGTCACCGGCGACGAGCTGGTCCACTCGGGGCTTCCCGCCCCGGGGACCGTGCGGGACGCGATCGGCCCGCTGCTGCCCGGAATGGTGGAGTGGGCGGGCGCCCTGCTCGAGGACCCCCGCCACATCGGCGACGGGTTCGGGACGATGGTCTCGGAGCTGTCCCGGATCGTGACGGCCGGGACGGTCTCGATGATCGTGGTCTGCGGAGCCTCCTCGGTCGGGCCGGCCGACCATGTGCGCGGGGCGCTCGCCGAGCTGGGGGCTCGGACGGTCGTGGACGGGGTGTCCTGCCGCCCCGGACACCCCCAGCTCCTGGGGCACCTCGGTTCGCTTCGGGAACCCGGCCCCCTCGTGGTCGGGCTTCCGGGCAACCCGGGCGCGGCGCTGGCGGCGGCGGTGACCCTGCTCGTGCCAGCCCTCGCCGCGCTGTCCGGCCGGGCCGACCCCACGGCGCGGTCGCCCCGCGCGCTGCCCCTGCGGGGGGAGGTCGAACCGCACGGGCACGACACCCGCCTGGTCGCGGTGCGGATCGAGGACGGCCACGCGGTCCCCGTCGGCCACGACCGGCCGGGAACGCTGCGCGGCGCGGCCATGGCCGACGCGCTGGCGGTGATCCCCCCGGGCTGGTCGCCCCCCGAGGCCGAACTGGTGTGGCTGCCCCGGTAGCGCGGTCCCGGGATCAGCGCAGCGTCAGGGCGTGCTCCCCCTGGGGGAGCAGTTCCCCGATGACGGTGCCGCCGGGGATCTCGCCGGCCACCAGCAGACCACCGGAGGTCTGGGCGTCGGCCAGCAGGAGCAGGCCCTCCTCCCCGGTCCCGCCCGGGTCCAGGTGGGGGGCCACCCAGGCGAGGTTGCGCCGGGTGCCGCCGCTGACGTGTCCGGCCCGCACGGCCTCGCGCGCGCCGGGCAGGAGGGGAACCGCCGCGACGTCGATGACCGCGGACACCTTCGAGGCCCGGGCCATCTTGTAGCAGTGGCCGAGGAGACCGAAACCGGTGACGTCGGTGGCGGCGGCGATACCGGCCGCCACCGCCGCGCGCGCCGCGTCGCGGTTCAGCGT
This sequence comes from Marinactinospora endophytica, assembly GCF_054780875.1. Classification (NCBI taxonomy): domain Bacteria; kingdom Bacillati; phylum Actinomycetota; class Actinomycetes; order Streptosporangiales; family Nocardiopsidaceae; genus Marinactinospora; species Marinactinospora endophytica. Next base: position 115,498 of record NZ_BAAGVM010000010.1, on the reverse strand, counting down.
GGTCATCGTGGCAATCGCCTCGGCGCTGACCTCCCCCGTCGCCTTGTGGCGGGTGTTGAGCACGCCGACGCCCAGGGGCTTGGTCAACGACAGAGGGCTTCCGGGGCGCGCCGCCCCGATACGCAGGAGCCGCGCGGGGTCGGCGAGCCCGGTGACCGCCATGCCGTACTTGGGTTCGGGGTCGTCCACGCTGTGACCGCCGGCGACGTGGCATCCGGCGGCGTGTGCGACGTCGAGGCCGCCGCGCAGCACCTCGGCGGCGAGGTCGCCGGGCAGGATGCCACGCGGCCATCCCAGCAGGTTGACGGCGACCAGCGGTTCGCCGCCCACGGCGTAGACGTCGGACAGCGCGTTGGCCGCGGCGATGCGCCCCCAGTCGTAGGGGTCGTCGACCACCGGGGTGAAGAAGTCCGCGGTGGCCACGACCGCCCGGCCGTCCCCCGTCCGCACGACGGCGGCGTCGTCGCCGTCGTCCAACCCGATCAGCAGCTCGCCGACAGGGGAGCGCGGCGTCCCCCCGAGCAGGCCGGCCACCACCGTCTCCAGTTCGCCGGGCGGGATCTTGCAGGCGCACCCGCCCCCGTGGGCGTAGTGGGTCAGGCGGGGCGCGGCGGGCCGGGGCGAGGCGACTTCGGGCTCCTTCGTCGTCATGCGACCACGCTAAGTGACGACGGCGTCGGTGTCGCCTTCCCGGCGTTCTCGGCCTTTCGCGCCGCGGCCCTGCCCCGGCCGTGGGGTTGAGTAGACTTCGGGCACGACAGCCCCGGACGCCCCGGGCCTTTGACCCTCGACGAAAACGGAGCCGCTCCGCCCATGGCCGCATCCCGTTCCTCCGAAGGGCTGCTCACCAACCGCGTGCAGCGTCCGGTCCCGTTGCGTGAGGCGGTGTATGAGGCTCTGTTGGAGCTGATCACCCGGCGTCAGTTGGAGCCGGGGCGGCATCTGGTGGAGAGTGAGCTGGCGGTCCGGTTGGGGGTGTCGCGTCAGCCGGTGCGTGAGGCGTTGCAGCGGTTGAGCAACGAGGGGTGGGTGGACCTGCGGCCCGGGTATGGGGCGTTCGTGCACCGGCCGACCGAGAGCGAGGCCGATCAGCTGCTGGCGGTGCGGGCCCTGTTGGAGACCGAGTCCACGCGCCTGGCCGCGCGCAACGCCGACGAGGACGGCGTTGCGCGGCTGCGCGAGCTGTACCGCGCAGGGGTGGCGGGACTGGAGCGCGCCGACAGCGACGCCATGGTCGACGCCAACGCCGACCTGCACCGCTGCATCACCGAACTGTCCGGCAACACGGTGCTGGCCGAGCTCGCCGGTCAGGTGGCGCGCCGGGTCCGCTGGTACCACGCGTTGGTCGTGCTGGACCGCGGCGCCGCGGCCTGGGACGAGCACGCCCGCATCATCGACGCGATCGCGGCCGGCGACGCCGAGCAGGCCGCCCGCCTCATGCGCGAGCACACCGAGGCCACGCGCCGGGCCTACCACGAGCGGGCCGCCGAGGAGACGACGGAGGACCGCTAGCCGGGCGCGGGCCCACGACGTGCCGGGTCAGTGCCCGCTGTTCTCGGGCGCGCGGTAACGCCCCGCCCCGCGCAGCAGGAACCCGGTCTGCACCGCGGCGTAGGCCACGATCACCATGCCGATGAGGCTGGTCACGTGGATGCCGTCGGTGAAGGCGGTGCGCGCGGCGAGCATCAGCGCCGCGCCGGCCTCCCCGCCCAGTCCGCCGGCCGCCTCGACCGCCCCGCCCAGCGTCTCGCGGGCGGCGTCCATCACCGCCGCGGGCACCCCGGCCACCGGTTCGAGGTGGGAGCGGTACATGGCGGTCAGGACACTGCCGAGGACGGCGACGCCCAGCGCTCCGCCCAGCTCGTAGGCGGTCTCGGACACCGCCGAGGCCGCGCCGGCCCGGCTCGGCGGGGCCGCCGACATGATCGCGTCGTTGGTGAGCGTGTCGGAGAGCCCCACGCCGGCGCCGATCAACGCGAACGCGATGGTCACCGGGACCACGCCGTCGTCCAGCGGCAACCGGGTCAGCAGCGCGAACCCGACCGCGGTGAGCGACAGCCCGATGACGATCACCCCGCCCAGGCTCAGCCGGCGGGCCAGGGCGACCGCGACGAAGTGCGCCACGATCGTCAGGACCAGGCCGGGCAGGAGGAGCACGCCCGCGCGCAGTGGGGAGATCCCCTGCACGATCTGGAGGTACTGGGTGAGGAAGAACAGCGACGCCGACAGCGCGAACACGACCATCAGGTTCGTGGCCACGCCGACGCTGAAGGCCCGGATCCGGAACAGGCGGACGTCGATCATCGGCGCGTCCAGGCGGAGCTGACGCCGGACGAACACGTAGCCCAGGAACAGGCCGAACGCGATCGCCGCGAGCGGGACGAGTCCGGGACCGCCCTCGGCGATCTTCTTCACGCCATAGACCAGGGGCAGCATCGCCAGGAGGGACAGCGCCGCGCTGGGCAGGTCGTAGCGGCCGGGGGAGGGGTCGCGCGACTCGCGCACGAGGAGCGGGGTCAGCGCCAGGATCAGCAGCATGACGGGCAGGTTGATGAGGAACACCGACCCCCAGCGGTAGTGCTCCAGAAGCCAGCCGCCCAGGATCGGGCCCAGCGCGGATCCCGCGGAGAACATCGAGGCCCACGCGGCGATCGCGAGCAGCCGCTGGCGGGCGTCCAGGAAGATGTTGCGGATGAGCGACAGGGTCGAGGGCATCAACGTGGCCCCGGCGAGCCCGAGGAGGGCCCGCGCCGCGATCAGCATCTCGGGGCTGGAGGCGTAGGCGGCCGCGAGGGAGGCCAGGCCGAACCCGGCCGATCCGATGAGGAGGAGCCGGCGGCGGCCGATGCGGTCGCCCAGGGTGCCCATGGTCACGAGCAGGCCGGCCAGCATGAACGAGTAGATGTCGACGATCCACAGCAGCTGGGTGCCGGTGGGGGCGAGGTCCTCGCTCAGGTAGGGCACGGCGAAACCGAGCACGGTGGCGTCGACGGCGATCAACAGGACCGGCAGGGTGAGCGCGGCGAGGGCGGCCCACTCGCGCGGCCCGGCCTTGGGAGCGCCCGTGTGGGTGCCGGTAACTGCGGAGGTCATGGTTCCTGATCTCTTCGGAAAGTGGGATGCGGGGCGGCGAGGGGACGCACGGATCCCATTCTCAACCGTCCGGCCGGTACAGTACCGTCCAGCCGGTACAGTGTCAATCGTGAGTGCTGCGACCACCCGAGACCGTATTCTCGACGCCCTCCAGGACATCCTGATCGAGCAGGGCGGATCCGCCGTGACGCTGGAGGCCGTCGCCGCCGCCGCGGGCGTCTCCAAGGGCGGCCTGCTCTACCACTTCCCCTCGAAGTCGGCGATGATGACCGGACTGGCGCGCCGTCTCGCCGACCGGGCCCGCGACGAGTTCCACGAGGCGGTCCACAGCGAGGAGGGCGTCGTCCGGCGGTTCCTCAGAACCTCGCTGCCCGAGTCGGTGGAGGAGACCGAGCTCTACTGGTCGGTCATCGCCGCGTTGCGCGGTGAGGAGGACGTCTCCGACGAGGCGCGCCGGCTCATCGGTTACGTCTTCGCCGAATGGGCGCGGCTCCTGCACGACGAGATCGACGATCCCGTGCTCGCCGAGACCATCCGTCTCGTCGGCGACGGTCTCTACCTCACCGCCATCGCCGGTCTGCCCCAGCCCGACCCCGATCTGGTGCGGCGGGTCATGGACCGGCTCGTGGCGCAGGCCGAGTCCCACCGGCGCCGCTGAGCGGTCGCGGGCCGGGAAACGCCCGTCCCCGGCCCGCGCGTGCGGCGTCGCCGTGACGGGATGCCCCGGCGCGGGGCCGGCCGCGAGGTCAGCCCGCGCCGTGACCGGCGCAGGCCAGGGCCAGCAGGACGGCGGCGGCCTCGGTGGGACGCGAGGGGGAGTATCCGGTCAGCTCGGCGAAACGGGACAGCCGGTTGAGAACCGTGTTGCGGTGGCAGTACAGGGCGCGCGCGGTCTCGGCCACCGATCCCCGCGCGCAGTAGACCGTCACCGTCTCCAAGAGCCGTTCCCGCTCGTGCGGGGCCACGGTCTCCAGCCCGCCCAGCACCACCTCGGCGAGCATCGCGCCGACGTCGCCGAGCCGGGCGGCGGCCACCGGGGCCCACGCCTCGCCGAGCGTCACCGGCTGCCGGGCGTCGCCGTCCAACGTGGTGGCGACCTCGGCGGTCGCGCGCAGCACGTCGGGGACCCGGGCCAGGCCGCGGGCCCTCGGGCCGATCGCGCACGGCACCCTGTCCAGCCAGGCCGGCGCCGTGCCGCGCCCACGCGGCAGTTCGGCCACCAGCACCAACAGGCCGTTGTGATCGTGCAGGTGCAGCGCGTCGTCGGAGGGGTGCGCCGCGACCGCCGCGCGCAGGGCGGACTGGTGGTCCGGCGGCGCCACCGCCACCACGAAGTCGGCCTGGGCGTTCATCCGCAGCGCCGTCGCGACCTGCGCGACCAGGTGGGTGTCGCGTCCGTCGGAGGAGAGCAGACGCCCCATGAGCACGGTGCGCTGGCGCTCCCGCTCGCGGGCGAGCACGGCCACCTCGTCCAGGTAGGCCGTGTGCACCTGCACGGTGTGGAGCTCCACGGCCTCCCAGACCCGCACGGCGCCGCGGGTCAGCGCCGGCAGGTCGGCCGGGCGGATCCGTTCCAGCATCGCCGTCCACAGCACGCGGAAGTCCATGCGGACCGCCTGGAGCAGCAGTTCCAGCGGAAGCCCCTGGTGGACCCGGCGCCGTCCCAGGCGCGCGGAGATGTCGGCCAGACGGTCGGGGATCGACAGCCCCCCGATGATGCGCAGCAGCAGCTCCAGGCAGGGGCGCGCGGTCTCGCGCAGGTCCTCGACCGGCACGGAGTCGTGGTAGCCCTCGACGGCGTTCACCTGGGCGACGAACAGTTCGACGAGCTCGTCGAGGTCGTCCAGGCACTCGTGGACGACCTGACGCAGCGCCTCGGGGACGGGCAGGGACGGAGGAACGCCGAAGTCGTCACGCACCGCGACGGAGGCCGCCGCTGGGTCGCCGAAACGGTCCGAATTGTGCATGTGCCCATTATGCGCCGGCGAGGTCGCTGCGATTCACCATTGTCTCCGCCCAGGTCACGGCGGCATGGTTGAGGGAAGGTGAGCGGCCCCACATGGTGACCGTGGTCGCATCGGCACAGCCCGGCGGCCGCGTCCCGGTGCCGCGCGGAGACCACGACCACGGGAGACGGCGATGCATGTGACGCCACGCGAGCAGGAGCGGCTGACACTGTTCGCGGCCGCGCAACTCGCCCGGCGGCGGCTGGAGCGCGGCGCGCGCCTCGGGGCGACCGAGGCGATCGCGCTGGTGTGCGACGAGATCCTGGAGATGGCCTGGGACGGCCTCGCGCTGGAGGAGGTGGTCGAGCGCGCCCGCTCCGTCGTGCCCCGTGAGGCCCTCCTCCCCGGTGTCGCCGCGACGGTGCCCAGCATCCAGGTCGAGGCATTGTTCCCGCACGGCTCCTCCCTGGTCCACGTGGACCTTCCCTTCGGACCCCCCGAGGCCGACGGGCCCGGGGCGGTGCGCACCGCGGCCCCCGACATCGAACTCGCCCCCGGGCGTCGCCGCGCCGAGCTGGAGATCGTCAACACCGGCCACCGCCCGGTCTGGGTGTCGTCGCACTTCCCGTTGGAGGAGGCCAACGCGGCGCTGGAGTTCGACCGGGAGGCCGCGCGCGGCTACCGGCTGGACGTCCCCGCGGGCACGTCCCTGGAGTTCCGTCCGGCCGAGCGCCACACCGTCGGCATCGTCGAGCGAGGAGGAGACCGATGACCCGCATGGACCGCGGAGACTACGCCGCCCTCTACGGGCCGACCACGGGCGACCGGATCCGACTCGCCGACACCGACCTGTGGGTGCGTGTCGAGGCCGACGACACCGAACCGGGCGAGGAACTGCTCGGCGGCTGCGGCAAGACCGCCCGTGACGGCCTGCTCGTCACCGGAAAGGCCCCGCGCGACAGCGCGCTCGACATGGTCATCCTCGGCGTGGTCGTCATGGACCCGCTGATCGGCGTCCGCAAGACCAACATCGGCATCAAGGACGGCCGCATCGTCGGCATCGGCCGGGCCGGCAACCCCGACACCACCGACGGCGTCGAGCTGGTCGTCGACTCCCACACGGCGATGATCACCGGCGAGGGCATGATCGCCACAGCGGGCGTGGTCGACTCCCACGTCCACCTCTCCAGTCCCGAGGTCGTGCCCGCCGCGCTCGCCGCCGGCGTCACCTCGCTGGTCGGGATGGGGATCGGCGGCGTCTGGGACGTCGGCGCCAACCCCGCCTACAACCTGCACAGCCTCATCGAGGGCTGGCGCGACGCGCCGATCAACGTCGCCTTCCTGGCCCGTGGCTCCTCCTCGTCCACGGAGCTGCTGGAACGGGCGGTGATGGCCGGCGCCGGAGGCTTCAAGATCCACGAGGACTGGGGGGCCACCCCGCGCATCGTCGACACCTGCCTGGACGTCGCCGAGCACGCCGACCTGCCGGTGGCGCTGCACACCGACACGCTGAACGAGTCGGGGTACCTCTCCGACACGCTGCTGGCCACCCGCGGGCGCACCGTGCACGCCTACCACGTCGAGGGCGGCGGCGGCCATCCCGACCTCCTGGAGATCGTGTCCCAGCCGCACGTCCTCACCTCCTCCACCACCCCGACGCTGCCGCTCACCCCGGCCACCGTCGCCGAGCTGCTGCCGATGACGCTCACCGTCCACCGGGGGCACCATGGCGTCGACAGCGACCTGTCGATCGCCGCCAGCCGGGTGCGCGAACACGCCATCGCGGCGGAGAACGCGCTCCACGACCTCGGCGCGATCAGCATCGTCAACTCCGACTCGATGGGCATGGGCCGCATCGCGGAGACCGCCCGGCGCACCTGGCAGCTCGCCCACGTCCAGGCCCACCTCGCCGGCGAGGCCGGTCCGGACGTCGACAACAACGCGCGCGTGCTGCGCTACCTCGCCAAGATCACCCTCAACCCCGCCATCGCGCACGGCATGGCCCACGAGGTGGGGGCGTTGCGCCCCGGCGCCATCGCCGACATCGTCCTGTGGCGGCCGGCGACCTTCGGCGCCCAGCCGGAGATGGTGCTCAAGTCCGGGTTCGTCGCCTGGGGCGTGAGCGGTTCGGGCTCCGGCTCCACCCGGCTCACCCAGCCCCGCGTCATGCGCCCCTACTTCGGGGGACTGGGCGGGGCGCCGCGCCGGCTGTCGCGCGTGTTCGTCTCCCAGGCGTGCCTGGACGACCGCGCCGCGGCCGACGCCCTGCCCAAGGGGGTCCGCTACGCCGCGATCCGGGACAGCCGTGGCCTCTCCCGCGCCGACATGATCGCCAACACCGCGGTCCCCGACGTGAAGGTCCCCACCACACCCGACTCGGTGCTCGTGGACGGGCGTCCCATCGACATCCACCACGCGGCGCAGCTCCCGCTCACCCGGCTGCACCACCTGGCCTGACCGGCCAGGGCATCACCAACGGAGAATGAAGTCCACGTGCTCGACCTGAAACTGCGCAACGCCCGGATACGGACGGTCGACGACGACCGGCCCCGGGCCCACACCCTGGGCGTGTTCGCCGGCCGCATCCTCGGCCTCGACGAGGACGTCGCGGACCTGCCGGCCCGCACCACGATCGACTGTGGCGGGGCGGTCGTCGTCCCCGGGTTCGGCGACGCGCACAACCACATGGCCTGGTACGGCCAGTCCCTGGGGGAACTCGACCTGGAGGGCGTGGCGACGCTGCCCGCGCTCTACGACGCGGTCGCCCGCCGCGCCGCGGAGCTGCCGCCCGACGCCTGGGTGCTCGGTTCCGGCTACGACGACACCGTCATGGGCGCGCATCCGCACCGGGCGGAACTGGACCGGGCCGCGGGCGGGCGCCCGGTGTGGCTCAAGCACCGCTCCGGCCACATGTGCGCGGTCAACAGCGAGGTGCTGCGGCGGGCCGGGGTGCTCGACGGCGGCGCGCGCGTCCCCGAGGGCGGTGTCGTGGTCCGCGACGCCGACGGGGAGCCGACGGGCCTGCTCCAGGAGCAGGCCCAGAGCCTGGTCTCCGCCCTCGTCATGCCCTACTCCGTCGAGGAGCTGGCCGAGGCCGTCGGCCGGGCCAGCCGCATCTACGCGGCCGAAGGGCTCACCCACGTCGTGGAGGCGGGGATGGGCCGCGGCCTGATCGGCCGCAGCCCCGTCGAGGCCGCCGCCTACCAGCTCGCCCGCGACCGCGGCACGCTGCTGACCCGCGTGGAGCTGATGCCGGCCGGCGACAACCTGCACCCGTTGGAGTCCCACGCCGACGACGGCATCGACGTCGGACTGGACCTCGGCCTGCGCACCGGGTTCGGGGACGACCGGCTGCGCCTGGGACCGATGAAGATCTGGCTCGACGGCTCCCTGATCGGCCGCACCGCGGCGGTGAGCGAACCGTTCTGCGGCCACCACGCCCACGGCAGCGGCTACTTCCAAGACGACCCGGAGCGGATGCGCCGACTGGTGATCGACGCCCACCGCGCCGGCTGGCGGGTCGCCGCGCACGCCATCGGGGACGAGGCGATCGACCTCGCGCTCGCCGCGTTCGCCGAGGCGCAGCAGAGTCTCCCGCGCCGCGACGTCCGCCACCGGATCGAGCACTCCGCGGTCGTGCGCCCCGACCAGCTCGACCGCTACGCCGAACTCGGCGTGGTCCCCGTCCCCCAGGCGCACTTCCTCTACGCGGTCGGCGACACCATGTCCGAGGCGCTCGGCCCCGAGCGCACCCGCTGGATGTACCGGCACCGGTCCTTCCTGGACCACGGGCTGCGGGTGCCGGGCAGTTCGGACCGGCCGGTGGCGCCGGGCGCGCCGCTGCTCGGCATGCAGTCCATGGTCGAGCGGCGCACCGCGTCGGGGGTCGTCTTGGCCCCACAGGAGCGCGTCACCGCCGAGGAGGCGCTGCGCGCCTACACCCTCGACGCCGCCTGGGCGAGCCACGACGAGCACCGTCGCGGCAGTCTCACCCCGGGCAAGGCAGCCGATTTCGTGCTGCTCGCCGACGACCCGCTCGACGTCGACAGCGGCCAGATCGGCGGAATCCACGTCCTGGCCACCTTCGTGGCCGGCGAATGCGTCCACGGGGCCGACCTGATCGCCGGCCACGGGCTGGCCGGCGACGGCCCGATCCCCCTGCCGCCCAACGCGGCCGGACTCTAGGAGCAACACCATGACCCAACACAGCCCGTCCGCACCCGGCGCGCCGCCCCAGGGGGGCAAGCCCGTCGTGACCGACAAGGACGCCGGCCGCATCGCCTTCGCCGCGTTCGTCGGCACCGCGCTGGAGTGGTACGACTACTTCCTGTTCGGTACGGCCGCCGCCATCGTCTTCAACCGGCTGTACTTCACCACGCTCAACCCGACGGCCGCCACGCTCGCCGCGTTCGCGACCTTCGGTGTCGGCTTCGTGGCCCGCCCCGTCGGCGCCGTGATCTTCGGCTGGGTCGGCGACCGGATCGGACGGCGCCCGGCACTGCTGATCACCGTGGTGATGATCGGTGTGGCGACGGGCCTCATCGGTGTCCTGCCCGACTACGCCGCGATCGGGATCGCCGCGCCGATCCTGCTCGCGCTGCTGCGGCTGCTCCAGGGCATCGCGGTGGGCGGCGAATGGGGCGGCGCGGTGACGCTGGCCGTCGAGCACGCCCCGCCGGAGCGGCGCGGACGCTACGCGGTGCTCCCGCAGATCGGCTCGCCGGTCGGTACGCTGCTGTCCTCGGGGGCCTTCTCCCTGGTGCTGATGATGCCCGCGGACACCTTCGACTCCTGGGGTTGGCGTCTGCCCTTCCTCGCGGCCTTCCCCCTGCTGGTCGTCGCCGTCTACATCCGCCGCAAGGTCGAGGAGTCCCCGCTCTTCGACGAGCTGCTCCAGCAGGACGACCGCGCCAAGGTGCCGGCGGTGGACGTGTTCCGCCAGGCGTGGGGACGTCTGATCGTCGCGATCGCCTCGGCCTTCCTCGGCGTGGGCGGCTTCTACATCATGACGACGTTCGCCATCAGCTACGGCAGCGACACCCTCGGCGTCGAGCGGTCCGTCATGGTCAACGCGACCCTGGTCGCCGCGGTCGCCCAGATCGTCGTGCTGATCGTGGTGGGACGGATCTCGGACCGGCTCGGCCCGGGCCGGGTCACCCTGTGGGGCGGTGTGGCGACCGCGATCTGCGCGCTGCCGATCTTCATGCTGATCGACACCCGCAGTCCGCTGCTCATCATCCTGGCGGTCTCGGCCGGGGTGTGCGTGCTCTCGGTGGCCTACGCGGTCTCGGGCGCGCTCCTCACCGAGCTGTTCCCCGCCCACCTGCGCTACAGCGGTGTGGCCCTGGCCTACAACATCGCCGGCGCGCTCAGCGGCTTCCTGCCGTTCGTGGCGACCGCGCTGCTGGACCGCACCGGCGGCAGTTCCGTGGCGCCGGTGGCGCTGCTGATCGGCGTCTCGCTGATCACGGCGGTCGGCGGCTTCTACGGGGAGCGGCTGCGGGTCAAGGACAACGTGGTCAGCGCCTGACCCCTTTTCCGGCCCCGCCGTCGTGGGCCCGTTCCTCGGACGCGAGGGACGGGCCCACACGTCTGTCGGGGAAGCGGTGCGGGTCAGGGGAGGGCTCCCTTGACTATCGTTGCCACATGGCAGCCAGTGACGAGCGCAGGGACAGGGCCGGGAGTGGAACCCGGCGGGGGGACGTCGAGAGCGGGGGACCGAGGTCTGCCGGCGGGCGAGGGGCGCGCGGGAGGGACGGGTCGCCGGTGCAGTCGGTCGATCGGGCCGTCACGGTGCTGGAGATCCTCGCCCGCTACGGGCAGGCCGGCGTGACCGAGATCGCGGGGGAGCTGGGGGTCCACAAGTCCACGGCCTTCCGGCTCGTCGGCGCGCTGGAACGGCGAGGCCTGGTCGAGCAGCCGGGCTCGCGGGGGAAGTACCGTCTGGGGATCGGCGTCGTCCGGCTGGCCGGGGCCATGACCACGGGCCTCGTTCTCGTCCGGCACAGCCGTCCGGTCTGCGAAGTCCTCGCCGCGGAGCTGGAGGCGACCGTGGACGTCGCGGTTCCCGGCGATGGCGGGGTCGTCAACGTCGACCGCGTGACGCCGGCGCCGGGAGAGGACGGCGCGCGACAGGTCGGCCGGGCGGGCCCGTTGCACGCCTCCTCCACCGGCAAGGTCCTCCTCGCCCACATGCGGCACAGTGAGCGGGGCCGGGTGCTGCGCGGCTCCCTGGAGCAGGTCACCCCCGAGACCGTCACCGTTCCCGAACAGCTGCGTGCCCAGCTCGACGAGGTGCTGGAGCGGGGCTATGCGACGGAGGTGGGGGAGCGGCAGGCGGGGCTCAACGCGGTCGCCGCCCCCATCCGCGCCGCGGACGGTCAGGTCGTCGCCGCGGTCGGCGTCACGGCCCCCTCCACCCGGATGCCCACGGGAAGGCTGGGGGAGATCGGCGCCGAGGTCGTCGCGGCGGCGAGGAAGATCTCGGCCCGCCTGGGGGGCGGCTAGCGCAGCGCCGATCCGGCCGGACCGTCGGAGAGGTCGGCGATGCGCCCGTCGATGAAGCGTACGGCCAGGTCGATGATCTCCTCGGGAGACGGCTCGACGTCGATCACGATGCCCGCCTCGTCCTGCTCCAGGGGTTCCAGGGTCGCCGCCTGGGAGGCCAGCAGGCCGGCGGGCATGAAATGCCCGGCGCGCTCGCGCAGCCGCCGTCCGATCAGCTCGGTGGAACCGTCGAGGTGGATGAACTCCACCCGGCCGGGGGCGCCGCTGCGCAGTACGTCCCGGTAGCTGCGCTTGAGGGCGGAGCAGGCGACCACGGTGGTCTCGCCGCGGCGCTCGTGCTCCTCGATCCACTGGGCGAGCGAACGCAGCCAGGGCATCCGGTCCTCGTCGGTGAGGGGGACGCCGCTCGACATCTTGGCGATGTTGGACTCGGGGTGGAAGGCGTCGGCCTCGGCGTGGGGCAGACCCAGCCGTTCGGCGACCCGCAGGGCCACCGTGCTCTTCCCGCTGCCGGACACTCCCATGACGACGAAGTGCATCTGTCCACCCTTCCGCGACACCGTCGCGTGAATATGTGATCGCCCAAGAGCGATCCGTTCAATAGTGTTACCAATGATCGCGCTAGTCTTCCGTGCGCCCGGCACCGGCCCGGCGGAACGGGCCCGTGACGGCGCGATGACCTGAGGAGCGCGATGACAGCCGAGGCGGATCACCGCACCCTGCACAACCGTGTGCTGGCCGTACTGGGCCCGGCGATCGCCGCGGGGGAGTACGCCCCCGGCCACGTCTTCACCCTGGAACGGCTGGAACGCGACCACGGGGTCTCGCGGACCGTGGCCCGCGAGGCGGTCCGGGTCCTGGAGTCCATGAGGCTCGTCGTGAGCCGGCCCCGCACCGGGGTGCGGGTCCGCCCGCCCGAGGACTGGAGCGTCCTGGACCCCCGCCTCATCCGCTGGCGGCTGGCCGGACCGGGACGCGGCACGCAGCTGCGCTCGCTCACCGAGCTGCGCGCGGCGATCGAGCCGCCGGCCGCCGCCGCGGCGGCCCGCCGCGCCAGCGCCGCCCAGCGCGACCGCGTGGTGGCGATCAACGAGCGGATGGCGGTGACGGGCCGGGCCGGCGACATGGAGACGTTCCTGCGCCTGGACATCGAGTTCCACCACCTCATCCTTGAGTTGTCCGGAAACGAGATGTTCGCCGGCCTGTCCGGGGTGGTCGCCGAGGTGCTGGCCGGGCGGACCGCCTACGACCTGATGCCGCGTCACCCCAGACCCGAGGCGCTGCGCCTGCACGCCCACGTCGCCTCGGCCATCCATGACGGCCTCCCCGATGTCGCGGAGGCCGCCATGCGGGCGATCGTGGACGAGGTGGTCACGGCGCTGGAACAGGCCGGGGAGACCCCCGCGTCCCCCTAGAGCACCAGGCTCAGCAGGAAGGCGAAGGCGAAGCCGATCACGCCGATCAGCGTCTCCATCACCGTCCAGGTCTTCAGCGTGGTCTTGGTGTCCATGCCGAGGAAGCGGCCGACCAGCCAGAACCCGGAGTCGTTGACGTGGGAGAGCGCGGTCGAACCACAGGCGATCGCGATGACGATCAGCGCCAGGTCGATGCCGGACAGCCCCGCGGTGGCCTCGACGGTCGGCGCGACCAGCGCCGCCGCGGTGGTCAGCGCCACGGTGGCCGAGCCCTGCGCGACCCGCAGGGCCAGCGCGATCACGAACGCGGCGACGATCACGGGCAGGCCGGTGGACTCCAGGCTGGAGGCGAGCGCCTCGCCGATGCCGCTGGCGCGCAGCACGCCGCCGAACATGCCGCCGGCGCCGGTGATGAGGATGATGGCGCAGACCGGGCCCAACGCGCCGTTGACGATCTCCTCGACCTGGGCGCGGGAGCGGCCCCGGCCCAGCACGATCATGCTGACGATCGCGGTGATCAGCAGCGCGATCGAGGTCTGGCCGATCAGGACCAGGATCTGGGCCCACAGCTGTTCCCCGTCGACGACGCCGGCGGTGCTCAGCGTCGTGATGCCGGTGTTGCAGAAGATCAGCACCATCGGCAGCAGCAGGATGAACAGGACCGTGCCGAAGGACGGCGGACGGTCGTACTTCAGCTCGCCCTCGGCGGTGAAGTCGTCGGGGACCGGGACCTGGAAGCGGCCGCCCGCGTACTTGGAGAACAGGTAGGAGGCCAGGTACCAGGTGGGGATGGCCAAAATGGTGCCGAAGAGCAGCGTCGTGCCGAGGTTGGCGCCGAGCAGGTCGGCGGCGGCCACCGGTCCGGGGTGGGGCGGCACGAAGGCGTGCATGACGGCGAAGGCGCCGGCCGCGGGCAGCGCGTACAGCAGGACCGAGCCGCCCAGGCGGCGGGCGACGCTGAACACGACCGGCAGCATGACGATGAGGCCGGCGTCGAAGAAGATCGGGAAGCCGAACAGCAGCGAGGCGACGCCCAGGGCGAACGGCGCACGCTTCTCACCGAACGTCTTGATCAGGGTGTGGGCCAAGACGGCGGCGCCGCCGGTGATCTCCAGTAGGCGTCCGATCATCACGCCCAGGCCGACCAGCAGAGCGACGCTGGCCAGGGTGCCGCCGAAGCCGTCCAGCAGGGTGGGGACGATGTCGGCGACGGGGATCCGCGTCGCGATCGCGACGAGCAGGCTGACCAGGACCAGCGACACGAACGCGTGCAGCCGCACCTTCATGACGAGGAAGAGCAGCACGGCGACGGCGCCTGCTGCGATCAGCAGCAACGGCCCTGTGCCGTATGCGGGCTCGATGGCTTCCAACTGTGCCTCCGGACGAGGGGTCGCAGGGGGCGGGGCGCGGTGGGGGAAGCGCCCGGCCGGATATCTGCGGCAATGGTAATACCATTTGTGAGCCTTTGTGAGCCTGCCTGTTCGAAATTGTTAGGAGGGGGAGGGTGGGGCGGTCCACGCCGCGCCTGGGAGTCCGCCGTGGCCGGGGTTGAACGCCGCGGGGTGAGACGGGTCACCGCGGCCTCCAACGATCCGCCTGGTGAGCCGTCCCCGGTGTCCTCTCCACGACGAGGGGAAGGACAAGAACACGGAGAGCAGGAGGCGACGGGGTGGTGCCCTCACCACCCTGGCCGTAGCGACAGCCCTGAAGACACGGAGAAGCCGAGTCCGGGAGACTGGGCAAATCGGGCGCTATGAGACGGCAACGAAAGAGCGGGGCGGATGCGAAGGCTGATCAACCAGGTACGCCCGTACGCGTGGGGCTCCCAGACCGCGATTCCCCGCCTGCTGGGAACCCCTCCGGACGGTCGTCCCCAGGCCGAGCTGTGGCTCGGCGCGCATCCGGGGGCGCCGAGCCGTCTGCTCGTCGACGGCGAGGAGGTGCCGTTCGACGGGGTCATCGCGCAGGATCCCAAGGAGACCCTGGGCGAGCAGGTGGTGCTGCGCTTCGGGGAACGGCTGCCGTTCCTGCTGAAGGTGCTCGCGGCCGAGGCCCCGCTCTCGCTCCAGGCCCACCCCGACTCCAGCCGGGCCTGCGCCGGTTTCCTCGCGGAGGAGGCGGCGGGCATTCCGGTGGACGCTCCGCACCGCAACTACCGTGACCCCCACCACAAGCCCGAACTCGTCCTCGCGCTGGAGCCCTTCGAGGCGTTGTGCGGCTTCCGGGACCCCGCCGAGACGTTCGCCGACCTGGCACCGTGTGAGGGACGCCTGGCGCGGCTCCTGCGCGGCGACCTGGAGACGGCCGACCCCAACGTCGCGCTACGGGCCGCCATGACCAGGCTGTTGACGCTGCCCGCGGATGGACGCGCCGAACTGGTCGGTGAACTCGTGGAGTCGCTCCGCGATCCGGCGTGCGCCCGCCCCGGCAGCGCCATGAACGCCCGGGCAACGATCGAGCTGGCCGAACGCTACCCCGGCGACCCGGGAGCGGTCGCGGCGCTCCTGCTCAACTGGGTGGAGCTGCAACCCGGCCAGGCGCTGTTCCTGCCGGCCGGCAACGTCCACGCCTACCTGCGGGGCACCGCCGTGGAGGTCATGGCCAGTTCCGACAACGTGCTGCGGGCGGGCCTGACCAGCAAGCACGTCGACATCCAGGAGCTGCTCGACGTGGTGGACTTCTCGGTGCTGCCCATCCCCTACGTGCGGCCGGTGCGCAGCCAGGGACGTCTGGACTACCTGCCCGGTGTCGAGGAGTTCGCGCTGTCGGTCGTGGAGCCGGGAACCGGCGTCGCGCGGCTTCCCGGCGAGGTGCCGCGGATCGTCCTGGTGCTGGAGGGACGGGCCGAGCTGCGCCCCGAGCGGGGAGGGGCGCTCGTGCTGGGCCGGGGCGACTCGGTGTTCGTCCCGGCGGCGGACGGCGAGGTCGAGATCGGCGGGGACGCCCACGTGGTCGCCGCGACCATCGGCGGCTGGGCCACCGCGGGGCCGCGATGACCGCCGCCCGGGGAGGGGACGACGGTGGCGCGGGGGACCCGGCGCAGGCCCTAGGCTGAAGAGCTCATTTCCGACGATTCCCAGGGGGAACACACGATGGCGCTTGAGCGTCCCGAGGTCGACTTCGTCGACGGCCCGCCGCCGGCGGACCTCCAGATCACCGACATCACCATCGGAGAGGGGGCCCAGGCCGGCCACGGCTCCACCGTCAGCGTCCACTACGTCGGCGTCGCGCACTCCACGGGCGAGGAGTTCGACGCCTCGTGGAACCGGGGCGAGCCGCTGCGCTTCAAGCTGGGCGCCCGCCAGGTCATCGAGGGCTGGGACCAGGGCGTGCTCGGTATGCGCGTGGGCGGCCGGCGCAGGCTGGTCATCCCGCCGCACCTCGCCTACGGCGACCGTGGGGCGGGCGGCCGCATCAAGCCGGGCGAGACGTTGATCTTCGTCGTCGACCTCGTCGGGGTGAACTGAGGTTCGGCGAGGGGCGTCCGCACGGGACGCCCCTCGGTCACGACAGCGTCGAGCCGACCGTGACGTGTCCCTTGAGCAGGTCGCGGGCGATGGTGCGGCGCTGGATCTCGTCGGTGCCCTCGTAGATGCGCAGCAGCCGCAGCTCCCGGTACCAGCGTTCGATGGGCAGTTCCCTGGTGTAGCCCATGCCCCCGTGGATCTGGAGCACCCGGTCGACGATCTCGTTCGCCTTCACCCCGCCGTAGAGCTTGGCGATGGACTGGGCGTGGCGGGAGTCGCGGCCGTGGCCGACCTGCCAGGCCGCGTGCAGCACCAGCAGGCGGAGCGCCTCGATCTCCACCTGCGAGTCCGCGATCATCCATTGGATGGCCTGACGGTCGGCGAGCGGCGCCCCGAAGGTCTCGCGGGTCCGGGCGTGCTCGATCGCCATGGCGAGCAGGCGTTCGCAGGCGCCCAGGGCGCGGGCCGGCAGGAGGTAGCGTCCCTTGCCGATCCACTGCATCGCCAGTTCGAAGCCCCGGCCCACCTCTCCGAGCACGTTGGCCTCGGGGACCCGCACGTCCTCGAACACCAGGGAGGCCGGTCCCCACTCGCCCATCGTGGAGATCGGCTCGGAGCGCCAGCCGGCCTCGCGGTCCACCAGGAAGCAGGTCACGCCGCCGTTCGCCCCCTTGGCGGGGTCGGTCACCGCGAACACCATGGCGAAGTCGGCCTCGTGGCCGCGGGTGATGAACGTCTTCTCCCCGTTGATCACCCAGTCCGCGCCGTCCCGGTGGGCGCGGGTGCGGATCGCCTTCGCGTCGGAGCCCGCTCCGGGTTCGGTGATGGCGAAGCAGGAGACGCGCTCGCCCGCGATGGTGGGCAGCAGGTAGCGCTCACGCTGCTGGGCGTTGGCGTGGTAGAGGATGTTGTCGGCGTCGCCCCCGAAGCGGAACGGGACGAAGGAGCGGCCCAGCTCGATCTCCACCAGGGCGGCGCTGACGGGGTCCAGGCCCATGCCGCCGTACTCGGTGGGCGTCAGTATCCCCCAGAAGTCGGACCGTTTCGCGAGGAGTTGCAGGTCGCGCAGTTCCTCGGGGGTCAGGCCGTGGGTCTCGCCGCGGCGCTCGCGGCGCAGGACCTCGGTCTCCAGCGGCATGACCTCCCGTTCGACGAAGGTGCGGACCCAGGAACGGATCTCCCGTTGCTCCTCGGTGAGCGCGAAATCGACCATCGTCTCGACCCCTTCCGCGGGAGGGCCGTGCCGGATTCCCGTGCCGGTCTGGCGGCGCGCACGACCCATAAACTAACGCTGTTCGGTTTTGAGCGTAGGTCCACGGAAGGCGCGCGGGCAAGGGGCGGTTCCCCGATACTGGGAGACGACATCGAACATCTGACGGGAGAACCACGGGTGGCCCGACCGAAGACGCCGATCCTCAGCCCCGAGCGCATCCGGCGCGCGGCCCTCGACCTCGTCGACCGCGACGGGCTGGAGGGCCTGTCCATGCGCAGGCTCGCCGGCGAACTCGGTGTCCAGGCCGCCTCGCTGTACGGCCACTACCGCACAAAGGACGACCTCCTCCACGACATCGCCAACGAGATCATGGAGAAGGTCGACGTCTCCGGTTTCGAGGGGGGCGACTGGCGCCACGGTCTGACCGTCTGGGCGCGCTCCTACCGCGCCGCGCTGGCCGCGCACCCGCACATGGTGCCCTTCATCGCCATGGGGCCGGGGCGGCGGGAGGCGTCGCTGCGTCGCGCCGACGCGGTCCACGGAGGGCTCACCGGCGCCGGCTGGCCGCCCCGGATGGCCACCCTGATCGGCGCGGCGACGAAGTACCTGGTGGTCGGGGCGGCCATCAACTCCTTCGCCCGGGGCTTCGACGATGACGTCCGCGTCTACCTGGACCGCTACCCCAACCTCTCGCAGGCCCACCGCCTCTCCGAGCACGCCGCCCACATCGACGGCGACGGCTTCGACCTCGCCCTCTCGGCGTTCCTCGACGGTCTCGCCGACCGTTTCCCCCCGCGCTCCGACTGACTCGGGCCGTTCCGGCGGAACGGGGCCGCGCGGGTCGCGGGGTCGGCCCCGGATTCGAACGTCGCACCCGTCCATGGCAATATCGGGCGAATAGCGCTCCAGGTCGCAAACAGTGATATCGGCCCTCGTGCCAGAGCGCGAACACCGCCAGCAGCACGGTGTTCCCTTGTCCGCGCGTCCGTCCGTCCGGGGTGATCCCCCCCCCGTGTTCGCGCGCCACCGCGGTGGGCCCGCTGTCCGCCCCACAGGACACCAGCCGGGCCACCGCGGTATGCCCGCCACCGGACCCCGCCCCGTCGCGGAACGTGGAGTAAGGACCCCGTGACCCCTCAGCTCGTCTCCCTGGCCGTCCTGGTCGCGATGTTCGTGGTCGCGACCCTGTACCCGATCAACCTCGGCCTCATGGCCTTCGCGGCGGCGTTCGTCGTCGGAGCCCTGCTCCTGGGCATGTCCGTCGACGACATCGTCGCCGGCTTCCCCGGCGACATGTTCATCACCCTGGGCGGCATCACCTTCCTGTTCGGTATCGCCCAGGCCAACGGGACCGTCGACCTGATCATCTCCTCCGCGATCAGGCTGGTGCGCGGCCGGCTGTGGGCGGTGGTGTGGCTGATGTTCGCCCTGGCGGCCACGCTCATGGCCCTCGGTTCGATCATGGCGGTGGCGATGGTCGCCCCCATCGCCCTGGGGATCGCGGCCCGGCACCGCATCGATCCCCTGCTCATGGGGTTCATGGTGGTCCACGGGGCACTGGGGGCGGGTTTCTCGCCGCTGAGCGTCTACGGCGCGTTCGTCAACGGGATGATCGCCAAGACCGACCTGCCGCACAGCCCGTTGCTGCTGTTCCTCATCCCCTTCGCCCTCAACCTGGCGTTCGCGCTGGTCCTGTTCCTCACGCTCGGCCGGCCGCTGCTGCGCTCCTCCACGGGCTCGGTTCCGCTCGAAAAGGACACCTCGGACGGGGCGACGGGGGGAGGACGGACGCCGCGCGCGCTCCTGTTCCAGCGGGCGGCGACCCTGCTCGGCCTGGTCGCCCTGTTCGTGGGGGCCGCCGGATTCGGAGTGGACGTCGGGTTCGCCGCGATCTGCATCGGGGTGGTCCTGGTGCTCATGGCGCCCAGGTCCTACGCCGACATCCTCGACCGGGTCAGCTGGTCCACGATCACCCTGGTCTGCGGGATGATGACCTACATGGCGGTGCTCGACTCCGCGGGCACCATCGACATGGCGGGGGAGGCCGTCGCGGGTCTGGGCGTACCGCTCGTGGCCGCGCTGCTGCTCTGCTACGTCGGGGGCGTCGTCTCGGCGTTCGGCTCCTCCATCGGGACCCTGGGGATCACCCTGCCCCTGGCGATGCCGCTGCTGTTGACCGGTGAGGTGGGCGCCATCGGGCTCGTCGCGGCGCTCGCGGCCTGTGCGACCATCGTCGACGTCAGCCCCTTCTCGACCAACGGCGCGATGGTGCTGGCCAACGCCCAGGTCGAGGACCGCGACCGTTTCTACCGCCGGATGGTCGCCTACAGCGGCCTGGTCGTGGGGCTCGCCCCGCTCCTGGTCTGGGGTGCCGCGGTCGTCCCCGGGACGCTGTGAGGGGGCGCCGGCGAATCGGCGCGTGGACCGGCCGGCTCCCCGATCGCTGGGGTCCTGTGCCCCGCGCGAGCCTCATGATGGGGGCGGTCCCGTCCGACGAGGCGCGCGCCTCGGGGGCCGAGGAGGGGCGGACGCCGCCCCCATGCTCCTCGGGGACGGTCGCGACGACCTGCGCCACAGCGCCCATCCCCCGGTCAGGGCCAGACCCACGGCGGCGGCGGTGAGCACGACGACGTACGGATCCACGGAAGCGGCCGAGACCCCCACGGCGTAGCCCACGCCGATCTCCAGCGTCGCCCACCCGGCGGCCCCCAGCACGGCCCCCGGGGCGACCCTGCGGTAGGGGAGCCCGCCGAGGCCTACCAGATGCGGGGTCAGCGTTCGGACGAAGGGGATGAAACGCCCCACGAACATCGCCCAGGCGCCGTACCTGCGAATGATTTCCTCGGCGCGCTGACGGTGGCGCAGGACCCGCTCCGACCGGCTGCCGCGCCATAGCCGCGGCCCCAGCAGGCGAGCGCTGTGGAAGCCGATGGCGTCGCCGGCCACCGCCGCCGTCACGGCGGTGGCCAGGACGGCGGCCAACGGCACCGTCCCGGTGGCCGCGAGAAGGCCGGCGGTCAGCATGATGGCCAGGCTGGGGACCACGACCCCGGGCAGCAGCGCGGTCTCGGCGAGCACGAACAGCCCCAGGGCGGGGAGGAGCAGGGGCGTGGGCAGGTCGGCGAGCAGGTCGCCGGAGGAGGTCATCGGCCGTGTGGGGGACGGGGGCGCACCGGTCCGGCCGTGACGGAATCGGGGTCGCGCACCGCTCACCTCACCCGTCGTCATCGTCGTCCCGGGACGATCCTAGCCGTATCGCCTCCCGGCGGTCCCCGAATTCGGGCCTGGGGCGGGACGGAATTCGGGAGGTCCGGCCGAAGACCGTCCGGAAACGAGGCCGATCCTGGGATGACCTCTGACATTCCAGCGTGAACACGGCAGGGAAAATGTGTGAATCCCCCCGCTCCTTCGGGAACGGAACCGTGGGCGTGGTCGATGACTAAAATTCGCTTCCGGCCACGAGGGTGGCGGATGTCTTCATATCCCCGATCCGGTTGTGGTCACCGATTTCCGGAAACACCTTGCTCCGGCAAGGGAGAGGAGTGATGGATATGGCCCACCGGCTGGAATTTCGCGTTCTCGGCCCTCTTGACGTCACCTCGCAGAGCGGACCGGTCCGCATTCCCGCCGGTAAACAGCGGGTACTGCTGTCCGCGCTCCTGCTCGCGCCCAACACCGTGGTGTCGCTGGAGGAACTGGTCGGCCTCCTGTGGGACGACGTGCGGCCGGACAGCCCCCGCGCTGCCCTGCACACCTGTCTCACCAGGTTGCGCGCGACCCTCGACTCCCGTGGAGCGGGCCCCTCCGGCCTCATCCGCACCACCGCCGCCGGCTATCTCATCGAGGTGGGACCCGAGGAACTGGATCTCCTGCGCTTTCGCGCCCACAGCGGCGCGGCGCACGCCGCGGCGAAGCGGGGCGACCAGGCGGCGGAGCGTATGGCCCTGGACCGCGCGGTGGAACTGTGGCGCGGCCCGATGCTGCCGGACGTCCGCTCCGCCTCCCTCCACCGCGACGTCGTTCCCCGGATCACCGAGGAGTGGCTGCGGGTGCGCGAGCGCCGGCATGAGATCAGCATGGCGGGAGGGTGCTACGACGAGCTCGTCGGTGAACTGCGGGAGCTCGTCCGCCGCTACCCCTTCCATGAGCGGTTCTGGTATCAGCTCATCGTCTGTCTGTGCCGTTGCGGGCGCCGTGTCGAGGCGCTTGAGGCGTTCGGTGAGATCAGTGGGCGCTTGCGCGAGGAGATGGGGATGGACCCCGGCCGGCAGCTGCGTGACCTGCACCTGTCCATTCTTCGGGGCGAACCGGACTGAACGCCAATATGGCGACGATAGTTTCCTAGTTCTCTAAAATTGACATCCGGCCGTTTTTTCTCGAAGCTTGAAAAAGTTCGCTCATATTTCCTATCGATTTACTGGGAAATGTGCTGCCGAGTGTAAGTGGAGAGAAAGTCCACTGAAAGCCTGGGCTGCTTATATTTACTTTGCGCGATGTAGGGGAACGGCGAAAAGCGGGATTTTCCGGAACCTTTGTTTGGTCTGTCCTGACCAGTGAGGAAGGTGGCTGATGACGGTAAAGCCTCCCACCATATATGAAGGCGTCCACACTATTCGTCAGATTCAGAGTCTGATGATTCTGTGCTCGCTTCTCCCACCTGACGGAAAGCTTCGCGAGGCCCTCCAGATCGCGCTCGCGCTGCACGAGGAGCCTCTGCTCGCCCAGATCACGCCCATATCAGACCTCCACCCGCACACCGCCAAGGAGTGGCTCGAAACCCTCTGGAGGCGCGACGACCTGTCACCCCAGGTGAAGGAGTTGGTCGACTGGCAGAGCAATAGCGACAACATGAGTGCCGCCATCCAAGAACTCAGAAACGTCGAGCAGCAGAGCGGTATGAAGCTGGTCGCCGTGAAGCCCGAGCAGACCACCTGACCAACGGTCAGGTCACACCACGAGAAGGAGTCTCCATGTCCATGACCATGACCCTCCAGCAGGCCGTCGTCGACGACGAGTTCCGCAGCGTCCTGCTCGCCGACCCCGCGGCCTTCGGCCTCTCGGTCGAGTCGCTGCCCGGCGCGGTCGAGCGGCAGGACCACGAGGCGATCGAGGCCTTCACCGAGGCCGTTGTCGCCAGCGAGATCTACGCCTGCGCCAGCACCTGCAGCTTCGGCCCCTTCACCATCGCCTGCGACGGCACCACGAAGTAGCCGGAGAGCCGGCGCGGGGTGACCCCGCGCCGGCGGGGTGGCGGGCCGGTGGTGCCGGATCGCCACCCCTCGGAGTCCGTTCCGCGTGTTTCCGCCGTTTCGTCGTCCACCGAGGAGCCCCCAGTATGGGAAACGCCCACCCAGTCGATATCGCGGCCCGCGCCTGCAACCTGGCGGAGCGCATGCGTGTCGTCGAATCCCTTGGTGGGCCTCCCCCGACGGCCCCCACCGACCTCGGCCCTCTCGACACCTGGCGGATCGGCCGCATCGCGGGCCGGCTCGCCCTCAAGGCCGCCCGCGAGGTCCACCACGTACCGACCCCGCCCCGCTACGACAAGGACGAGCTGGTCCGCGTCCTGACCGACTACCGGCGGCACGAACTCGCCCTCGACTCCTCGGAGGACTCCGCCGCGAAGCTACGCGAGCTCCTCGGCGACATCCACGGCGAATGGCTGCCCACCTACCGGTCGGCCCTTGAGGGGTTCGACGCGGGCGAGGACCCCGACGCAGGGTGGCGCGACTTCGACACCTACTACGGACGGTTGGCCAAGGCCTGCGAACCGTTCCTCCTCGAACTCGGCCGCCGGTTGCGCGGGCCGCGCAGGCCCGACACCGCTCCCGCCGCCCCCGGCGTCGTCGAGGGCTTCCAACGCCACCTGCTCGACCGGTTCGAACTCGCGTTGGCCTGGGCCGTCGAGGCCGACGCCAAGGTCCACTGCGCCCAGGCCGGGATCGATCCCGACCGGGCCTCCCGTGACGACTACCTCGGCTACCTCGACTCCACCTTCGGCGACGCCTCCTCCTACCACGCCTTCTACCTCCGCTTCCCGGTACTGGGACGATGGTTGGCCCACGTCACCCGGCTTCTCGCCGATTACGGCCGGGACCTCACCGCTCACCTCGCAGCCGACGGCCCCCTTCTCTCCCGGGCCTTCTTCGACCGGCCCGTCACGGGCGTGCGCGCCGTGCGCCTCGGACGCTCCGACCCGCACGCCGGCGCGCGCAGCGTCGCGTTCGTCGACGTCGAACTCGCCGACGGGGGGACCGGAACCGTCGTCTACAAACCGCGCTGCATCGCCGCCGAGTCGGCCATGCAGGAGCTGCTGTCCCGCATCACCGAGGACGGCGCCCTCGACTTCGCCACTCGCCATGTGCTGCCCCGGGACGGCTACGGTTACGAAGCGCTCATCCCCTCCGGGCGCAATCGGGTCCGTACCTCGGAACAGGTCAAGCGCATCTACCGCCAACTCGGCGGTTATCTCGGCGTCTTCCACGCCCTGGGAGGCGGCGACCTCCACTTCGAGAACGTCATCGTCGCGGACGGGAACGCCTACATCTGCGACTGCGAGACCGTGCTCGGGGTGCGTCCCAAGGGACAGGGGAACAAGTCCGGCACCCTGCTCGACTCCGTCTTCAGCACGGGACTGCTCGAATGGCCCGATTCCCAGGCGCGCGGAGGGCCCGCCACCATGCGCATCAGCGGTTACACCGGCGGCACCTCGTATGAGATGCCGGTGGCCGTCCCGCGCATCGGCGACGAGCGGCTCAGCTTCCGCGCCGGCGTCGTCCACCGCACCGGTGTCGAGGTCCACCCCGACGCGGCCAACCGTGTCTTCCTCGGTGAGCAGCTGGTCCAGCCGGATGAGCACGCCGACGCCATCGCCGACGGGTTCGCCCGCGTCTACGAGTGGTTCCGCCGTCCCGACGCCGCCCGCCACGTCACCGAGGTCTTCACCGGTGTCTCCGTCCGCTTCATCAACCGCAGCACCCAGGTGTACGCCCAGGCGCTCATGTCGGCCCGCCACCCCAAGGCCCTGAGCGACCCGCTCGAGGTGGACCTCCTCAACAGCGTCGTCCGGACCTTCCCCCGCGCCTGGGACGACGGAGGGATCCTCGTCGAGCACGAACTCGGCTCCCTGTGGCGGCTGGACGTCCCCCTGTTCTCCGTGCAGGCCACGCGCCGCGACCTCGTCCACGACCACCGCGGCGAGATCCCCGGCTACCTCGAACTCTCCCCGCTCGAACACGTCACCGAGCGCATCGGCCGGTTGTCCGACACCGACCGCGGCCGGCAACACCACTACATCACCGCGAGCCTGTCCACCGGCGAGATCACCAGCCCCTCCTTTGTCGCGGCCTGCCTGGACAAGGCCGCCCAGGTCGGCGACCGCCTCTGCGCGGCCCTGCGCGAACCCACCGCCTCCGCCCCGTGGACCTCCTACGACGTCAGCGACGGACGCACCGTCAAGGTCGACGTCGAGGGCGATCTCTACCACGGGGCGGCGGGTATCGCCCTGTTCCTCGCCCACCTCGACTCCCTCGTCCCGCGGCCCGAGTTCCGACGGGCGGCCGAACGCGCGCTGGCCCACGCCGTCACGGCCTGCGACACCGACAGGATCGGTGCCTTCCAGGGGATGGGCGGGCTCATCTACCTGCTCACCCACCTCTCGCGCCTGTGGGACGATCCGGCTCTGCTCGAACGAGCCGTCCGGCTCGGCCGTGAGCTGCCCGACCGCATCGACGCCGACCGCCACCTCGACCTCTTCGGAGGAGCGGCCGGGCTCATCCCGATCCTGCTCGGCCTGGCGGCGGCCACCGACGGCAACGGTCTCGACACCGCCCGGCAATGCGCCGACCACCTGTTGCGCACCGCCGAGGCCGATGGCGAGGCGCTGACCTGGCCTCCCTTCCCGCCCGAGAGCAACCCGGTCCCGCTCACCGGATTCGCCCACGGCAGCGCCGGCATCGGATGGTCGCTGATCACGCTGGGGGCCTTCCTCGACCGTGGCGACTACGTCGAGGCGGGCCGACGGGCCTTCGCCTACGAGGCCCGCCACTTCGATTCCACCGAGCACGACTGGTACGACCTGCGCACCCTCGGCGGAGGGGTGGCGCGCGGCGGCCGGCACTACGCCAACGCCTGGTGCAACGGCGCCGCCGGCATCGGGCTGAGCCGCATCACCGGCTGGGCGGCGCTCGGCCGCGATGACGAGGGCCTGCTGCTCGAGGCACGCCAGGCGCTGGCCGCGACCATGCGGAACTTCCCTCGGCTCCGCAACGACACCCTGTGCCACGGTCGGTCGGGCAACGCCGAACTCTTCCTGCGTTTCGCCGAGCTCAAGGACGAGCCCGCGTTCCGGATGGAGGCCAACGTCCAGGCCCAGGCCCAGTGGCGCCACCTCGAATCCGGCGAGGGCGACTCCACTCGCTTCTTCCCGGGGCTCATGCTCGGCATCGCCGGTACCGGCATGCACATGCTGCGTCTGGCAGCACCCGACCGTGTGCCTTCCGTACTGCTGCTCGACCCGCCCGTGTCCACCACCGAGAAGGGCTGACCCGACCGATGTCGATCGAATCCTGCACCGATTTCCTGCGCACCGCGTACGCCTCGGAGGAGCTCATGCGGACCCTTCGGGCCATGACCGGGCCGAAGGAGATCATCGCGCTCGGCCGCCGGCACGGTTACGACTTCCACCTGGGTGACCTCGCGACGGCCTCCATGTCCTTCGCCCCCGAGTCCGCGCCGGGACCGCGCCCCGCGGCGTCGCCGCCTCCCTCCGAATCAGTCTTCTACCACCACGAATACGACATCGCCGATCTCCCCGGATTCGGCGACATCATCGATCTGCTCCCCCGGCTCAAGGTGCAACCGGACACGGTCGACCTCGCCCGTTTCGCCGACCGCTACCGTGAGGAGGACCGCGCCTCCACCGACCTCTCCCCGGTGAGCCAGGAGTTCCGGCGCTGGCAGAACCGGGTCGAGCGGGAGGAGAGCGCCAGGGGAGCCGACCCCCAACAGCGGGGTTTCCACCTCGTCAACCTCGACGAGCACGTCGACCACTCCGGGTACGACTCCTATCTCGACGCCAAGAGCGCCGCCGTCGGAGCGCTCGAAAGGGCCTTCGGCACCGAGGTCCGTTTCTCGGGGTCCATGTGGTATCCGCCGTCCAGCTACCGGCTGTGGCACACCAACGAGACCCAACCGGGCTGGCGCATGTACCTCATCGACTTCGACGCCCCCTTCACCGATCCCGAGCACACCACCTTCTTCCGCTACCTGCATCCGCGGACGGGTGAGCTCGTCACCTTGCGCGAGCGTCCGCGCATCGCCCGGTTCTTCAAGATCGAGCAGGATCCCGACCGGCTCTTCTGGCACTGCATCGTCAACCCCACCCAACGCCACCGGTGGAGCTTCGGGTTCGTGGTCCCCGACGACTGGCGCGAACGTCTGGGGCTGCCCGCCTGATTCGGCCCCGTGCCACGGCGACCGCGACCGCGGTCGCCCCACCAGCGAAGGGAGACCCCGTTGTTCCGAATCCGGCGTTTCGGTGGACGCACGCCCGCTCCTGCCGGCCCGCTCCCCGAAACGCCGGACGGTCACGCCGTTCCGGCGATCCGGGCCGTCGGAGTGCGCAAGAACTATCCCGGTGTCGAGGCGGTCCGCGGCCTCGACCTCACCGTCGCCCAGGGCGAGATGTTCGGCTTCCTCGGCCCCAACGGGTGCGGCAAGACGACCACCATCGCCATGATGTGCACGCTGGCCCGCCCCACCGCGGGCCGCATCGAGATCGCCGGACACGACACCTGCACGGCCCCCGGCCGGGTCCGCCGCCGGCTCGGCCTGGTCTTCCAGGAGACCACCCTCGATCTCGAACTCACCGCCGAGGAGAACCTGCGCTTCCACGCCGACCTGTACGCGCTGCCGCGCGCCACACTGGCCGGGCGCATCGAGGAGATGCTGTCCCTCGCCGGGCTCACCGACCGCCGCGACCGACCGGTGCGCACGTTCTCCGGGGGGATGCGCCGGCGTCTGGAGATCGCCCGAGGGTTGCTCCACCGGCCCAGCGTGCTGTTCTTGGACGAGCCCACCCTGGGACTCGACCCGCAGGCCCGCGCCGACATCTGGGAGCATCTGCGCGAGGTCCGTCGGCGTGAGGACACCACCCTCTTCCTCACCACGCACTACCTGGACGAGGCCGAGCAGTGCGACCGGATCGCCATCATCGACCACGGCCGCATCGTCACCCAGGGCTCCCCTGAAGAGCTCAAATCGGTGGTCGGCGCCGACCTGGTGGAACTGCGCACCGGCGACGACGCGGCGGCGGCCCGCGACCTGCGGGACCGTTTCGGCCTGGACCCGGCGGTGGGGGCCGGCGGCGTCGCGGTCCGCGCTCCCGACGGCGCCCGCCTCGTCCCCCGGCTCTGCGCGGGACTGGATGTGCCCGTCTACGCGGTCACCGTCACCCGCCCCACCCTCGACGACGTCTTCCTCCACCACACCGGGCACCGGATCCGCGAGGAGCCGACGCCCGCCAGCGCCACGCTCACCGAACTCGCCGGAGACCGCTCATGACCTCGATCGTGGCCCCCTCCGACCGGGGCGCTGTCGGTGACGAGAGGGACCGTTCCTCCACATTCGGCGCCGAGCTGCGCGCCGGCCGCATGGTGTGGTGGCGCGAGATGCTGCACTTCCTGCGCGATCCCGCGCGCACCGCTGTGTCGCTCTTCCAGCCGCTGATCTTCCTGTTCATCCTCGGGGTGGGGCTCTCCCGGCTCTACGCCCAGGCCGGCGCCGACCCGGGCGCGGGCGCCGACTACCTGGTCTTCCTGTTCCCCGGCGTGCTCGTCATGGCCGCCCAGGTGCCCGCGGTCTCGGTGGGGGCGTCCATCGTCTGGGATCGGCAGAGCGGGTTCCTGCGCGAGATGCTCGTCGCTCCGGTGCGTCGTTCGACCCTGCTCATCGGCAAGTGCCTGGGCGGGGCCACGGTCGCCACCTGTACCGGAACCGTCGTCCTCCTCTGCTGTGGGCTGGTCGGCGTCCCCTACCGTTTCGGTCTGTCGTTGCTGCTGCTCGCCGAATTGGGGTTGGCCTCGCTCGTCATGACCGCGCTCGGTGCGCTGGTGGCCGTGACCATCCGGCGCATCCAGACGTTCAACATCGTCCTCGGTGTGCTGATGACCCCGTTGCTCTTCCTGTCGGGCGCGGTGTTCCCGGTCGCGGCCATGCCGACCTGGATGGTGCCGGTCGCCCTGGTGAACCCGCTGACCTACACGATCGACGCGATGCGCCGGACCATCGCCCACTACACCGAGGACGGTGTCGCGCTCGCCGACCCGGTGGCATGGGGAACCTGGCATCCACCGGTGCTTCTCGAGCTGGGTCTGGCGGTCGGCTTCAGCGTGGTGCTGTTGGCGTTGGCGGCCCGCAGGTTCGCCCGCATCGACTGATCCCGTGCCCGGGCCGCGCTCGGGAGACGCAGGGCCCGCATCGTCACGTGGCCAACCGCGCGTCCGTTCGGGGAGGCGGCGCCGGTCTCGAAGCGCCGGTGTCCACGCCCGGTCCGATCGGGGGAGGAGCCCAGGTCGTCCACGCCCTATACGAGACGGGCATCCCCGGGCCGTCTCGTTCGCCGGACGCGTGGCGGTGGAGGGGGCGGACGCCCCTTGGCACGGGTAAGAGGGGCCTGCCGGTACCCGCCCTGCCGGTGGGACCGCGGACACGGTCTCACCGACACGGCCGATCGTCACCGCGCCTTGGGGCGCGGGTCCCGGTGGGAGGGGCACCCAGGGACCGGGACGGCGCGGAGGGGGAGCGGCGGCGTCCCGCTCCCCACGCCCTCCCGAGGGGGCTCATCGCAGGGGGCGCGTCGGGGACCGGCATGCCGCCTGGTGGCCGACGGGGCGTCCACGCGGCACAGCGCGGGTTTCGCGGGCGCCCTCCCCGCGCGAGCGCGCGGGGAGGGCGGTCTCCTTCCGTGTCCGGGCGATGATCCTGTGTCACGGTCCCCGATGCGACACGGCCCGTCCCAATCGGTACTCCTATGCCGTCCGTCCGCCTCCGGCGGCGCCCTCGCTCAACGGGAGGGGGAGACGGTCCTTTCGGCGGGAGCCGCTGCCATGGACCACGACCGTGGGAGGAGGGAGGGCATGGCGACCCGCAACGCCACCCCGGGGGACAGCAGTGACGCGGGGCCGTGGCTCAGGTTGAGAAGTCCCATGAAGGCGTGTTGGGCGGTGGGGTGGCGGGTGCCCGCGGCCAGGACGCGGTCGAGATAACGCCCCATGAGCCGGTGGTGGAACGGCGTCGCGGGCCCGTCGGTGTCAGGGAAGCGCCGGTCGGCGACGGTGGCCATGATCCACGGGACTTCGTGTAGTTGCTGGAGGCGGCGGTGGAAGTGGCGGGGAGGGAGCCCGCTCTCCAGCCAGGAGTCCAGCAGGCGTGCGCTGAGCGCCGCCAGCGTCATGCCCTGGGCGTATACGGGGTTGAGCGCGCAGACGGAGTCGCCGACGCCCACGAGGTTGTCGGGAAGTTCCGTGACGTCGCCCAGACGGCGTCTCCTGTTCGCGGTGGAACCGCTGCAGAGCACGGGGGTCAGGGGGTGCGCGTCGGCCAGGGTGGTGGCGATGAGTGGAGTGGTCAGCGTGCGGGCGAACGGAAGGAAGTCCTCGGCGCGTGAGGAGGGCTGGTCGTTTCCCACCCCGCTGAGCGTGGCGATCCAGCGGTCGCCCTCGAGGGGGGCCAGCACTCCTCCCCGTGTGATCGCCGGCCCGAACGGTAAGGAATAACAGGCGCGCCACCCTCGTGGTTCGGCGTCGCCGTCCAGCTGGTAGACGCGGGTCGCGTAGCGCAGGTGGGCGTCGACCACGGTCTCGGGGACCGGGGGACAGCCCAGCTCCTCCAGCCACGCCGGCAGCCGGGAGCCGCGGCCCGTGGCGTCCACGACCAGGCCGGTGGGCAGGTCGAAGCCGCGGCCGGTGGTCCGATGGCGGAGCGTCACCGCGGTCACGTGCCGAGGGGTTCCCACCAGGGAGTCCACCGTGTGCTCCTGGAGAAGGCGTACCCGGGGCAGGGCGAGCACACGTTCGCGGATCACCGCCTCGATGAGGGGGCGGCTGGCGCTCACCGCGCCCAGTCCGGAGTGGAAGCGGGTCCCCCATCCGTGCGGGGTGGCCACCGCCAAGTCGTTGCAGGCGTCGATACGGTGTCCGCCCCTACGGCACACCTCGTCGCTGAAGCCGGGAAGGAGCGCGTCGATGGTCTCCACCCCCTTGGCGAACAGGGCGTGGACGTGGCTGCTCTGGGGAACGCCCGCTCGGCGCTGAGGCCGGTCTGGAAGGCGGTCGCGGTCCACCACGATGACCTCGGGGTGATGGGCGGCGAGGACGCGGGCTGCCAGCAGCCCGGCGATGCCGGCACCGACGACCACCGCGGGCTCACGGCCGATGAGAGGGAGCATCTGTCGGTCTCCATGCTTTCCGGGGGATATATGGGGGATGGGCGAGGGCCCACCCATGTTCGTCCTCCACATGGTCGACCTGGGGGTATGACGGCCTCTTCTCTCGAGAGGGCGGGAAGGTAGCCACGAGGTACGAGAGGAGTGCCATCGTGCCCAGGGTCCCAAGCGACACCAGTCCTACCCAGATTCCGTGCGGGGAAGAGCGTCCGGTCACTGCCGGGGACCAGGTGGGGAGCCGTGGCCCCGCTTTTGTCGGGCGAGGACGCGCGACACCCTAGGGCGCGGAAGGCGGGGGCGCGTTCGGACGGCGGGGCGTGACGGCTCGCCGGCGTGCGGAGTAGCGGTGGCCGGGACGGCCTCTGGGGCCGTCAGGTCGATGCCGCTCGGCCTCCAATGACTATGGGAAAAGCCGAAGGGCCAGAGGAGACCTCTGGCCCTTTGAGGGTGGTGGGCGATACAGGATTCGAACCTGTGACCTCTACCGTGTCAAGGTAGCGCTCTAACCAACTGAGCTAACCGCCCAAGTCGAGACTTGGATTGGAGGCGGAGACGGGAATCGAACCCGTGTACAGGGATTTGCAGTCCCTTGCCTAAGCCACTCGGCCACTCCGCCACGAGTGCCGCCGGGTGGGGTACCCGAGGGCTTCTCCGAGCGGACGACGGGATTCGAACCCGCGACCCTCACCTTGGCAAGGTGATGCTCTACCAGCTGAGCCACGTCCGCGTGTCATGGAACGGTGTCCATGAGACCTTGTTGCTTCGAGCGGACGACGGGATTCGAACCCGCGACCCTCACCTTGGCAAGGTGATGCTCTACCAGCTGAGCCACGTCCGCGCGGCGAGTGATCCGGATCCGGTTTCCCGGGCCGCGTCCCTCGCTGCGTTAAGAACTCTAGCGGATTCCGGCGCTTGTACAAACTCGAAAGCGCTGGCCGAGGGGAAAGCGGTGGTTCGCGGGGGCGTCGGTGAGGGGGCGGGGCCGGGGCCGCGCACGGCCCCGGGCCCGATGTTCAGCCCTTGACGCGCGCCGGCGTGGAGGGCATGTCCGGGCGCGGCGGAGCCGACAGGTACTGTCCGACACGCTGGATCACTTTGTTCATTTCGTAGGCGACCAGGCCGACATCGCACTCGGAGTCGGAGACGAGCGCCATGCAGGCACCCTCCCCGGCCGCTGCGACGAACAGGAAGGCCTTGTCCATCTCGATGATGCTTTGGCGGATCTCCCCGGCGGCGAACTGCTTGCTCACTCCGCCGGCCAGACTCTGTAGCCCCGAGGCGATCGCCGCGAGGTGCTCCGCGGCCGGCCGTTCCAGTTGACTCGACGACGCCATCAGCAGCCCGTCGGTGGACAGCACGATGGCGTGATGCGTGCCCTCCGCACGGGTGAGGAGGTCGTCGAGCAACCAGCTCAGCTCGCCAGGGGCGGTGCTCCGTGAGGTCATGGCTCTCTTGATCTGTTTCGTCTTCGGTGTGGGCAGGGAGGGGGAAGGGGACGGAGATTCACGTACGGCTATCTGTGGACGCATGCGAGTGTCCCGCAAGTGTTGCCCAGATGATAGTCATTCGTAACTTATCCGGCTCCTCTCTGCGTAGATTCCGAACCGCTGAGGTTGCGATCCGACTGGGGGCGCACCGTGGTGGTTGGCTACGGTACTCCCGCGCACGCCGCGAAACATGAAACCCGGCCGGTGCTGGTCAGAGGGGTTGCGATCGTACCGTCCGACGTTGTCGCCGGCAGCGCACGTCCAAGGCCCGTTGCGGCCGGGGAGAGTGGCAGGATCAGGTCAGCGAGGACCGAGCGGGAGGAGACGAGCGAGATGCGGATGTGGATCGCCGGCGCCGGATACGGCGCGGGGCGCGTGCTGGAGGCGGAGGAGGTCCAAATCCCGGCCCTGGACCACGGGATCACCGTCGGCGACGGCGTCTTCGAGACGGTCAAGGCGGTGGGAGGCCGGCCGTTCGCGCTCACTCGGCACCTGCGCCGTCTCGCCCGTTCCGCCGAGGGGATCGGCCTGCCCGCGCCCGATCTGGAACGCATCGCCGATGGGGTGCGCCAGGTCCTGGAGGCCAATCCGGCCATCGACCCGGCCCGGGTGCGCATCACCGTGACCGCCGGGGTGGGGCCGCTCGGTTCCGACCGTGGACCGGGGGAGCCGACCTGCATGGTGGCGGTCGCGGAGTTCGCCAGGCCGGCACCCATGGTCGATGTCGTGCTCGTGCCGTGGACGCGCAACGAGAACGGCGCTCTCAGTGGCCTGAAGACGACCTCCTACGCGGAGAACGTGGTCGCGCTGGCCTATGCGCGGGAGCGGGGCGCGGGGGAGGCGATCTTCGCCAACACCGCCGGCAACCTGTGCGAGGGGACCGGAAGCAACGTCTTCGTGGTGGTGGACGGCCGGCTGATCACGCCGCCGCTCGCCGCGGGACCGCTCGCGGGGATCACCCGGGAACTCGTGCTGGAGTGGTGCGGCGGCGAGGAGGCCGACCTGCCGGTGGCGCGGCTGGGCGAGGTCGAGGAGGCGTTCCTGGCCTCGACCGGACGCGATGTCCAGCCGATCCGCGCGATCGACGGCCGGGAGCTGCCGCAGGCGCCGGGGCCGGTGACCCGCAAGGCGATGGAGGTGTTCGCCGAGCGCGGCGCCTCGGACATGGACCCCTGAGACGTCGCCCGATGTGACGGGAAGACGGGAATGCCGCGGCTCGCAGGGGCCGCGGCATTCCCGGGGAAAGTAAGACGTTCGAGGCGGTTTGCCGGTCATCTGGCCGGGTAAACCATCAGACAGAACTGCGGGCTTATGTCCCGCTTTTGGGCGTGTGGCGGTACGGAACCGGGCGAGAGGTCCGGGAGGGGCGCTTCCGTTCGGGCGCCTCAGGAAAGGTGCTGGGCGATCTCGGCGTCGAGGTCCACGAAGTCCGCCTCCTGGCCGGCCGGAACGATCTCGTAGGTGCGGTGCAGGAACTCCGCCAGCGGCGAGATCGGCGCGTTGAACTCGGCGTTGCCGAACGGGGAGGACAGGGCGATGTTGATCGCCCGCTCGCCGTCACCCTTGGCCGGCCACACCCGGACGTCCCCCTCGCCGACGGGGCGCACGATGCCCACGGTCAGCAGCTCGCGGGCGAAGATCCACTCGACCGGCTCGTCTTCGCCGACGTGGAAGGCCACCTTGATGGCGTAGGGGTCCTCGGCGGTGTAATCGAGCCGGGCGACCAGAGGGACCGCGGCGCGGTCGGGGACGACGAGCCGGAGACCCAGCTCGGCGGTGGCAGTGGTGCCGCTACTGTTCATGTTCGCCAAACCTTTTCTCGTCCGGCCCCGCGACTTTGCGGGTTGGTTGCCGTCGCATCCGTACCCGACACGGCCGGTCGATGACTAGTGACGCGCAACCGGGAAACTTCTTCGTCTGGGGTCGTGGGGTGGCATCCCGCCAAGTCTTTCCCGACCCTTCGTCAATTTAATGAGCTGCGGAAACTAGGAATTTCCGGATGATCTGTGGCCCGCGTCACCCGGAGTGGCGTGGGGGCGGCCACGCCGGCCGGTCCTGGTCTCTGCATCTCCCTTGTATGAGGGAATCTCGCGTTTTGCGTTCCGTTGAGGTGACCTGGACGAACCTGTGGTGAGACGTCGATCACGTACCCGATCGCCGTCGAGGGGCACGTGGGGGCCTCGGCACCCCTCCAGATGCGCTAGAGTCTTTCTTGTTCGCCCCGAGGGGCGGCGAAAAACCCGGGCCATTAGCTCAGTCGGCTAGAGCGCTTCGTTCACACCGAAGAGGTCACTGGTTCGAGTCCAGTATGGCCCACCCCGACGAGAGGTCGGCTCCGAATCACGGAGCCGGCCTCTCTGCTGTCCGGCCCTTCTCCGTAGCGGGGAGCCCGTGGCGACATCCGCGGGCGCGGAACCGCTCAGGTCCGCGGCCTCGTGCGGTGGAGGGGGAGCCGCGCCGGCCTCGGGATGGGGGCGTGCCCGCGAGGCCGTGGCCGGTTCATCTGGTCTGTGAGCCCGCCGGAATTCGTTCCGACCGTTTCTCGAAGCCCGGTGGAGGTCCTTACCCCACCGACGGCCTCTTGCGCGCGCGCCTGCGCCGCTGGGTCTCAATGGCGGTCTCCTTGGCTCGGTGGGCCCACACGCGGGCGCGCCGCAGCAGGCCCCGAGCCCAGGCGAACTCGGTCGCCAGGATCGCCAGGCCCAGGATGATCCCCGCCGCGCCCGGTCCAGGGGTGAGGCACATGACGATGCCCGCGAGCAGGATGAGACCGCCCACCAGGACCACCAGGGTGCGCCAGGCCCAGTGGAGGACGGGATGGGAGTGCATGCGGATACGCCAGATCCGCATGTGCACACGGAAACGCCGCCAGCGGCGGGACACACGTCGCGGCGACGATGCCGCCGGGTCCGGTCGGCTCGCCTCGGCTGAAGGGCTCGGTGACATGACCTCACAATATCGGCCGGATCAAGACCTGGTTTCGGGCTCATCACGCCACGGCGTGTCCAGGGGCGACGGTCACCGGACTCTCGACTAGTGAAGAGTGATCTCAGGGAAGGCCGGCGGTCACACGGTCCACGTCGTGGCCGTACAACCAGTCGGGGTCGGCGATCTCCGCCCCCGCCGAGGCCGCCGCCGCAGCCCGCAGGATGGGGGACTCGCCATCGTCACGGTACAACAGCCGTAGCAGTTCCCAACACCCCTCCCGCACCCGGCGCACCCGTTCCTCGCGCAACGCGCTGTAGCGGGCCAGCGCGTCCTGCACCGTGGTGACGTCGGCCCCCCGCAGGCAGGCCGCCAGCACGATGGCGTCCTCCACCGCCAGGTTGGTCCCCTGGGCCAGGAAGGGCGGCATCGGATGGGCGGCGTCGCCGAGCAGGGCGATCCGACCGCGCCACCAGCTGGCGAGCGTCGTGTACTCCTGGAGCGGCCACACACCGATCCAATCGCTCGCCGACACGAGCGCGCGCACCCGCGGATCCCACCCCTCGAACGCGCGGAGCAGATCGGCGATCCGGTCCCGGGTGCCCCACGATCCCGGTCGGGTGCGGGGGGCCGGCGTCATCGCGGTGAAGCTGATCAGGCGCCCGGCGTCCACCGGGTAACAGGTGAAGTGCCGGTCGGGTCCCAGCCACACCCGGACCCGTCTCTCCCCCGTGGCGAACGGTGACCGTTCGACCGGGACCAGTCCTCGGTGGACGCTGATCCCGGCGAAGTGCTGCCGCTCCGGCCGGACCGCCCCGCGCACGGCGGAGTGGAGGCCGTCGGCGCCGACCACCACGTCCGCGTAGACCTCGTGCCCGTCGGAGCAGCGTAGGGCGATACCGTCACTGCTCTCCAGCAGGTCGGTCACGTAGCGGCCGGGGTGGGCCTGTTCCCGCGGCACCAGCGATCGGACGGCCGCGTGCAGGTCACTGCGCAACAGGGTGTAGTAGGGGGCCGCGTACCTCCGCTCGTAGAACTCTCCCATCGGGGTGGACCCGATGCGCTCCCCGCTGTCCCAGCACAGAAGGTCGCGACGCTCGGGCCGCACCGAGACCGCCGCCAGCCGTTCGCCCAGTCCCAGCCGCAGCAGGGGACGGGAGGCGTTGGGGGACAGCCGCACCCCCGCTCCCGGCGACCGGGAGGTGTGGCTCTGCTCCAGCACCTCCGCGCGCACGCCCCCGCGGGCCAGCGCCCCGGCGAGCGTCAACCCTCCGATCCCGCCCCCTACGATGACGATGCGCACGTTGTCCCCCCGGTGCCGGCCCTGTAAGGCTGTGCATACCCGTGCGAGGGGCCGGCGCACGTCCTTGCTCGCGGAGCCGGTCTGTGACCGGGTGGGATGCCCATGGCGGGCAGTCGAGCCGATCGGCGATTGCCGCTAGCATCGAGGTCGGAGGACCGGTTCGTCCCGGCCTCCTCGGCGCCCGGGCCCTCCCGTGGCGCCTCCCGACCTCGTTTCGCTACAACCCTCTGGGAGTCACTGTGTCGGCCGTGCCTGAGCTGCGTATCACCCTCGCCGGATCCGAGCGTGCGGTGGCGGCCGGGACGACCGCCGGCCAGGCACTCGAAGCCGACGGCCGCACGGTCATCGCGGCCCGCGTCAACGGCGAGCCCCGCGACCTGGCCCACGAACTGGCCGACGGGGACGTCGTCGAGCCGATCACCATCGACTCCGACGAGGGACGCGCGATCCTGCGCCACTCCACCGCCCACATCATGGCGCAGGCGGTGCAGGAGCTGTTCCCCGAGGCCAAGCTCGGGATCGGGCCGCCCATCGAGAACGGCTTCTACTACGACTTCGACGTCGCCGAGCCCTTCACCCCCGACGATCTCAAGCGCATCGAGAAGAAGATGCAGGAGATCGTCAAGCAGGGACAGCGCTTCGCGCGCCGGCCCGTCACCGACGAGGCCGCCCGGACGGAGCTGGCCGGCGAACCCTACAAGCTCGAGCTGATCGGCCTGAAGGGCGGCGCGAGCGAGGCCGCCGAGGGCGCCGGGGTCGAGGTCGGGGCCGGCGAGCTCACCATCTACGACAACCTGCACCCGCGCACGGGGGAACTGTGCTGGAAGGACCTGTGCCGCGGCCCGCACCTGCCGACCACCAAGGTGGTCCCGGCGTTCAAGCTCATGCGCTCGGCCGCCGCCTACTGGCGGGGCAGCGAGAAGAACCCCCAGCTCCAGCGCATCTACGGCACCGCCTGGGAGAGCAAGGACGCGCTCAAGGCCTATCTCACCTTCCTGGAGGAGGCCGAGAAGCGCGACCACCGCAGGCTGGGGGCGGAACTCGACCTGTTCTCCTTCCCCGATGAGATCGGATCGGGTCTGGCGGTCTTCCACCCCAAGGGGGGTGTGATCCGCAGGGCCATGGAGGACTACTCCCGGCGCCGCCACGAAGAGGCGGGGTACGAGTTCGTCTACACGCCGCACGCCACCAAGGGCAGGCTGTTCGAGAAGTCCGGCCACCTCGACTGGTACGCCGATGGCATGTACCCCCCCATGCAGTTGGACGAGGGCCAGGACTACTACCTCAAGCCCATGAACTGCCCGATGCACAACCTGATCTTCGGGTCCCGGGGCCGCTCCTACCGTGAGCTCCCGCTGCGGCTGTTCGAGTTCGGGACGGTCTACCGCTACGAGAAGTCCGGGGTGGTCCACGGCCTGACCCGCGCCCGTGGCTTCACCCAGGACGACGCGCACATCTACTGCACCCCCGAGCAGATGCCCGGCGAGCTCGACTCGCTGCTGACGTTCGTGCTGGACCTGCTGCGCGACTACGGTCTGGACGACTTCTACCTGGAGCTGTCCACCCGTGACCCGGAGAAGTCCATCGGCTCCGACGAGATCTGGGAGGAGGCCACCCAGATCCTGCGCGAGGCCGCCGAGAAGCAGGGGCTCGAACTCGTCCTGGACCCGGGGGGCGCCGCGTTCTACGGGCCCAAGATCTCGGTCCAGGCCCGTGACGCCATCGGCCGCACCTGGCAGATGTCGACCATCCAGGTCGATTTCAACCTGCCTGAGCGCTTCGATCTGGAGTACCAGGCCTCCGATGGTTCCCGGCAGCGTCCCGTCATGATCCACCGGGCCCTGTTCGGTTCGATCGAGCGCTTCTTCGCCGTGCTGCTGGAGCACTACGCCGGCGCGTTCCCCGCCTGGCTGGCACCGGTCCAGGTGGTCGGCATCCCGATCACCGACGAGCACGTGCCCTACCTGGAGCGTGTCGCCGAGAAGCTGCGCGCCGAGGGGATCAGGGTCGAGATCGACTCCAGCGACGACCGGATGCAGAAGAAGATCCGCAACGCCCAGAAGCAGAAGGTCCCGTTCATGCTGCTGGCCGGCGACGAGGACGCCGGCAAGGCCGCGGTGTCGTTCCGCTACCGAGACGGTTCGCAGAACAACGGCGTGCCGATCGACGAGGCCGTCGCCGAGATCGTCGCGACGGTCCGCGAGCGCCGCTGAGGCGGCCGGGACGCGATGACGGGGCCGTGGCGGACAACCGCCACGGCCCCGTTTCCGTGGTGGGTCTTCCCGTTCAGGGGCGGACCCGCATCGCCATGGCCCGCACGGGAGCCCCGTCCGCGCCCGCCAGCCGGACGGGGACCGCGCTGAACAGGGGGTCGGGGAAGTCGATCTCCTCCAGGCCGCGCAGGTTCTCGATCAGCACCCCGCCGGCTCCCAGCACGGTGCGGTGGACCGGCCAGTCACCACCGGCCGTTCCCTCTCGTGGTGTCTCGTCCGGGTTGGGGGCGTCGATACCGATCGTGCGCACGCCCGCCGCGACCAGGCGGGCCGCGGCCTCGCCGCTCAGGTAGGGATGGTCGAAGTAACGGGGCTTCCCGTAGTGGCGGGCCCAGCCGGTGCGCAGGAGCACCACCTTCCCCGGACCCACGCCCGTCGCCTGCGCCGAGATGTCGGCCCAGTCGATGCTGGAGCGGTCCCTGCGCCCGGACACGTCGATGACGACGGCCGGGCCGACGAACAGGTCCAGGGCGAGTTCGTCGATCCGCGCGCCCGCGTCGAAGAAGTGGAAGGGCGCGTCGGCGTGTGTTCCGCTCTGCGTCCCCATCGACACGTGCGCGAGGTTGTAGCCGTCGTCGGCGAGGGTGGCGACCGGGGTCAGGGAGGGGACCGGATCCCCGGGATAGACCTGGGTCTGCGGCCCCACGGGGTGGCTCAGGTCGACGACGTGGGTGACGCGCATGGGCACTCCGATCCGGGTGGGGCCGGTGCCCCTCCCCGTCCGCGTGGGGCACCTCGCCGACGATAGCCCCCAGGGGAGGGGACGCGCCGCCGTCCGGGGAAGATAAGCCGATGGAGGACGTGCGCGCGTCGACGCGAACGGGCAGGATGGAGGGGATGACTGAAACGCCAGACCACCGGCTGCCCGATCCCGGTGCCAACGCCATGACCGACCGGTTCCGCGAGGTCTCCTCCCGCATCCTCGACGCCCTGTTGGAGGAGCGCCCGGAGTGGGCCACCGAGCTCGGTGACGACCGGTTCGACGACCGGCTCACCGACCACTCCGAGGACGCCGGGGCGCGCCGGGCCGCCACGCTGGCCGACGCCCTCGGCGCGCTCGACGAGATCGACGACACGCTGCTGCCGCCCGAGGACCGGGTGGATCTGGAGTTGCTGCGCACGAGGGTCAGCGGCGACCTGTGGCGGACCACCGAACTACGGCCCCACACCTGGGATCCGCTGGAACAGCTGCCCGGCGAGGGACTGTCCCCGCTCATCGAACGCGAGTCCGCCCCGGCCGCGGTCCGGCTGGAGAGGCTGGCCGCGCGCTGCGCCGCGGTGCCCGACTTCCTGTCCACCGCCCGTTCCGTGCTGGACTCCGGGCCGGGCATGCCCAGGGTGCACGTGGAGACCGCGATCGCGCGGGTCCGTGCCACGGCGGAGCTCCTCACGGGCGGGGTCGACGCCCTGCTCGCCGACGAGCCGTCCCTGGCCTCACGGGTGCTTCCCGCCCGCGACGCCGCTCGTGAGGCCCTGAGCACGCACGCCGCCTGGTTGGCGGAACGCCTCGACTCCGCGGTCGCCGACCCCCGCCTGGGCGCCCGTGACTACGCCGCCCAGCTCTGGTACACCCTCGACTCCGAGCTCTCTCCCGAGACGCTGCTCACCCGGGCCGAGAGCGATCTGCTCGCGGCGGAGGAGGAGATCGCCGAGCTCGCGGCCGAGTACGAGGGGCGGCCCCGCCACCCCGGACAGGTGCGCCGCGTCCTGGACCGGATCGCCGAGCGCAGTGCCTCCGAGGAGGCCACGGTCCGCCCCATGTGCGAGAAGGCGCTGGAGCACCTTGTGGCCCGGACGGCCGAGCTGGACCTCGTCACCGTCCCCGACACCGCCATCCGCATCGTCGCGATGCCCGGCCCGCGCCGGGGCGTCTGTGTCGCCTACTGCGACCCGCCCGGGCCGTTGGCGCCCCGGGGGGAGGAGCCGACCACCATCGCGGTGGCCCCGCCGCCAGGGGAGTGGCCGGCCGCGCGCCGGGCCTCCTTCCACCGCGAGTACAACAGCCACATGCTGCGCAACCTGATGGTGCACGAGGCGGTTCCCGGCCACGCTCTCCAGCTCGCCCACGCGGCCCGCTACCAGGGCGCCACCCGGGTCCGGACGGCGCTGCGCAGCGGGTCCTTCGTCGAGGGCTGGGCGGTCTACGCCGAGGACCTGATCGCGGAGAACGGTTGGGGGGAGGAGCCGGACCTGCCGTTGCGGCTGACGCACCTGAAGATGCGGTTGCGGACGCTGCTCAACGCGATCATCGACGTGCGCGTCCACGCCCACGACCTGTCCGAGGCCGAGGCGATGGAACTGCTGACCCAACGTGGCCACCAGGAGGAGGGCGAGGCCGCGGGCAAGTGGCGGCGGGCCCTGCTCACCAGCGCGCAGCTGGCCACCTACTATGTGGGGCACCGCGAGATCGCCGCGATCGCCCGGGACCTCGCCGCGGCCCGTCCCGCCGATTCCGCGCGCCGCCGCCACGACGCCATGCTCGCCCACGGCTCCCCCTCGCCCCGGCACCTGCGCGCCTTACTCGGGGTGTGACCAGGGGCACCGGGCGGGGCCGCTTTATGCGTCGCTTATCCACGCCTTCCTAGATTCTTGGGGCCATGCCCGTACCCTCTCTCGGAGCTGACGACCCCCCATGCCCACGGACCTGATAGTCGGATTCTTCACGCTGACGCTGCTGGAGATCGTGCTCGGGATCGACAACCTCGTCTTCATCTCGATCCTGTCGAGCAAACTGCCCGAACACCAGCGCGACAAGGCCCGCAAACTCGGCATCGGGCTCGCCCTCATCACCCGCCTGGCCCTGCTGGGCTCCATCAGCTGGATCATCCAGCTCACCGAACCGCTGTTCTCGATCGGTGACATGGAGTTCAGCGGTCAGTCGCTGATCCTGCTGGTCGGCGGCTTCTTCCTCCTCGCCAAGGGCACCTACGAGATCCACGAGAGTCTGGAGGGCGAGGAGGACCACAAGGGGTCCAAGGTGGGGGCCGCCTTCGGCATG
This sequence comes from Marinactinospora endophytica, assembly GCF_054780875.1. NCBI lineage: Bacteria > Bacillati > Actinomycetota > Actinomycetes > Streptosporangiales > Nocardiopsidaceae > Marinactinospora > Marinactinospora endophytica. Next base: position 73,427 of record NZ_BAAGVM010000010.1, on the reverse strand, counting down.
GTGGTCACCCAGATCGTGGCGCTGGACCTGGTCTTCTCGCTGGACTCGGTCATCACCGCGGTCGGCATGATCGACCCCGAGGGCGCGGGGATCTGGGTCATGGTCGCCGCCGTCGTCATCGCGGTCATCGTGATGCTGGTCTCGGCGAACCCGCTGTCCAAGTTCGTGCACGACCACCCGACCGTGAAGATGCTGGCCCTGGCCTTCCTTCTGCTCATCGGCATGAGCCTGGTCGCCGAGGGCTTCGGCTTCCACATCGAGAAGGGCTTCATCTACACCGCGATGGGCTTCTCGCTGTTCGTGGAGATCCTCAACCTGCTGGCGGCCCGCCGCCGTCGTAAGCGGAGCGGTGCGCAGGCCAGCCCGGTCAAGCTGGCCAGCCGCTACGCCGAGACGCCCGCCACGGGTGACGCCGGCGCGGTCGCGGCGGCCGACGCCGTGGCGCCGCGCGAGGCCGAAGAGGAGAGCACGACCGGGCGGACGGAGCCGACCTCGGGCGGTTCCGCCTGACGGCCGACACGTCGGCGCCGGGCCGTTCCGCGTTGCGCGGGGCGGCCCGGCCCCGTTCCGGGCGAGAGGACTTCCGCGGTCGCCCTGCCTGCGGGCGGGCGGCGGAAGTCAATATGCTGGCCCTTATGAGCACTGACGAGTGGGGGGACCACGACGGTGCCGGCGACGCCGACGGCTTCGAACGGCTCTGGACACCGCATCGCATGGCCTACATCAAGGGCGAGAACAAGCCCACCGGATCGGCGCCGGAGGACGGCTGTCCGTTCTGCCGGGTCCCGTCGCTCCCCGACGATGAGGGGCTCGTCGTGGCCCGCGGCAAGAACGCCTTCGCCGTGCTCAACCTCTACCCCTACAACAGCGGCCATCTGATGGTCTGCCCCTACCGGCACGTCGCCGACTACGCCGAGCTCGACGAGGGCGAGACCATCGAGATCGCCTCGCTCACCCAGTCCGCCATCACCGCGTTGCGCTCCGCCTTCGGGGCACAGGGCTTCAACGTGGGGATGAACCTCGGCGCGGTCGCCGGCGCGGGCATCGCCGCGCACCTGCACCAGCACATCGTCCCCCGTTGGGGAGGCGACACCAACTTCATGCCGGTGGTCGGACGGACCAAGGTGCTTCCGCAGATGCTGGGGCAGACGCGGGAGCTCCTCGCCGAACACTGGCCCCAGCCCTGACGAGCCCGAGCCCGGAGGCAAGCGATGAGTGGTCCCGCGCCGGTCCTCGACGGCGACCGCGGTCTCCGCGCGGCGTGCCCGACCACGGGGCCGACGCGCTCGCCGTGCCCCTCCTCGCCTCCGCCCGCCCGGGGCGGGTGCCGGTGGCCGGCGTCCACCGCCGTGGGGCGCGCGACCGTCGCCGGTCGTCGGTCCCGCCGCGCGTCCCTCGTTCCTCCCCGGAGGCTCCGGTGACGACCACCCTGTCCTCCGCCTCCTCCCCGTCCCTTCCGCGGACCGCGTCCTTTGGATCCGGCGCTCCCGCGGGATGCTCCGTCCACGGCGCGCTGCGCGCCTCCTACGATCAGAAGAAGCCATGCTGAAGAACCTGCGTCCCGTGCTCGCGCGAGTACTGCTCCCCCTGGGCCGGGCACTCGCGAGGTTCGGCGTCACCCCGAACATGGTCACGTTCGTGGGAACGGCCGGCGTCGTCGTGAGCGCCCTCTTCTTCTATCCACGCGGGCAGCTTTACGTCGGCACCGTGGTCATCACGGTCTTCGTCCTGTTCGACATGCTCGACGGCGCGGTCGCCCGCGCGACGGGCAGCACCAGCCGCTGGGGGGCCTTCCTCGACTCCACGCTGGACCGGCTCTCCGACGCCGCGATCTTCTCGGGCCTGCTGCTGTGGTTCATGGGGGACGGGGACGACCGGATCCTCGCCTGGGCCGCGCTCTTCTGCCTGGTCAGCGGCTTCGGGGTGTCCTACATCAAGGCCCGGGCCGAGGGGCTGGGGGCCAACTGCGACGTGGGACTGGCCGAGCGGACCGAGCGGCTGATCATCGGGTTGGTCTCCATCGGCCTGGGAGGCCTGGGCGTCCCCTACGTGCTGGCCGGTGGACTGTGGCTGCTCGCCTTCCTCAGCACGCTGACGATCATCCAGCGGCTGATCGAGACCCGCAACCGGCTGGCGGAGCCCAGGCAGCGCGCCGGCAACTCCTGAAGGCGCCCGGCCGCGGGGTCGGTGTGGCACCACGGTGAAGGAGAGGCATGGGAGAACGACTGGCCGTCGCGGCCTATTCGCTCGGCTGGTCCCTGGTCCGCAGGGTCCCCGAACCGCTGGGGCGCGCGGTCTTCACCGCCATCGCCGACCAGGCCTGGCGGAGCCGGGGTGACGGTGTCCGCCGGCTCGAAGCCAACCTGCGCCGGGTCATCGGCCCCGACGCCCCCGAGGAACAGCTGCGCGCGCTGTCACGCGCCGGGATGCGCTCCTACCTGCGCTACTGGTACGAGACGTTTCGGATGCCGGCGATGTCCTCCCGCCAGATCCTGGAACGCGCCCGTTGCGAGGGCATCGAGGCGCTCCAGGCCCATCTGGCGTCGGGACGCGGTGTGGTCGCGGCGCTGCCGCACATGGGGAACTGGGACCACGCCGGTGCCTGGATGACGTTGCGGGGCACACCGCTGACGACGGTGGCCGAGCGGTTGCGCCCCGAACGGCTCTTCGAGCGGTTCGTGGAGTTCCGGGAACGTCTGGGGATGGAGGTGCTGCCGCTCACAGGGACGGGGGCGGGGACGGTCGGCACGCTCGCGCGCCGGTTGCGTTCGGGGGGGCTGGTCTGCCTCCTCGCCGACCGCGACCTGACCTCGGGCGGGATCGAGGTGTCCCTCTTCGGGGAACCGGCCCGCCTGCCGGCGGGCCCCGCGGCACTCGCCGAGCGCACGGGGGCGGCCTTGATGCCCGTCACACTGTGGTTCGACGGTCCCTACTGGGGTATCCGGGTGCACGAGGAGATCCCAATACCGGACGAAGGGGACAGGGCCGCGAAGATCAAGAGCATGACACAGGAACTCGCCCGGGTCTTCGAGACCGGGATCGCCGAGCACCCCGAGGACTGGCACATGTTGCAGCGCGTCTTCGTCGCGGACTTCGAGACCACCGGCCCTCCGCCCCGGGGGAGGTGACCGGTGCGCATCGGACTGGTCTGCCCCTACACCTGGGACGTTCCGGGCGGAGTGCAGCAGCACGTCGGCGACCTCGCCGAGGCGCTCATGGACCTGGGCCACGAGGTGTCGGTGCTGACCCCCTGCGACTCCGAGACCGAGCTTCCGGCCCACATCGTCCCGGCCGGCCGGGCCATCCCCGTGCCCTACAACGGGTCGGTGGCGCGTCTGGCGTTCGGGTTCCGCGCGGCGGCGCGGGTGCGGCGCTGGATCCACGAGGGCGGCTTCGACGTCCTGCACGTCCACGAGCCGGCCGCGCCGAGCCTGTCCCTGCTGGCCTGTTGGGTCGCCGACGGGCCGATCGTGGCGACCTTCCACACCTCCAATCCGCGTTCGCGGGCGATGGCGGTGTCGGCCGCCGCGCTGCGCACGGCGCTGGAGAAGATCAACGGACGCATCGCGGTGTCGGAGGCGGCCCGCAAGACCCTGGTGGAACACCTGGGAGGCGACGCCGTCCTGATCCCCAACGGGGTGGCGGTGCGACGCTACGAGAACGCCAGGCCGCTGGAGGGCTGGCCGGGAGATGGCGGCGCCATCGGCTTCCTCGGGCGCATGGACGAACCCCGCAAGGGGCTGCCGGTACTCCTGGAGGCGTTCGAGACCCTGGGGCGCCGCCGGCCGGGGCTGCGTCTGCTCGTCGCCGGGCCGGGAGACGCGGCGGAGGTCCGCGAGCGCGTCTCCGCGGAGCTGCGCGACCGGGTGGTGCTGCTCGGCCGCGTCGACGAGGCCGACAAGATCCGCGCCTACCACTCCGTGGACGTCTTCTGCGCGCCCAACCTCGGTGGCGAGAGCTTCGGCATCGTGCTCACCGAAGCGATGTCGGCGGGGGCGCCGATCGTCGCCAGCGACATCCCCGCCTTCCGCAGCGTGCTGCGCGAGGGTGCCGCGGGGGAGCTGTTCGCCGTGGGCGACCCGATGGACCTCGTCCGCGCCGTGGAGTCCCTGCTGGACGACCCCGAACGGCGCGTCGCGCTGTCGGGGGCCGCGCGCGCCGCGGTCCGCGCCTATGACTGGGCTTCGGTGGCCGGTGACGTGGTCGGGGTCTATGAGACGGTCCTGGCCGGGGTCGCGGCCACGGGCGCGGTGCCGGCCGCCCACGGTGAGGGGGAGTGATCCCGGGCGTGCTCTCCGACTGGCTGACCCCCCTCATCGCGCTCTTCGCGCTGGTGGTGCTCTTCTCGTTCTACATCTCCTGGCGGGCGACCCGGCTGGACCGGCTGCACACCCGGGTCGAGACCGCGCACGCCGCACTGGACGCGGCCCTGCTGCGGCGCAGCGCCGTGGTGTTGGAACTGGCGTCGGCCAGCGAACTCGAACCCGCGTCCAGCGTGCTGCTGGCCGACGCGGCGGGCCAGGCGCGCCGCGCCGAGGAGCAGGGCCGGCGCGAGCTCGCCGAGAGCAACCTGTCGCGGGCGCTGCGCGCGGTGGTCGAGGAGCCCGGTTTCGCCGGGGGGATGTCGGACGCGGCCGCCCAGGGCGGCGGGGGCGTGACCGCGGGGCCGATCGTCCCGGCGGGGACATCGGGGGAGGCGCCGCCGGCCGAGCTCCTGGCCGAGGTCGAGTCGGCGGCCAAGCGGGTGCACATCGCCCGGAGGTTCTACAACGACGCCGTCGCCGCGACCCGCGAGGCCCGTTCGAGCCGGTTGGTGCGGGTGCTGCGCCTGGCGGGACGGGCGCCCATGCCGGACTTCTTCGAAATGGATGACGAGCCCCCGGTGTTCCCTCCTTGGGGGTGACCGCTACGGCCAGGGACAAACTGGAAGGGCTTTTCAGGCGCCAACTCCGATATGTCCTGAAAAGGGGCAGTGGTGGAGGTTCTACCATGGTCATCGGAGGCGCCGGAACGGCCGACCAGGCTACGGCGTCACCCGACCGATCCTCCGCGCACGGGCCACCACCCGTGTCCGCCCAGAACTTGGAGTCCGCCACCGTGGTCAACAACGCTGAAAACCCGACCCAGAGCACGGTCGGCACCACCCGTGTCAAGCGGGGCATGGCCGAGCAGCTCAAGAACGGCGTGATCATGGACGTGGTCACGCCCGAGCAGGCGAAGATCGCTGAGGACGCGGGTGCCGTCGCGGTCATGGCGCTGGAGCGGGTCCCCGCCGACATCCGCAAGGACGGCGGGGTCGCCCGGATGTCCGACCCCGACATGATCGAGGGCATCAAGGACGCCGTCTCCATCCCGGTCATGGCCAAGGTCCGCATCGGCCACTTCGTCGAAGCCCAGGTCCTGGAGTACCTCGGCGTCGATTTCATCGACGAGTCCGAGGTCCTCACCCCCGCCGACGAGGCCTACCACATCGACAAGTGGGCGTTCACGGTTCCCTTCGTCTGCGGCGCGACCAACCTCGGCGAGGCGCTGCGCCGTATCGCCGAGGGCGCGGCCATGATCCGCTCCAAGGGCGAGGCCGGTACCGGCAACGTCGTCGAGGCCACCCGGCACATGCGCTCGATCAGCTCCGAGATCAAGCGTCTGGGCACCCTCGACGAGGCCGAGCTGTTCGGCGCAGCAAAGGAGCTGCGCGCCCCCTACGAGATCGTCAAGGAGGTCGCGCGCCTGGGGAAGCTGCCCGTCCCGCTGTTCTCCGCCGGTGGCGTCGCCACCCCGGCCGACGCCGCGCTGATGCGCCAGCTCGGCGCGGAGAGCGTCTTCGTCGGATCGGGCATCTTCAAGTCCGGCGACCCGGCCAAGCGGGCCGACGCGATCGTGCAGGCGACGCTGCACTACGACGACCCGTCGGTCATCGCCAAGGTCTCGCGCGGCCTGGGCGAGGCCATGGTCGGCATCAACCTGGACGAGCTCAGCGACTCCCAGCGTTACGCCGGGCGCGGCTGGTAGTCCTCCGGATCCCCACAGCGGGCCGGGCGCGAGCCCGGCCCATGACGGCGTGGTCCGGCCGGGCGGCGTCGGCCGCGCCGGACCCTCGCCGCCGGCGCGCCCTGTTTCAGCGGGCGACCTCGGGTGTCCCGCCGGCCGCGCGCCGTCGTCTTCGTCTCCCGGCCGTTGCCCGGGGTCGCCCCCTGCGCGGCCGCCGTCGCCGCCGACCGGAGCCCCTACCCTGGGGAGGCGACGAGCGGCGCCGTCTTCCCGCGCGGGGAAGACGGACGCCGGCCGTGGCGTTCTCGTGGTCGGGGCTCCCGCCCGTGAACCCTCCAGCAGTCAAGTGAGGTCGTCCCTTGCCCGCCACTCCCACCATCGGTGTGCTCGCCCTCCAGGGCGATGTCGCCGAGCATCAGCGCGTGCTCGACACCCTCGGGGTGCGGACCACGCGGGTCCTGCGTCCCGAACAGCTCGACGACATCCAGGGGATCGTCATCCCCGGAGGCGAGTCGACCACGATGTCCAAGCTCGCCGTGCGCTACGAGCTCATGGAGCCGCTTCGCAAACTGGTACGCGAAGGGCTGCCCGCCTTCGGAACCTGTGCGGGCATGATCATGCTGGCCGACCGTATCCTCGACGGTATCGAGGGACAGCAGACGGTCGGCGGGATCGACATGACCGTCCGCCGTAACGCCTTCGGGCGTCAGACCGAGTCCTTCGAAGCGCACGTCGACGTCCACGGGGTCGAGGGCGAGCCGGTGGAGGCGATCTTCATCCGCGCCCCCTGGGTCGAGTCTGTCGGCGCGCAGGTCCAGGAACTCGCGCACATCGCGTACGGGGAACGGGCCGGTAGGATCGTCGCGGTACGTCAGGGGGGCCTGCTGGCCACCTCGTTCCATCCCGAACTCACCGGGGACGCGCGGATCCACCGACTCTTCGTCGAAATGGTGAAAGGACAGGCATGAGCGGCCACTCCAAGTGGGCCACCACCAAGCACAAGAAAGCCGTCATCGACGCGAAGCGGGGCAAGCTCTTCGCCAAGCTGATCAAGAACGTCGAGGTGGCCGCGCGCACAGGTGGCGGGGACCCAGACGGCAACCCGACCCTGTACGACGCCATCCAGAAGGCGCGCAAGAACTCCGTCCCGCTGGACAACATCGAGCGCGCGCGCAAGCGCGGCGCCGGTGAGGAGGCCGGCGGCGCCGACTGGCAGACCATCATGTACGAGGGGTACGCCCCCGGAGGCGTCGCGCTGCTGGTGGAGTGCCTGACCGACAACCGCAACCGCGCAGCCTCGGAGGTGCGTGTGGCCGTCACCCGCAACGGCGGGTCCATGGCCGACGCCGGTTCGGTCTCCTACCTCTTCAACCGCAAAGGCGTCGTGATCGTGCCCAAGGAGGGCACCAGCGAGGACGACGTGATGCTCGCGGTCGCCGACGCGGGCGCCGAGGACGTCAACGACCTCGGCGAGGCCTTCGAGGTCGTCTGCGAGGCGACCGACCTGGTCGCCGTCCGCGCGGCGCTTCAGGAGGCCGGCATCGACTACGAGTCCGCCGAGACCAACTTCCTGCCCAGCATGGAGGTCCCGCTCGACGAGGAGAACGCCAAGAAGGTGCTGCGCATCGTCGACGCGCTGGAGGACTCCGACGACGTGCAGAACGTCTTCACCAACGCCGACATCCCCGACGAGATCATGGAGAAGATCGGCTGAGGGTTCCCTTCTTCGCGCCCGGCCCCGGTTCCTAGGAACCGGGGCCGGGCGCTTTATCATTCTCGGGCCGGCGCATTTCTGCGATATGGTTTGGCGAAATCCGGGCCGACCGGCCGGATCGCCTGCTCCCTCTACTTTTCTCGGATGGCTGTATATGGATTCCGACGATTACCGGCCGGACGGCGCCGTGATATCGGGCGAAGAGGGAACGGGGGGAGATGCAAGGCCCCCCGGCCCGGAGAGGAACGACCCGGCGGAGGCGGCCGTCGCCTCGTTGCGGGCGGTGGGGGAGGAGCTGGCCGCGCTGCGCGAACAGGTGGCCGGGTTGAACGAACGCGCCCGTCACCGCGAGGCGGTCATCGACCGACTGCACGCCGAGAACCAGGAACTGCGGGCCGGCGAACGGCGCGCCGTCCTCGATCCCGCGATCACCGACCTGGTCCGCCTCCACGGTCAGCTGGAGCGCGAGGGGAACGGGCTGATCGAGCGTGGTGAGGGAAAGGTCGGCGGATTGTTGCACAGCCTCGCCGACGACGTACTGCTCGCCCTGGAAAGGGTTGGTGTCGAGCCGTTCAGCGTACAGGTCGGTGACCCGTTCCGGACGGAAATCCACCGGCCGCTTTCGGCCATTTCTACTGACGACCCGGAACGCGCCAATACGATCGCGGTGGTCGTCTCGCAGGGGTTCCGTGATATGGAGACGGGGAGAGTGCGACGGAAAGCGCAGGCGCATTTTCACCGCTACATCGAAGGACGTCCGGAAGGCGATCCCGGCCGTCGGGGATCTGAAGAGGAGTAATGGCTACTTACGGCATCGACCTCGGGACCACCTATTCGTGTGTCGCCTCCATCGACGACACGGGGCGCCCGACGATCGCGAAGAACGCGATGGGCAACGACACCACCCCGTCGGTGGTCTACTTCGAGTCGGCGGAGAACGTGGTGGTGGGCGAGGAGGCCAAGAACACCTCCATCCTCTTCCCTGACCTCGTCGTCTCCCTGATCAAACGGCAGATGGGGGAGGACGTCGCCTACGACTTCCACGGTTACTCCCACACCCCCGAGTCCATCTCGGCGCTGATCCTGCGCGAGCTCGCCCGCGCGGCCGGTGAGCAGACCCGTGAAGCGGTCCGCGATGTCGTCATCACCGTCCCTGCCTACTTCGGCCTGGCCGAGAAGGACGCCACCCGCAAGGCGGGCGAGATCGCCGGTCTCAACGTGCTCGACGTGGTGCCCGAGCCCGTGGCCGCCGCCCTGCACTACCAGAGCCTGGGCAGTGGTGCCGGTGTCCGGCACATCCTCGTCTACGACCTCGGCGGCGGCACCTTCGACACGACCGTCATCCGTATCGAGGACAACGACGTCCGGGTCGTGTGCACCGACGGCGACCATCGCCTGGGCGGCTCCGACTGGGACGAGAAGCTCGGCGACTACCTGCTGGAGCGCTTCGTCGCCGAGCACCCCGAGCCGGACCCGAGCGGGGACGAGCAGTTCATGCAGGACCTCTCCGGTGCCGCCGAGCAGATCAAGAAATCCCTGAGCAGCCGCGAGAACGCGCGTCACAACCTGCGCTTCGAGGGCAGCGCGGTCCGGATCGAGCTGTCCCGCGCCGAGTTCGAGGAGCTCACCTCCGACCTGCTGGAGCGCACGCTCGCCATCACCGAACGCACCATCGAGGCGGCCCGTGAGCGGGGGGTGGACGGTTTCGACGACGTCCTGCTGGTGGGCGGTATGACCCGGATGCCGGCGATCGCCCGCGCTCTGAAGGAGCGGTTCGGCTTCGACGCCCACAGCCACGAGCCGGACCTGGCCGTGGCCAAGGGGGCCGCCCTGTTCGCCCTGATGCGCCAGGTCAAGATCAGCATGGACGAGGGCGAGGGCACCCAGGAGAAGCGGGCCGAGCAGGTCGGCGCGGCCCTGGGCATCCCTCCCGAGCAGGTCAAGCAGATCGCGGAGAAGAAGGTCACCAGCGTCGCCCCGCGCGCCTTCGGGATCAAGCTGGTCGACTCCAAGGACCCGCTCTTCGCGACCGATGTCAACGCGGCTCGGCGCTACATCAACCACCTGATCACCGCCAACACCCCGCTTCCCGCCGACGTCCAGGACGAGTTCGGGACGATCGAGGAGAACCAGACTCGGGTCCTCATCGAGGTCTGGGAGCAGGCCGGGTCGGTGGCCTCGGAGGAACTGGAGCACAACATCCACATCGGCGAGGGGACCCTTTCGGGGCTGCCGCCCGGTCCGGCGGGGACGCCCTTCAACGTCAACTTCCACATGACCGAAACGGGCTTGCTGAAGGTACACGGCTGGGATCCCGCCACCGGGAACGAGGTGCGCTTCGAGATCCAGATCGGCGGTCTGACCCAGGAGAAGGTGGAAGAGGCCAGGACCGCGCTGGCCATGATCAAGACCTCGGGCTGACCTGGCCGGGGGCCGGTCCACGGACCGGCCCCGCGATGTGGACGGACCTGTTTCGCGCGCACGGACTGGTGGACGATGAGCTGGGATCGACAGCGACGGGAGACCTATGACAAGGAGGTCCTCGAACAGGCGCGGGTCGGCCGGCGCGTCCCGCCCGACCTGTTCGAACGCTATGGGATCGACGCCGGCCTCAGGTCGTCGCTGAAGGACGACCCCGCCGCCTTCTCCGCACACGTCACCGAGGTCAACAAGTACTGGAAGAGCAAGCAGCGCGGCGTCTTCAAGAAGACCGCGCGCGACCTGTGCGCCGAGCATGACCGTCTCGCCCAGGAGGGCCGGCTCACCTACGCCGACTTCGAACGCGAGAGCGAGCGGGCCGAGGAGCGTCTGCGCGCCGAGGTCGAGGAGCTCGCCCACAACATCGCTATCACCACGACCCACATCGACCGTGCCCGCCTGGGCTCCTACGCGGCGTCGGTGGGGGCCTCCCCGCGCGCGGTCGAACACGCGCTGCGCGCCGAGGGGGTCCGGGTCGTGGCCCTGCCGGAGATCCCCGCCCGTTCCCCCTCCGCCCGGTTCGCGACACTCACCGAGAGCCTGAAGACCAGGGGGGTGGACTTCTCCCCGGTGGTCGTCTTCGGGGAGGAACGGGTCCGCGCCGGGTTCCGCGTCCTGCCGGGATTCCGGCTCGACGACGGCGGGCGGCTGGACGACGCGGCGCTGACCGCCGCGGCCAGACGCATCGAGGTCGAGGCCTACACGGATCGCAAGACCGCCGCGGAGAAGACGATCGCCATCCTGCGCGCTGAGCGGGAGGTGGCCGCCCGCGACGCGATCGTCCTCTGGGAGATCGTCGCCGACCTGCGCGGGCTGCCCTCGGGCATCGCCGAGCGGGGCCTGGCCCAGCGCTGGATCCGCCGGGGCCTCGATCCCGACGACGCCGGCCGTATCGCCGCCGCGATCGGCCAGGCCCAGGCAGCCGACCCGCAGGAACAGGCCGAGGCCGAGGTGCGCGACCTTCTGGCCGACGGGCTGCTGCGCGCGGCGCAACGCGCGGCGGCGGCCCTGCCGGGCGACCACGACCTTCAGGCGCGCCTCGGTGAACGCGCGGCCGAGGTGATCCGGCTGGACCGGATCGCCGCGGAGCGCATGCGCCGCGGCCGGGCGGAGGAGGCGGCGCACGCCCTCCACCAGGCCCTTGAACTGGCCGCGGACGACGACGACCTGGCCGAACGGCTGGCGGCGATCCCGCCGCTGCCACCGGGTCGGCCCCGGGCGCGGGTGGACGGTGACCGGATCGTCGTCACCTGGAGCCCCAGCCCGAGCCAGTACGGTGACATCACCTACCAGGTCGTCCGCCGCAGCGGCAGGGGCGGGGCCGCCGGCGAAATCCGGCTCACCACCACCGGCGCGCTCGAGTACGTCGACACGACGGCGGAGGTTGGCACCGAGGTGCGCTACGGGGTGTCCGCGATCCGGGAGGGGCGGGCCCGCTCGGCCACGGCCGTCACCGGCGCGCTCATGCGCACCCCCGATGTCACCGGGGTCCGGCTCACCTCGGTCCGTTCGACCGTCACCGCGAGCTGGCGCAAGCCGCCCCGGGCGATCCGGGTGGACGTACTCCGCGGCGAGGGGGGACCACCCCGCGGCGTCGGCGACGGCGTGCGGATCGAGACCGGCGACTCGGGTTTCCGCGACACGGCGCTACGCCCGGGGGTCCTGTACTGCTACCGGATCCAGGCCGTCTATCTCACACCCGACGGACGGACCCGGCTGTCCCCCGGTGTGCTCACCACCGTGACACCGACGGCTCCGCTGTCGCCGGTCCGCGACCTCGCCCTGCTGCCCGATCCAGCGGGCACCGGGACCGTCCGCCTCACCTGGACCCCGCCGGAATACGGCGAGGTGGTCCTGCGGCGCGGCGGCGAACCCCCGAGGTGGGCCCCAGGTACAGCCGTCGACGCCGCGGAACTGGACTCCTTCGGACCGGAACTGCCCCGCAGCGAGGAGATCGTGGACGGGCGCGCGGTGCTCGAACTCACCGTCCCGGCGGGCCGCCACCACCTCCTCGCCACGACCACCTCCGGTGGAGGGGCGGTCGTCGGAGACCACGTCGAGGTCGTCAGCAGCGAGCCCGTGCGCGGGCTGCGGGCCGAACGCCTCGACCAGGTGACCCGGCTGAGCTGGACGTGGCCGGAACGGAGTTCCACCGCTTTGGTGAGCTGGGGCGAGACCGGGACCGAGACCGAGCAGCGGTGCAGCCGTCGCCGCTACGAGGCCGAAGGCGGATTCGAGGCCCCTGTCGGCACGGGCACCGTCCGGATCCGGGTCCGCGCGGTCGTCGCCACGCTCCAGGGGGAGTTGATCGGACCGCCCACCGAACTCTTCCTCCAGGGCAGAAGCGTCATCGACTACCACATCCGTCCCTCGGGACTGTTCCGCCGGCGCCGCCGGATCGAACTCCGGGTGGACCGACCCTGCGACATCCCCGAGATCGCCGTCGTCCACTGCGCCGGATCCGTCCAGCCCTACTCCGCCCACCAGGAGGGGGTCGAGATCCTGGAGCGGATCCCCGGGCGCCGGATGGAGCCGGAGGAACCCGTCTCCGTGGAGGTCACCCTCCCCGGCGGATCCGGCCCTGGATGGCTCATGTGCTTCGTCTCCCGCAGGGAGGACGAGACCTACGTCAAGCTGCGCCAGCCCTCGGTGAAGGAACTCAGGCTCCGATGAAGATCTCCGGCCGGGCACTGCTGTGCCCCTACTGTTACTCCGCCTTCCCCGAGAAGGGGATCCTGTTCCGCTGCACCGGCCTGGCCGGCCCCGACGGCGAGCGCTGCCAGCCGCGTGAGGACGTGGCCCGGCTGGAACAGATCGGCCGCCGCGAGGTGCTGCCGCCGGTCTTCCAGGCCGACGGGCGTGGCCTCCAGGGGGTCTGCCCCGACTGCGGGGGCCGCAGCGACACCAAGGTGTGCCCGGTGTGCCACACCCGCCTCCCGGTGGGCTTCGCCGACACCCGCAGCAGGATGATCGCCCTGGTCGGTGCGCGTGACTCCGGCAAGACGGTGTTCATGACGGTCCTCATCCACGAACTGACCCATCGGGTCGGCGCCCGTTTCGGGGCGTCCGTGGACGGCGCCGACGACTCCACCCGCCATCGTTTCGTGCAGGACTACGAGAACCCGCTGTACGGCCAGTCACGGCTGCTGGCGGCGACCCGGCGTACCGGCCTGACCCGCGAACCCCTGGTCTTTCGCCTCTCCTCCCGCAGGAAGGGGCTGATGGGGGAGCGCAGGGAACGCACCCTCCTGTCCTTCTTCGACACCGCGGGCGAGGACCTGACCAGCGAGCAGAGCGTCGAGACCAATCTCCGCTACCTCAGCAGCGCCGACGGGATCATCCTGGTCCTCGACCCGCTCCAGATGGAGGGCGCGCGCAAGTCCGCGGCCCCCGGGACCCGGCTGCCCCAGCCGGCCCGCCCCGAGGACGCCCCGTTGCACATGCTCGAACGGGTCACCGATCTGCTGATGCGGCGCGAAGGCAGACCGGGCCGGCTGCTGAGGACGCCCCTGGCCGTGTGCTTCACCAAACTGGACGCGCTCCGGCACGAACTCGCCGACGGCACGCCGCTGCGCCGCCCCCAGCCCGCGGGGGCCTACTTCGATGAGCAGGACAGTCAGGACGTCCACGCCCAGATCCAGCAGCTGCTCCACCGCTGGGACAGCGGCCGGATCGACGCCCACGTCACCAACCACTACCGGACGTCCCGGTACTTCGGGGTCTCGGCCCTGGGGGAGTCCCCGACCGGGGACAACCGGGTCGCCGGAGAGGCCGTGCGTCCCTACCGGGTCGCCGACCCCTTCCTGTGGCTGCTGAGCGGTTTCGGTGTCGTGCCCACGAGGAGAGACGGATGAACCCGGCCATGGTCTTCCAGCAGCTCTACTACACCTCCTGTGAACGGGGCCTGGCCGGTTACGCCGGCTACCAGTTCAACGCGGTCAGCTCCGGGGCGACCGGCGACATGATGCGCGAGGTCGAGCGGTTCACCGTCTACGAACCCGCTGACGACACCGGTGCGCCGATGCCGTTGGGGCGGCCGGTCAACCTGTGCTACATCCCCGACGCGGCCGGCCATCCCATCGTGGCGCGGGTGGTCCCGGCCGGCGACGACCCCTCGGGCCGGCCCGGCAACTACTTCGCGCACGCCCTGGTCCCCGGCGCCCCCTCAGCCTGGGCGGAGACCCTGCCGATCCAGTTGTGGGACGCGCCGTTCTGGCGCGAACAGCCGGTCGAGGAGCCGGACCTTCCCGGGCTTCCCGCGCCCCTGCCGCGCGGGCCGCTGGACCGGGGGAGGGCGGCCGCCTGGGCCGGCGGGCGGCCCCAAGACGACCTCGCGCGCCTGCTCACCGCCGCCGACCGGGCGGTCGGGGGCGGCGGGCAGGTGGTCCTGGCCGGTGACGACGTCACGGTGGCCCACGCCGTCGCGGCGATCTCCTACCTGCTCGCCCCCTGCCGCGCCCGGCACATGTCCTTCGCCACCTACAGCCGGTCTGCCCATCAGGCGCCGGTCCACGTCGTCGGCGTGCCCCCCGGTCCAGGGGTGGACGGCCACCCCGACCTCTTCGACCTGGTCGGCGGCACCTGCCCGGACATCGAACCGCATCCGCTCGCGGAACGGCTCGTCACCACCGGGATCGTCGCCGGTGAGGCCCTGTGGCGGGCGGCGGTCGCCCTCGCCCCCGCACCGCCTCCCGACGGAGGGGACCTCGACTACTGGCACCCGGTCGTGGTGGCGGCCGCGGTCCTGCGTTCGGGCGCCGAACGCCTGCCCGCGGACGACCTGCCGGCGCTGGCCCGCTGGCTGCCCGATCACGGTGACGGGCTCGCCGCCGCCGACCTCACCGTGCTGATCCGCGCCCTCCTACGGACGCCGGGGTTCGGACCCGACGGCGCGCTGCTGGCCGCCCTGCACCGGACCGCCGGGCGCGCGGGGGCGTCCGAGGCGTGTGAGGAGATCGAGGAGCTGCTGGTGCTGCGCCTCCTCGACGCTCCCCCCGGCGACGGCGCGCCCCTGGAGCGCGTCGCCGTGACCTCCGAACGGGTGCGTCGGACGGCGGCCGCGCGGGTCACCGAGGTGCTGGCCGGTCCCGCCGCCGCGGCGCGGCCCGCTCTGGGGCGTGCGTTGATCGCCTGGGCGGCCGAGAGCGGGGTTCCCCTCGCCGACGAGGCGGTCGAGAGCTACGGCCATGACGTCCTCGCCCCCCTCCTGCTGGCCACCTCCGCCGCTCCCGATCCGGGGGCCGCCGAGGCCGTGCGCGGGGACGTCGTCCTCCAGCGTGGGGTCGCCCGGGCCGTCGCGGCCCTGCCGCTCACCCGGGCGGCCGGGCTCCTGGACGATCCTCTCGGCGGGCTGCTCACCCCGGCCGCGCTGGTCCCCTTCCCCGCGTTGGCGGAGGCGGGCATCGTCACGGCGGCCGGCCGGGGGCGCGACCGGATCGACGCGCTCTTCGAGATCATCCGGCTCCGCCGGCAGCGGCGGGGCCAGGCGGGCGGCCGGGCCGCCGCAGGCCCCGCCCACGATCTCGACCGCGCGCTGCTGGTGGCGCTGTGGCCGGACGGGCACGGTCCCGGGGACGTCCTGCGGCTGCTGGACGAGCTGCGTCCCGGGGTCGAGGTGGCCCCCGACGTCGGCGACTGGCTGGGCGAGGTACTGCTCACCCGGCCGGCCAAGGCCGAGCGTGCCGGCTGGCGGGAACTCGCCCGGCGGATGCGGGCCCACCGGTTGAGCGGGCTTCTCCCGGACCCGGCCCGTCGTGTCGTCGAGGAGGAGGCACACTACCGGCGGGTGCGCGCCGGTCTCACCGGCCGGGACGGCGACCCGCTGCGGGCCCGGGACCTGGCCGGTGTGCTGGCCGCCCTCGACGGCGTCTCCCCGGTGGTACGCGACACCGCCCACGCCGAACTGATCGGGGAGTTCCTCGCCCCCGGACGGGAGCGGGAGCTGCCCGGGCTGCTGACCGGCTGCCCGGACGACCTGTTCGTCCTGTTCTGTGCGGAAGTGGCCGAGGCGATCGCCGCCAGGAATCCCGATGCGGCGCTGGCGGCACACGTCCACGGGGCGGCCGGAGAGACCCGGCTGGCCCGATCACGACCGGACCGTGCCGAGCACCTGCGGCGAGAGGTCCTGGCCCCCGCCCTGCGCGCCTGGGGGCGACGCGACTACGCCCGGTTCAAGGAGAGCCTCCCCGCGGCGGAGCGTGAGGAGGCCGACGCCCGCTACCGGCGTGACCGGCCGTCGTTGGGCGAGCGTGCGGGGGGCCTCCTCGGCCGCCTCACCGGCAGAGGAGGCGACCGGCGCGGATGAACGGGCCCTACCAGACCCACCCCTACCACTCCTATCCCTCCCCTTACCCGCCTCGCCCTGCCCCCGGCTCCTCCCCGCAGGGGATCTGCGGGCTGATCCTGCTCGCGCTCTTCTGCGCCGCCCCGGTGCTGCCCGTCGCCGTGGTGCTGGTCCTCCCGATCATCCTCGTTCTCATGGGGGTCTTCACCCTCTGGTACGCGATGGTGGCGATGAGGATCCTCTTCGACGCGCTGTGGTGGGTCTACCGGGCTCCGCAGCCATGGCTGGTGAAGCCCCGCAGAGTCCCCGAACGCCCCTCGGGGGCGGACCCGGCCCACCTCGGCTACTTCGGCGGCCAGGCCCGCGCCGACCACGCCTATGTCGTGCAGATCTGCCGGGGCAGGAGCGTGTACCTCCTGCGTGAGCACGCCCGTCGGATCCGCTCCGCCTACCGGTGGAAGAACGGCGCCGCGGCCATGGCCGGACGGGTTCTGGGACTGGGACGCTTCGGTGGATTGGCGATCGGCGGCGTGCTGATCGGGGCCCCCGTCCTCATCGCCGGACTGGTCCTGCACACGCTCGTCGTGCTGTGCTGCGTGGTGATCGCGTGGGCGGCCGAGAGGACACTGCGCCTGCTGGACCGCGTCGCGATGCGGGCGCGGGGCGTACGCGCCATGACCTGCCCGCTGCCCGGCTGCTACGAGCGCATCGACTACCCGGCCTACCGTTGCGCCGGTTGTTCCCGCCTGCACCGCGACATCCGTCCCGGCCGTCACGGGGTCCTGCGCCGGACCTGCGACTGCGGAGCGGAGATGCCGACCCTGCTGCTGCTCGGTGCCGCGCGAAAGCTGGAGGCGGCCTGCCCCCACTGTGAACGGCCGCTGGCCCACCGCCCCGGCGAAACCCGGGAGTTCGTGCTGCCGCTGTTCGGCGCGGCGGGGGCCGGCAAGACCCGCCTGATGACCGCCCTGCACGGCCTGTTCGAGCACGCCGCCCGCGAGCCCGGGGTCACACTGGAACACGCCGACACCGAGACCGGGAGTCGGCTCCGCGCCTCATCGGCCACCCTGACACCCGAACGGATGATGAACCCGACCCCGCCCGGCCGGGACCCGCACGGCATGCTCCTGCGGTTCTCACACGGCCGGCGGACCCTCCTCGTCCACCTCTACGACGCCGCGGGCGAGCGGTTCGACCGGGTCGAGACCACCCAGACCCTCCGCTATCTCGGCAGGGCCTCCACCTTCGTGCTCGTCGTGGACCCCCTGGCGCTGGACGGCCTGTGGAACGCCCTGGCCGAGGAGGAACGCGTGCGGCTCGCGCGCTACCGCTCGCCGGGGGTCAACGCCGAGCAGATCTACCAGCAGACCTACCAGCAGATCGAACGGCAGCTCGCGCTGAGCCGTACCGGGCTGGACAAGGCCCGCCTCGCGATCGTCTTCACCCGGGGCGACCTGCTCGCGGGGAGCGGGGCCGCGCCGCGGCCGGGCGAGGACGTCGCGGACTGGGCGCGCGAAACGCTGGGCCTGGGCAACCTGCTGCTGTCGGTGGACAACAACTTCGGCGAGTGGGCGGTGTTCCACACGGCCGCGGTCGTCGACGGCGCCGGGACCCCCGACCCCAGCCTCGCCCTCCTCGCCGACTGGCTGCTGCGCAAGGAGGCGCGGGAGTTCCGCGCGGTCCTGGGCGGCCGGGGGATGGTGGCCGGATGAAGGAGGACGACGTGACCGGGACCGCTGCTCCCCGTTCCGCCCGTGTGCGCACGGTGATCCTGGTGATCACCTACCTGCTGTACGGCGTGGTGGCCTTGGCGGCCATCGTGGCCCTGGCGGCCGTGCTCCTCGCCGTCTTCCAGGCGCTGTTCCTCTTCTTCCTGCGCTAGTGAAGGGCGGCGGCGCGCGTCCGTCCCCCTCCGGCGGTAGGCTCTGCGAACGGACGTTCGACGACCGGGCCGGAACGGGGGAACACAGGTGCGAGTGCTGGGGGTCGACCCCGGGCTGACCCGATGCGGTGTCGGCGTGGTCGATGGTTCCATCGGCCGCCCCTTGACCTTCGTCGCCGCGGGGGTGATCCGCACCCCCGCCGACGATGATCTCCCCCAACGGCTCCTCGGGGTCGAACAGGGGATCGAGCGCTGGCTCGACGAGCACCGTCCCGAGGCGGTCGCCGTCGAGCGGGTGTTCGCCCAGCACAACGTCAGCACGGTCATCGGCACCGCCCAGGCCGGCGCGGTCGCCGTCGTGTGCGCCGCCCGCCGCGGCCTGCCCGTCGTCTTGCACACCCCCAGCGAGGTCAAGGCCGCCATCACCGGAAGCGGTCGCGCCGACAAGGCGCAGGTCGGCACCATGGTGGCGCGACTACTGCGGCTGGAGGGACCTCCTCGTCCCGCGGACGCCGCCGACGCGGTCGCGCTCGCCATCTGCCACATCTGGCGCGGTGGCGCGCAGGCGCGCGTCGCCCGGGCCCAGCAGGAGTTCGCGCGTAAGGTCGAGTCGGTGCGGTGGGCCAACGAGCGCTGACGGCCCCCGTCCCAGTCCAAGGAAGGTAACCCGTGATCGCGTTCCTGAGCGGCCGCGTGGCCGGCCGCACCGGCACCACCGCCGTGATCGAGGTCGGGGGCGTCGGCATGACCGTGCAGTGCACGCCCGCCACGCTCGCCCGCCTCCAGGTGGGAGAACCCGCCACCGTCGCCACCTCGCTGGTGGTCCGCGAGGAGTCGCTCACCCTCTACGGTTTCGCCGACGACGACGAGCGCGACGTCTTCGAGCGGGTGCAGACGGCCAGCGGCGTGGGGCCGCGTCTCGCCCTGGCCATGCTCGCCGTGCACACCCCCGACGCGCTGCGCCGCGCAGTCGCCGCCGAGGACACCGGGGCGCTCACCCAGGTGCCGGGGATCGGGAAGAAGGGAGCCCAGCGCATCGTGCTGGAGCTGAAGGACAAACTGGGCGCGCCCCGGGACGTCTCCGGTCCCTTCGACGGTCTGGCGGCCCCGGCGTCCCCCGTCTCCTGGCGCCCACAGGTGGTCTCCGGGCTGGTCAACCTGGGGTGGCCGGCCAAGGACGCCGAGTCCGCGGCGGACGCGGTGGCGGCCGAGGCGGGAGACGAGACCGACGTCACCGTGCTGTTGCGCGCCGCGCTGCGCAGGCTGAGCCGCGCCTGAGGTCCGCCGTCCGCCGGACACGACGACACAGCGAAGGAGGTGCCGGCGCATGGCCGAGCACGAACGGGACGTGGTGTCCCCAGAGGCCGACCTGGACGAACGCGCGATCGAGGGGGCGCTGCGCCCCCGCAGGCTGGAGGACTTCGTCGGACAAGAGCGCGTCCGCGAACAGCTCTCCCTGGTGCTGCGCAGCGCCCAGCGCCGCGGCCGGGCCCCCGATCACATCCTGATGTCGGGGCCGCCCGGCCTGGGCAAGACGACGTTGGCGATGATCATCGCCGCCGAGCTCGGCGCCCCGCTGCGCATCACGTCGGGGCCGGCCATCGAGCGTTCGGGGGACCTGGCGGCGGTGCTGTCGACGTTGCAGGAGGGCGAGGTGCTCTTCCTCGACGAGATCCACCGGATGGCCCGGCCGGCGGAGGAGATGCTCTACGTCGCGATGGAGGACTACCGGGTCGACGTCATCGTCGGCAAGGGGCCCGGGGCGACGGCCATCCCGCTCGACATCGCGCCGTTCACCCTGGTGGGCGCCACCACCCGGGCCGGGCTGCTGCCGGCTCCGCTGAGGGACCGGTTCGGCTTCGTCGCGCACATGGACTTCTACCGCCCCGAGGAACTGCGGCGGATCATCGACCGCTCGGCCGGACTCCTCGGCGCGCCGCTGGAGGAGGACGCCGCGGTCGAGATCGCCCGCCGCTCCCGTGGCACACCCCGGATCGCCAACCGGCTGCTGCGCCGGGTGCGCGACTACGCCGAGGTGCGCGGGGACGGCCGGTTGACCCTGGAGGTCGCCCGTGCCGCGCTCAGCCTCTACGAGGTGGACGAGGAAGGGCTGGACCGCCTGGACCGGGCGGTGCTGCACGCCCTGTTGCGCCGGTTCCGCGGTGGGCCGGTGGGGCTGTCCACCCTCGCCGTGTCGGTGGGGGAGGAGCCCGAGACGGTCGAGGTCGTCGCCGAGCCCTTCCTGGTCCGGTCGGGGTTCATCGCCCGCACGCCCAGGGGGCGGGTCGCGACCCCCGAGGCGTGGGCGCACATGGGGCTCACCCCGCCGCCCGATGCCGCGTTCGGGGCCGCGGCGCTGTTCGACGACCCCGAGGGGGAGACCGGCGGGTGAGGCGGCCCCGGGCCCGCGACTTTGGACGGCGGACACACTTGCGCCGGCCGAATAGGCTGGGACCAGGGACGATGTCCCGGTCTGGGGACGCCGTGCCGACCGCGCGGCCCGGATGGGGCTCTCCTACCAGGGAAGGACCGCCCAGGACCATGGAATTCCATGGGGGACGGGGGAACGTGTCGGGGCTCTTGCTCGTTGGAGCAGGACGTGCCGGCCGCGTACCGTACCCTCACCCCGGCGGCCGAAGCAGAACTCTAGGAAGGACGCCCCGTGCAGGGCTTTGACACTCTTGCGGCGCAAGGCCAGACCAGTGCTGGTCTGCTCCAGCCGCTCATCATGTTCCTCCTCGTCATCGTGGTCTTCTACCTGCTGTTCTGGCGCCCCCAGCAGAAGCGCCGTCAGCAGGAGCTCCAGATGCACAGCTCGCTCACCCCGGGCACGGAGGTCCTGACCAAGGCCGGCATCTTCGCCACGGTGGTCGAGGTCCGCGACGACGAGGTCGAGCTGGAGATCTCCCCCGGCACCCGGATCCGGATGCTCAAGGCCGGTGTCGGCGACATCGTCTCCCCCAAGGACGCTCCGGCCGCCGACGACGACACCCCGGTCGAGGACCGGCCGGACTTCCCGGGCAACCGCCCGGGCGACGAGGACGGACCGAACAACGGTCCAGACGCCCCCCGGTCCTGACCCGTCTCCATCCGGTACCGGTCCGTACGGGCCGGTACCGTTGTCATGTTCCCCGCCGAAACGACCCCGAAGGCCCCATGTCCAGCGATCTGTCCACACTCATCTCCGCACGGGTCCGCGACGTCCCGGACTACCCCAAGCCCGGCGTGCTGTTCAAGGACATCACCCCGCTGCTCGCCGACCCTGTCGCCTTCGCCGAGGTCGTCACCGCCCTCGCCGAGGGACACGCTGGAGAGGTCGACCACGTGGTGGGGCTGGAGGCCCGGGGGTTCATCCTCGCGGCCCCGGTCGCCCTGGCCCTCGGCGCGGGCTTCGTTCCGGTCCGCAAAGCCGGGAAACTGCCCTCGCGCACTCTGCGCGAGACCTATGATCTCGAATACGGTTCCGCGACCGTCGAGATGCACACCGACGCGATCTCCCCCGGCGACCGTGTGCTCATCGTCGACGACGTGCTTGCGACAGGGGGCACGGGACGGGCCGCGGTGGAATTGGTCCGGCGGGCGGGTGGTACCGTCGTGGGATTCTCGGTCCTGATGGAGCTGGGCTTCCTCAAGGGACGCGAGAAGCTGTCCGACGTGGAGCTGCGCGCCCTTACCAGCGTCTGACCCGCCGACCTCATGGACGGCCTCTCCGGGAGCGCGTCGACGTGCGGATACGTCAGCGCGCCGGGCGCTAGACTGGTGGGAAGGCCAGAGCATCGCAGCGGTGCGTCGGAACCGGGTGAGCTCACCGCTCACGGCAGAGATGGAACCGGCACGCCGGGGTGACGAGGACGTCCCCCGTCGCCGGGTGACGTAGGCCGACCCCCGTCAAGGATCCGACCGGATCGGCCCGGCCCACCCGGCGCGATCCGAGCGGCGATCGCCGGGGTGGACCGCGGGAGGTAGTCATGCGAAGTGAAGCGGTTTCAACCAAGGTGGTCGCCGCGCGAACCGAGCCGTCCGCGCCTTCGCGTGAACAGCCCCGGGAATCCCTTCCGCCGGGTGGGGAAGCGGGACAGGAGTGTCGGCAGGGCGCCGCGGAATCCGCGGCGCCCTGCCTGTCCACCGGAGCTCCCGGCGACACGTCCACCCCGAAAGGAGACGGCGCACAGCCCGACCATGAGCGGTCCGCCTCCACCACACCACCCGGTCCGTCCTCTACCGTGCGAGTACGCCGCAGACTCGCGCGACTCGGCGCTCAGCGGGGGGTGACCATGAACCCGGTGCTCGAACCACTCATCAAGACCGTCAGAGCGACCCATCCCAAGGTTGACGTCCGGCTCATCGAACGGGCTTATGAGGTGGCGGCCTACCACCACCGCAACCAGAAACGCAAGAGCGGCGACCCCTATATCACCCACCCGCTCGCCGTCGCCACCATCCTGGCGGAACTGGGCATGCAGGAGCCCACCCTGGCCGCGGCCCTGCTCCACGACACGGTCGAGGACACCGAGTACACGCTCGACCAGCTCCGCGGCGACTTCGGCGACGAGATCGCCGAACTCGTCGACGGGGTCACCAAGCTCGACAAGGTCAAGTACGGCGAGGCCACCCAGGCCGAGACCGTGCGCAAGATGGTCGTCGCGATGTCGCGCGACATCAAGGTACTGGTCATCAAGCTCTGCGACCGGCTGCACAACATGCGCACGCTGCGCTACCTCCCGCAGGCCAAACGGGAGAAGAAGGCGCGCGAGACGCTGGAGATCTTCGCCCCGCTCGCCCACCGCCTGGGCATGAACACGATCAAGTGGGAGCTTGAGGACCTCGCCTTCGCGACGCTGTACCCCAAGCGTTTCGACGAGATCGCCCGGCTCGTCTCCGAGCGGGCGCCCCGCCGCGACGTCTACCTGCAAGACGTCATCGAGGCGGTCTCGGCCGACCTGCGCGAGGCCAAGATCAAGGCCACCGTGCGCGGGCGCCCCAAGCACTACTACTCGATCTACCAGAAGATGATCGCCCGCAACTGCGGGTTCGACGAGATCTACGACCTCGTCGGCATCCGCGTCCTCGTCGACAGCGTCCGCGACTGCTACGCGGCGCTGGGAACCATCCACGCGCGCTGGAACCCGGTGCCGGGCCGGTTCAAGGACTACATCGCGATGCCGAAGTTCAACATGTACCAGTCGCTGCACACGACGGTCATCGGCCCCGCGGGCAACCCCGTCGAGTTGCAGATCCGCACCCGCGCCATGCACCGCCGCGCCGAGTACGGCATCGCCGCGCACTGGAAGTACAAGGAGGACCGGGCGGGCGGCGCCAAGGACGGCGGGAGGTCCAAGGGCACCGGCGACATGGCCTGGCTGCGCCAGCTCATCGACTGGCAGCAGGAGACCAAGGACCCCGGCGAGTTCCTGGAGTCGCTGCGCTTCGACCTGTCGGTGCAGGAGGTCTTCGTCTTCACCCCGCAGGGCGATGTCATCTCGCTGCCCCAGGGGGCGACCGCCGTGGACTTCGCCTACGCCGTCCACACCGAGGTGGGGCACCGCACGGTCGGGGCGCGGGTCAACGGGCGCCTGGTACCGCTGGAGAGCCAGCTCAACAACGGCGAGACCGTGGAGATCCTCACCTCCAAGGCCCCCGACGCCGGCCCCAGCCAGGACTGGCTGAACTTCGTCAAGAGCGCGCGGGCGCGCAACAAGATCCGGCAGTGGTTCACCAAGGAGCGCCGGGAAGCAGCCATCGAACAGGGCAAGGACGCCATCGCCCGCGTCATGCGCAAACAGGAGCTGCCGATCAAGCGCCTGTTCAGCAGCGAGGCCCTGATCGCGCTCGCCCACGACCTGCGCTACTCCGACGTCGACGCGCTGTACGCGGCCGTCGGCGAGAGCCACATCAGCGCCCAAAGCGTCGTCCAAAAGCTCGTTGACTCCCTCGGCGGGATCGAGAGCGCCGAGGAGGACCTGGCCGAGACGTCGCTGCCCACCCGCTCCTCGCGGGTCCGGCAGCGTCCCGCGGGCAACCCCGGCGTCGTGGTCGAAGGCGACTCCGACGTCTGGGTCCGGCTGTCCAAGTGCTGCACCCCGGTCCCGGGAGACCAGATCGTCGGCTTCGTCACCCGTGGCAACGGGGTCTCGGTGCACCGCAGCGACTGCGTCAACACCAAGCACCTCGACTCGCAGCGCATGGTCCAGGTGCAGTGGCAGCCCACCGAGGACTCCATGTTCCTGGTGGCCCTCCAGGTCGAGGCGCTGGACCGTACCCGGCTGCTGTCCGACATCACCCGGGTGCTGTCCGACCAGCACGTCAACATCCTCTCGGCGACCGTCCAGACCAGCCGCGACCGTGTCGCGCTGAGCCGGTTCACCTTCGAGATGGCCGATCCCACCCATCTGGGGCACGTGCTCAAGGCGGTTCGCGGCGTGGACGGCGTCTACGACGTCTACCGCATCAGGAACTAGGGCCCACACGCC
Source organism: Marinactinospora endophytica (assembly GCF_054780875.1). Taxonomy (NCBI): domain Bacteria; kingdom Bacillati; phylum Actinomycetota; class Actinomycetes; order Streptosporangiales; family Nocardiopsidaceae; genus Marinactinospora; species Marinactinospora endophytica. The sequence goes on along the minus strand of NZ_BAAGVM010000010.1, from coordinate 48,612 downwards.
GACGGCCCGCCCCCGGGAGGGAGCGGGCCGTCGGCGTCGCGGGGGAGGGGATCAGCTCATCTCCTCCAGGGCCTTCTCGGCCTCCTCCAGCCAGGAGCGGCGGGCGGTCAGCGCCTCCTCCAGCTCGCCGGTCTTGCGGGCGTCGCCGGCGGTGCGCGCCTTCTCCAGCCGGGTCTCAAGCTGGCTGATCGAGTCGCGCAGCTGGGTCACCGTCGCCTCGGCGCGGGCCCGCGCCTCGGGGTTGGTGCGCTGCCACTCGTCCTCCTCGGCCTTGCGCACCGCGTCCTCGATCTTGCGGAACGCGCCCTCGAGACGGTCCCGGGCGTCGCGGGGCAGCGCTCCCGCGGCCTCCCAGCGCTCCTGGTAGTCACGCAGTCGCGCGCGTGCCTCGCGAGGGTCGCGCACCGGCAGCAGCTCGGCGCGCGCCTCCTCCAGGATCTTCTCCTTGGCCTCGGCGTTGACCCTCAGTTCGGCGTCGCGCTCGGCGAACACCGCGTTGCGCGCCTCGAAGAAGCGGTCCTGGGCGCCCTTGAAACGCGCCCACAGCCGGTCCTCGCTCGTGCGGTCGGTGCGCCCGCTGTTCTTCCACTGCTGCATCAACTCGCGGTAGCGCGAGGCGGTGGGGCCCCAGTCGGTGGAGTCGGCGATCGCCTCGGCCTCGGCGACGATCCGCTCCTTCTCGGCGCGCACCTGGCCGCGCTGCTCGTCGAGCCCGGCGAAGTAGGCCTTACGCCGTTTGGAGAAGGCGTTGCGGGCCGTGGACATCCGCTTCCACAGCGCCTGCTCGGTCGCGCGGTCGGCGCGCGGCGCGGCCTTCCACTCCTCGACCAGCTCGCGCATCCGCTCACCACCGGACTTCCAGTGGGTGGTCTCCTCGGCCACCCGCTCGGCCTCGGCGACGATGCGCTCCTTGATGTCGCGGGCCTCGGTGCGGGCCTGCTCCTGCGCGTGCTTCTGCTCGACCCGGCGTTCCTCGGCGCGCTCGGCGAGCGCGTCCAGCCTGCGGGAGAGCGCGTCGAGGTCACCGACGGCGTTGGCCTCGCGGACCGTGGCGCGCAGTTTGTCCACGCTGGCCAGCGCCTGGCCGGCGGCCAGGTCGGTGGTGCGCAGGCGCTTCTCCAAAAGCTCGACCTCGGTCACCAGCGCGTCGTACTTGCGCCGGAAGAAGGTCAGGGCCTCTTCGGGAGCGCCGGCCTGCCACGACCCGACGACACGTTCGCCCTCGCTCGTGCGCACGTAGACCGTGCCGTCGTCGTCTACGCGGCCCCAGGGGTCCGTGGTCACCGTGTCCTCCTGCTGTGATGAGCCTGACTCTGTTCGTCAGGTCCGTGTGGTCGTGACAGAACCTGGCGTGATCGCCCCGGTCCACCGCCGTGACCGGGCGCGGTCCATCGTGACTATGCACGATATCCATATGGGTCCGCTGCTATCGACCTGCGCCATCGCACTCTCGGTGATCTCCCACGCGCGTCCCGGCGTGCCGCGACAGAGGGTGGCCACGTCGCGACGGAGCGATGTCGCGCCGTGCGGCGGGCCCGCCTGGAGCACGTGAGACACGTGCCGTTTCGGGCATGGACCAATATGACACCACCACGCCGTTTGGCAAAGGGTCGAGCCCCCCGTGGTGATCGAATGGTGATGATCGGTGCGATCGGCTCCGCCGCGGCGCTGTTGCCCGACGCAGACCTCCTCGGCTGGTCGCCCCGATCGCTCGACCTCGGTAGGCTTCCTATTCGCACAGGAACAGCGTTCTTCCCGGGTGCGGCGGGCGGCGCGACCGCCGACGCCGGCCGGCGCCTGTTCCCCACCAGACGGAAACGAGGTCAGTGCCCACCGTGCTCATCGCCGCTTTCCCCGCCGGGCCGCTCGCCGCGAACTGCTACGTGGTCGCGCCGGCTGAGGGCGGGCCCTGCGTCGTCGTCGATCCCGGCCAGAACGCGGCCGGCGGAGTCGCCGGCCTGCTCGCCGAGCACGACCTCACCCTGGCGGCGGTGCTGCTCACCCACGGGCACTTCGACCATGTGTGGTCGGCGGCGGAGCTGGCCGACGCCCACTCCGCGCCCGTCTACATCCACCCCGCCGACCGGGCGTTGCTGACCGACCCCGGCAGGGGGCTGGACCCCGCGCTCGCCGCGCAGGTGACGTCGTTGCTGGGGCCCGGGGCGCCCAAGGAGCCCGAACAGGTCGTCGAGATCCCCGGTGGCGAGCCCGTGGAGATCGCCGGGCTGCGGCTGGACGTGGAACACGCCCCCGGCCACACCCCCGGGTCCGTCGTCTACGCGCTGGCCGCCACGCAGGAGCGTCCCGAGGTGATGTTCACCGGGGACCTGCTCTTCGCCGGGTCGATCGGACGTAGCGACTTCCCCGGCGGCGACCACGCCGAGATCCTGCGGAGCCTGGAGCGGGTCTGCCTGAGCAGGCCCGACGACACCTCGGTGTTGCCCGGCCACGGCCCCCAGACCACGATCGGCCGCGAGCGCTCCACCAACCCCTTCCTGCGCGACATCATCGGCCGCTGACCCGGCGGCGGATACCCGCTCCACGACCACCACGCGAAGAGATGACGAACGACACCCGGCCGACGGGCTCCCCACACGCCTTCCCCTGCCTGCCGCGCGGGCGAGATAGCGGCACCGGCCCCACGATCTCCGGGGTCGGCCCTTCGCGTGTCAGGCACCATGAGACAGACGAGGAAACGTTGAAGGAGAGCAACCGTTGATCCGCACACATGAAGCGGGCGCGCTGCGCAGGCACGACGCCGGCGCCGAAGTGGTCCTGGCGGGCTGGGTGGCCCGGCGCCGTGACCACGGCGGGGTCGTCTTCCTGGACCTGCGTGAGGCGTCGGGCGTCGTCCAGGTGGTGGTCCGTGAGGACGACCTCGCCCACGACCTCCGCTCGGAGTACTGCATCAAGGTGACGGGCGCCGTGCGCGTCCGCCCCGAGGGCAACGAGAATCCGGAGATCCCCACCGGCGAGATCGAGGTCGTCGCCAGCGAGATCGAGGTTCTCAGCGAGGCCGCCCCGCTCCCGTTCCAGCTGGAGGGGGCCGGCGACGTGGCCGAGGAGACCCGGCTGCGCTACCGCTACCTCGACATCCGCCGCCAGGAGATGGCGGAGAACCTGCGGATCCGTTCGAAGGCGACCTACATCGCCCACGAGATCATGAACGAGAACGGGTTCGTCTACGTCGAGACGCCCTACATGACGCGCTCCACCCCCGAGGGGGCCCGGGACTTCCTGGTGCCGGTCCGCCTGCAGCCGGGGAACTGGTACGCGCTGCCCCAGTCGCCCCAGCTGTTCAAGCAGCTCCTCATGGTCGGCGGCATGGAGCGCTACTACCAGCTCACCCGTTGCTTCCGTGACGAGGACCTGCGTGCCGACCGTCAGCCGGAGTTCACCCAGATCGACCTGGAGATGAGCTTCGTCGACGAGGAGGACATCTTCGCCATCGGTGAGCAGCTGTTCAGCCGGCTCCTGCGCGAGATCCGCGACGTCGAACTGCCCCGCCCCTTCCGGCGGATGAGGTTCGCCGAGGCGATGGACCGCTTCGGCTCCGACAAGCCGGACCTGCGCTTCGGGCAGGAGCTCGTGGAGCTGACCGACTTCTTCTCCGAGACCCCCTTCCGGGTCTTCCAGGCCCCCTACGTCGGTGCCGTGGTGATGCCCGGTGGGGCCACGCAGACGCGCCGCGAACTCGACGCCTGGCAGGAGTGGGCCAAGTCCCGCGGTGCCAAGGGGCTGGCCTACGTGCTGGTCCAGGAGGACGGAACGCTCGGCGGGCCCGTCGCCAAGAACCTCTCCGAGCAGGAGCGGTCCGGATTGGCCGAGCGGGTCGGCGCCCGTCCGGGGGACGCCGTCTTCTTCGCGGCGGGGCAGCGCGCCGCGAGCCAGGAGCTGCTCGGCGCGGCCCGGCTGGAGATCGGCCGACGCTGTGGCCTGATCGACGAATCCCGCTGGGAGATCCTGTGGATCACCGACATGCCCCTGTTCGAGGAGGGTGAGGAGCCCGGTACCTGGACCTCGGTCCACCACCCCTTCACGGCGCCGGCGGTCGAGGTCGAGGACACCTTCCAGGACGACCCCGGCGCGGCCAACTCGCGCGCCTTCGACCTGGTGCTCAACGGCTACGAACTGGTGTCGGGCTCGATCCGTATCCACCGTGCCGAGATGCAGCAGAGGGTCTTCGACGTCATCGGCCTGAGCAAGGCCGAGGCCGAGACGAAGTTCGGGTTCCTGCTGGAGGCGTTCAAGTACGGCCCGCCGCCGCACGGCGGCCTCGCCGTCGGCTGGGACCGCCTGGTCATGCTGTTGGCGGGGCAGAACACCATCCGCGAGGTGATCGCCTTTCCCAAGACGGCGTCGGGCGGCGACCCGCTCACCGGTGCGCCCACGCAGATCACGCCGGAGCAGCGTGAGGAGGCGGGCATCGACTTCGTCCCCGAGGACGAGGCCTGATCCCTCTCCCGCCCGCCGTCACGGACGGACGTCTCGTCCGTCCGTGACGGCGGGAGCCCGGTCGCTGCGGGCGGCCGTGGCGCAAAGCGGCGCGACAGTGGTCCGCCCGCGCCGCCGTTCCGCAGCACCGAAGACGGCGCGATGATCAGGGGAGCGGATTCCCGGGAGTCTCGGATAACGGGTGTGGGGCGGCATAGGGGGACGAATCGCCCGTCGCCATTCGATGGTCGCGCAAGCGCCGAGGTGTTTCAGAGGGTGACGCCGCCACTTCGCACCGTTTCGATTTTGATGTGTGGCGGTCCGGTGTCCCAGGGCGTCTATTCGGGGCCGTCCCCCAACGGTGTCCAATGGCCGTCCCGTAATGCCGTGAATGGCGTTGAAGTGCCAGAACGAGGGGGCGGGTTTCCCCCTTCCACGGCGGCCGTCCGGGGAAAGAACAGATGGGCGTGTGCCGAAAGGCGCTCCCCGTCGGTCCCGGACGGGAACGACGCCTCGCGGCCGGGGAGCGCGGTCCGGCCTCTGCTTGGGCGGGGGGTCGCCCTCGGCCGTCGTCATCCCCGCGGCCTCCTCGCCGGCCCTGGTCGGAGCCTGCCGGGCGCGGCACCGGGACGGCGGTTCCTGACGGGAGGCCGCCGTGCCCGGCCCGATGTGGCGGGTTTCCGGTAGGGACTTTCGGTCCGGAGAACAGGAAGGGTCATCGGATATTTCCGCTCCGACCGGAGTCACGCCGGAGTAACGATTTCGGCAAATGGTGGCCGGGTGGGGCCGGCGATTCGCTTGTATTCATCTCGTCCGGCCGCGTTTTGTTCCCGGTGTAGTGAAATGATCTGTGCGAGTGGGAATCCGGGCGCCGGCCGGTGTTGCCGAATCGGGGCGCTCCTCACCTGCTCCGACGGGTGACCATGTCGTTAAACTAAGCCGAATCGGATGTTCTCGGGGGACCCCGCTGAGGTGGGCGGGACATCCGTAACGACACAGGGATGATCTATACGTGAACGGCACAACCGGCATCACCGATGGCTTCGCCGGTTCCGGGGGAATGACCGGTGCGGCTTTCGCGGCGGGCGCGGGGGATCCGGCCGCCGCCGCGTTCCGGCGCGCGTCGGCGGCCATGTTCGTCGTCGACCACGAGGGCCATGTCCTGCTGGCCAACCGCGCGTTCGGCGAGCTCGTCGGACGGACCCCGGACGAGATCGCCGGCTGCCTGTGGCCGGAGTTGTTCTCCGAACCGGGACAGGCGTGGGAGCTGCACCGTGCCGCCACGCACAGAGCCCCTCAGCAGGCGCAGCGCAGTCTGACCCTGGTCGGTGTCGACGGCGCCCAACCCCGGGTCATCGTCGAGCCGTGCCCGCTCGACGGGGGCGGGGAGGAGGCCGGTCCGGCCGCCGGGCTCGTCGTGGTCTGCCACCGTCCCATGCGGGACGAGGAGATGCTGCGCGCCGTCACCGAACTGCGCACCGAGAACTCCGACACCGCGCTGTGGACCTTGGACCTGTCAACCGGTGAGCTGGGCGAGCTGTTCGGCCCCTCCCCTCTCGGGAGGTTGCTCGCCGGCGACAACCGGACCCTGGAGGAGTGCCTGGCCCGGGTGCACCGCGACGACATCGCGCGGTTGCGCGACGCGATGGAGGCCTCCTATCAGGGACGCGACTACGAGCAGCGATTCCGGATGTTCGACCAGGTCGGTGAGGAACGCTGGCTGCACGCCCGGGCCAGATACCTCGACAGCGGCGGCCCCCGCCTCGTCGGGGTCGTCGACGACGTCACCGAACACGTCCAGCTCGTGCGGCGCCTGGCCGACCGTCGCCGGATCGAGGCGACCAAGGGCCGCAGGGTCAACGAACTCGCCGCCAAGCTCGTCTCCGCGACCACGGTGGACGAGGTGGCCGGTCTGCTCACCGAGCAGTTCGCGCCGATCTTCGACAGCGACGCGGCCGGCATCGTCTTGGTGGAGGACGGCAAACTCACCGTCCGTCCCGTGGGTGGTTCCGTCAGCGAGGCGGTCCGGATGATCGACGGCCGGCCCGCCGACGATCCCTCCCTGCCCGTGGGAGCGGTCCTCCAGGACCGGCAGCCCCGCTTCTTCGAAAGCCGCGCCGAACTGCTCGACCGCTTCCCCGACACCGAGGAGCTGCTGCACCGGGTGGAGGGGCAGTCCTGGGCCATCGTCCCGGTCTTCGGCGACAGTCGCGTGGCCCTGGGCGTGTGGGCGGTCTCCTGGAACCAGCCCCACCACGCCGCCCCCGACGAGCGGGCGCTGATGCTCACCCTGGCGGGGCTGGCCGGACAGGCGCTCCAGCGCGTCAGTCACCAGCAGGCCGAGCTGGAGCTGGCCGACGCCGTCCAGCGCCGGATGCTCCCGCCTCAGCTTCCGGAGTTCCCCGACCTCGACATCGCGGTCCGCTACCTCCCCTCGCGCGCCGGGTGGCGGGTGTGCGGCGACTTCTACGACGCGATCGAACTCCCCGGTGACCGCATCGGCCTGGTCGTGGGCGACGTCCAGGGCCACGGGGTCGAGGCGGCCGCCGCCATGGGGCAGATCCGGGTGGCCTTCCGCGCCTATGCGACCAACCAGATCGATCCGGGGGTCGTGCTCGCCGAGACCAACCGTCTGCTGAGCGAGACCGGCGAGATCGTCTTCGCGACCTGCGGCTACCTGGTGCTGGACCTGAACAACGGGGAGATGCAGGCCGCGTGGGCCGGCCAGCCGCCGGCGATCATCGCCACCTCCGAGAGCTTCGAGGTGTGGGCGCCCGAGACCGGACCGCCGGTCGGGGTCGACGGCGACAGCAAGTATCCCGTCACCTCCCGCCGCCTGGCGGCGGGGGAGACCCTGCTGATGTGCTCCGACGGTCTCGTCGAGAGCTCCGAGCTGCACATGGAGGAGGGGCTGCGGCAGGTGGGGGTGGCCCTGCAGAACATGGCGACCGACCTGCACGCGGCGGCCACGTCGCTGGCCGACCTCACCCCCGCGGGACGCGGCGACGACATCGCCTTCGTCCTCGCCCGCAAACGCTAGGGGCACGCGCTCGCGCGGGCGGTGACTGTCCCGCCTCTCAGCGGGTACCATCCGCGTCGCCCGTGTCCGCGTGAGAAAGGAGTCTCCCATCACCCGCCGTGCTCCCCTGTTGTCCGGTCTGGCCCTGCTGCTGGCCTTCCTGCTCCTGGTGGTCGTGCTGCTCCCCGATGTGGCGGCCCCGCCCTTCCAAGACGCGGACCAGGCGATCACCGACGCGGCCCGTGACACGCGCTCCCCCTTCCTCACCTCGGTCGCGGTCTTCCTCGACTACATCGGGCAGCGTCCCTGGGGGGCGGTGCTGCTCGCGGGGGTGCTCATCCCGCTCCTGGTCACCCGTCGCCTGCGGGCCGCCCTGCTGGTGGCCGTCGCCTGGCTGGTGACCTCGGCGGTCACGGTGCCGCTGGTCAAGACGCTGCTGGACCGGGAACGTCCACTCCAGCAGCTGGTCGAGACGGGAACGGCGTCCTTCCCCTCGGGGCACACGGCCTACGCGGCGGTGCTCGCCATGTCGGTCGTCGCGGTGTGGCCCGGCCGCCGGGGATGGGCGTTGGCGGGCGGTCTGCTGTTCACCGCGTTGATGGGCTGGAGCCGCATCTACCTCGGGGTCCACTGGTTCTCCGACACCCTCGCCGGCGCGCTCATCGGCTGGTCCATCGCCCTGCTCACCTGGTGGGCGCTGCCGCAGGAGAGGACGTCGGAGAAGGTGGGCGGACAGGAGACGCCTGCCGGCCCGCCCGAGCGGGATCGAGACGGCGGATGAGTCCCGGCCTTTGGGCCGGGAGCGGCGTGGTCGCGAGGAGCAAGGCCGGGGCCGGTGGCGCATAGGCTGGGAGGCGTGTCCGAAACGCTGTTCGATGACGCCGGGGCCGAAGCCCAGCGGAGCCAGGAACCCCTTGCCGTGCGCATGCGCCCGCGCACGCTCGACGAGGTCGTCGGGCAGCGCCACCTGCTCGGCGAGGGCAGCCCGCTGCGAAGGCTGGTCGAGGACGACGCGCCGATGTCCCTCTTCCTGTGGGGGCCGCCCGGCACGGGAAAGACCACGCTGGCCACGGTGGTCAGCCGGGCGACGCAACGCCGCTTCGTGGAGCTCTCCGCGGTCACCGCGGGGGTCAAGGACGTGCGCGCGGTCATCGACGAGGCGCGTCGGCAGATGGGGATGCGCGGCACCCGCACGCTGCTCTTCGTCGACGAGGTCCACCGGTTCAACAAGACCCAGCAGGACGCCCTCCTGCCCGCGGTGGAGAACCGTTGGGTGAGCTTCATCGGCGCGACCACCGAGAACCCGTTCTTCTCCGTGGTCAGCCCCCTGATGTCGAGGTCGCTGCTGCTCACCTTGGAGCCCCTCACCGACGAGGACGTGCGCGCGGTGCTGGAACGCGCGCTGACCGACGAGCGCGGGCTGGGGGGACGCTACACGCTCGCCGGGGCCGCGGCCGAGCACCTGGTGCGGCTGGCCGGCGGTGACGCCCGCAGGTCGCTGACCTACCTTGAGGCCGCCGCGCTGGTGGCCGGCACCCGGCCAGAGATCGGCGTGGCCGACGTGGAGCGCGCCGTCGACCGGCACGCCGTCCGTTACGACCGCTCCGGCGACCAGCACTACGACGTGGTCAGCGCGTTCATCAAGAGCATGCGCGGTAGCGACGTGGACGCGGCGCTGCACTACCTCGCCCGCATGATCGAGGCGGGGGAGGACCCGCGGTTCATCGCCCGGCGCATCGTCGTGCACGCCAGCGAGGACGTCGGCATGGCCGACCCCATGGCGTTGCAGGTCGCGGTCGCCGCGGCCCAGGCGGTCGAGTTGGTCGGCCTGCCCGAAGCCCGCATCAACCTGGCCCAGGCGGTCATCCACATCGCCCTCGCCCCCAAGTCCAACGCGGTGATCGGCGCCATCGACGCGGCCCTGGGGGACGTGCGCGCCGGGCGGGCCGGCCCGGTCCCGCCGCACCTGCGCGACGGCCACTACAAGGGGGCCAGGGAACTCGGCCACGGCGAGGGCTACAAGTACGCCCACGACTTCCCCGGCGGGGTGGTCGCCCAGCGTTACGCGCCCGACTCCGTCGCCGAGCGCGAGTACTACCGGCCCACCACGCACGGCGCGGAGCGCAGGTTCGGCGAGGTGCTGGAACGGATCAAGGGGGTGCTGCGGGGGTGATCCGGGGGAAGGTCACTGGGGGTCGCGCGCGTTGGGCTGGGGAACCTCGCGGGCCTCGCTGATCTCCAGCGTCCCGTCCTCGCCCGTGGTGTAGCCGACCTCCAGGAGTATCGGCGCGGTGCTGCGTTCGACCGCGTCGACGAGCTCCTCCGCGGAGGTCTGCCATGTCGGCCGCCCGTCCGCGTCGAACAGGTGGTCCTCCACCCACTCCGGTGCGCAGTGCAGCCCGCAGAGCACCTCGGCGTCGGGCAGCACCCGGGCCCAGCGCAGGGGGGTGTGCTCCGACACGCCCCATCGGCCGTCGTCGGGTTTGGGCTCGTCCAGCTCGGAGACCTTCGTGGCCTGGGCGTAGGGCAGCACGCCGGCCCCCGCGGGGCGGGGCGCCTCGGGTGTCACGCCCGACACCAGGTAGACCATGCCCGTTCCACGTTCCGGCAGGGGGGTGGGGGAGGGGGCGGAAGGGGAGGGCGAGGGGGAGGGCTCCGGGGCGGCCGCCCCGGAGCCGGACGCCTCGGCGCAGGCCGTGCCCAGGGCCAGGAGCCCCAGACTGGTCAGGAGAAACCGGGAGGAGGTCCGCATCCCCGCATTATCGGCCGCTCCGTCCGCCGATGACGCTGGGCTGTCACGTTCCGGCCAACACGGGCCTACGGAGGGTCAGCCGCTCGAAGGCGGCAGCAGTTCGGTGACCGCCACGATCTCGGGAAGCCCGTCCTCGCCCTCTTCGTCCGCGAAGGTCACCTCGGCGATCACGACGTCGCCCCACCCCAGGTAGTCGATGAGGTCCTGCCCGGTCACCGGGTAGGTGCCGTGCCCCTCGTCGTCGACGCTGACCTGTCCGGGGATCATGCAGAACCGGGCGCATCGGACCTCGGCGTCGGGGGCGATGCGCGCCTCGGCCACCTCGTCGACGTCGCGCCACCGGGCGCTCCACTCCTGGGGCGTCGGGGGCCGGCCGTCGTCGGTGGAGGGGGAGGGCGCGGCGTCCTCCACGGGCTCCACCTCGGTGTAGACCCAGGGGCCCTCGAATGGGGACGGCTGGGGGACCGCCCCGAAACGGACCACGGCGGTGTCGGGCCCCTCGCTGACCGGTTCGGCCGGCGTGGGGGAGGAGGGGAGGGAGGGGCGCGCGGACGGGGCGGCCTGGGGAGCGTCGGAGGTCGCCGAGACCACCGCCCACGTCCCCACGCCGGCCAGGGCCAGCACCAGCGCGGCGGCGCCGCCGAGCAGCAGGCCGCGCCCCCGACCGGAGCGAGCCGCCCCGTCCAGGTGGACGACCCGCGGCAGGCCGGCCGGCTCGAGGATGCCCTGCCACTCGTGGGTCAGGAGCTGGGTGACGGCCGTCCCCGGTACCTCGGGGTGCAGGGCGGCGGTGCTGGCCTCCCAGACCGCGATGGTGGCGCCCATGATCTCGCGCAGCGAGGGGCGCCGCCGCGGGTCCTCCTCCAGGGTCCGTCGCAACAGCGGCTCCAGCACCGCGGGGACCCCGGCGAGGTCGGGGGCGCCCTCGGCGATGCGGGGGACGACCTCCTCGGGCAGCCCCATGCCGAACGGGGAGCGGCCGGTCGCGGCGAAGACCACGACACAGCCCCAGCCGAACACGTCGGCGGCAGGGGAGGGGGGATCCCCGAGGTGACGCTCGGGGGCCAGCCAGGCGGCCGAGGAACGCAGCATTGTCGCGTCGCCGGGGAGGGCGCAGTCCAACAGGCGCGGTCCCGAGGAGCCGAGCAGGATGTTGCTGGGTTTGAGGTCGCCGTGCGCGAGCCCCGCCCCGTGCAGTGCGGAGAGCCCTTCGGCCAGTCCGGCCGCCAGCGCGACGAGGCGGCCCTCGCCCAGGGGGCCGCGTTTGCGCACGTACTGGGCGAGCGGAACACCGGACGTGTAGGGCATGGCCAGCCATGGCGGGGTCGCGCGCGCGTCGAAGGCGACGGGCGGGACGTAGCAGCGCCCGTCGACCTCCGCCAACGCCCGCAGGCGCCCCTCCAACTCGACGAGGGTCGCCTCGTCGGTCAGGTGCGAGGGGTGCAGGGTCTTGACCGCGAGCACCGCGTCGCTGGTCACCGCCGGATTCACCGCCGCGTAGACGGTCCCGGTGCGCCCCGAGCCGATGCGGCCGATCACCGTGTAGGGGCCGATGGTCCGGGGATCCTCGGGCGCGAGGGGAATGAGATTGGGAGGCACCAGGACGGAGATCGTCCGCTGGGAACGTCGGCTCATGGGGGGTCCTGTCTCAGTGAAATCCGTGGGGGCGGAGATACGCGGCGCAATCGTAGCCACTGTCGATGGGGCTTTCCCGCGGCGGCGACCCGGGCGCGCCGAGACACAGCTCACCCGTGCGGTCGGGCGCGCCCCGGTCGCCTGCTCCCGTCCCTTGTCACGGTAGGGGACGAGGGGGGAGACGGGGGGATCTTGTCCCGATCACGGTCGGGGTTCTCCCGTGACGCGCTGTGGGGGATGGGGCGGCCTCTTCCCCGGACGCGATAGGGTCACCCCTATTCGGATCTTTTCGGCGCCCTCGACGGATCCCGGTGGAACCGAGGGCCGGGCCGGCTGAGGAGCCCGGTCCCGTGATCCGCGGGACCCGTACCGCTGTCCCGGTGGCGCCAGACGCCTGTCCAACCCGTTCGTTCGCGAACGTCCCCAATCATTGCGGAGTCCGCATGCTGACCGGAGGAGAACTGGCCGCCCTGATCGCCGTGGTGGTCTGGGCGGTGCTGGTCGCGTTCCTGTGCGTTGCGCTCGTCAGGCTCACACGGCTGCTGACCGAGGCCACGAAGGTCGTCTCGGAGTTCGGCAAGCGTACGGCCCCGTTGCTCGACGACGTCGCCGCGACCGTCGAACGGACTAATGTGTCCCTGGAACGGGTGGAAGAGATCACCGCGAACGTGGCCACCACGACCGAGGACGTGTCGAGCATGACCGCTCTCACCCGGTCGGTCGTCACCGGCCCGCTGGTGAAGATCGCCTCCTTCTCCTATGGGGTTCGCCGTGTGCTCGGCCAGCGCCGGGCGCTCGCCGTCATCCGCACCCGACGTCGGAGGGAGGGCGCGTGATCGGCAGGACCTTCTGTTTCTTCGCGGGCGCGGCCGTCGGCGGGTATCTTGTGCACAAGCTCAACCGCACCGTTCGTGCGTGGAGCCCGGGCGGTATCGCCGACCGCGTCGAGGGCCACGTCGCCGATTATCGCGCCGCCCTCCGCGAGTTCAACGAGGACGTCCAGGACGCCATGGAACGACACGAGGCCGAACTGCGTCGTCGTTACTCTCCCGCCGACGCGAGCCGCGCGCTGGAACCCGTCGAGGTCCGTCGCGGCCACCCGAAACAAGCCCACGACATGAAGGACGGCCACTGATGGAGACGGCAGAAATCGCTCGCCGCTTCCTCACTTTCTTCGAGAACAACGGGCACACCGTGGTTCCCTCTGCCAGCCTGATCGCCGAGGACCCCACGCTGCTGCTGGTCAACGCCGGCATGGTCCCGTTCAAGCCGTATTTCCTCGGCCAGCGCACGCCTCCCTACGACCGTGCCACCAGCGCCCAGAAATGCGTGCGGACGATCGACATCGACGAAGTGGGCAAGACCTCGCGCCACGCATCCTTCTTCCAGATGCTGGGCAACTTCTCCTTCGGTGACTACTTCAAGGAACAGGCGATCCCCTTCGCCTGGGAGCTGCTCACCCGTCCCGTCGGCGAAGGCGGTTTCGGCTTCGACGCCGAGAAGCTGTGGGTCACCGTCTTCCACGACGACGACGAGGCCGAGACCCTGTGGCGCGAGCGCGTGGGCGTCCCCGCCGAGCGCATCCAGCGTCGTGGCATGGCCGACAACTTCTGGTCCATGGGCGTGCCCGGTCCGTGCGGGCCCTGCTCGGAGATCTACTACGACCGCGGACCCGAGTACGGCCGCGACGGCGGCCCGATCGCCGACGAGAACCGCTACCTCGAGGTGTGGAACCTCGTGTTCATGCAGTTCGAGCGCGGCCCGGGCAGCGGCAAGGACGACTTCCCGATCCTGGGCGAGCTGCCCAGCAAGAACATCGACACCGGTATGGGCCTGGAGCGGATGGCCGCGTTGCTCCAGGGGGTCGACAACATCTACGAGACCGACACGCTCGGCCGCATCCTCGACCGCGCCGCCACGCTCACCGGGGTCAAGTACGGTGACCACGAGCGTTCCGACGTCAGCCTGCGCGTCATCGCCGACCACGTGCGCACCGCCACCATGCTCGTCTCCGACGGGGTCAAGCCCGGTAACGAGAAGCGCGGCTACGTGCTGCGCCGCATCCTGCGCCGCTCCATCCGCAACCTGCGTCTGCTCTCCGGCGACGACGTGTTCTTCATGCACGACCTCACCGACACCGCCATCCAGGCGATGGGGGGGTTGTACCCCGAGCTGGCCTCCAGCGCCGACATGATCCACAACGTGATCGACGCCGAGGAGAAGAACTTCGCCGACACGCTGCGTTCGGGGACCACCTTGTTCAACCGGGCGGCCCAGCGGACGAAGGCCGGCGGGGGGACCGTCCTGTCCGGTGACGACGCCTTCCGGCTGCACGACACCTACGGCTTCCCCATCGACCTGACCCTGGAGATGGCGGCCGAGCAGGGCCTCAGCGTCGACGAGAACACCTTCCGCGACCTGATGAACCGCCAGCGGGAGACCGGTAAGCGCGACGCGCGGCTCAAGAAGCTCGGCAACGCCGACATCAGCACCTACGCGCGGCTCCTGGAGACCTCCGGCGCGACCGCCTTCCTCGGCTACACCGACCAGGAGAGCGAGGCCCGGGTGCTCGGGCTCGTCGTCAACGGCGAGCCGGTCACGGTCGCGCGCGCCGGTGACGACGTCGAGCTGGTGCTGGACCGCACCCCCTTCTACGCCGAGAGCGGTGGCCAGCTCGCCGACAAGGGCACCATCACCGCCGACGGGCGCGGGATCATGCAGGTCGACGACGTCCAAAAGCCGCTCGCCGGCCTGTTCGTCCACCGCGGTACCGTCCGTTCCGGCGAGATCGTCGTCGACGACCAGGTGCACGCCGCCATCGACGGCGACCGCCGCGCCTCGGTCTCGCGCTCCCACTCGGCCACGCACCTGATCCACTCGGCGCTGCGCAACGCGCTGGGCCCCTCCGCGGGGCAGGCGGGTTCGGAGAACCAGCCCGGACGTCTGCGGTTCGACTTCACCGCGAACCGGGCCCTGGGCGACGCCGAGCTCGCCGAGGTCGAGGAGGAGGTCAACACCGTCCTCGCCGGCGACATCCAGGTCCGCGACTTCGAGACCACCCTGGACGAGGCGTTGGCCATGGGCGCCCTGGCGATGTTCGGTGAGAAGTACGGCGACCGGGTCCGCGTCGTCGAGATGAGCGACTACTCGCGCGAGCTGTGCGGCGGCACCCACGTCGGTGCCACCGGCCAGCTCGGCATCGTCAAGCTGCTCGGCGAGTCCTCCGTCGGTTCCGGGGTGCGCCGGGTCGAGGCCGCGGTGGGGATCGACGCCTTCCGGCGGCTGTCCAAGGAGTCCCTGCTCGTCGGACAGCTCTCCGAGCAGCTCAAGACCCCACGCGAGCAACTGCCCGAGCGCATCGACGCCATGGTGTCCCGGCTGCGCGCGGCGGAGAAGGAGATCGAGCGGCTGCGCGCCGCGCAGGTCCTCCAGGCCGCCGCTGGGCTGGCGGCCGGCGCGCGCGAGTGCGGGACCGCCCTGCTGGTCACGCACCGCGCCACCGAGGGAGTCGAAGCGGACGACCTGCGCAAGCTCGCGCTGGACGTGCGCGGCAGGCTCGGCGAGGACCGCCCGGTCGTCGTCGCGGTCACCGGTGTCCCCAAGGACCGTCCGGTCGTCGTCATCGCCGTCAACAAGGCGGGACAGGCCGCCGGGCTGAAGGCCGGCGAACTCGTCGGCCATGCCGCCCGGGTGCTGGGCGGTGGCGGCGGCGGCAAGCCGGACGTCGCCCAGGGCGGCGGCACCGACGCCGCAGCGGTGGACGCGGCGCTGCGCGCCGTGGAAGAGCGAGTCGCGGAGGCTCGGTGACCCACCCAGATCACGTGCCGGTCGTATCGGCGGCCGGTCCACCCGTTCCTGCCCGCTGCGCGGGGGAGCCCGCTCGTTGAGACACGGAGTACGACTCGCAGTCGATCCGGGTGACGCCCGGATCGGGGTCGCGCGCAGCGACCCCAGCGGAACGCTGGCCACCCCGGTGGAAACCGTCCGGCGGGGTAGAGGCGATCTCGACCGCCTCGCCGGGCTCGTGCTGGAGCACGAGGCCCGCGAGGTGATCGTCGGCTATCCGGCCTCGCTCTCGGGCGAGGAGGGGCCCGCGGCGCGTAACGCGCGGGCCTTCGCCGCCGCGTTGGCGCGCAAGCTCGCGCCCGTCCCGGTCCGGCTGGTCGACGAACGCCTGACGACCGTGACCGCCCAGACGCAGCTGCGGTCGGGCGCGTCGTTCGGCAAGCGTGGCGCACACGGCGGCCGGGCTCGCCGTGGCGTCATCGACCAGGCCGCCGCGACGGTGCTACTACAGAGCGCGCTCGACACCGAGCGTCAGACCGGACGCCCTCCAGGAGAATTGGTCGGGGAGACGGCGTGAACGACAACGATGGCTACGAGGACGGATCACGGCGCTCGCGGCGTGCGGGCCGTGACCCGTATGGCTCCCCGGAGGAGCGCGGATATCGGGAGCCCGATCCTCTGACCGACCCGTGGGAACGCGCACCGGTCCAGGCCCATCAAGGGGCCAGGGCCGCCGGATGGCCCGACCCGGGCGCGGGAACGTCCGGCCCCGTGGCGGAGAGACGGGGCCGCAGGGCCGCCCCCGGCCCCGTGGAACCCGAGGCCGGATTCGATCCGGCCAGCCGCCCCCGTGGCCGGCGGCACCGACCGGATCCGGCCCTGGACGGCGATCTCGCCTCCGAGGTGCCGCGGGTCCCGCCCCCGGCGCCGCCCGGGACGCCCGCCTCCGGCCTGGATATCGGGGAGCGTTCCGCGGGGCGCCGTCGACGCGGGGGAACGGACGACCCCCCTCCTTCCCGGGACGGCGCCGGCCGGGAGGAGCGTGACCTCGTGGCTCCCCGGCGCGCCCGGCGGATCGAGGACGATCCGCTCGCGGACACGGCCGATTCCCACGGTGGACACGGCGCCCCGTCAGGGGGCCACCGCCGCGGCGAGGGCGACGGACGGGGCGGTGACCTTCCCCCACGGCGCCGGCGCGCTCGCAGGGGGAGGGACGAACCGGGAGACGACGAGTTCGACGCCCCGGGCGAGGAGGACTCCCGTTCCGCGGCCCCGAGACGCGGCCGGGCCGAACGGTCCGATGACATGACGTCGGTGATCGGCGCCTTCGAGCTGCCCGCCGAGGACCCCGACGAGCCCGTGGAACGTCGAAGCCGGCGCTCCCGGTCTCGTGAGGCCGATCTCGATGATGAGGAGGTCGGTTCCGGGCGGCGGGGCCGGCGTTCGCGTGGTCGTGACGACGAGGAGGACGAGGGCGGCGCGCGGCGGAGGTCGCGTTCCCGGTCCCGTGAGGCCGATCTCGATGATGAGGAGGTCGGTTCCGGGCGGCGGGGCCGGCGTTCGCGTGGTCATGATGACGAGGAGGACGAGGGCGGCGCGCGGCGGAGGTCGCGTTCCCGGGGCCGCGACGCCGACCCCGACGAGGACGAGGAGGCTCCGGCTCCCCGTAGGGCGCGCTCCCGCGCGCGCGGGGACGATGACGCGGAGGGGACGGGGGAACGCCGCGGCGGTTCCCGGCGCGCCCCCCGTCGCCGGGCCGGCCGGCGCCGGCCGGCGAAGTGGCTGGTCGTCACGGCCGCGGTGGTGATCCTGGGCGGAGGTGTCGGCGGGGCCGTCGTGCTGCGCCCCTACCTGTTCCCGCCCGACTACGACGGAGAGGGCACCGGGGAGGTCGAGGTCGTCATCGAGGCCGGCGACACCGGGGCCGATGTCGGCGCCGCCCTCCAGGAGGCCGGTGTCGTCGCGAGCGTGCGGGCCTTCACCAACGCGATCACCGACGAGGCCGGCATCACCCCCGGCACCTACCGGTTGCGCTCGCAGATGAGCGCGGACGCCGCGGTGGAGCTGCTGTCGGACCCGGCCTCGCGTGTCGGCGTCCAGGTCACCATCCGCGAGGGACTGCGCTCCAGCAGCATCCTGGAGGAGATCTCGGCGAACACCGAGATCCCGCTGGAGGAGCTGGAGGCCGCCTACAACGACACCGAGGCGTTGGGACTGCCCGAGTACGCCACGGCGGGGCCCGAGGGGTACCTCTTCCCCGACACCTACATGTTCGAGCCGAATGCCGAGGCCGTCGACATCCTCAAGCAGATGGTCGACCGCTACAAGCAGATGGCCGAGGAGCTCGACCTGGAGGCGAGGGCGCAGGAGACCGGTTACACCCCCAACGAGATCATGGCGATGGCCGCCATCATCCAGGCCGAGTCGGGAGGGGTGGAGGACATGCCCAAGATCTCCCGGGTCATCTACAACCGCCTGGAGATCGACATGGAGCTGGGGATGGACAGCACCTGCTTCTACGCGATCGGCGAGTACGGCATCGCGCTCAACAACGCCCAGCTCCAGGCGTGCCGGGACAGCGGCAGCGAGTACGCCACCTACTACCGCAGCGGTCTGCCGATCGGTCCGATCGTCAGTCCCGGCGCCGACGCGATCAACGCGGCCCTGGATCCGGCCGAGGGCGAGTGGCTCTTCTTCGTCGCCACCGATCCGGAGAACGGGATCACCGAGTTCGCCGAGACCGAGGCGGAGTTCCTGGAACTGGTGGACAAGTTCCAGCAGAGCCAGCAGAACTAGAGAGAATCGGCGGGCGCGCACCCAGGCGGGCGCGCCCGCCCCAGGCAGGATCGCAGGAGGAACGGTGAAGCGTGCCGCCGTGCTCGGTTCCCCCATCGCCCATTCGCTCTCCCCGGTGCTGCACCGGGCCGCCTACGCGGAGCTGGGTCTGGCGGGGGAGTGGACCTATGACCGTTACGAGTGCGCGGAGGACGGGCTCGCCGCCTTCCTCGAGGGCTGTGACGACTCCTGGGCGGGGCTGTCGCTGACCATGCCCCTCAAACGTGTCGCGCTGGCGCTGGCCGACGAGGTCGAGGAGACCGCCGCGCAGGTCGGCGGGGCCAACACCATCGTCTTCAGGGACGGGCGGCGTCACGCCGCCAACACCGATGTCACCGGGATCGTCGAAGCCCTGCGCGAGGCGGGGGTGACGCGCGTGCGCACCGCCACGATCCTGGGCGCCGGCGCGACCGCGGCCTCGGCGCTGGCCGCGGTGCGTCGGCTCGGGGCCACGGAGCCCGGCGCGGTGACCGTCCTGGCCCGTTACCTGGGCCGCACGGCCGGGATCTCCGAGGCGGCCGAACGGATGGGAGCCCGGATCGCCATCGCCCCGCTGGGCGGGCTGGCCGCACATCTCGACGTCGACCTCGTGGTCTCCACCCTGCCCGAGGGTGCCGCGGACGACTTCGCCGGCGAGATCGCCGCGAGCCGGGCCTCCGTGTTCGACGTCGTCTACGCCTCCTGGCCGACCGGGCTGGCGCGCGCCGCCTCCGCGGCGGGGCGCACGGTGGTGGGCGGTTTCCCCATGCTGCTGCACCAGGCCGTGGCGCAGGTGGAGCTGATGACCGGTTGTTCGCCAGTCCCCGTCGCCGCGATGCGCGAGGCGGGGGAGTCCGAGCTCCACCGTCGCCGGAAAGCCGATGAACGCGGGGAATAGCGCCTCTTTCGGTGTGGTTGACACTGCTGTGGGAGGTCCGCCCGTTCCGTGGGTCGCCAGGGGGTGTTTTCCTGGTAGAGTGAGTTCCTGACCTGATCCGGCGCCCGTGGGCGTCCGGACATGTAAGCGGAGGCCGATCCTCCCACCTTCGGGGGCCTTGCCCGCGTGGGTTCCGGTACACGATACGGAGATCGTCTCGCGCCCTGGGCGCGATCCCGCGTCCTTCGTAGCGTGGCGCGAGGGTCAACGGCCCGCACGGGCTCGAAGGCTCCTCGTGTCACCCGGTGGATCACCCCGCTTGCAGCCGCTGGCGGGGTTTTTGCATTGGCTCACGGGCCTGGGCGACCCCCCAACATCCGAAAGCACTCGACGAAAGATGAGGGAGGGGTCCCATCAGCGCTGAGCAGCCCCGCATCAACGACCGAATCCGGGTTCCCGAGGTCCGCCTGGTCGGACCGAACGGTGAGCAGGTCGGCATCGTCCCCGTCGGCGACGCCCTCCGCCTCGCCCAGGAGGCCGACCTCGACCTGGTCGAGGTCGCCCCGACCGCCCGGCCGCCGGTCGCGAAGCTGATGGACTACGGAAAGTTCAAGTACGAGTCCGCGGTCAAGGCGCGCGAGTCGCGTAAGAACCAGACGAACACGATCATCAAGGAGATCAAGCTCCGCCCGAAGATCGACCCGCACGACTACGAGACCAAGAAGGGTCACGTGGTCCGGTTCCTCAAGGGCGGCGACAAGGTCAAGGTGACGATCATGTTCCGTGGTCGGGAGCAGTCCCGGCCGGAGCTGGGCCGCCGACTGCTGAGCCGGCTGGCCGAGGACGTTCAGGAACTGGGTCAGGTCGAGTCCCAGCCCAAGCAGGACGGCCGCAACATGGTCATGGTGATCGGCCCGCACAAGCGGCGCGCCGAGCACAAGGCCGAGGCGCGCGCCGCCGCCGAAGGCAGGACCCGCGGGCAGCGGCCGGCCGCGCGCACCGACCAGGGGGAGTAACCCCCGCCGGGCTCTCCCGGTGGTGATGGCGCCCGCCGCGGGCCCCACCCGACGACGGCGAGGGGGCCATGTGGGGGAGGGCATGCGAGTGACCCGGCCCCACGGGCCGCCTCGCCGCACCATGAGACACGGCCGGGTGGACGTTCCCGAATTCCGCACTGGCCGGCTCCGTGTAGCGCAGAGCGTCCAAGTACCCGTGCCACCAGTCCTCGGTGGCACGCCGAGTGAGTAGCTGAAGGAGACGACGGCGACAATGCCGAAGAACAAATCGCACAGTGGGGCCAGCAAGCGTTTCCGCGTGACCGGCTCCGGCAAGATCATGCGCCGCCGTGCCAACAAGAACCACCTCCTGGAGCACAAGCCCACCAAGCGCACCCGCCGGCTCAGCCCGGAGGTCCAGCTGGCTCCGGCCGACACCAGGAAGATCAAGAAGCTGCTCGGCTAGCTCTGACGCCGCTTTCCCCGGGTGTCGCACGGGCCGAACGAACGCCCGCGCCGCCCACCCGCATCGCGGGTCGCCGGCCGCACCGCCCGGCGAGCAAGTCCGTTCAACCAGGCCGACCGGTCCTTTCGACCGGCGGGGCCGACCGGTAGCGCGGTGATCGCGCACCGGATATCCACGAGGAGTCACAGTGGCACGCGTCAAGCGCGCTCTCAACGCCAAGAAGAAGCGCCGGGTCGTCCTCGAGCGCGCCAGCGGTTACCGCGGCCAGCGGTCGCGCCTGTACCGCAAGGCCAAGGAGCAGATGCTCCACTCGATGACCTACGCCTACCGGGACCGCAAGGACCGTAAGGGCCAGTTCCGGCGGCTGTGGATCCAGCGCATCAACGCGGCCTCCCGCGCCAACGGCCTCACCTACAACCGCTTCATGCAGGGCCTCAAGGCCGCCGGCATCGAGGTCGACCGCCGCATGCTGGCCGAGCTCGCGGTGAACGACGCCGCCGCCTTCGCGGCGCTCGTCGAGACCGCCAAGAAGGCCATCCCGGCCCCGGCCGCGGCCTGACCGGATACGGCGCGATGGCGGGCCACGAGTTCACGAGCATCCGTTCTCCCCGGATCAAAGGGGCTCGTCGGCTCGCCAAACGCGCGTTCCGGCAGCGTGAACGGCGTTTCCTCGCGGAGGGGCCGCAGGCCGTCCGGGAGGCGCTGGCCCGTCCGGACACGGTGCACGAGCTGTATGTGACGGCCGAGGCGACCGTGCGCCACGCCGACCTGGTCGCCGCCGCCCACACGGCGGGCGTGGCGACCCACAGGGTCACCCTGGAGGTCATGGGGGAGCTCGCCCAGACGGTCTCCCCCCAAGGGCTGCTCGCGGTCTGCTCCTTCGTCGACGTGCCGCTCGCCGAGGTCAGTGGGGCGCGGCTGGCCGTGGTCCTGTCGCACGTGCGCGATCCGGGTAACGCCGGGACGGTGCTGCGGACCGCGGACGCGGCAGGCGCCGACGTCGTGATCTTCACCGACGCCTCCGTCGACCCGTACAACGGCAAGTGCGTCCGGGCGTCGGCCGGAAGCCTCTTCCACCTTCCGGTCGTCGTGGGTCCGCGCGTCGCCGAGGTCGTCGACCACCTCAGGGCCGGAGGGGCCCGTGTCCTGGCGGCCGATGGCGCGGGGGAACGCGACCTCGACGAGGTGAGCGACTCCGGCGCGCTGGCCGACAACGTGGCCTGGGTCTTCGGCAACGAGGCATGGGGACTGCCGCAGGAGACGGTCGAGCTGACCGACGGCGCGGTGCGCGTGCCGATCTACGGTGGCGCCGAGAGCCTCAACCTCGCCACGGCGGCCGCCGTGTGCCTCTACGCCACGGCGCGGGAGCAGCGCCGAAAGTGAGCCCGTCCGTTCGGGGAACGCCGCCGGGCGGGAATCCATGCGTCAGCCGCGTAATGACCCGGAATACGGGTAAGCGGGCGTCGCCGCTGTTCCACGCCGGGTCACGACGCCTCACAGGCGTCCGCCATCAGGGTCCGGTCCCGTCGCGGGGCCGGACTCCGGCTTTCCGGATTGTTGGAGCGTGCCTTCCAGCCGATACGCTCGGTATCTCACACGGACGGTGACGACGGGTCCGCCCGGCGCGTGCCGCGCGGCCGGGGCCGCGTCACGGTGCGTGACGGAGGTGGGCAGCGGGTAGGGATCCCCGGAGAGCTGTCGGCCGGTGCCGGCGGTGGGGGCTTCGCTTTCTCCCGCTGACACGGAAGTTCACATATGGCTTGGGAGGCGGTCGTGGGCGGCGACCAGTCGGCGCATACGCTCGGTCGGCACGATGGGATGCTCTCGGCCGAGGACCTGCCCGACGGGGTCCTCGTGGCCGGCCGCGACGGCCGAGTGGTGACCTTCAACCGGCGGGCCGCCCGCCTCGTCGGAGTTCCCGCCCCCTCCGCGCTGGGCCGCGACTTCCGCGACGTCCTGCCGCTGCACGACCATCAGGGACGCGACTGGTGGAAGTGCACCGACCCCTACGGGGGGTTGCGCACCCGCACCCGGCAACCCGAACGGCTGCTCATGCTCGCCGACGGCCGCGAGCTCCTGGTCGCCGCCCGTTACCTCAGGGACTGCCCGCGCGGCGAACTGTCCGGCCTGGTGGTCACCTTGCGTGACGCCGCGCACCGCGCCCGGTCCGAGCGCAGCCGGGCCGACCTCGTCTCCACCGTCGCCCACGAGCTGCGTTCGCCCCTGACCAGCGTCAAGGGGTTCACCGCCACGCTGCTGGCCAAATGGGACCGCCTCACCGAGAAGCAGAAGCGTTTCATGCTGGAGACGGTCAACGCCGACGCCGACCGTGTCACCCGGCTCATCAGCGAACTGCTCGACGTCTCCCGGATCGAGTCGGGTCGCCTGGAACTGCGACGCCAAGTGGTCGACCTCCCCGAACTCGCCCGCAGGGCCGTCGCGGGCCGCGTCGCAGCGGGGGACCCCGAGGAACGTTTCCGCCTTGAGGTGCACGGAACACTGCCGGAGCTGTGGTTGGACGCCGACAAGGTCCAGCAGATCATGGCGAACCTGGTGGAAAACGGCGTGCGGCACGGCGCTGGTACTGTCACCATTGTGATCGAGCCCCATGAGGGAGGAGCAGCGGTGTCGGTGCGCGACGAGGGCGAGGGCATACCGCCCGAGGTCATTCCGCGCGTCTTCCGTCAGTTCTGGCGTACCAAGCGCCGCGGCGGCACCGGCCTGGGGCTGTTCATCGTCAAGGGCCTGGTCGAGGCCCACGGCGGCACGATCACGGTCGGCAGGGCGCCCAGTGGCGGCGCCGAGTTCCGATTTACCGTGCCCGCCGGCACCCCCGAGTTCGTCTGAGCCCGGGACCACGGCGGGCGGTCCCAGCTTCCTTGTCGGCTTGAGTCCGCCGTTCGGCGGGCCGTGACGGCCGCCCCGCCCACGGCGCGGGCGGCGAGGCAACCAATCATGTCTGCACCCAATAATTCCTATGATCCCGTCGAGGTGACCTCGTTGCACCCGGACGAGGTCGCCCGCATGCGCGAGGAGGCGCTGGCCGCCATCGCCGGGGCGTCCAGCCTGGAGGAGCTCAAGGAGGTCCGCCTCGCGCACGCCGGCGACCGCGCTCCGCTGGCGCTGGCCAACCGTGAGATCGGCGCGCTGCCGCCGGCGGCCAAGGCCGACGCGGGCAAGCGCGTCGGCGGCGCCCGGCGCGACGTCTCCGAGGCGCTCAAACGTCGCCAGGCCGAGTTGGAGGAGGAGCGTGACGCGCGCGTCCTCGTCGAGGAGGCCGTCGACGTCACGCTGCCGTGGGACCGGGTGTCCCGCGGGGCCCGCCACCCGCTCACGACGATCGCCGAGCGCATGACCGACATCTTCGTCGGAATGGGCTTCGAGGTGGCCGAAGGGCCCGAGGTCGAGGCCGAGTGGTACAACTTCGACGCCCTGAACTTCCAGCCCGACCACCCGGCACGCACCATGCAGGACACCTTCTTCGTCGAGGGGGCGGGGGGACGGCCCTCGGGGCTGGTGCTGCGCACGCACACCTCCCCGGTGCAGGTCCGGGCGCTGCTGACCCGCGAGCTGCCGGTCTACGTCGTCGCCCCGGGCACGACCTTCCGCACCGACGAGCTCGACGCGACCCACACCCCGGTCTTCCACCAGCTCGAAGGGCTGGTGGTGGACGAGGGCGTCACGCTGGCGCATCTGCGCGGCGCGATCGACGCGTTCGTCTCCCGGATGTTCGGTGAGGGACTGACCACCCGGTTCCGCCCCTCCTACTTCCCGTTCACCGAGCCTTCGGGAGAGGTGGACATGCAGTGCTTCGTCTGCCGGGGCGCTTCGGTCGGCAACCCCGACGCGCCCTGCCGCACCTGCAGCTCCGAGGGGTGGATCGAGATCGGCGGCTGCGGCGTCGTCAATCCGCGGGTGCTGACCGCGGCCGGGGTCGACACCGAACGCTACAGCGGCTGGGCGTTCGGTCTGGGGGTGGAGCGGACGCTCATGTTCGCCCACGGAGTCCGCGACATGCACGACATGGTCGAGGGGGACGTGCGGTTCACCTCGGCGTTCGGGATGGAGATCTGATGCGCGTCCCCGTTTCCTGGCTGCGGGAGTACGTCGACCTGCCCACTGAGGTGACGGCCCGTGAACTCGCCGCGAAGCTGATCGCGGCCGGTCTGGAGGTCGAGACCGTCGAGGAGGTCGGCGCCGACATCTCGGGGCCCATCGTGGTGGGCCGGGTGCTCGAGATCGAGGAGCTCACCGGTTTCAAGAAACCGATCCGCCACTGCCGGGTCGACGTCGGCGCGGCCAACGGGTCCGGTGAGCCGCAGAACATCATCTGTGGTGCCCGTAACTTCTCGGAGGGCGACCTGGTGGTCGTCTCCCTGCCGGGGGCCGAGCTGCCCGGCGGTTTCAAGATCGGCGCCCGCAAGACCTACGGCAGGATGTCGGAGGGCATGATCTGCTCGGCCTCCGAGCTGAACCTGTGGGAGGACCACGCGGGCATCATCGTGCTGCCCGAGGGGACGGCCGAGCCCGGTACCGACGCCTTCGAACTGCTCGGGCTGCGCGAGGACGTCCTCGACATCGCGGTCACCCCCGATCGGGGTTACGCCCTGTCCCTGCGCGGTGTGGCCCGTGAGGCCGCCGCGCTCTACGAGGTCGACTTCCGCGACCCCGCCGAGGCCGAGCCGATCGAGGAGAACGGCGAGGGCTACCCCGCCGAGATCGCCGACATCGACGCCTGCGACCGGTTCGTGCTGCGCGAGGTCAGCGGCTTCGACTCCGACGCGCCCACCCCCATGTGGATGAAGCGCCGCCTGGCGCTGGCCGGGATGCGGCCGGTGTCGCTGGCCGTCGACGTCACCAACTACGTCATGTGGGAGCTGGGCCAGCCCCTCCACGCCTTCGACCGCACCAAGCTGTCGGGGGGGATCGTGGTGCGCCGGGCCGAGGCGGGGGAGCGCCTGGAGACGCTCGACCACGTCGTTCGCGACCTCGACCCCGATGACATCGTCATCAGCGACGCGAGCGGTCCCATTTCGCTGGCCGGGACCATGGGCGGGCTCGACAGCGAGATCGACGACGCCTCCACCGAGCTGGTGATCGAGGCCGCGCACTTCTCGGCGCCGAACGTCGCGCGGATGGCACGGCGGCACAACCTGCACTCCGAGGCGTCCCGGCGGTTCGAACGCGGTGTCGACCGGGAGCTGCCGTTGCGGGCGTCGGCCCGGGCGGTGGAGTTGCTGACCAGGCTGGGAGGCGGTCGGCCGGGCGGGCTGACCAGTGTCGACCCGAAGGTGCCGGGGCCGGCCCCCATCGTCATCGCCGAGCGGCACGCGGCGCGCATCGCGGGGGTCGACTACCCCGAGGGCACCGCGGCCCGACGGTTGCGTCAGATCGGTTGTGAGGTCGTCGAAGAGGGGGACACGCTGCGGGTGTCCCCGCCGTCGTGGCGTCCCGACCTCACCGACCCCAACGACCTCGCGGAAGAGGTCATCCGCTACGAGGGCTACGAGAACATCCCCTCGATCCCGCCGCGCGCGCCGGTGGGGCGAGGGCTCAGCCCGGGGCAGCGGCTGCGCCGCGCCGTCGGGCGTGCCCTGGCCGGTGCCGGGTTCACCGAGGTGCTCTCCTACCCCTTCGTGGGGGAGCGTGACCTCGACGGTCTCCAGGTCGAGGCCGATGACGCGCGCCGCGACGCGCTCCGCCTGGCCAACCCCCTCAACGACGACGAACCGTTCCTGCGGACCACGTTGCTGCCGGGCCTGCTCAAGACGCTGGTCCGCAACGTCGGACGCGGGTTCCCCGACGTCGCCCTGTTCGAGATGGGTCTGGTCTACCTGCCGAAGGAGGGGATGCCCGCCGCGCCGCTGCCCGGGGTCGACCGCGCGCCCACGGCCGAGGAGCTCGCCGAGCTGGAAGCGGCCATCCCTCACCAGCCGCGCCGGGTGGCCGCGGTGCTGGCCGGCGACCGGGAACCCGCCGGCTGGTGGGGGCAGGGGCGGGCGGCCACGTGGGCCGACGCGATCGAGGCCGCGCGCGAGGTGGGACGTGCCGCCGGGGTCGAGATCACCGTCCGGCCCGGTCGGTACGCCCCCTGGCATCCGGGGCGCTGCGCCGAGCTGTATGTGACCGTGGACGGCGGTGAGGTCCTGGTCGGCCACGCCGGCGAACTCCACCCGCGGGTGACCAAGGCCTACGGGCTGCCCGCGCGCACCGCCGCGATGGAGGTCGACCTCGATCCCGTCGAGCGCGCGCGCGAGGCGGTGCGGGCTCCGGAGGTGTCCACCTATCCGGTGGCCACCCAGGACGTGGCGCTGGTCGTCGAGACGTCGGTGCCGGCGGGCGAGGTCGAGGCCGCGCTGCGCGAGGGCGCCGGGGAGCTTCTCGAGGACGTGCGCCTGTTCGATGTCTACACCGGTGAGCAGGTGGGCGAGGGGCGCAAGTCGCTGGCCTACTCGTTGCGTTTCCGGGCCGGGGACCG
Source organism: Marinactinospora endophytica (assembly GCF_054780875.1). Taxonomy (NCBI): domain Bacteria; kingdom Bacillati; phylum Actinomycetota; class Actinomycetes; order Streptosporangiales; family Nocardiopsidaceae; genus Marinactinospora; species Marinactinospora endophytica. Next base: position 21,356 of record NZ_BAAGVM010000010.1, on the reverse strand, counting down.
GACGCTGACGGCCGAGGAGGCCACGGCGGCGCGTGACGCCGCGGTGGCCGTGGCCGCCGAGCGTGTCGGAGCCGTACTGCGAGGGTGAACCACGACGGGTGGGGCCGGCGCTGTGGGGCGGCCCCACCCGTTCCCTTCCTGGAAAGATATTTCTAGATAGGATGTATCCCGCGGCCACGCTGAGGTGGCCGGGGAGGGGCGATGAGTACGGAGACGGAAACGACGACGGAGACGAACACGGAGTCTCCCGTCGGCGAAGGGGCCGGCGGGTGTATCGACGACGACGAACTGATCACCGCGTGGGGGCTGCTGCACGAGGCCCTCACCACGCTGGGGCCGCTGCTGCTGCGCGGTATCGATCCCTGTGGCCACGACATGTCGGGACCATGGTTTGAGGTCCTGCTCAGACTGCAGCGTTCCCCGCAGCATCGACTGCCGATGAGCCGGCTGGCCCGCGAGGTCAGTCTCAGCAGTGGTGGTTTCACCAAGCTCGCCGATCGGCTCGAACGCAACGGCTACCTCGCGCGCCAGTCCTGTCCCTCGGACCGGAGGGTCACCTATGCGGTGCTCACCCCCGAGGGGCTGGAGCTGGCCGAGCAGGCGCGGCGCAGACACGTCGAGCTGTTGCGGCTGCACGTGTTGCAGCCCTTGGGGAAGGGCGCGCTGCGCGATCTCGCCGACCACGCTCGGACGCTGCGTGACCACGCGCGGGAACGAACTACGTGACCGCGCCCGAGTGAAACCTCGGCCATCCCATGATCCGGGTGTCCTGTCCTCCCCCCCTTCGAGGGGAGCAGGGCGCCCAGGCTGATGTCGAACCGTGCATACCTCCGCAAAGGCCGCACAGGTACGCTGTCGGCGACCGGCCCGTTGCGCCCCTTCTGCGGCGCCGTGGATCCGTGTCGTCATGCCAGCACACAGGAGTCCAGGGGAAGACGACATGAAACTCATCGCCAGCGCGGCCGAGATGCGCGCGATTCCCCGTTCCGCGGAGTTCCGTAATGGCGGTGTCTCCTTCTGGTACCGGGAGACCGGGCTGCCCGAACGCCGTCCCGCGCTTCCCGGAAGCGCCGACTACGACGTCTGCATCGTCGGCGGTGGTTACACCGGCCTGTGGACGGCCTACTACCTGAAGAAGGCGCGGCCCGAGTTGCGGGTCGCGATCCTGGAGCGGGAGTTCGCGGGTTTCGGGGCCTCGGGACGTAACGGCGGATGGCTCTCCGCGGAGTTCGCCGGATCGCGGGAGCGCTACGCCCAGACGCACGGCAAGGGGGCGATGATCGCCCTGCAACGCGCCATGATGGCCGCGGTCGACGAGGTCATCGCGGTCGCCGAGGCGGAGGGGATCGACGCCGACATCGTCAAGGACGGCATGCGTCTGGTCGCCACCAACCAGGCCCAGCGCGAGCGCCTGGAGGAGGAGGTGCGCCACCTCCAGGAGTGGGGCTACTGGCCCGAGGACATCTACCTGCTCGAGGACGACCGCGAACCCGCGTTGCGCGTGGCCGACACGGTCGCCGCGGCCTACAGTCCGCACGCCGCGCGCATCCAGCCCGCCAAGCTCGTCCTCGGCCTGGCCTCGGTGGTCGAGGGACTCGGCGTCGACATCTTCGAGGACACCCCGGTGACCGAGATCCGGCCGAGGGAAGAGGGGCGTCCGGCCGCCGCCGTCACCGAGACGGGGGAGGAGGTCCGCGCCGAGTACGTGATCCGGGCGACGGAGGGGTTCACCGCCTCGCTGAGCGGTCAACGCCGCCAATGGCTGCCGATGAACAGTTCGATGATCGCCACGGAGCCCATCGGGGCCGACATCTGGGAACGGATCGGCTGGGAGCGCCGCGAGCTGCTCGGTGACAGCGCCCACACTTACATCTACGCCCAGCGCACCGCCGACGACCGCATCGCGATCGGGGGCCGGGGGATCCCCTACCGTTTCGGGTCGGGGCACGATTCCAACGGCGCGACCCCGCCGCAGACGATCGCGGAACTGTGGCGCGCGTTGACCCGGCTGTTCCCCGAGGTGCGCGAGGTGCCGGTCGCCCACGCCTGGTCCGGTGTGCTGGGCGTGCCCCGGGACTGGTGCCCGACGGTGAGCCTGAACCGTGAGGAGGGGCTCGGCTGGGCCGGCGGATATGTGGGCAGCGGGGTCACCACCTCCAACCTGGCCGGGCGGACACTGTGCGACCTCGTGCTGGGCCGGGACGGGGAGCTGGCCCGCCTGCCCTGGGTGGGACGACGGGTGCGTGGCTGGGAGCCCGAGCCTCTGCGCTGGGTGGGCACCCAGGTCATCTACGGCCTCTACCGCTCCGCCGACCGGCGCGAGGCCGACCGGGGGTCCCGGACCTCCAGACTCGCCGGGATCGCCGGGCGCATCGCCGGGCGGTGACGCCGGAGCGCCCTCGGCGCCCCGCGTGGTCCCGGTCACGCGGGGTTGTCCTCTCCCTCTCTTGCATAACTTTGCAGTCGAGTGCATGATGGTGCAGGAAAGTCGTCGCCGAGACGAGGAGAGCGGGATGGGGTATACGGCCGCTATCGCGGGGGCCAGTGGTTATGTCGGAGGTGAGCTCCTGCGCCTGCTGCTCGGCCACCCCGACATCGCGATCGGGACGTTGACAGCGGGCGGGAACGCGGGGACCCGCCTGGGGGACCACCACCCGCACCTGCGTCCCCTCGCCGACCGGGTGCTCGCCGAGACCGCCATCGCCGAGCTCGCCGGGCACGACATCGTCTTCCTGGCGTTGCCGCACGGACATTCCGCGGCCGTCGCCGCCGAACTCGGTGACAGCACCCTCGTCGTCGACTGCGGCGCCGACCACCGGCTCGCCGACCCCGACGCCTGGACCGCCTACTACGGTTCCGAGCACGCGGGCACCTGGCCCTACGGGCTCCCCGAACTCCCCGGTGCGCGTGAGAGGCTCGCCTCCACCAAGCGCATCGCGGTCCCCGGATGCTTCCCCACCTCCGGCACCCTCGCCATGTTCCCGGCCCTCGCCGAAGGACTGGTCCGCCCCGAGGTCGTGGTGGTCGCCGCCACCGGCACCTCCGGTGCCGGCAAGGCCCTCAAACCCCACCTGACCGCCAGCGAGGTCATGGGGGCGGTGAGCGTCTACGGTGTCGGCGGCACCCACCGGCACACCCCCGAGTTCACCCAGAACCTCTCCGCTGTCGCGGGCGCCCCCGTGACGGTGTCCTTCACGCCGATGCTGGTGCCCATGCCGCGCGGCATCCTGGCCACCTGCTCGGCGCCCCTCACCGAGGGGGCCACGGCGCAGGACGTGCGCGCGGCCTACGAACGCCGCTTCTCCGCCGAACCCTTCGTGCACCTGCTGCCCGAGGGGACATGGCCGACCACCGCGATGACCCTGGGGGCCAACACCGCGCTCGTCCAGGTCACCGTTGACGAACACGCCGGCAGGCTGATCGCCGTCGCCGCCATCGACAACCTCACCAAGGGCACCGCGGGCGGTGCGATCCAAAGCGCCAACATCGCCCTCGGGCTTCCCGAAACCACCGGACTTCCCCTGACAGGAGTCGCACCTTGAGCGTTACCGCCCCCCGTGGTTTCCGGGCGGCCGGCGTCGCCGCGGGTCTCAAACCCAGCGGCAACCGCGACGTCGCCGTCGTCATCAACGACGGACCCTCGCGAGCCGCAGCCGGCGTCTTCACCCGCAACCGGGTCAAGGCCGCGCCGGTCCTGTGGTCCGAGCAGGTCCTCAAAGGCGGCCGGGTGCGCGCCGTGGTCCTCAACGCGGGCAACGCCAACGCCTGCACGGGCGCCCCGGGGTTCCAGGACACCCACGCCACGGCCGAGCGCGCCGCCGCGGCCCTGGACGACTCCGCCGCCGAGATCGCGGTGTGCTCCACCGGTCTGATCGGCGAGCGGCTGCCGATGCCCGAACTCCTCGCCGGTGTCGACGCGGTCATCGCCGAGGCGGCCCGTGACGGTGGCCTGGCCGCGGCCGACGCGATCCGCACGACCGACACCGTCGCCAAGATCGCCTTCAAACGGGGCGAGGGGTACACCATCGGCGGTATGGCCAAGGGGGCGGGCATGCTCGCGCCATCGCTGGCCACCATGCTGTCGGTCATCACCACCGACGCGGACCTCACCGCCGAGCAGTGTGACCGGCTCCTGCGCCGGGCCACCTCGGTCACCTTCGACCGGATCGACTCTGACGGCTGCCTGTCCACCAACGACACCGTCCTGCTGCTGGCCAACGCCGCGTCCGGGGTCGTCCCCGACGAGGCGGAGTTCGCCCGGTTGCTCACCGAGGTCTGCGACGATCTGGCCCGCCAGCTCATCGCCGACGCCGAAGGCGCCTCCAAGTCCATCGCCATCGAGGTCGTGGGCGCGGCGAGCGAGGACGACGCGGTCACGGTCGCCCGCGCGATCGCCCGCAACAACCTGTTCAAGTGCGCGATCTACGGTGAGGACCCCAACTGGGGGCGGGTGCTCGCCGCCGTCGGCACCACCGACGCCGCCTTCGAACCCGACCAGCTCAACGTCGCCATCAACGGCGTCTGGATCTGCCGGGGCGGCGCCGTCGGCGACGACCGGGCCAAGGTCGACCTCAAGCCACGCGACGTCACCGTCACGGTCGACCTGTCCGCCGGAAGCTCGGCGGCCACCGTGTGGACCACGGACCTGACCGTCGAATACGTCCACGAGAACTCGGCCTACACGACATGATCTCCCGCGTCCACCAGCAGGCCCTGGACAAGGCCAACGTCCTCCTCGAGGCGCTTCCCTGGCTCACCCGCTTCCACGGCCACACCGTCGTGGTCAAGTACGGCGGCAACGCCATGACCTCGCCGGAGCTGCGCGCCGGCTTCGCCGAGAACATCGTGTTCCTCCTGCACGCGGGGCTGCGCCCGGTGGTCGTGCACGGGGGCGGACCCCAGATCAACGCGCACCTGAACCGGCTGGGGGTGGAGAGCACCTTCGCCGGCGGACTGCGGGTCACCACGCCCGAGACGATGGACATCGTGCGGATGGTGCTGGTCGGCCAGGTCAACCGCGAGATCGTCGGCCTGATCAACGCCCACGGTCCGTTCGCGGTCGGGATGTCCGGTGAGGACGCGCACCTGTTCACCGCCGAACGCAAGCCCGCCATCGTCGACGGCGAGCCCGTGGACATCGGTCTGGTCGGCGAGGTCGTCGACGTCCAGCCCGGCGCCGTCAACACCCTGCTGGACGACGGGCGCATCCCCGTCATCTCCAGCATCGCGCGCTCCGACGACGGCGTCTACAACGTCAACGCCGACACCGCGGCCGCGGCGCTGGCCGTCGGTCTCGACGCGAGTAAGCTCATCATGCTCACCGACGTCGAAGGGCTTTACGCCGACTACCCGACCAACTCCCGTCTCATCAGCCGGCTCACGGCCGGTGAGCTCGAGGAGCTGCTGCCCCACCTCTCCTCGGGCATGGTGCCCAAGATGGAGGCGTGCCTGCGCGCGGTGCGGGGCGGGGTCCCCCAGGCCCACGTCCTGGACGGGCGGCTGCCCAACGCGATGCTGCTGGAGATGTTCACCAACGACGGGATCGGCACCATGGTCGTCGCCGAGTCGGACGAACCGGTCGCCGCCACCGCAGGAGAGGACGCATGAGCGCCACGACCGCCCTTCAGGCGCGCTTCGAGGCCGCGCTGATGCCCAACTACGGCACCCCGCCCATCGCGCTGGCCCGAGGCGAGGGCAACCACGTCTGGGACGTCGAGGGCAGACGCTACCTCGACCTCATCGCGGGGATCGCGGTCTCCACCCTCGGCCACGGCCACCCGGCCCTGGTCAAGGCCGTCACCGAACAGGTCGCCACACTGGCGCACACCAGCAACCTGTTCCTGCACGAACGCGAGGTCGAACTGGCCGAGCGTCTCCTCGGCCTGCTGGGCGCGCAGGCCCGGGTCTTCTTCGCCAACTCCGGCACCGAGGCGAACGAGGCGGCGCTGAAACTGGTCAAGCGGGCCGCCGGGCCCGGACGCGACCACATCGTCTCCACGGTCGCGAGCTTCCACGGTCGCACCTCCGGCGCTCTCGCGATCACCGGCAAGGCGGCCATCCGCGACCCCTTCGGCCCGTTCGGGATGGACGTGCGCTTCGTCCCCTACGGAGACGGCGACGCGTTGCGCGAGGCGGTCGACGACTCCACCATCGCGGTCTTCGTCGAGCCCACCCAGGGCGAGGCGGGCATCGTCACGCCGCCCGCGGGCTACCTCGCCGACGTGCGCGAGGTCTGTGACGCCACCGGCGCGGCCTTCGTCCTGGACGAGATCCAAAGCGGCGTCGGCCGTACCGGACACTGGTTCGCCCACCAGGCGGCCGGTGTGCTGCCCGATGTGCTCACCCTCGCCAAGGGACTCGCCGGCGGGCTGCCCATCGGGGCCTGTGTCGGGTTCGGCCGCTACGGTGAAGCGTTCGCCAAGGGCGACCACGGCTCCACCTTCGGCGGTAACCCGGTCGCCGCCGCGGCCGCGCTCGCCGTGCTGGACACGATCGAGCGTGCGGACCTGCTCACCAACGCCGCCCGCACCGGTGAACTGCTGGCCGCGGGCGTCGAGGAGGTGGCGGATCCGCTGCTCCTCGGGGTGCGCGGCACGGGGCTGTGGCGCGCGCTGCTGCTCGCCGAACCGGCCGCCGTCGAGGTGCAAAGCGCCGCCGCCCGCCACGGTTTCCTGGTCAACGCGGTCGCGCCCGACATCGTGCGCGTCGCCCCTCCGCTGACCATCACCCCCGGCGAGGTCGAGGGGTTCGTCCGAGCGTTGCCGGCCATCCTCCAGGAGGCCGGTGGGGGAGGACAGGATGGCTGAGCCCGACCGTGTTCCCGTGATCCCGAAGAGGCGTTCGGGCGCCTCCCCCATCCGAGAGGACGGGCGACGATGAACGTCGGCGGTGCCCCCACCCCCATGACGAAGGCCGCGCGGCACGCCCGGATCACCGAGGTGCTGACGAAGAACGACGTCCGTTCCCAAAGCGAACTGGCGAAGCTGCTGGCCGAGTCCGGTGTCCAGGTCACCCAGGCCACCTTGTCGAGGGACCTGGACGAGCTGGGGGCGGTCAAACTGCGCACCGTCGACGGAAGCCTGGTCTACGTCCTGCCCGGGGAAGGCGGTGAGCGCCTCCAGCGGGCGCGCCCCGACAACCTGGATCTGGGACACGTGTCCAACTCGCGTCTGACCCGTCTCGCCGAGGACCTGCTGGTATCGGCGGAGTCCTCGGCCAACATGGTCATCGTCCGCACCCCTCCGGGGGCGGCGCAGTACCTGGCCTCGGCGATCGACCACACCGACATCCCCGCCATCCTGGGCACCATCGCCGGAGACGACACCATCCTGGTGATCTCCCGGGACCCCCAGGGGGGCGAGGAACTGGCGTCCGCGCTGCTGCGGCTGGCCAACCGGCGGTGACGCCGCCCGGGGACGGGCGGCGGGATCCCGGCCGTCAGGACGCGGTCCGGACCTGCGCGAGGAGCCGTCCGGCCGCGGTGTGGACGGCTACGATCAAGGCCCGCCCCGACCGGGCCACCGGTCCTGGGGCGGCGACACCGACCGCCACGGGACGGGACCCGTCCCGGCGCCGGACCTGGGGCTCCCACCCGCGGCCTTCGCCGCCGTGGCACGGCCCCCCGGAGAGAGCGCGGGAGCCCCGCCCCACCGCGACCCCATCCGTCTCTTCCAACGATTCACGTAAGGACCACATCGTGGCTGACGAGCCCGACACCTCCGTCACCCGGCTGTGGGGAGGCCGGTTCGCCGGCGGCCCCTCCGAGGCGCTCGCCCGGCTCTCCCTGAGCACCCACTTCGACTGGCGGCTCGCCCGGCACGACATCGCCGGCTCCCGCGCGCACGCCCGCGTCCTGCGCGCGGCCGGGCTGCTGGACGACGACGAGCTCGCCGGGATGCTGGACGGCCTGGACCGTCTGGAGGCCGACGTGGTCTCCGGGGCCTTCACCCCGGTCCTGGAGGACGAGGACGTGCACACCGCGTTGGAGCGCGGGTTCATCGAACGCGTCGGTCCCGAACTGGGCGGCCGGCTGCGCGCGGGACGTTCCCGCAACGATCAGATCGCCACGCTCGTGCGGATGTACCTGCGCGAACAGGCGCGGCTGATCGCCCAGGAGGTCCTCGCCCTGGTCACGGCGCTGGCCGACCAGGCGCAGGCCAACATCGACGTCGCGATGCCGGGCCGGACCCACCTCCAGCACGCCCAGCCGGTGCTGCTGGCCCACCACCTGATGGCGCACGCCTGGCCGTTGGTGCGCGACGTGGAGCGGTTGCGCGACTGGGACCGCCGGGCCGACGTCTCCGCCTACGGGTCCGGCGCGCTGGCGGGCTCCTCCCTCGGGCTGGACCCCGAGGCCGTGGCCGCCGACCTCGGTTTCTCGGCGTCGGTGGAGAACTCGATCGACGGGACCGCCTCCCGCGACGTCGTCGCCGAGTTCGGGTTCGTCACCGCGATGATCGGTGTGGACCTGTCCAGGCTCGCCGAGGAGATCATCCTGTGGTCGACCAAGGAGTTCTCCTTCGTCACCCTCGACGACGCCTTCGCGACCGGCTCCTCGATCATGCCGCAGAAGAAGAACCCCGACATCGCCGAGCTGGCCCGGGGCAAGTCCGGACGGCTCATCGGAGACCTCGCCGGTCTGCTGACCACGCTCAAGGGCCTGCCCCTCGCCTACAACCGCGACCTCCAGGAGGACAAGGAGCCGGTCTTCGACGCCGTGGACACCCTCCAGCTCCTCCTCCCGGCGTTCACCGGCATGGTGGCGACGCTGCGCTTCCACCGCGAGCGCATGGAGGAGCTGGCGCCGCAGGGCTTCTCCCTGGCCACCGACATCGCCGAGTGGCTGGTGCGCGCGAGGGTCCCGTTCCGCGAGGCGCACGAGATCGCCGGAGCGTGCGTGCGCCTGTGCGAGGAGCGGGGCATCGACCTGCCCGACCTCACCGACGCCGATTTCACGGCGATCTCGCCCCACCTGACGCCGGCGGTGCGGGAGGTGCTGACGGTGCGCGGATCCCTGGAGTCGCGTTCGGGCAAGGGCGGCACGGCGCCCGCGCGGGTGGCCGAACAGCTCACCCGACTCCGCGCCGCGGTCGCCGACCACGCCGGCTACGCAGAGAAGGGGTGAGCGACGCCCGGACGGCGGGTGGGCGTGGGAGAGGTGTCCTCCGCCCACTGCTGTTTCGGTAGCTTTTCCGGTGAGACGAACCGGAATATGGACGAATGCCGGCCTGAGTCGCTTACTTGGTACCGAATCCGACGAAGCGGCGTCAAGGCCTGCCCTGATGCTGTAGCGTCCAGTTCCTGCGGGCACCTTGGGTGCGCTCTCCCTAGCGGAACGTGACCAAGGGGCGGGCCAAGCCGGGCCGGGAGACGGGCGTGCGTGCCAGGTCGCGCTCCGAGGAGGGACCGATCCCCTCCTCGCTCCCGGCAGCGTCCGGCGCCATCCCGGCGCATGGCGATGCCCGCGTGCCCAGCGTGGGAGGAGCTTGATGGGCCAATCGGGCGGTACCGGCCGCAGTATCAGATCGCAGCTCAACAGGATCGTGCTGATCCCCAGCATCACATCCCTGTTGCTGTTCGTGATATTGAGCGGTGCGACCCTGGTCCAGGCGTTCTCACTGCGCACGGCGACCGAGGACGGAAAGATCGGCCTGGATCTGTACCGGGCCGTCGTCCAGCTCCAGCACGAACGCCGCCTCGCCCTGGCCTACCTCGGTGATCCCTCGACGGAATCCCTCCAGGTCCTGCGGGAGCAGGCCGACATCACCGACGACGCGGTGCGCGGCTTCCAGGAGAAGGCCGGGGACCTTGAGGAGAGCGACGAGGCCCTACGCCGTCGCGCGGTGACGTTCGTCAACGCCCTGGAGTCCCGTTCCCAGGTGCGCGAGAGCGTGGTCGCCGGCGAGCTCGACCCCGACGCCGCGATCGACGCCTACGGGGGCATCGTCACCGACGCCTACGCCTTCTACGAGGCCAAGGGGCGTCTCCTGGAGGACGGCCAGTCCGTCGCCCAGATCGGTGACGCGGTCTCCCTGCTGCGGGCGCAGGAACTGTTCTCCCGGGCCGACGCGCTGTTGACGGGGGCGGCCGCCCGTGGCGAGCTCAGCCCGGAGGAGCAGACCCGTTTCGCCGCCAACATCGTCAACCTCCGTTATCGCATGGAGGTCACCGGTCCGGTGCTCGGCGGCTCCTCCTTCACCGCCTACACCCGCATGACCAGTGCCGAGGGCTGGGCCGAGATCAACCGCCTGGCCGACCGGGTGGCGGCATACGAACCCGAGGTCACCGTGGACCCCATCACAGGGCAGCAGTCCACCTCCCGCGACCTCCCCGTCGAGGGCGATGCCTGGCGTGAGGCGGCCGACTCCGTCGACGCCGCCATGGTGGTCCTCGGCGAGACCCAGATCCAGACCGCGATCAACGCCACCGACAGCGCCAGCGCGCAGATGTTCACCACCGCTTTGGGAGCCGGACTGCTCTCCCTGTTCGCGGCCACGCTCGCCTACATGGTCGCGTCGCGTTCGGCCAACCGCCTGACCAGGCGACTGGTCCGGCTGCGCGCCGATACCCTGAGCATCGCCCACGAGGACCTGCCGCGGATCGTGCACCGGCTCGGCGAGGGCGAGTCCGTCGACCTCGACGCCGAGATGAAACAGCTCGACTACGGCACCGACGAGGTCGGCCAGGTGGCCGACGCGTTCAACACGGCGCAGCGCACCGCGGTGGCCGCGGCGGTGAAGCAGGCCGAGATCCGCGAGGGCGCCAACCGGGTCTTCCTCGGCATCGCCCACCGCAACCAGTCCCTCGTGCAGCGCCAGCTCCAGCTCCTCGACCGTGTCGAACGCGAGGAAGAGGACCCGGACCTGCTCGAGCACCTGTTCCAGCTCGACCACCTCGCCACCCGGGGCCGGCGCAACGCCGAGAACCTCATCATCCTCGGCGGCTCCCAACCGGGCCGGCGCTGGCGCAACCCGATCCCTCTCGTCGACATCCTGCGCGGCGCGATCTCCGAGACCGAGGAGTACGCCCGGGTCAAGTTGAAGGTCGTCCCCAACCTCTCGCTCCGCGGTGCCGTCGTCGCCGACGTCATCCACCTGGTCGCCGAACTCGTCGAGAACGCCACCGCGTTCTCCCCGCCCCACACCAAGGTGCACATCCACAGCGAGATCGTCCCCAAGGGGGTCGTCGTGGAGGTCGAGGACCGGGGGCTGGGCATGGGCGAGGACGACTACGCCGAGGCCAATGAGACCCTCTCCGGCGCTCCGGAGTTCGACGTCATGGCGATCAACGAGGACACCCGGCTCGGCCTGTTCGTCGTGGCGCGCCTGGCGGCCAAACACGACATCAACGTCCGGCTGTGCAGCTCCCCCTATGGGGGAACCCGCGCGGTGATCCTCATCCCCGCGGAGCTCATCGCCTCCGGTGAGCACTCCGACTCCCCGCTGCCGGGCGAAGAGCCGCTCGCCCGGCCGGGCGCGGCCGATCTGCTCGCACCGCGCGACGACCGGCCCGAGCCCCGGCCACCGGCGTCGCCCCCGCCCCCGCGACCGGTCATCCGCTCCCGCCCGGCCGTCACTGACACGGCCGGGCGGCGCGAGGACGCGTTGGTCTCCGCTCCCACCGCGTCCCGTCCCACGCTGCCCACACGGCCGACGAACGGGTCCGCGACCGCGGCGCCGTCGAAGTCCGCTGACCGCCCGGAGCTACCCAAACGGCGCAGACAGGCCAATCTGGCGCCCCAGCTGCGGCAGGAGACGGCGCAGGGCGCGGCGGACGGCGTGTGGCCGAGCACGATCCGCTCTCCCGAGGAGGCGCGTCGCGTGATGGACGCCTTCCAAAGCGGCACCCGACGAGGTCGGGCCGAAGACCTCGGTGATCCGCCCTCTGAACCGCTGGAGGGTGCCTGGAAGGTCGGGGAGGGCGACCATCCCGGCTCAGCGACCACCGCGCGTAGCGGTGACGGGGACATCGGCCGACCGGCCGGTGACCACACTGAAGAGAGTGAATGATGGTGGAGATGAGCAACGCTACGGGAGACCTGAACTGGCTGCTCGACGACCTGGTCGACCGCGTGGTCGGCGCGGACCACGCCATCGTGTTGTCCGCTGATGGGCTTCTCATCGGCCGTTCCCGTGACCTGCTGGCCGAAGACGGTGAACACCTTTCGGCGGTGGCGTCGGCCTTCCAGAGCCTGGCACGGGGCACGGGGCGCCACTTCGGAGGAGGCGCCGTTCGGCAGACCGTCGTGGAGATGGAGCACGCCTACCTGTTCGTGACCGCGGCGGGCGAGGGAGCCTGTCTCGCGGTCCTCGCCTCCGAGGACGCGGATGTCGGCCTCGTCGCCTACGAGATGAACATGCGGATCAAGCGGGTCGGTCAGTTCCTCAGTACCGCGCCACGCTTTCCTGAGTCCGCCGGCGTCGTCGGCGGCAGCAGGTCATGATGCACTCAGGGGAGAACCGGCTCGGTGCTCTGCCCTCCCGCCTGCCGCGCGGAGCGGACGAGGGCGCCGAGCCGCAACCCGGTGACTCTCTCCCCGACGCCGCGGCCGGCCCCCTGGTGCGTCCTTACACCATGACGGGTGGCCGGACCCGTCCGGGCTCGATCGAACTGGACCTGATCAGCGTTGTCGTCGCGGCGCGTCAACACGTTGAGCAGGGCACCCTGGAACCCGAGCACGAGGCGATCCTGCAACTGTGCCGGCGACCGCTCTCCGTCGCGGAGATCTCCGCGCACCTGGATATCCCGCTCACCGTGATCAAGGTGCTGTTGGGCGATCTCATCAGCAGGGGCGCCGTTCTCGCGCGCGCCCCGCTACCCACCGCGCAACCCCCTCAAATGAACGTACTTCAGGCGGTACTTGATGGCATCCGTAGGCTCTGAGGAAGAGGCCGGCACCGAGGTGATCCCCCTAGCGGTCAAGATCCTGATCGCTGGCGGATTCGGCGCCGGGAAAACGACGCTGGTGGGCTCGGTCAGCGAGATCACCCCGCTCAGCACCGAGGAGGTGATGACCGAGGCGAGCCTCGGCATCGATGATCTCAACGGGGTCGAGGAGAAGACGACCACGACCGTCGCATTGGATTTCGGCCGCATCACCATCAGCGACGGAGTCGTCCTCTACCTGTTCGGCACTCCCGGCCAGGACCGTTTCTGGTTCATGTGGGAGGAACTGGCCCAAGGCGCCCTGGGGGCGGTCGTCCTCGCCGACACCCGGCGCCTGGAGACCTGCTTCCACGCCGTGGACTTCTTCGAACGCAGGGGCGTTCCCTTCGTCATCGCGGTCAACCGCTTCGACGGGGCCCACGCCTACACCGAGCACGAGGTCCGCGAGGCCATCGGGACCGGGCCGGACGTGCCGATCCTGATGGCGGACGCGCGCAGCCGCGAATCCGCCAAGGACGTGTTGATAACGCTGGTGGAACACGTCATGACGCACCACACCCCGGCGGTCACCGGCTGACCGCCTCCGTTCCCCTCATCCGGCGATGATCCGCTCTTCCCATGCCCCCGCCAGTGACGGGAAAGTGCGAAGGCGCGATCATCACTCCCGACTCGTTAGCATCTTTCGCGTGAATCCTGACACTACGCAGAATCCGGACAGGCTCCCCCCGCGTGATCTTCCCCGGCGACGCTCCGGGCGGCACCGCAACCCGCTGTCGTTCGACAGCGCCATCGGTACGCCCGAGCTCGTCCTCGCCGTGCCCGGCGCGGCCGAGGCCGACCCCCTCGGCCGCCAGATGGCCGATCTCGTCCGCGCCTACCGTCCCGAGGTCGAGATCCGTTTCGGCTACGCCGAGGGGGAGCAGCACCGGCTCGGTGACGTCCTCGCCGGTCTCGAAGCACACGAGGGGCGCGCGGTGCGCGCCGTCATCGTCCCCCTGGTCACCGCGCCGCACGCCCCCACGTTGAAGGCCATCGACGACGCGGTCGCGGCCACCGGCGCCGACGTCCGGGTCAGCGAGGGGCTGGGGCCCCACCCGATGCTCGCCGAGGTGCTCCACCTGCGCCTGGCCGAGGCCGGGTTCGTCCGCGCCGACCGCATGCGCCTCATCAGCGTCGTGGCGGCCGGCACGGGAATGGCCGACGGCGTCGTCGTGGGGTCGGCCGGCGGCTCCGAGGCGCTCGGCGCCGCGGGGGTGACCGCGGTGCTCCTCGCCGCGCGGCTCGGCGTCACCGTGCTGCCCGCGGCGATGGACGACCCCGACCACATCAAGGAGGTGTTCGGCCAGCTACGCGACGCCGGGTGCGTCAGCCCGGTCCTCGCGCCCAGCGTCATCGGAGCCGAGTTCCCCGCCGAGGCCGTGACCGAACTCGCCCAGCAGCACGGCGCCCGCGCCTGTGCCCCGCTCGGCACCAACAGCACGATCGCCAAGATCGTCGCGTTGCGCTACGCCGAGATCCTCAACTCGTTGGGGATCGAAGAACCGCCGACTCTGGAAGAGCTCCCCGCACCGGTGGGCTCCCGGCACCGTCCAGAGAGCTGAGCGCCTTCGCCGCCCCGCCACGGCACCGACGGTTCGGCGACGCCTTCGGTGCCGTGGCGGGGAAGGCAGTCCCCCCTCGTCGCTTACGAACAGTGATGAAGTGATCACGAGGCGGCGTCGAATCCGGTAGCGTCGGTCTCCGCGAAGGGCGCCGCGTGCCGGTCGGCACTGCTCTGCGCAGCAATCTCCACCCCGTCCGCCGCGCGCCCGTTCACGGGGGGAGAACCCATGGACACAACGCGCGGACAGACCGCGAGTACCACCATCCGCCGTCAGCTCACCCGGATCGTCCTGGTTCCCAGCATCAGTTTCCTGGCACTGTGGGCGACCGTCACCACGGTGGGCGCGGTCCAGGCGGGGGCGCTGATGCTGTCGGCGACCGACGGACGCATGGGGGCCGAGGCGTTCGGCTCGATCGTCGGCCAGCTGCGCGAGGAACGCCGGCTCGCCCAGATCCACCTCGGATCCCCCTCCCCGGCGTCGCTCACCGCCCTGGAGGAACAGTGGCGGCGTACCGACGAGGCGTTCACGGCGGAGCGGGACACCATCCTGCTACTCGGCGAGCGAGCCGGGGGCGAGAGCGGGGAGCAGGCCGAAGAGTTCCTCGACACCTGGGAGGAGCTTCCCCGGTTGAGGAGCGAGGTGGCCGAGAACAGGGTCCACCGGGAGGCCGCGCTGGAACGCTACTCCGATCTCGTCGCCGACGCCCATCTGGTCTCCGAGGTGATCGTGATGGGCGTGGGCGACAACGGGAGCCTCACCGAGGGGGTCCTCGCCCTCCAGGTCCTCCGGGCGCGGGACGAGTACTCCCAGGCCGAGGCCCTCCTCGCCGGGGCGATCGCTGCGGGAGGGATGTCCTACGCGGAAACGGCCCACTTCACCCACCTGACGGCCTCCTACCGCGACAGGCTCACCAACGCCCGCCGTGACATGTCCCCCTCGGTCGCCGCGCGCTACGACTCGATGGTCAAGACCGCGCCCTGGGAGGAGGTCCAGCGGCTCAGCAGGGCCGTGGTCACCCGGGACCCGGTGAAGGACACGGCCCTGCCTTTCGGGACGACGGCGACCTGGAACAGCGACATTCCCGTCACCGCCGCGCAGTGGCACACCACGGCCCGGGCCACCGACCCGGTCCTGGGCGAACTCACGGCGGCGCAGGTTCAGATCTCCCTTGAGCAGGCCCGCCGGTCGGCTCTGCGCGGCGTCCTCCTCAACGCCTGTGGCTGCCTGTCCGCGCTCGCCGCCGGGGCGCTGGCGATCAACAGCGCCCTACGTTCCTCCCGCGGTCTCACCGAGCGTCTCCAGCGCCTGCGCGCCGAAACCCTGGAGCTCTCCGACACGCGCCTGCCCGACATCGTCTCCCGGCTTCAAGAGGGACGCCGCGTCGACCTCGCGCTGGAGCCGCCACCGCTATGGCACGGCGCGGACGAGATCGGCCAGGTGGCCGACGCGTTCAACACGGCGCAGCGCACCGCGGTGGCCGCGGCGGTGAAGCAGGCCGAGATCCGCGAGGGCGCCAACCGGGTCTTCCTCGGCATCGCCTACCGCAACCAGACCCTGGTGCAGCGCCAGCTCCGCCTGCTCGACGAGATGGAGCACGCGGAGAGCGACCCCGAGACGCTGCGCCGGCTCTTCCGCCTGGACCATCTCGTCACCCGGGGACGGCGCTACGCCGACAACCTCATCATCCTCGGCGGGGCCCATTCGGCCAGGCGGTGGCGGGAACCGCTCCCCCTCGTCGACGTGCTGCGCGCGGCCATCTCGGAGACGGAGGACTACGAGCGCGTCCGGCTCAGATCCGCGCCGAAGATGAGCGTCCAGGGCTTCGCGGTGGCCGACGTCGTCCACCTGCTGGCCGAGCTCATCGAGAACGCCACGCAGTTCTCCCCCGAGGGCTCGGCCGTCGACGTCAACAGCGGCCTGGTCTCCTCGGGGCTCACGGTCGACGTCGAGGACCGTGGGCTCGGCATGACCCACAGCGCCTATGAGGCGATCAACCGCACGCTCGCGGAAGCCCCGGAGTTCGACGTCATGGCCTTTCCGGACGAGCCCCGGCTCGGCCTGTTCGTCGTCGCCCGGCTCGCCGAGCGGCACGGGGTCAAGGTGCGCCTGTGTCCCTCCCCCTATGGGGGGACCCGCGCGGTCGCGGTCCTTCCCGCGCGCCTGCTGGAAGAGGTGCCGTCCCCGGACACGGCCGGTCAGGAGCTCACCTCTCTCCGCCTGCGACACCTCGCGGAGCGAACCGGGTCGTCGCGTCCAGGCGGGGCGGCCCGGTGATCGTGGGCGACGGAGGCCGCGGCCCGGCGCGGTTGCTCCGTCCGTTCGCGCTCGGACTGGGAGGCGGGGCCGCTACCTCACTGGACCTGCTCTGTCGTGTCGTCGCCGCCCGTTCGCCTGGCGAGACAGGGGCCTGCCAACCCGAGAGGGAGACGGTCCTGCGGCTGTGCCTGCGTCCTCGCAGCGTCGCGGAGGTGTCGGCGGTCCTGGACATACCGCTCACGGCCGCGCGTCTGCTGCTCGCGGACATGATCGGCAGAGGGGAGCTGCGCTCCTGCGCGGACGGGGCGAAGGCCGTCGAGGAGGGGGTGGTGTTGCGCGCGGTCCTGGACGGTCTGCGAGCGCTGTAGAGGGACCGGCTCCGGCGCTGGAGTCCCGCTGTGGCGAGGGGACCCGGTACCCCCGGGGGCGCCCCGCTGCTAGTTGTGGAGTCCGGACCGTCCAACGGAGGTGAAGTGAGCACCGAACGCATTGGCATCATCGGAGCCGGCATCATCGGTCTGGCTCTCGCCCGACGCATCGCCCAGGTGCGGCCCGGGGCCCGGGTCACCGTTATGGAGAAGGAGTCCCGTGTCGCCGCGCACCAGACCGGCCACAACAGCGGGGTCGTCCACGCCGGCCTGTACTACCGGCCGGGCTCGCTCAAGGCGACCTTGTGCCGGCGCGGGGTCGGGATGCTCCGCGACTACTGCGCCGAGCGCGGTCTTCCCTACGAGCAGGTGGGCAAGGTCCTGGTCGCGCGTACCGCCGAGGAGGCCGCGCGCCTGCGCGACATCGAACGCACCGCCACGGCGAACGGAGTCCCGGGGGTGCGCCTGCTGGGTCCGGAGGGACTACGCGAACTCGAGCCCCACGTTCGCGGCGTCGCCGCGCTGCACTCACCGAGCACCGCCATCACCGACTACGGCGCGGTCGCCGAGGCGTTGGCCGCGGATGTCCGGCGGGCCGGGGGCAGGGTGCTGTTGCGGACCCCGGTGATCGGGTTGCGCCAGGACGCCGACGGGGCCGACGTGCTCACCGGAGATCCCCGGGGAGAGCGTCTCCGGCACCGCTTCGACAGGGTCGTGGTCTGCGCGGGCCTGCAGGGCGATCGCCTCGTCCGGCTCGCCGGGGCCGCCGGCGACCCGCGCATCGTCCCCTTCCGCGGCCAGTACCACGAGCTGCTGCCCGAGCGCCGCCACCTCGTCCGCGGGCTCGTCTATCCGGTCCCCGACCCGCGCTACCCCTTTCTCGGGGTCCATCTCACCCGTCACGTCCACGGCGAGGTGCTGGCCGGTCCCAACGCGATCCTCGCCACCGCCCTCGAGGGCTACCGCGCCCGCGACCTGTCCGTCCGGGAGCTCGCCACGACGCTGACCTGGCCCGGTTTCTGGCGACTGGCCGGCCGCCACTGGACCACCGGTGTCCGGGAGATGGCCGTCTCGGTGTCACGCGCCGCCTTCGCCCGGCAGGCGCGCCGGCTCGTGCCCGAGCTCTCCGCCGCCGATCTGCGACCGGCTCCGGCCGGCGTGCGGGCCCAGGCCCTGGGCGCCGACGGGAACCTCCTCGACGACTTCGCGATCGCCGAGCACGGGCGGTTCGTGTTCGTGCGCAACGCGCCCTCCCCCGCGGCGACCTCGTCCCTGGCGATCGCCGAGCACCTCGCCCCTTTGGCCCTCGCCTCCTAAAGACGGCGCCCCGCCCGGCAGGGCCGGGCGGGGCGCGGGTCCTCGCGGGTCAGCAGGCGGAACCGAGCAGGTCCTGCAACGCGGCCTTCTCGGCGGAGTCGACGCTCAGCGACCAGGTGTGCTTGACGTGCACCCAGGTGCGGGCGTAGGTGCAGTGGATCCCCGTCCGGGCGGGCAGCCATTCCGCGGGATCCTTGTCGCCCTTGGCCGAGTTGCTCGTGGCGGTCACCGCCCACAGCTGGCCGGTGGTCAGGTCGTTGGCGAACGCCTGGCGCCGGCTCGTCGTCCAGGTGTCGGCGCCCGAGCGCCAGGCCTCGGCGAGGGGGACGAAGTGGTCGATGCTGATCTGGGAGGGGACCGAGGTCGTCACCCCGTCATAGGGGCTGGTCCAGCTCCCGGCGGTCGGATAGCAGTCGGAACCGACCCGGACGCCCGATCCGTCGCGTTTGAGCACGGTCTCGCGGGTGTTGCAGCTTCCTTCCACCGTGGTCCAGTGCGGGAACAGGTCACGGTCGTAACTGGAGGAGGCCCCTTCGGGCTCGACCACGAGTCCGGCGAGTTGGGAGCGCGCCTCCGACAACGAGGGCGGCGGCGGGGGAGCGGCGGCCGCGGGGGAGGACAGTCCCGCCACGAGGAGGAGGGCGGCGGCTACCGCCGCGGCGAGGCCGGCTGCGCGGCGCGGAATCAGGTGCATGCGTGTCTCCAGAGCAGAGCGGGTGCCGGATCGACACGGCCACCTTGGACCGGCGGGTTCACAAGCACAACATCAGATGGTGAACAAGTCGTTACCAAAAGTGTCCGATTGTGGCCTGGGCGGTGTGCCGCTCTCCCGGCCGGCGCCCGCCACCACAAGACCATCCCGTCGCTCCCGAGACCCCTCGGAGGGAAGGGGAGGAGGATCACCATGTCGGCCGGGGAGGGACCGGATACGGTAGAGGACGTCCGGACCCCGCCAGGCCGTCCGGCCTGCGCAGCGACCGGGCCACGCAACCATCCGACCACGCTGGAAAGACACCGTGACCGACATCATCGACGAACTCGAATGGCGCGGGCTCCTCGCGCAGACCACCGACCTTGACGAACTCCGCAAGGCACTCGCCGATGGCCCGGTCACCCTCTATTGCGGCTTCGACCCGACCGCCGGGAGCCTCCACGTCGGGCACCTCACCCAGATCCTCACCCTGGCCCGCTTCCAGCGGGCCGGACATCGGCCGATCGCGCTCGTCGGCGGGGGCACCGGACTGATCGGCGATCCCAAGCCCAACGCCGAGCGGACGCTCAACTCCCCCGAGACCGTCAAGGGGTGGGTCAAGGTCCTCGGCCGTCAGCTCTCCGCCTTCCTGCGCTTCACCCCCGAAGGCGAGACCCCCGCGCCCGACGACGCCATCCTGGAGGACAACGGCAGGTGGCTCGCCGAGATGAGCTCGATCGAGCTCCTGCGCGACATCGGCAAGCACTTCAGCGTCAACCAGATGCTCGCGCGCGAGACCGTCAAGAGCCGTCTTGACGGAGCGGGAATGAGCTACACCGAGTTCAGTTACGTGCTCCTCCAGTCCTACGACTACGTCGAGCTCTACCGCCGCTACGGCTGTGTCCTGCAGACCGGGGGCAGCGACCAGTGGGGCAACATCACCGCGGGCCTGGACCTGATCCGCCGAATGGACGGAAACGAGCCGCACGGCCCCGCGCACGGGCTCACGACGAACCTCCTCACCAAGAGCGACGGGACGAAGTTCGGCAAGACCGAGAGCGGGACGGTGTGGCTCGACCCCGAGCTGACCAGTCCCTACGCCTTCTACCAGTTCTGGTTCAACACCGACGACCGTGACGTCGTGCGCTACCTCAAGGTGTTCAGCTTCCGCTCCCGCGAGGAGATCGAGGAGCTGGAGCGCCAGACGCTCGAGCGTCCCGCCGCCCGCGCGGCCCAGCGCGCGCTCGCGGAGGAGCTCACCGTGCTGGTGCACGGAAGGGAGGAGTGCGACAAGGTGGTCGAGGCGAGCAAGGCCCTGTTCGGCCAGGGTGACCTGGGCGGGCTGGACTCCGCGACCCTTGGCGCGGCCCTCGCCGAGGTGCCCCGCGCCGAGGTCTCCGGTCCGGTGGACGTCCTGCCCCCGGTGGTCGACCTGCTCGCCGAGACCGGGTTGGTCGCGAGCAAGTCGGCGGCCCGGCGCGTGGTGCAGGAAGGCGGTGCCTACCTCAACAACGCGAAGCTCACCGATGTGGACGCACGGGTCTCCGCGGAGGATCTGTTGCACGGCCGCTACCTCGTGCTGCGCAGGGGGAAGCGCAACGTCGGCGGGGTCGTGGTGAGCTAGCCGCCACGGGGCCGGTGAGGAGCGGGCCTCCTCGCCGGCCCTGCCCGGCCCCGGACCCGCCGCCGAAATTTTTTCGGCGAGGGTGTTTGAGGCGGGAGGGCACGGGCAGGTATGACCTTGAAACAATCAACCTGACGTACCGCGCAGATCCCTCCGACGACCTGCGTGAGCTCGGGAGCGACCGGCCTGTCCCAAGGCCGATACCCCGGTGACCAGGGCTTCTGTCCCGGTCCGGGGCTCGATTTGACGCTCTTGGGCGCGGAGCCTATTGTTACCCGTGCACCGCGGGGAGCCGGAGGAGCCACAAGGCTCTGGAAGGCCGTCGCGGGGCCGATCCGAAGAGCGAACCGGTCACGACGACAGTCGGGGAGCGGTAAGGTCTGATCTCGGTTCTCCGCCGAGAATAATCGGATAGGCTTAACCGGAAATGAATTTCCGAAAAGGCAATTTGGTCCTGATCGGAAAACTCCGGTAAGCTGGAGAAACAACAAAGCGGAAGCACCGCCTCTGCGGAAGAGCGTCGGACGAGGGTTCGGGCTTGTAGGCGAGGATGCGGTTGTTTTTTGAGAACTCAACAGCGCGTGTTCGATTTTCTTTAAGCCAAGTTTGTT